>JBFWUS010000005.1:0-107653 GCA_050247155.1 Rhizobiaceae bacterium
GTTCGACAGCCAGAAGTGATCGCGCATGGCTTCCTCCATGCCCCCGGACCCACCGACGAACCGAATCAGCCAATCTTGACAATAGTTTGATTAAGTCCCCTACCTAGGGTCAGGACCTATTGATTTGATCGAAATGGCGCCAGGAACGGCAAGCAGATGCCAGGAGAAGGCTGAAGGTCGGACTGGTTGTCCGGCCGAAGGCTTCGACGCCGCAGCTCGAAGCCGTTTCGGCGTCCTTCGGATGTGGTCCATTTGGCCGGCAACGTCGTCGCGAAGAACTTGAAAATGATAAACATTTCCTGCGTGTTCGCTCCTCGTATCCAGCCAAATGGCCTCACACCATTTCGACCAAATCAATAGGCTCTGACCCTAACAGCTTCGCCTTCCAATTTTCGCAATCGTGATGACAATGTCGCAGCATTGTCAGAAGGATTCGGCATGGTTTTCAGGTTTTTTGCGCGCAAGGCCATAATAATCGTGGCCGCGGCCGTCGGAGCGCTTTCTTCCATGGCGATGGCGCAGGAGAGCAATTCCAACGCGCTGATGGACCTGTTGCGCGGCACGCAGCCCGAGCCGCAAATCGAGCGCCGGGTACCGTTCGGCCGGCAGGAAATCGAGCTTTCCTTCGCCCCGCTGGTCAAGGCTACCGCGCCGGCTGTCGTCAACGTCTATGCTTCTCAACAGGCAAAGGCTGTGCGCTCGCCTTTTGAGGGCGACCCGTTTTTCGAACAGTTTTTCGGTCGCCAGATGCAGCCACGCGCCAAGTCGTCCCTTGGGTCCGGCGTGTTGGTCGATCCTGGTGGACTGGTTGTCACAAACTACCACGTGATCAAGGATGCCGACCAGGTAAAGGTGGCAACGTCAGATGGCCGCGAATTCGAGAGCAAGGTTCTGCTAAAGGAAGAGTCCATTGATCTGGCTATACTGAAAATCGACGGAAACGAGGCGTTTCCGGTTGTCGGCCTCGGCGATTCCGATGCCTTACAGGTCGGCGACCTCGTGCTGGCGATCGGCAATCCGTTTGGGGTCGGCCAGACCACGACAAGTGGCATCGTGTCGGCGCTTGCCCGTAGCCATATCGGCGTGTCTGATTTCGGCTCCTTCATCCAGACCGATGCCGCCATCAATCCCGGCAATTCGGGCGGCGCGCTGATCAATATGCAAGGTCAGGTCATCGGCATCAACACCGCCATCTTCAGTCGTAGCGGCGGTTCGATCGGCATCGGCTTTGCCATTCCGTCCAACATGGTCAATGCGGTGCTGGCGGCCGCCAAAAGCGGCGCCGATCATTTCGAGCGGCCGTTCATCGGCGCGACTTTCGAGCCGGTGACCGCGCAGATTGCCGAGGCGCTCGGCATGGCGCGCCCTTCAGGCGCGCTGATTGCCGACATAGCTGACGACGGCCCGGCCGCGAGGGCAGGTCTAAAGCCAGGAAATGTCGTTCTGTCGATCAATGGCTCGCCGATCGAACATGTCGACGTGCTCGGATATCGGCTGGCGACGCAGGCGATCGGCGCAACGGTCAAACTCGATGTGCTGCGCCAGGGCCAGGAAGAGAATGTCGACGTTATATTGGCGCGCATGCCGGATGGCGGTGATGGCATCGCGACTGAGATTGCCGGCAACAGCCCCTTCGCCGGGGTCAAAGTCGCGAAACTGTCACCGCGTCTTGCGCAGCAATTGGGCGTCGACGGAGACGGCGTCGCCATTGTCGATCTGGCGCAAGGCTCGCCGGCGGACAGCGTCGGTTTCCAGCCGGGTGATATCGTCCGAGCCGTCAACGGGCAAGCGATCGACAGCCCGGCCAAGTTGAAACAGGCTGCCTCCCAACGCACGCGCATGTGGCGGTTTACGATTGAGCGCGATGGGCGGACGATCAACCAGGTGCTACGGTTTTAGGCCCGCGACG
The DNA here is from genome assembly GCA_050247155.1 of Rhizobiaceae bacterium. GTDB lineage: Bacteria > Pseudomonadota > Alphaproteobacteria > Rhizobiales > Rhizobiaceae > Mesorhizobium_G. Next base: position 1,910 of record JBFWUS010000005.1, read on the forward strand.
CGATAGGTCTCAGCACCATGGCCGATTTGTTCGGAGAACCAAGCCGCGAAAAGCCGCCGGTGGGCCAACCCCTGGCCGACCGATTGCGGCCAAAAACGCTCGCCGACGTTGTCGGACAGGAACATCTGACCGGCCCGGAAGGCGCATTGACGCGCATGATCGCGTCCGGCTCGCTAGGTTCGATGATTTTCTGGGGGCCGCCAGGCACCGGCAAGACAACAGTTGCCCGGCTGCTGGCAGGCGAAACAGGGCTCGCATTCGAGCAGATTTCGGCAATCTTTTCCGGTGTCGCGGACCTGAAGAAAGTGTTCGAGACGGCCCGTCTGCGCCGCTCAAATGGCCGTCAGACATTGCTTTTCGTCGACGAGATTCATCGTTTCAACCGGGCACAACAGGACAGCTTTTTGCCCGTCATGGAGGACGGGACGATCGTCCTCGTCGGCGCCACTACCGAAAATCCGTCTTTCGAGCTGAATGCCGCTCTGCTTTCCCGCGCCCGCGTGCTGACCTTCCACAGCCTCGGCGAAGGCAGTCTCCAAAAGCTGCTCGAACGAGCCGAGCAGACAGAAGGCAAGCCATTGCCGCTCGATGCGACCGCGCGCGCCGTGCTGCTGCGCATGGCCGACGGCGATGGACGTGCTGCTCTAACCCTCTCAGAGGAAGTCTGGCGCGCCGCCAAACCCGGCGAGGTCTTCGATGGAGAAGCCCTGCAAACCATCGTCCAGCGGCGTGCACCGATCTACGACAAGGGCCAGGACGGTCATTACAACCTGATCTCGGCGCTGCACAAGTCCGTGCGCGGCTCGGACCCGGATGCGGCGCTCTATTATCTGGCGCGCATGTTCGACGCGGGCGAGGACCCGCTCTATCTCGGGCGGCGACTGGTGCGCATGGCGGTAGAAGACATCGGGATGGCGGACCCGCAGGCACTGGTGGTCGCCAACGCCGCCAAGGATGCGTACGATTTTCTCGGCAGCCCCGAAGGCGAGCTGGCCTTCGCGCAGGCCTGCGTCTATCTCGCCACCGCGCCTAAATCCAACGCCACCTACGTTGCCTTCAAGGCCGCGACCCGGGCGGCCAAGGAGCATGGTTCGCTGCTACCGCCGAAGCACATCCTCAACGCGCCGACCAAGCTGATGAAGGATGAAGCGTACGGTGCGGGTTACCGTTACGACCACGACGAGCCAGAGGCCTTTTCCGGTCAGGATTATTTCCCGGAAAAGATGGGCCGGCAGGTTTTTTACGATCCGCCGGAACGCGGTTTCGAGCGCGACATCCGCAAGCGCCTCGACTACTGGGCGAAGCTGCGCGCCGAGCGGGCAGGTGAGTGAGCTACGCTATTTGGCATCATGAAAGATGATGCCCAGCGTGTGCCGTTGGCCGGATCGAATGCGGCTGACGCCGTGGCGTAGGTTGACGCGATAGTGGCCCTTGGCCCCCTGAACCGGACGATTGTGCACGGCGAAGGCCACGGCATCGCCTTGCTTCAGCGGAACGACCTCGGCGCGGCTCTGCATGCGCGGACGCTGCTCGGTGAGCACGAATTCGCCACCGGTGAAGTCGCGCCCCGGCTCGGATAGCAGGATCGCCACCTGGATCGGAAAGGCCAGATCGCCATAGAGATCCTGGTGCAGGCAGTTGTAGTCGCCAGCGACATACTGGAGCAGCAGCGGCGTTGGACGCGTCTGCCCGGCGTCGTGGCAAAGACGCAGGTAATCGGGATGCGCAGTCGGGAAGGATTCGTTGAGGCCAAGGCGGCTGTTCCAATCATTGGCGACAACGGCAAGGCGCGCATAGAGCGCGCTGCGCAAGGACTGAATCAGATCGGGCAGCGGATATTTGAAATAGCGGTATTCGCCTTTGCCGAAACCATGCCGCGCCATGACGATGTGGCTGCGAAACCGGCTTTCGTCGGCATAAGAGGCCGCAATCATCTCGCATTGCACGGGCGACAGGAGATTTTCCAGCACGGCGCAGCCATTCGTCGTCATCTCGTCGCCAAGCGCTGTCCAATCATAGCCCGCGACACGCTTTTCGGCGCGAGCGACGTCAAGCGAATGCGTTTCGGCTTCGGTGCTGTCCAGAGCATGGTCTTGAGCTGATTGGGCGCGCATGATCTCGTTCCTTCATTGGCTTTGATCGAAACATGCGTCCAGCAGAGCATTGCCTCCACCCGATTCCTGACAATTCGCTCGTCGATGGATAGGCTGACGGGCTTTGGATCAACCAGACGGGAGCATCTGAAAGCCGCGCCATGACAATGCGGAGGCTGAAGGATTGGGGGTGCGCCATCAAACGCGACGTGATCACGCTATGGCTGGCGGCGCGTGATCCACGCGTTCCCTGGTATGCCAAAATCATGGCCGGCGCTGTGCGGCCTACGCTCTGTCGCCGATCGATCTGATCCCGGACTTCATCCCGGTTCTCGGCTATCTGGACGATCTGCTGATCGTGCCGTTGGGCATTGTCTTGACGCTGCGGCTGATCCCGCCGGATGTGTTGAGCGAGTTGCGGCAGCAAGCCAGCTGGTGCTGGAAAAGCCGCGCAGCCGGGCGGGGCTGTACTTCATACTATTTGTCTGGCTCGTCCTTGCGGTATTGACGGCGTGGCTGCTGCGCCACGCCATCTGATCTGATCGCAGTTTGGGTTAGGCCGGTAGCCGCTGCTCATAGTCCTTCCGCAGCGCGGCCCAGCCTTCCCAGAACGATGTCGGCGCCTTGCCGCTCGAACTTGCTTGCAGAATGTCGAGATGCATGTGCCAACCGGCCGAAACGCCGAGCATGGTAGCACGGTCCGGCAAGCTACGGTGGATCACGGTGAGCAGCACCTGGTTGCCGCGCGGCTCGAGCTCGAAGGTGACGTCGCCGCTGCCTTGCCAGGTGAAGGACAGCCGGTGCGGCGGATCGACTTCGGTGATGCGGCTTTCCATGCGCATTTCCTCGGCAAAACCTTCCGGGCGCTTGCCTGGCGGGTCGGACAACTCGTCGTTGCGCCAGACAAATTCAAACGGAGCGCCGGGCCTCATCTCCATATCGCCGGCGGCCAGCCATTTGCGGCGCATCTCGCTGTCGGTCAGGTAAGACCAGATGCGGTCGATGGGGCCGGGCAGGAGCCGCTGAATGGTCAGGGTAGCCGGCTCGCTCAGCGTGCCGTAGGGATCGATTGTCGCGAGGTCGTTCATGGTCGTTCTCCATAGCGCATCTTGTGCATCGTCGTTGGCGAGCCGATCAAGCGCATCCAATCGTCTGGCCCAGAAACGGTCGTATGAATTCAGCCACCGTTTCGTGCCGCCTGAGCGGCCGAAGAGTGAAACGACGCGGCGATTTCGTTCATCAACCATATGGTTGAATATAGAGAGGCGATTTTAGATCGTCAACCGTTTTGTTGAATGTTTTGTGGTTATGAAAAGAAGGTCACGCCTGAAAGATCAGGCGCAAAGGTCTCGTCAATGGTCGTTTCATAAGCACGGAGCAGATCGTAATTCCCACGAACCTTGCCTTTGTAGTGGTTTGGCAGATCCGGGATTTCAGCGTCGGCGGGAGGCAGGCAAGACGCCCTTTGCGGCCGCCATCTACCAATGCCTCTTAGTCGCATAAGATAGATTATGGAACTAATGCTGAGCCTACCGTTGCCGCTTCTGGCAAGCGTCGGAACGATTTGTTCGTTTGCTCTGCCTATGCTCCAGCTATCTCACAGTCTTGGGCCTGACCATGGACGCAAAGGAGTTGCGCAGGATTGGACAGCGCGCTGACAGAGTTGGCGCCGACCGCCAACTGCGTGCGGCAGCCCGCCGGTCCGCTGGCCGGCCGCCGATTCGCTCGGTCTTGATCAGCGCGGTTCTGCTAGCAGCAGTCTTTATGGCGGTCCGTTGGCTTGGTTGATTTATGTCGCTGCGAACTCGATGACCATTCCATCATAGGCCGGTGCGACATTGCCCGGCGTTTCGCGCGCTACGACTTCGTAATCCAGCGGCACGTGCATATGCGTCAGCACCGCATTTTTCGGCTTCAGCCGCTCGATCCATTCCAGCGCTTCGCCGAGCGAAAAATGGCTCGGATGCGGCCTGTATTGCAGCGCGTCGATGATCAGCCAATCGAGATTTTGGAGCTGCGCGGCGGTCTCTGCGGGAAAAGCGCTGACGTCGGGGCAATAGGCTAGGGCGCCGATGCGGAGTCCGAGCGAGACTATGTCGCCATGGATCTGCGGCAAGGGCAGGAGGGTTATTGGGCCCCCTCTCCCGCTTATGGTCAGTTCCCGGTCGTGATCGATCATATTGGCCCGCACGATCGGCGGATATTTGCTGCCCGGCGGCGTCTCGAAACAATAGCGAAAACCTTCGCGAAGACGCTCCAGCGTCGGTATATCACCATATATATCAATAAGGTGTCGCTGTTCGATGACGTAGCCGCGCAGGTCGTCGATGCCATGGATATGGTCGGCATGCGGGTGGGTATAGACGACCGCGTCGAGCCGTTTGACATCGGCCGCCAGCATCTGCGCCCGGAAATCCGGCCCGGTGTCGATGACGATCGTCGTTCGCTCCCCGCCGTCCGTGATGCGCTCGATCATGGCCGCACATCGCGTGCGGCGGTTCTTCGGGTTGGCGGGATCGCAATTGCCCCAATCACCGGTAATGCGCGGCGTGCCGGGCGAGGAGCCGCAGCCGAGGATCGTGAAGCGCAGGCGGTCGCCCAAGCTCAGGCGCTCCCGGCGGACCGCTTCGCCTTGGAGAACAGGCGGAAAAAGTTGTCAGTCGTGATGGCCGCTATCTCGTCGGCGCCGACGCCAATGGTGTCAGCGAGCACGGCGGCGGTGCTGACGACATAGGCCGGTTCGTTGCGCTTGCCGCGATGCGGCGGCGGCGCAAGGTACGGCGCGTCGGTCTCGACCAGCAAACGATCGCGCGGAATTTCCTTAGCGATATCACGGATTTCGGGCGAGTTCTTGAATGTCAGAATACCGGAAAAGGAGACATAGCCGCCCAGCCGGACGCCAGTGAGGGCAAGGTCGCGACCCGACGAAAAGCAATGCAGGATAAAGGGGAAGGCCCCCTTCCCGGTTTCTTCCTCCAGGATCGCGGCGATATCGGCATCGGCGTCGCGGGCGTGGATCACCAGCGGAAGCTGCGTCTCGCGTGCGGCCGAGATATGGGTACGAAAGCCCCGTGCCTGGGCAGCGCGGGGCGACTTGTCGTAAAAATAATCGAGGCCGGCTTCGCCGATCGCCACGACTTTGGGATGCTGGGACAACCGGACGAGATCGTCAGCGGTAATGTCCAGTTCCTCATGCGCATTATGCGGATGCGTGCCGACCGAGCACCAGACGCTTTCGAACTCTTCCGCGATCGCCTTGATCTGATCAAAACGCTTCACACGGGTCGAGATCGTCACCATCTGGCCGACGCCGGCCGCATGGGCGCGCGCGACGATAGCCGCGCGCTCCTCGGCAAAATCCGGAAAGTCCAGATGGCAGTGGCTGTCGACCAGCATTGCCCCTGGCATCACCCCTGCCCCTCGGTGGGTTCGACATAGCGTGGGAAGACGCCTTGCGGCGGCGGCAACGGCGTGCCGGGTGCCAAAGCATCAGCGTTGCCGACATTGGCGAAAGTCCGCTTGTCGGCCGGCACGGCAAGAAGGTCCAGCAGCTTGGCTGTCGAACCCGGCATAGCCGGCTGCGCCAGGATGGCGACCCGCCGCACGGTTTCGGCTGTCGTCCACAGCACCGTTTCCATGCGTGCAGGATCGGTCTTCTTCAGCGCCCAAGGCTCCTGACCGGCAAAATAGCGGTCGGCCTCGGCGACGACGTCGAAGATCGCCGCGAGTGCCGCGTGGATCTTCTGGTCGGCCATCGCTCCCCGGGCTGTCTCCAGCGCTGCAGCCGCCTGGTCGAGCAGTGCATAGTCCGCTGCCGTTGCCTCGCCGCGCGTCGGAACCTTGCCGCCACAGTTCTTGGCGATCATCGACAGCGAGCGCTGTGCCAGATTGCCGAGCCCGTTGGCGAGATCGGCGTTGGTGCGCGCCACGATCGCCTCATGGCTGTAGCTGCCATCCTGACCGAACGGCACTTCGCGCATGAAATAATAGCGCACCTGGTCGAGCCCGTAGTGCTCCACCAGCGCGAACGGATCGACGACATTGCCGACAGACTTCGACATCTTTTCCCCTTTGTTGAAGAGGAAGCCATGCGCGAAGACGCGCTTCGGCAAGGCGATGCCCGCCGACATCAGGAAGGCCGGCCAGTAGACCGCGTGGAAGCGGATAATGTCCTTGCCGATGACGTGGATGTTTGCCGGCCAGAACGACCATTTCTCTGCATTTTCATCAGGATAGCCGGCACCGGTGATGTAGTTCGTCAGCGCATCGACCCACACATACATGACGTGCTTCTCATCGCCGGGCACCGGCACGCCCCAGTTGAAGGTGGAGCGCGAGATCGACAGATCGCGCAGGCCGGACTTCACAAAGCTGATGATTTCGTTGCGCCGCTCGGCTGGAAGGATGAAATCCGGATACGCCTCGTAGTGTGCGAGGAGTTTGTCCTGATAGGCGGACAGCCGGAAGAAATAGGTCTGCTCCTCGTTCCATTCGACCGGCGAGCCGAGCGGTTCGCGGCGAATGCCGTCCTCGCCGACGGTCGTCTCGGACTCGTCGAAATAGGCTTCCTGCCGCACCGAATACCAGCCGGCATAGCTGTCGAGATAGATGTCGCCATTCTTCGCCATCGCCTCCCAGATTGCTTGGCTGGCGCGATAGTGGCGTGGCTCGGTGGTGCGGATGTATTGGTCGTAGGACGCGCCCAGCATATCGTCCATCTGCCGGAAGATCGCCGAGTTGCGGTCGGCCAGTTCCTTCGGCGTGATGCCTTCGGCCTGGGCGTTCTGCTGCATTTTGAGCCCGTGCTCATCCGTGCCGGTCAGGAAGAACACGTCCTTGCCGTCAAGGCGCTGAAAGCGCGCCAGAACGTCGGTCGCGATCACATTATAGGCGTGGCCGATATGCGGCTTACCGTTGGGATAAAAGATCGGCGTGGTGAGGTAGAATTTTTCGCGTGCCATGGTCGTGCCGTCGAAGTCGTGAAATGAGAATAGGGTTTTAGGGCCGGCTATGAAAGCAGCGCTGCCGGAGCGGGCCGCTTCACATTCGCCCGCCGGATTGCGCCCCGGTGGAGCGCATGACGGCATTCAAACGGTTGATCATCGTCAAGGCGTGCTGCTTCTGATCGAGATTATAGGTTTCCGTCTCCGATATCGCGATCCGCGCCTCCTGCCAAGCGCTGGAAAGTTGGTTGGCGCGGGCAAGATGGCCAGCCACGGCAGCGTCCGAGGCGGCTTCGGCCAAAAGCTGGAGCGCGCGCTCGTTGAACATTTCAAAGGGCACGGCCCGGTCGCGGCCACTGACGGCATCCGCCAGCTTGTGCGCCTTGGCGACGTCGAGCGCCGGCAGGCCGATCAGTTCATCGACGGCTGCGGCGATCTCCAGCCCGCCATACTGCGTGAGCAGGATGGCGTTGCGCACACTTCCGCCGGCACGGGCCGCCAGCGCATCGAGTTCAGGACCGTCGACGACCGCCCCATCTTCGAACGAGACTAGCGCCTGTTTGAGATCGTCGTCGCTCAACGGACCAAGCCGCACCGTTTGACTGCGGGACCGGATCGTCGGCAGCATGGCCCCGATCGAATGGACGATCAGCACGAACACCGTCTTCGCTGGCGGCTCCTCGAGGTTCTTCAGCAAGGCATTGGCCGCATTGGTGTTCATATCGTCTGCCGGATCGACGATGACCACCCGCCAACCGCCGTCATGGGCGGTCATGGAGAGGAAACGGTTGACCTTGCGGATCTCGTCCACCGTCACGACGGTCTTGAAGCCTTTGGTGCGCTCGTTCACGGGGCGTGTGAGATGCAGCACTGAAGGGTGCGCCCCGCTCGCGACCTGGCGGAAAATGGAGGACGCAGGGTCGGGCGAGCCGATGTCCCGTACGGAAGCCGGGTCGGGGTTCTTGAGTAGCAGATTGGCGAGATGAAAGGCCAACGTGGCCTTGCCGATGCCCTGCGGCCCAGCAAAGATCAACGCATGCGGCATCTTGCCGGCGCGCAGCGCTCCAGCCAGCATGGATTTCGCTTCCGCGTGTCCGAATAGAAGCGGGTTTTCCGCCGGTTCCGGGATGCCGTCCAGCGTATCGTGTTGTTCCGGGGCAAGGCGCTCGAACATCAGGACAACGCGTCTTCAACTTGGTCGGCAGTCGGTGGGGCGAGAGCCGCGAAGACGGCCTCCGTGATGGAATCTTCAACCATGTCGACCGGTTGCGACGCATCGATGATCACACAACGCTGCGGCTCTTGTTCCGCGATGGCCAGGAAGGCGGCGCGGCGGCGCTCGTGGATGTCCAGTGTCTCCTTCTCGAAACGGTCGGCGCCCTCCCCCTCGTCACGCCGCGCGACCGCGCGTCTCAGGCCCTCGGCGGGGTCGAGATCAAGGATGATGGTAAGGTCCGGCATCATGCCGTTGATGGCGACACGCTCGATTTCGGCCATCAGGGCCGGATCGAGCCCGCCGGTCACGCCTTGATAGACGCGTGACGAATCGATGAAGCGATCACACAGCACGATTTCGCCGCGCTGCACCGCCGGCCTGATGACCTGCTCGACATGGTCCGATCGCGCGGCCGCAAAGAGGATCGCTTCCATTTCCGGTCCAAACGGCTCAGCCGCGCCGGACAACAGCACATGCCGAACGGCCTCCGCCCCCGGTGAACCACCGGGCTCGCGCGTCACCACCACCGAATAACCCTTCGCGCGCAACCGCGCGCCCAGGCGCTGGATCTGGGACGACTTGCCGGCCCCTTCCCCGCCCTCGAAAGTGATGAAAAATCCGCGCGCCACATTCGATCCAGACCGCGACCGTATGCTGGTCGCCGAGGCCGTCATAGAAGCCGCACCCAACGATGGCAACCTTGGATGAGCTTACCGCAACCAGCCGATGGCCAGTTCCCGCACGGCCGCCCAGGCGCGCTGATGGAAAGACCCGGCGCCCACATCGGCCGCTGCGTAAAGCGGGGTTTCCTGGGTGAGCGTATCGCCAAGCCAGACATTCAACGAGCCGATCTGGTCGCCTTGCTTGATCGGAGCCACGACCGGTCCTTGATAGACGATGCGGGCGGCCAGCTTCTCGTCGGCGTTGCGTGGCAGGGGGATCGCGATCGGACCCTTGGCGCGTACAGGCACGGACGTCGCGTCGCCGCCAAAGACTGCAACCGAGCCGATCGTGTCCTCGGCCGAAAACAGCGGCGTCCTGGAGAAGCCGACCATGCCCCATTCCAGCAATTTTCGCGCCTCGTCGGCTCGCTCCTTGTCGCTTGCCATGCCGCTCATGGCAAGAAAAACCCGCGTGCCGCCGGATTCGGCCGACCCGACGATGGCGTAACCGGAAGCCTCGGTGAAGCCGGTCTTCATGCCGTCGGCGCCGATCTTCATCGCCAGCAACGGGTTGCGGTTGCGCTGGGTGATCTTGTTCCAGGTGAAGTCGGGCTCGGCATAGATGCGGTAGAATTCCGGATAGGTGCGCCAGATATGCATGCCCAGCATGGCCAGTTCACGCACGGTCACCACTTGCCCGTCGGCCGGCAGCCCTGTCGGGTTCTTGAAGATCGACTTTTTGAGACCGATTGCCGAGGCCCGCCTGTTCATCTCGGCCGCGAATTTTTCCTCCGATCCGGTCATGCCTTCAGCAATGATGATCGCGCCGTCATTGGCGGATTGGATGATGACGCCGCGGATCAGGTCTTCCATACGGATACTGGATTTCAGCTTGGCGAACATGGTGGAGCCGCCCGATGGCGCGCCGCCGGTGCGCCAGGCGTGCTCGCTGACGGTGTATTCCTGATTGAGCGAAACCTTGCCCTCCTTGAGTGCATAGAAGACCGTCTCCATCGTCATCAGCTTGGCGAGCGACGCGGGTGGTATCAGGTCGTCGGCGTTCTTGGAAAAGAGGATAGTGCCGGAGGTCGCATCGATCATGAAGGCCTGCTTGGCCTTGGTTTCAAAAGGCGCGGCGCGCGCCGGGCCGGCCACAAAGCTCAGTGCAATCAGGAGGGCGACAAGCATCCACCGCTTAGCCATGACACGACCACCTCCCCGTGGCGCGGTTCAAGACCGTTAGACCTGTAGCGAGTTTGAAAGCGCGAATCGGCTGGCGTCAATCGTGGATTGTCATCGCGCCGTCGGCGCCTACATCCCATGCGGCGCGCAACATGTCGTCCACCACGTAACGGCCATCGGCATGGAGGTTGACGGTACGCCAGGTCTTGCCGTCGGCATCCGCCGTCTCGATCTCGACGCGGCCGAATGCCGTGAGCTTGCCGGCGAGAGCATTCGCTTCGTCAGCCGCCTCGAACGAGCCGACCATGACATAGTTTTGGAGGTCCGGCTGCTTCCAGGATGTCGCGCCGTTTTCCAACGAGGCAAATGGCGTCAGCCGCGACAGATTGGTGTCCGCTGCATAACCCAACGTCGCCAAAGCGAGGGACGGCTCGCCGTCCGGCCGCGGCGCGGCGATCGGCGCGATATCAGGCAAGGTTATGCCGTCGAAGCTAGAAGGCGCCGCCGCGAGCACCGCGCCACCGGTATTGCTCAATTCTCCCGGAAAGGCCGGCGCGGCGATGTCGCCATTCGGCGTCGGGCCATTCATGGCGATCATCACGCCGGTCGGTAGACCGTCTGACGCTGGATCGCCTGCGCCGGGACGATACGATGCCAGCAAGAACTGGTCGTCGCGGCCTTCAAGTGGTGCGCGACCGACATATTCGACCTTCACATCGGCAATGCCGCTGTGCGCATAGTCCAGCATTTCGGCGGCCTTGCGCGACAGGTCGATGATACGGCCATGCGCGTAAGGGCCGCGATCATTCACGCGCACGATGACCGAAGACCCGTTTTTCCGGTTGGTCACACGCGCATAGCTGGGCAGCGGCATGGTCGGATGCGCCGCCGTCAAATGCGTCATGTCATAGATTTCGCCATTAGCGGTCAGGCGGCCGTGGAAGGCGTCACCATACCAGGAGGCCGCACCGACCTTTTTGTACGACTTGTCTTCCTTCGGATAATACCATTTGCCGCGCACCTGATAAGGCTGGCCCAACTGATCGCGGCCGCCGCCGCGCGGCAGGTTCGAGCGCAGATGGCTGACGCGCGGGCTGGCTTTGACGCCATATTCCTTCTCGGAAAAATATTCCTTGGAGCGCAGCTTCTTGGCGATCATCGGCTTCGGGCCGGACGAGGAGCAGGAAGCAAGAAAGGCTGCGGACAAGGCGACGAGCGACACGGCAAGAAGGCGGCGGGAACCCGTCGATGCTTTCATGTCCAGATAATCCCGCGCCCCAAAAACCATGCTGCCACGCTGGGCGCGGCTACCCCTGCCGCTATGATTACGACAGGAACCTTTATCAGTGGTTAGCCGAATATGTCAGGAAATCGGCAAGATTGCGGCGGCATCGCGCCACCAGCTAGCGGGCGATTTGCCGCGATGCGCTTGAGGCCGATCGAACGCGACATGCTTTAAGTTGCGTCGACGGCAATTTTTCAAGCCTGCCGATCCCCCTAGCCCGACCGACCGGCGACGCAGTCCTCGCGCTGGTCGGGCTGTCGGGTTTGCTGGCAAAGCTGGTCCGCCGTGTCGGGCAAAACCTTGACGGCGCGCACCATGCCGCCGCAGCCGGCCAGAAGCGGCATGATCACGGGCAGTAGCATAAGCGATTTGAGCGCTGATCTCATCTCGATTGACATAAAGGCGCCGGCAGCAGTCTGCCAACAGGAAGGTGGAGAGGTCCGAGCGGCTGGTCAATTCGTCCGGGCGGCTTTTCGCGCATTTCACCAGGACAATGGGATCACTGCCCGCCGTAGTTGACGTGCCCCTTGCTGGCGCACTACAGGAGGTGCACCGCCAACTGTCCGTCGATGCCAATCGAAGCAGAAGCAGTCGGTTGCGAATGTCCTAAGTGATTGAAAAATTACCACGGAGGGATGGCCGAGCGGTTTAAGGCACCGGTCTTGAAAACCGGCGTGGGCGCGAGTCCACCGTGGGTTCGAATCCCACTCCCTCCGCCACGCGGCATTGTGTGACTACTTGTTGCGTCGCGGCTTCTTCTTGCCACTGGGCTTTCGACCCAAGCCGACCTGTTTTGCAAGTTCGGAGCGCTTGGTGGCGTAGGTCGGCGCTACCATGGGGTAGTCCGCACCCAGTCGCCATTTAGAGCGGTATTCGTCGGGCGTGAGATGATGGTGTGTCATCAAATGGCGTTTCAGCGATTTGAAATGCTTGCCATCCTCCAGGCAGATGATGAAATCGTCGTGCACGGATCGTTTTGGGTTGACGGCCGGATTCTGAACACGCGGTTCGGGCTCCGATGACGGCGACAGGCGCGACAGCGCATCGCTGACATCAGCCACCAGTTTGGCGAGGTCGGATGTCGGCATCGAATTATGCCCCACATAGGCGGAAACGATGTCGGCGGTCAGTTCAAGGAGTGTGTCTTTCATGCTGTTTCCCCCAATCATTCGAATTCATAGGCAATGACATGGCGGGGAAATCGCTCGCGCGCAGTTCCTTGCGGATTCGACATCACTGAAAGCATCCGCCAAGGATAAAGCCGCGCTTGGCCGCCCGCTGCGCCAGCATGCTATCCTTGACTTAACGTCTTCCCGCCCACTTTTAGCATTACCTAAACTACGGGTGTCCGCAAGATGGTCTGTTTCGCAAGCCATTGGGGTCTTGAACCTCGGCGGATTGGGTGTCACATGAGGCGTTTCAATCGAAGAGCCGGATATGGTCACCTACTTGGACGCCGATGTGGCGCCGCCCCGCAACACCGGTCAGATTAGACTTTATGGTGCCGACGCCTTTGCTCACATGCGCAAGGCGTGCCAGCTCACCGCGCAGTGCCTTGATGAACTGGCCGGCATGGTGCAACCCGGCGTGACAACCGCCGCGATTGACCGGTTCGTGTTCGAGTTCGGCATGGACCACAACGCGATGCCGGCGACGCTCAACTATCGCGGCTATCCGAAATCGTCCTGCACCTCGATCAACCACGTGGTCTGCCACGGCATCCCCGACGACAAGCCGCTGCGCGAGGGCGATATCGTCAACATCGACGTGACCTATGTCTTGGACGGCTGGCACGGCGATTCGAGCCGCATGTATCCTGTCGGCCAGGTCAAGCGGGCGGCCGAGCGGCTGCTTGAGGTGACGCATGAGTGCCTGATGCGCGGCGTTGCAGCCGTGCGTCCGGGCGCGCGCACGGGCGCGATCGGCGCCGCCATCCAGTCCTATGCGGAAAAGGAACGCTGCTCGGTGGTGCGCGATTTCTGCGGCCATGGGGTCGGCATGCTGTTTCACGACGCGCCGAACATCCTGCATTATGGCTCGGCGCATGAAGGCGTCGAGATGCGCGAAGGCATGATCTTTACCATTGAGCCGATGATCAATCTCGGCCGCCCACACGTGAAAGTGCTTTCGGATGGCTGGACGGCGGTGACGCGCGACCGCTCGCTGTCGGCGCAATATGAGCACACCGTGGGCGTGACCAAGGACGGCTGCGAAATCTTCACGCTGTCGCCTGGGGGCCTCGACCGTCCCGGTCTGCCCGCCTAAGATCATCTCCGCGGCAAGCGGGGATGAATATGGCCGACGAAGATGATGAGCGCGGCTTTTTCGGTGACTTTCCATCAGCGCCGGTGGAGACGGCCGCGCGCAAAAGAAAACCGGTCGCCGAGGACAAGCCGCATTATCTCGGTCACCGCCAGCGGCTGCGCGATCGCTTTCGCGAGGCTGGCCCCGCCGCCCTGCCCGACTATGAACTGCTTGAGCTTCTTCTGTTCCGCTCGATCCAGCGGGCAGACACCAAATCCACGGCAAAGGCGCTGATTGCCCGGTTCGGTTCGCTCGCGGAAGTGCTGGGCGCGCCGGAAAATCTTCTACGCGAGGTTTCCGGCGTCGGCGAAGCATCGGCCTCGGATCTGAAAATCGTCGCGGCTGCTGCGCAACGTATGGCGCGTGGGGCGATCAGTCAGCGGGAGCCACTGTCATCCTGGTCAGCGGTCCTCGATTATTGTCGCGCGGCGATGGCATTCGAGCAGCGCGAGCAATTCCGCATCCTGTTTCTGGACAAGAAGAACGGGCTGATCGCCGATGAGGTTCAGCAGATCGGAACCGTCGATCATACGCCGGTCTATCCGCGCGAAGTGATAAAGCGCGCGCTCGAACTGTCAGCAAGCGCCTTGATCCTGGTTCACAACCACCCGTCAGGCGATCCGACGCCGTCACGCGCCGATATTGATATGACCAAAACGATCATCGCGACCGCCAAGCCGCTTGGCATCGTGGTCCAGGATCACATCATCATCGGCAAGTCTGGTTTTGCGTCGATGAAAGGCATGATGCTGATCTAGAATCAGCCCTCGAACTTAACTGCCGACAATCCCTCAATCGTCGCGATAAACCTTTTCGCGGCGCTCGTGGCGCTCCTGCGCTTCGATCGACAAGGTCGCGATCGGCCGGGCATCGAGACGCTTGAGCGAAATAGGCTCGCCGGTTTCCTCGCAATATCCGTAGGTGCCATCATCAATACGTTGCAACGCGGAGTCGATCTTGGCGATCAGTTTGCGTTGCCTATCGCGGGCCCGAAGCTCGATGGCGCGGTCGGTTTCTGACGAGGCACGATCGGCGAGATCGGGGTGGTTGGCGTTTTCCTGCTGCAGAATTTCGAGAGTTTCGCGAGCTTCTCTCAGTATGTCGTTCTTCCAGGCTACCAGCTTGCTTCTGAAGTAGGATTTCTGCCGTTCGTTCATGAACGGCTCGTCCTCGGAGGGGACGTAACTGGCATCAACGATATCGGTCATCGACTCACCCACTAAACCCCGAATTTGGGCGCCTATATAGGCGGGTGACAAAGGTGTCGCAAGCATCTTCGCCTCGCGATTTCGTGAGCGTTTTCCACAGCGCCTGGTTGAGCAACGATTGCGTCGCAACTTTCCCCCTCCGCCAAATTGTCAGGTTTCGACCTGTTGCGCGGCGTTCGCGAGATGGCTACAGGGGAAAGAATTCGGCAATTGCGAGTGATCGGTGGCGCGTCTTTATCTTCTCAGACATGCAAAAGCTGGCTGGGCATTGCCCGGTGTTCGAGATTTCGATCGCCCGCTTGACGAGTCGGGCCAGGCTGACGCCGAGGACATTGGCGCGAAAATGACCGAACTCGGTTATGTGCCGGATTTGACGCTGTGTTCCGGCGCCCTGCGGGCCCGCCAGACGCTTGAAGGTGTCGCGGCGATGGCCGATACCGGGCGCGTGCACTTCGACGACACGCTCTATATCACCGACGCAGCAGGCTATCTGGACATCATCCGCGAGCACTGCATGGCGGAGTCGATCATGATCATCGGACACAATCCGATGATGGAGGATCTTGCCATGGCCGTGTCCGGCAGCGGCGACGATGAAGCCAAAGGCATGTTGAACGCCGGCTTCCCGACGTCTGGATTGGCCGTTGTGCGTTTCGACGCCGGCCTATGTGGCGCGGCGCCCGGCGCCGGCTATTTGGAAGCGTTTCACGCTCCGAACGAAGTTTGAACAGGCCGCCTTCCGTTCGTGCGGCGATGTCGGTCTGGCTCGACGCTCAAGATATCGCCATTTTCATCGCTGTTGCTGGCCCCTATATGCAAACGAGCCGGACAAGCAGCGGACTTAGCGATTGGCGTCACTGACAAGCTTTACCGACGAAGCGCGCATTGCGCTCGATACCTTCGCTGAACGCGCATCCGGCCTGTTTTCGCCGTCGCTGCGGCTTGGCGTGACCGGTCTGTCGCGCGCCGGCAAGACGGTTTTCATTTCGTCACTGGTGCACAATATCATCCATGGCGGCCGCCTGCCGATGTTCGAGGCGCGCAAATCCGGCCGCATCGGCCGCGTCTTTCTGGAACAGCAGCCGGACGACGCCGTGCCGCGATTCCAGTACGAAGATCATATCGCAGCGCTGGTGAACGACCGTATCTGGCCAGACTCGACGCGCGCCATTTCGGAAATGCGGCTGACTATCGAGTATGAATCGGCCTCAGGATGGAACCGGCTCTTTTCGGCTGGCAAGCTGTCGGTCGACATTGTCGATTATCCCGGCGAATGGCTTCTCGACCTGCCCTTGCTCGGCAAATCCTACAGCGAGTTCTGCGCCGACGCCTTCGAGCTTGCCCGTTTGCCGGTGCGCGCCGAATTGTCAGAGGATTGGCGCAAATTGGCCGAGGAAGCAAAGCCGGACGGCGACGCCGACGAAATGACGGCCAGGAAGCTGGCCGAAGCGTTCACTGCCTATCTCAGAGCCTGCAAGACCGACGAGCGCGCGCTTTCCACGCTGCCGCCGGGGCGTTTTCTCATGCCCGGCGATCTGGAAGGCTCCCCTGCCCTGACATTCGCGCCTTTGCCGCCACCGCCGCCCGCGACGTCGGGCAGAGCGCGGTCCGGCACGCTGCGCGCAATGATGGAGCGCCGCTACGAGGCCTACAAAACCCATGTCGTTAAGCCCTTTTTCCGGGAGCACATCGCGCGGCTCGACCGGCAGATCGTGCTGATCGACGCCTTGCAGGCTCTGAACGCTGGCTCCGGCGCAATGGCCGACCTCGAACGGGCCGTTACCGAGATTCTGGCCTGTTTCCGGGCCGGCGGCGGCAGCATTTTCACGGACCTTTTTTCCAAGCGCATCGACCGCATCCTGATCGCCGCGACCAAGGCCGACCACCTGCACCATGAAAGCCATGACAGGCTGCAGGCAATCGTGCGCCGCATCGCAGATCGCGCGATCAAGCGGGCAGACTTTTCCGGCGCGACCGTCGATGTGCTCGCCATGGCGGCCGTGCGCGCGACACGCGAAGGCACGGTCAAGCAAGGCCGCGAGACCCTGCCGGTGATCATCGGCACGCCGCTGGCTGGCGAAACGATCGCCGGTGAAAAATTC
Organism: Rhizobiaceae bacterium; assembly: GCA_050247155.1. GTDB lineage: Bacteria > Pseudomonadota > Alphaproteobacteria > Rhizobiales > Rhizobiaceae > Mesorhizobium_G. Next base: position 18,905 of record JBFWUS010000005.1, read on the forward strand.
GACGGCAAGACCGAGACGGCGGTGTTCTCAGGCGATCTCCCGGAAAATATCGGGCCGCTGTTCGACGGCGACGCTGCCAACGATGCGGCATTGGCCGAGCTGCGTTTCGTTCGTTTCCGGCCACCGAAACTCGAGCGCAACACGGATGGCGTCACGCTGTCGCTCCCGCACATTCGACTCGACCGCGCCCTGCAGTTTCTGATCGGAGACCGGCTGGCATGACCACTCCTCGCAAACCCCAGGCCTTTCGCATCGACCCCGAGCCACAGCCGGAAATCGAGCCGCTCGAACCGCGTCCTGTCGCCGAAGCACGTAAGCCCCGCGCCATGAAAGCCGAGATGGCAGTGGTGACTCCGGCCGAGATCGATGTCTTCGACGAAACCGATGGCGTTACCGACATTCCGCCGCCGGTCGAGGAAAAGCCCAGACGCTCCTTGTGGTTGCGTCTGTTTCTCGGCGCGTTCGGCATTCTCGTTTCGCTCGCCGTTGGGCTGTGGACCGACAGTTTGATCCGCACCCTGTTCGACCGGGCCGACTGGCTGGGCTGGTTTGCGCTGGCCATGGCCGGCCTGGCCGCCCTCGCCCTCGTCGTGATGATCATCCGTGAGGCGATCGGGCTCGCCCGTCTCGCCTCGGTCGAAAATCTGCGACGGCAGGCAGAGGATGCGCTGGCGCGCAACGACCCGAAGCTGGCCCGAAGCGTCGTGGACTCTCTCTCCGCTTTTGTCGCCGACAAGCCCGAAACCGCCGCGGGACGCCGTCTGCTGGAAGCACAGAAAGGCGAAATCGTCGACGGCGGCGATCTCCTCCGCCTCGCCGAGACCGACATTCTTGCACCGCTGGATGCCATCGCCCGCACCATGATCCTCGACGCCGCTAAACGGGTGTCGCTGGTCACCGCCGTCAGCCCCCGGGCCCTGGTCGACATCGGCTATGTGCTCTACGAGGCGGCGAAGCTGATCCGCGGTTTGGCGGCGCTTTATGGCGGCCGGCCGGGCACGCTCGGCTTCTTCCGCCTCGCCCGCAACGTGCTGGCGCATCTGGCCGTCACCGGGTCGATCGCCGTTGGTGATTCTTTTGTGCAACAGATTGTTGGCCACGGGCTGGCGGCGCGGCTCTCGGCCAAGCTCGGCGAAGGTGTCGTTAACGGCATGATGACGGCGCGCATCGGCATGGCGGCGATGGAAACGGCGCGCCCGCTGCCGTTCTCAGCCCTGAAACGCCCGGGAATGGGCGATTTCCTCGCCGCCCTGACGCGTTTTGCCTCCGCCAACGGCGGCCCGAAAAGCTGACGACAAACCTGCGAACGGCGGCATTTTACAGAATGCATTAACCATTCTTGTTCATGGTTCGGGCCAGTTGATCCGCAGCCGCGTTCAGGGTGTCATCTCATGCAGCGTTCGTTGAAAGTCGCCACCCTGCTTCTGGGCGCAGCCATGCTCCTTCCACCTGCCGCGGCTTCCGCCGCCGATCGCGACAAAGCCTTTTTCGAGCAGGCCGAGGGCAATTGGGGCGGCCCGGGCGAAATCATCGCCGGCAAATACAAGGGAACCAAATTCGTCTGCAATTTCACCGGCTCGACGCCTGCGAAGAACGCCGGCATGACGCTGGATGGCGGCTGCCGCGTAGGTGTGTTCAACCAGAAGATCAAGGCGACGGTCGAACGCGCCGGCAATGGCTACAAGGGGAAATTCCTGGACGGCGCGGCTGGCGAAGGCATGGACATTGTCTCCGGCAATGTCGTCGGCGGCAACAAGGCGGTGTTCGGCATCAATCGCAAGAAGTTGAAAGGCGCAATGGTCGCCAAGATGGCCAGCGACGATGCGATGATCGTCACCGTTTCCGTCAAGGTCGAGGACCGCATGATCCCAGTTATCGGCATGAACCTGAAACGCATGGACGAGACGACGGTCGGCTCGATCGCGGAATAGCAGCAATCCTTTCTTAAAAGCCGGCGCAGCGTGGGCCATTTTGGCCTTGTTGCGCTGCATCCAAAACTTCTATCTTTCGCATCTGATGGACGGTGCTACATCGCGCCGACGAACGACAGGATGCGCGGATGGCAGCGGAAGCGGCGACAAACAGCGAACTGATCCAGGTTGTCGCCTTGCTGGGCGCAGGCGTCATTGCCGTACCGATCTTCAAACGCTTGGGCCTGGGCTCGATCCTGGGCTATCTCGCCGCCGGTCTGGTCATCGGTCCGTTCGGCCTAAAGCTCTTTTCCGACCCGGCCTCGATCCTCCATGTCGCCGAGCTCGGCGTGGTGATGTTCCTGTTCATCATCGGGCTGGAGATGCGCCCTTCCCGCCTCTGGAGCCTGCGGCGCGAGATTTTTGGGCTGGGCGTGCTGCAAGTCGCCGTGTGCTCTTTCTTGCTCACGCTGGTCGGCGTCGCCGCCGGCTTCCCGACCGCCGTTTCCTTTGTCGCGGCCGCCGGCTTCGTGCTCACCTCAACCGCGATCGTCATGCAGTTACTGGAAGAGGAAGGCACGATCTCGGAGCCCAAAGGCCAGCGCATCGTCTCGATCCTGCTGTTGGAAGACCTTGCGATCGTGCCCTTGCTAGCGCTGGTTGTCTTTCTTGCTCCGAGTTCGGGCGAAACGGCAATCGGCCTGTCCGAACGCCTGATCGATGTCGCCATCGGATTGGGTTCGATCGCCGCGCTGATCGTGGCCGGCCTGTACCTGCTCAATCCCATGTTCCGCATCCTGGCGGACGCCCAGGCGCGGGAGGTCATGACCGCCGCTGCCTTGCTGGTCGTGCTTGGCGCGGCGCTTGCCATGCAGCTTGGCGGCCTCTCCATGGCCATGGGAGCGTTTCTTGCCGGTGTCCTGCTGTCGGAATCGACCTTCAGGCATCAGCTCGAGGCCGATGTCGAACCATTTCGCGGCATCCTGCTCGGGCTTTTCTTCATGGCCGTCGGCATGTCGCTCGACCTCGGCGTCGTCGCGGCGAACTGGCAGCAGGTCGCGACTTACGTGGTCCTCTACATGGTCCTCAAGGCGATCGGCATCTACGCCGTGGCGCGCGTCCTCCGGGCGTCCCACGCCGAGGCGCTCGAACGCGCCGTGCTCATGGCTCAGGGTGGCGAATTCGCTTTCGTGCTCTACGCTGCCGCATCATCCGTCGGTCTGATCGACGGCCAATCCAACGCGATCCTGACCGCGATCATCATTGTTTCCATGGTGCTCACGCCGTTTGCGATGATGGCATTGAAACGGTTCGGCCCACGCGGCGAGCAGGTGTCGATGGAAGGCGTCGAGCTGGCAGACGGCCTGCACGGCAGCGTGCTTGTCATAGGCTTCGGCCGCTTCGGCCAGATCGCGGCGCAACCCTTGCTGCTACGCGGTGTGGACGTGTCGATCATCGACAATGATGTCGAGATGATCCAGGCAGCCGCGAATTTCGGCTTCAAGGTCTATTATGGCGACGGCACACGGCTCGATATTCTGCACGCCGCCGGCGCGGCCAATGCGCGTGCGGTGTTGATCTGCGTCGACAAAGGTGAGGTGGCGGTCCGCATCGCCGAGCACATGCGCGCCGAATTCCCGCTCGTGCCCGTGTTGGCTCGCTCTTATGATCGCGGCGTGTCGCTCAAGCTGGTCGAGGTCGGCGTCGAATACCAGCTTCGCGAAACCTTCGAATCCGCGCTGCTGTTCGGCCAGACGACGCTGGAGAATCTGGGCGTGGACACGGAAGAAGCGGCGGAAATCATCGAGGATGTCCGCCGGCGCGACCAAGCCCGCTTCGAGGCGCAACTGGCCGGTGGCCTGCAAGCAGGTCGTGGCTTCATGAAGGGCAACATGCCCGCGCCGGTGCCCGCGCCGCTGGCCACGCCAAAGCGCGGCGGCCGCGCGATGAGCGAAGAAACGGCCACCGTGCTCGGCCAGCAGCCCGAGCGCGCGACATAACACGGCTTGTGGACAAATCGGTGTCCTGACAGGTCGGCGTAGGCGTGCTCGCGCCTTCGCGCTATGCGTGGTCTATGCAGCCCTCCGACAAAATCTCCCGCCTGATCGAGATCATGGCCGCCTTGCGCGACCCTAAGACCGGGTGTCCGTGGGACATCGAACAGAACTTCGCGACCATCGCCCCTTACACGATCGAGGAGGCCTACGAGGTGGCCGACGCGATATCGCGAAACGATCTTGTCGACCTGAAGGAGGAACTCGGCGACCTCCTGTTGCAGGTCGTCTATCACGCCCGTATGGCCGAAGAAGCCGACCAATTCCGCTTCGAGGATGTGGTCCGTGGCATCACCGAAAAGATGATCCGCCGCCATCCGCACGTTTTCGGCGACGAAAAGGCGCGCAGCGCTGGCTCGGCCAAGGGCATGTGGGAAAAGATCAAGGCCGAGGAGAAGGCGGCCAGACGCGCCGAACGGCTGGCGCGCGGACTCGATCCGCAGGAGCACGGCAAGGGTTTTCTCGACGGCGTTCCGGTCAATCTGCCGGCACTGACCCGCGCGCTCAAATTGCAGGAAAAGGCGGCGCGCGTCGGCTTCGATTGGAGCGAGGCGGCGCCGATTCTCGATAAGATTGAGGAGGAAATCGGCGAGTTGCGCGCAGCGATGGCCAGCAACGACCACGCCGAGATCAAGGACGAATTTGGCGATCTTCTGTTCGCTCTGGTCAATCTCGGCCGGCATCTGAAGCTGGATTCCGAAGCCGCCTTGTCGGGCACCAACGACAAGTTCCGCACGCGCTTTCACTATGTCGAGGAGGCTTTGACCCGAGCAGGACGGACGCTGGACGAGGCCAGTCTCGACGAGATGGAGGCTCTCTGGCAGCAGGCGAAGCAGATTTCCAGGGGGTGAAACGTGGCCGGTTTCCCGTCGGTGTCTCATATTTTGAGCTGGCTCTGAGGTAAAAAACCACCGAATTAGCTCTACGCCTCACATACATGGCCTTGCCTATCACACTGTTTTTGCATGCTTTTTCAAAATTCCAGACCTAAAATCCTGCTTTTTTCATCCACCCCCCTCATTCTCTCATGAATAATTCCGGCGTGCCCGACTGGAGCCGGCGATGAACGGGAATGACGAGATCGAAACAGAGACATTGAAGCGCATCATAGCGCTGCTGTTCGCGCTCGCCGATCTGGCGGACCGGGTATCCAGCCGATCCTACCCCGTACGCTGCTTCGTTCTGTGGCTTCTCCATCGCGCCGAGGTCGTCGCACGAGACTGGGTCGCGCCTAATGGTGAGGATGACAGGCACCCGTCATCCCACGAGCATCCCGCAACGGTCGCGGCCGTCCACCGCAACAGCCCAACCGATGCGATCCATCTTGCCCAGGCTTTCCGCGCACTGGCCTACGAACTCAAACGCCAGCTCCGGCTGGAGGAACAATTCGCCCGGCGGCTGCTACGCGGCAAAGCCAGCCACGCCGAGACAACAGAGCCTCGAAGCGGCCTGTTTGCGCCTGACCAAATGTCTCGGCTCGCTCAGGCAATCCTCGCTGCTTTGAGCAATATGGGCAATGTCGCCCACGCGACGCCGCCACGCTTCGACACGTCCTGACGACCTAGTCCTTGAACGTCACCCAGTCTTCGAGCGGCGCGCGCTCGGTCCTGAACTGGTTTTCCGGTTTGGTGGGGTCCTCGTAGCCAATCGACATGCCGCAGACGAGCATCTCTTCGTCCGCCATGCCGAGGATGGGCCGGATCTGCTTGTGATAAGGCGCGAACGCGGCCTGCGGGCAGGTGTGCAATCCCCTGCCCCGCGCAGCCACCATGATGTTCTGCAGGAACATGCCGAGGTCGACCCAGGAACCCTGGTTCAACCGCCGGTCGATGGTGAACAACATGCCCACAGGCGCGTCGAAAAAGACGAAATTGCGGTCATGCTGGGCGCGCATGCGCTCTACCTCGCGTCGGCCGATGCCCAGCGCATTATAGAGTCCGAAGCCAACCGTGCGCCGCCGCGTCAGATAGGGCTCGAAAAACTGGTCAGGGTAATATTTGTATTCGTCCCACTCGATCTTTTCTGCGCGGATGCCCGAATTCAGGATAGCGTCGGAAATCGCCTTCAGCGTCTCGCCTTTGGCAACATAGACCTTCCAGGGTTGCATGTTGGTGCCGGAAGGCGCGCGCGACGACACTTCGAGGATGTCGCGGATTGTCGCGTCGTCGACTGGCTCCGGTAAAAAAGCGCGCACCGAGCGGCGAGAGCCGATCGCCTCGTCGACGATTGCGGCTTCCTCCTGCCAATCATGTTTTCTGTCCGGCGACAGCATGGAAAAGACTCCGATTTTTGAGGCCCTACATAAGGCATTACCGGGGCTTTTGGGAATCCCGAAACGCTTGGCCCATCAAACCGTTGCAGCCGGATCAATGGACAATTGAGCGACTTGCCGCCATCCAATGCCGACTCACCACATGGAAAGCCGCGATGCCAAAGCCTTCAGAACGAATTTCCGGCATATTGCCGTCCGGCAAGGACGGCTGGGAAGTCCATTTCGAAGCGATGACACGCAAGCAGGCCGGCGAGGACGTGATCATGCTGTCGGTCGGCGATCACGACTTTCACACCCCTGGTGAGACAGTCGAAGCTTGCATCGCGGCGCTTAGGGCCGGCCATCATCACTATACGCAGCTTCCCGGCCTGCCGGCTTTGCGGGAGGCGATGGCGCGGCTGTCGACTCGCGCAACGGGCGTTGAAACGACTATCGACAACGTCATCGCGATGCCGGGCGGACAAGCCGCGCTTTATGCCGCGGTGCAAGGCACCCTGGATGACGGCGATCACGCCATCGTTGTCGCTCCATACTATGCCACTTATCCCGGAACATTCCGGGCCGCGGGCGCAGAGTTCACCGTCGTGGAAGCGCGGTCAGAAGACGGCTTTCAGCCTCGGCGCGTCGATATAGAGCGCGCTGTGAGGCCGAACACGCGGGCGATCCTCATCAATTCGCCGAACAATCCGACAGGCGCCGTCTATTCGGCGCATTCCCTGGAAGGCATTGCAGCCGTATGCAGGGAGCATGACCTGTGGCTGTTATCGGACGAGGTCTACTGGACGCTTGGCGGGAGCCAGCACCTGTCGCCGCGCGCGCTACCGGGCATGGCCGAGCGCACGCTGGTGATAAACTCGATGTCGAAGAGCCACGGCATGACCGGCTGGCGTATCGGCTGGGTGACCGGGCCGACCGACCTCGTCACCAAACTGATCGGCCTCAATTTGGTCAACGCTTATGGCCTTAACGATTTCGTCAGCCGTGCCGCCATAGAGGCGCTGACGCATGATTATGGCATCGACGAGATCGCTGGGACCTATGCGTCGCGCCGCCGTTTGTTCGTCGAAGCAATGCGCGACTTGAACCACGTTGCGGTGCGCGGTTCCGAAGGCGGCATGTATATCATGCTCGATATTTCTGCCATCGACCCCGACTGCGAACACTTCGCCTGGGGCTTCTTGCGCAGCGAAAATGTCTCGGTGATGCCCGGCGTCAGTTTCGGCGATGCCGCAAAGGGACACATCCGCATCAGCTTGTGCCAGCCGGAATCTGTACTGATCGATGCGGCAACACGCCTCAAACGTTTCTGTCGAAGCTACGCCGCAGCCGCCGCGTAGTCGCACACCGGCGGCGCGTTTATTCCGCCGCTTCGCTGTGCGCCGGCCGCGTGTTGCCCTTCTTCAGAAGCTCCGACACGAGGAACGCCAGCTCGATCGACTGGTCGGCATTGAGGCGCGGGTCGCAATGGGTGTGGTAGCGGTCTTGCAATTCCTCGGCCGTGATGGCGCGCGCGCCGCCGGTGCATTCGGTGACGTTCTTGCCGGTCATCTCGACATGGATGCCGCCCGGATGCGTGCCCTCGGCGCGATGCACCTCGAAGAAGCTCTGCACTTCCTTGAGAATGCGGTCGAACGGGCGGGTCTTGTAGCCGGCGGCTGTGATGGTGTTGCCGTGCATCGGATCGCAGGACCACACCACGCTGCGGCCTTCCTTCTTCACCGCGCGAATCAGTTTCGGCAGATGATCGCCCAGCTTGTCGGCGCCAAAACGTGCAATGAGGGTCAGCCGGCCGGGTTCGTTCTCCGGGTTCAGCGCGTCGATCAGGCGCAGCAAGCCGTCCGGCTCCAGCGATGGTCCGCATTTGAGGCCGAGCGGGTTCTTGATGCCCCGGCAGAACTCGATATGCGCATGGTCGGGCTGGCGGGTACGGTCGCCGATCCAGATCATATGGCCGGATGTCGCGTACCAGTCGCCCGACGTCGAATCGACGCGCGTCAGCGCCTCTTCATAACCGAGCAGCAGCGCCTCGTGGCTGGTATAGAAGTCGGTCTCGCGCAGCGCGAAGTTCGTGTCCGACGTGATCCCGACGGCGCGCATGAAGTCCATCGTCTCGGTGATGCGGTTCGCCAGCGCCTCGTATTTTTCGCCCTGCGGGCTGTCAGCGACGAACCCCATCATCCATTTGTGGACGTTTTCCAGCGACGCGTAGCCGCCCTGGGCAAAGGCGCGCAGAAGATTCAGGGTCGCGGCCGACTGGCGGTAGGCCATTTCCTGCCGCGCCGGGTCCGGCACGCGCGACTTGGCGTCGAAGCCGGTGCCGTTGATGATGTCGCCGCGATAGCTCGGCAGGGTCAAGCCATCGATCGTCTCCGTGTCGGACGAGCGCGGCTTGGCAAACTGTCCGGCGATGCGGCCGACCTTCACCACCGGCTGCGCGCCTGCGAAAGTCAGCACGACCGACATCTGCAGGAACACACGGAAGAAGTCGCGGATGTTGTCGGCGCCGTGTTCGGCAAAACTTTCGGCGCAGTCGCCGCCCTGCAGCAGGAAGGCGTTGCCGGCCGCCACATTGGCGAGCTGCTTCTTCAGCTTGCGCGCCTCGCCCGCAAACACCAGCGGCGGGAAGGTCGCAAGGCGGCCTTCGACTTCCTTCAGTGCGGCGTCATCAGGATAGGACGGAACCTGTTGAATTGGTTTCGCTCTCCAGGAATCCGGCGTCCATTTGGTCATCGTAGCACCCATGCGCGGCTGTCTTTGGCCGCATCGATCTCAAGTTGGCGGGTCTATAGCGGATGGTCTGGTGCTGCGCCAGCAAAGAGTGCCGGCTAGGCTACCCCTCGTCTGGACCGTACGGGTTGTCGATTATGCGCAGCAAGGCATTGGCGGCTTCTTCGCCGTCGTGCTGGCCGCGCACCCAGGCGTCCTCGAACTCGCCGCTGACCCAGGCCAGCCTTTCGCGCCGGCAAAGGTTTTCAAGATCGCCTTCGCGAACATAGCGAAACTTGCCGACGGTTTTGGCGAAGGGGAACAGCTCTCGGTTGCTCAGCACATGGGTCAGGCCGCGTCGCCGTTCGGTGTCACGCCGCCATGTCGCCAGGAAAATCTCAAGCAGGTCGGAGAGCCTCCTGCCGCGCGTCTCCGCGCATTCCAGAATATTGCCGATGAAAATGCGCGGTGCGCGGCGGTTGGCCGCGATAGCTGGGATGATACCGTCGACCAGAAGATGCGGCAGGATGCTGGTAAAAAAGCTGCCGGGTCCGAAGACGATGGCGTCCGCCGTTTCGATTGCCTCGAAGGCTGCTTCATTCGCCACCACGTCGCCGGCCGGTCCAAGCGCAACCGCCGAAATGCCCGTGGCAGACTGGTCGTCATCCAGCGCGGTCACCCGATGCTGGCCAGAAATCAACCGGCCGTCACGCAAGGTGGCCGCGAGCTGGATGTCCGGCCGAACGGAAGCGGGCCACACCTGGCCTTCGATCGAACAAAGCTGGCGGAACACCGCGACTGCGGCGTTGATGTCGTCGTCCGCGGCCAAATAGGCGCCGGTCAGGATAAAGTTGCCGATCGAGCCGTTGCGGTAGTCGAAATCAGCCGGCGCGCTGCGGCCGAACAGATCGAGATAGGTCAGGATCGCATCGCGCAGCTCCGGCGCCATGCGTTGCAGCAAGGGATGCGCCCCTTGCGCATAAAATTCGAACTCCGAACGCGCCTCGTCATTGCCGAGAGCGCTGGACAGGCGAGCGTTGAAAATCTTCACCACATCGCCGGCCCGGCCTTCGCCATGCGCCATGGTCATCAGCGCCTGGCGGACGTCCCCGACGGGAAGCATGCGGAAGGTCTCGCGGATGGGTTTAGAGCTGCCGCCGCTGTCCCAGGCGGGCACGATGCGGGTCAGGTCCGCGCCGCGCCGGCTCAGCGCGATGTTGATGTTGCGGCAGGCGGTGCCACCGGAAAACAGCACGATGCGCGGTCGTTCGACCGCCTGCGCGGCGTCATTGCCGCCCACTACCATGCGCTACACTCGCTCGCCGTGCTTCAGCCGATAGCTCGGCTGGTACATCGTCACCAGCTCTTCGGCCGCCGTCGGGTGGATTGCCATGGTGCGGTCGAACTCTTCCTTGGTCAGCCCCGCCTTCAGGATGATGCCTAGCAACTGCGCCATTTCACCCGCGTCAGGTCCCAACACATGCGCGCCGAGCACCAGTCCGGTCTGGCCATCGACCACCAGCTTCAGCAGCATCTTTTCGTCCCGGCCCGCAAGGATGTTGCGCATCGGCCGAAAATGCGCGCGATAGACGTCGACAAGATTGAAGCGCTTGCCGGCGGCTTCCTCGGTCAGGCCGACCGTTCCGATCTCCGGCTGCGAAAACACCGCCGTCGCCACCACCTGATGGTCGGGCTCGGTCGGATTGTTCTTGAACGCCGTTTCGACAAAGCACATTGCCTCGTGGATGGCGACTGGCGTCAATTGCACGCGATCGGTCACGTCCCCGACTGCCCAGATGTTGCGGACATTGGTGCGCGAATATTCGTCGACGAGAATCTCGCCGAGCTTGCCGACTTCCACACCCGCAGCCTCAAGCCCCAGGCCTTCGGTGTTGGGTTTCCTGCCCAGCGCCAGCATGACCTGATCGACCACGCGTGTGGTGCCGTCCGATAGGTAGCTCTCTAGCTTGCCGTCAGGCCGCTTCACCACTTCGCGCTGCATGGTCTGGCAAAGAATATGGATGCCCTTCTTTTCCATCGCTTCGTGCAGCAGGCGCCGGAGGTCATGGTCAAAACGGCTGAGAATTTCTGCGCCGCGATAGATCAGTGTAACGTCGACCCCTAGCCCATGGAAAATATTAGCGAATTCGACAGCGATATAGCCACCGCCCTCGATCAGGATCGAACCGGGAAGCTTTTCCAGATAGAAAGCTTCGTTCGATGAGATGCAGTGCTCGTGCCCCGGCAGAGCCGGATGGCCGGCGGGCCGGCCGCCGGTCGCGATCAGGATTTGATCGGCGGTCACCGTGCGGTCTTCCGCCTCGAGGCGGATTGTGTGCGCATCGACGAGGGTGGCGCGCGAGGCAAAGGCAGTGCCTCCTGCCTTCTCGATGCCGTTTTGGTAAATCGCTTCGAGCCGCGCGATCTCCTTGTCCTTGTTAGCAATCAGCGTCGGCCAGTCGAATTTGGCCGGCGGCACGCTCCAGCCGTAGCCCGCTGCATCCTCGAAGGCTTCCGAAAATTGCGAGGCATAGACGAAAAGTTTTTTCGGCACGCAGCCCCGGATCACGCAGGTTCCGCCGAATCGATATTCTTCCGCGATCGCCACACGCTTGCCGAGTCCGGCTGTGACACGCGCAGCCCTCACGCCGCCCGAGCCGCCGCCAATGACGAAGAGGTCATAGTCGTAGTTCGTCATCCGCGGACTCTCCGATTCCAGGTCAGTGATAGTGCATCACGCTATCGCTTAGAAGGGCGAGCATCTGGACCACGCGTCGAAGCGGAACCGCCGGAAAACACGGGCGTTGTTTCCTCGGGTCTTAGATAGGAGTTCGATAATGGGCCGTTCAATTCTGCTTTGGCTTCTCGGAGTGCCGATCCCCATTATCATCCTACTCTGGTTGTTCTGGAACTGACCGTTTCGCATTGATTGGTTACCGAGCGACGCGGTCAAGCAAAGCTTTGTTAACCCTAACAGTGTGTAATCAACCCAATTCGTCGCATGGTCTGATTGGGTTGCGCCGTGAAGTCTTCAGGTCAGTCGAGCGTCTTCGGACGCCGCAAAGAGCCTCACACGATTATTATCGCCCGTGGTGACGAGCTTCGCCACTTCATTGTCCGACCGTGGCTCCTGGCCTTTATCGGTTCCCTATTTGCAGCCATCGCTATCGGTTATCTTGTAGCGACGACATATCTGGTTCTGAGGGACGATCTCATCGGTGCATCCATCGCGCGGCAAGCCCGCATGCAACAGGCATATGAAGATCGCATTTCGGCGCTGCGTGCGCAGGTGGATCGGATTACCAGCAGGCAGTTGCTGGACCAACAGTTGGTTGAAACCAAAGTCGGCGAACTGCTGCAGCGCCAAAGCGAACTCACCCAAAGGCATAACAGTCTAGGCCCGACCGGGGGCGATTCGGCCAATGGCGCCGCATCGACCGCTACACCGGTGGCAAAGCCGGAAACTCGCGCCAAGCTGGATGATTTCGTTGACGAGTCGGTTACCGCGCTTGGCTATGCAGGCGCCGACTCGACGGCCGCCCCGTTCGCACTCTGGGCAACCCGCAAAGACAACTCCAAAGCGATCTCGTCCGCCGATCGAGCGGACATCATGTTTGTCGCCATCAACCGCTCGTTGCGCACGATCGAGGCCGACCAGATGAACCGGATCGAATCGCTCGCCGACAATGCGTACGAAACGGCGGAAGCAATTGGCGACGCGCTCGAATCCGCCGGTTTGAAAGTGAACGCCGACTTCGACAAGGCGGCCGTCGGCGGACCTTTGGTGCCGATCGCTTCGACCGCCTTGTTCGATACCAAGGTCAAGGAACTCGACGAGGCTTTAGGCACGCTCGACGCACTGAAACGTGAGGTCCGCCAACTCCCGATCGCGAACCCAGGAAAGGAATGGTCCGTATCGAGCACTTTCGGTGTTCGCAAGGATCCGTTGCTTGGAACGCCCGCGCTGCATTCAGGCATGGATTTTCGTGCGCCTACGGGTGCTCCGATCAAAGCGACCGCCAACGGCATCGTGACGAAATCGGGTTGGAATGGCGGTTACGGACGGATGGTCGAGATTGACCACGGAAACGGGCTCTCCAGCCGCTTTGCACATATGAGCAAGGTGCTCGTTCGGGAAGGTGAACGTATCAAGACCGGCGATGTCGTCGGCTTGGTGGGGTCGAGCGGTCGCTCGACCGGCCCCCACCTTCATTATGAAATCCGCAAATACGGCGCTGCGATCGATCCGCTGCGCTTCATCAAAGCCGGCAAGCAGATCGATCGCTATATGGCCGCGCTTTAAGCAGTCGCCAACCGCTTGAGATCAGGCGGTGTCGCCTCGTCGACCAGCGCCGCAATGGCTGCGTCCAGCGACATCGATTCCTGGTCGCGCGATCCCAGCCGGCGGATGTTGACGGTCGCCTCCTCGGCTTCGCGGCGGCCGCAGACCAGCAACACCGGCACCTTGGCCAGGCTGTGCTCGCGAACCTTGTAGTTGATCTTCTCGTTGCGCAGATCGACCTCGGTCGACAGGCCGGCCGCCTTGAGCTTTTTGACGACTGAGGCTGCGTACGCATCGGCGTCTGACGTGATCGTCGCAACCACCACCTGTACCGGCGCGAACCAGAGCGGGACGTGGCCCGAAAAGTTTTCCAGCAAGATGCCAAGGAAGCGCTCAAGCGAACCGCAGATGGCTCGATGCACCATTACCGGCTGCTTCTTTTCCGAATCCGCCCCGATGTAGAAAGCGCCGAAACGCTCCGGCAGGTTGAAATCGACCTGCGTCGTGCCGCATTGCCACTCGCGGCCGATGGCGTCACGCAGCGTATACTCGAACTTCGGCCCGTAGAACGTGCCCTCACCTTCGTTGATGCCTGTCTTGATGCGGTTATCCTCGCGCGCCATGCGTTCCAGCGACCGCTTCAGAATTTCCTCGGCGTGGTCCCACATCGCGTCGGTGCCGACGCGCTTTTCAGGCCGCGTCGCCAGTTTGACGACCACCTCTTCGAAACCGAAGTCCTTGTAGACCGACATCATCAGGTCGTTGATCTTCAGAATTTCCGCTTCGAGTTGGTCCTCTGTGCAGAAGATGTGTGCATCGTCCTGCGTAAAGGCCCGCACACGCATCAGACCATGCAGCGCACCCGAGGCTTCGTAGCGATGCACATTGCCAAACTCGGCAAGACGGATCGGCAAATCGCGATAGGATTTCAGCCCGTGCTTGAATATCTGGACGTGACCCGGGCAGTTCATCGGCTTGAGCGCGAAGATGCGCTGATCGGCCTCGGGGTCATCGGGGTGCGTGAAGGCATGCGCCGACTTCACCGCGAACATGTTCTCCTGGTACCAGCCCCAGTGGCCCGACGTCTCCCACAGCGATTTGTCCAGCACCTGCGGCGCGTTGACTTCCTGATAGTCGTCGCCCAGCCGCCGTCGCATATAGGCAACGAGATTCTGGAACATCTTCCAGCCCTTGGCGTGCCAGAACACGACGCCCGGCCCCTCCTCCTGGAAATGGAACAGGTCCATCTCACGGCCGAGGCGGCGGTGGTCACGCTTTTCCGCCTCTTCCAGCATGTGCAGGTAGGCATCCAGCTCGGCCTGCTCGGCCCACGCCGTACCGTAAATGCGCGTCAGCATCGGATTATTGGGATTGCCGCGCCAGTACGCGCCGGCGACTTTCATCAGCTTGAAGGCGTTGCCGATCTGGCCGGTGGAGGCCATGTGCGGCCCGCGGCACAGATCGAACCAGTCTCCCTGGCTGTAGATCTTGAGATCCTGGCCTTCCGGAATCGCGTCGACCAGTTCGACCTTGTACATTTCGCCCTTGTCGCGAAACACCTTTCGCGCCTTGTCGCGATCCCAGACTTCCTTGGTGAAAGGCTTGTTGCGCCCGATGATCTCGCGCATCTTCTTCTCGATGACGGGAAAATCGTCCGGCGTGAATGGCTGGTTGCGCGCGAAATCGTAATAGAATCCGTTGTCAATCACCGGTCCGATGGTCACCTGCGTGCCGGGCCAAAGCTCCTGCACGGCTTCAGCCAGCACATGCGCCGCGTCGTGGCGGATCAGCTCCAACGCGCGCGGGTCCGAGCGCGTGACGATCTCGACGTTGCCGGAAGTCTTCAGCGGATCGGACAGATCGCGCAGCTCACCGTCGAGGGTGTAGGCGACAGCCTTCTTCGCCAGCGACTTCGAAATGGATTCCGCCAGCGCGGCGCCCGTCATCGCCGCATCGTAGTCGCGGACGGAGCCATCGGGAAATGTGAGGGAAACGTTTGGCATGTTATTCTCCTATCCAGTCCCGCATACGAGCGCGGGTGGTGATTGGGCCGGATCAAGTACGGGCGAGCGGGCTTTTAGCAGGGAAAAGCGGGGCGTAAAGCTGAATTCATCGCGAAACCGCAGATCGACGCGCAGCCATTCGCCTTCGTGCAAGCTCGGGTCCGGACGAATCTTGCGGTCAGCGGGCGTCGATCGCAATGCAGTCGAACTGGCGACGTTTCAGAACAGCACACGCCTTTTTCGCTTCGCTGGCATTATTGAATCCAGCAAAACGAGCGCGATACAAAGCGTGACCATTGGCCTTCGAGGTCTGTTCGATGCGAGCTGCAGCGTGTTCCTGAATCGACCGGACAATGTCGTTGGTCTGCGATAGAAGCTGCCTCGCCGCTGCCTGGCTGGGTACAGCTCCGATCTGGATTTGCCATCCGGAAAGTCGTTCCGGCACAGCCGGTCCGCCGTCACCCTGTTCAATCAAGGCATCGTTGTCCTGAACATCAGCGTTAGGCCGTGCGGGCACATTCATTGCGATTTCAGGCTGACGGTCGCTTACGCCGGGCTGGCCAAATTCCAACAAGAGCGCGGCCATGAGATCGTCGCGCTTTCGGGCTGTCTTCCCTCCAAGCACGACCCCAATCAGGCGCCGTCCGTCCACCAACTGCGAAGTCGCAATATTGTAGCCGGACTTATCAGTGAAACCGGTCTTGATGCCATCGACGCCATCCGTTCGATACATCAGGTTGTTATGACCCTTTAGCAATTTACCGCGGAAGGTGAAGGACGGTTGCGAGAACAGCAGAAACTCGCGAGGAAAATCGCGCTGCAGAGCAAGACCCAGCAAGGCCATATCACGCGCCGTCGTCATCTGCTTGCGATTGTTGGTCAATCCGGATGGACTGGAAAAGACCGTGTTCTTCAAGCCAAGTTGCTTGCCCCGTCGCGTCATCACGCGGGCGAATGCGGCTTCGGAGCCTGAAAAATGCTCGGCAACAGCCGTGGCCGCGTCATTGGCTGAGATGATGATCATGCCATCGACCGCCTCGCGGACCGTGATCGTGGTGCCAGGCTTGAGCCACAGCTTCGTGGGAATCTTTGTGGATGCGTTGCGCGAGACCTTTATCTCGTCGTCCCAACTAATGCGACCGGCGCTGATAGCCTCGAACGTTAGGTAGAGAGTCATCATCTTAGCGAGCGATGCGGGCGGGCGCAGAGCGCTGCCCGCTTCTTCACCAAGAAACACGCCGCGCTCTGCGTCGAGTACTGCCCACGACGTCTGGGCAGCGAGCGCGCAAGCGGGGAAAAGAACAGCGAGAATGATGACCATCAGCGCACGAAAGTTTCGCGCGTTTTGCACTGCACTCGACCTTGACATCAAACCTCGCAGAGAGCGGCCCACCGCAACGACAATCGTAGGCAAATTGTTAAGGACCGATAAACGAATTCCTAAACAACAGATGTGCCAGTCGCGCTTCAATCTTGGACCTTGTGTCCTTTCCGCGCCACCGCCGCATAACGCCACGGCGTGAACCAGCGGTAGCGGATTTCCAATTCGACGGGTACGCGGTCGATGCCATGCGTGCCCCATGGCCCGCAGCGCATGACACGGAAAAGCCCCATCCAGCCGCCGGCCCACAGACCATGGCGGGCGATGGCTTCATAGGCATATTCCGAGCATGTAGGCAGATGCCGGCAATGGTTGCCGACGAAACCGGACAGGGTCAGTTGATAGAGACGTACTAGCGAAGTGCCCATCAAGCGGCCTGGCGTGTGGGGCCACGGCCCTTCCCAATTGCGGGAGAAGCTCTTCTTCTTGTCGTGATGCGCGTGGTCGTGCACAGGTTTCCTGCTGGATCGAGGTGCGGATAATAGGGCTACGTTGCCGCGGATTCGAGTCCGCGCTGCGGTCTTTGCAACAGACCGTCAATCCGAAGTGAACAGTGAGTGCTGGCTGGTCGCTTTGAATTGGTCAGCGCGGCGGCCTATTTAGGCGTCGAGAGCGCCGATACACTGGCTGAACAAAATCGCGCCCGGCCATACCGGATTTCCCGCGGATAGAGACCACCATGACCAAACCTATCGAATTCGGCATCGACACATTCGGCGACGTCACCGTGGACGCCGACGGCAATTTGCTGCCTCATGCCGAAGTCATTCGCAATGTTCTTGACGAGGCCATCCTCGCCGACGAGGTTGGCATCGATTTCATCGGCGTCGGCGAGCACCATCGCAGCGATTTCGCCATTTCTTCACCTGAAGTCATGCTGGCCGGCATCGCCACGCGCACCAGTCGCATCAAACTTGGATCGGCCGTCACGGTGCTGTCCTCGGATGATCCGATCCGGGTCTTCGAGCGCTTTTCTACGGTCAATGCGCTGTCGAACGGTCGAGCCGAAGTCATTCTCGGGCGCGGGTCGTTCACCGAATCCTTTCCGCTGTTCGGTTTCGACCTCAAGGACTACGAGGTGCTGTTTGAGGAAAAGCTCGACTTGTTCGCCGCACTTCTGAACAACGGACCGGTCGACTGGCAGGGTGAGCAGCGCACGCCGCTGAAAGGCGTCACCGTCTATCCGCCGATCGAAAACGGCAAGCTGAGCGCCTGGATCGGCGTCGGCGGCAGCCCGGAATCGGTGGTGCGATCGGTGCGCTATCAGATCCCGATGACGCTCGCGATCATCGGCGGCGACCCGAAGCGCTTCATGCCCTATGTCGATCTCTACAGGCGAGCACAGGCGCAGCTTGGCACATCGCCGATGCCGCTCGGCGTGCATTCACCCGGGCACGTCGCCGAGACTGACGAGCAGGCGCGCGAGGAGCTTTGGCCTGGCTACAAGGCGATCCACGACCGTATCGGCCGCGAACGCGGCTGGCCGCCGACCACCAAGGAGCGTTTTATCGACGAAGTCGAAAACGGTTCGACCTATGCCGGCTCGCCGGAGACCGTCGCCAGAAAGATCGCCGCGACCGTCAAGGCGCTGGGCGCGGATCGTTTCGACCTCAAATATTCGGCCGGCACCACGCCGCACGAGAAGATGATGAAAAGCATCGAACTCTACGGCACCAAAGTGATCCCGCTGGTGCGCGAGATGCTGGCGGAGAAGGCAGCGGCTTAGGCCGTGTGCCATTGAGCCTAGGAGTGGGGATCAGGCAAGGTTTTCAGCAATTGCTCAACGTCGGCGACTAGTTTGGGCGCCGACACTGTTGCTGTGAGCCAGACGCGGGACATATCCAAATCAAAGTAGCCATGGGCAAACCGGTTGCGTGCCCAATAAGCTTCCAGGAACTCAATATGCTTGGGCAGGCCATTTGCCTCGAAGGACATTACCCTTCGGGAGGCCTCGCCGATGCATTCCAAGCATCGCACGACGGCGTCTTGCCGAAGGTTGTCGACAAGGAAATCCCCTTCGGAAGTTGTGCTCACATACGTTGCGAGTCGGCGACCCCACGCAACGATATCTTCCAGCCAAAGGCGCAGCGCTCGGTCTTGCTCCTTCATAGGTGCTGAGCATCTTCGAGGATGCGTTTTGCCGTAGGCGCACGCAGTGCCGTATCTTCACCCAAATCGACCTTGCAACCGAGAAGCGCTTCAAGATCTAGCGCTAGCCGCGCCAAGTCGAAATAGCTCATTCGGGCGTCGGGATGCACAAGAATATCGATATCGCTTCCCTCGACATCCTCGCCCCTCGCCACCGAGCCGAAGACGCGGGGATTGGTTACCGGATATCTGGCGATGATCTCCAGCACCTTGTCCCTGTTCAGCGCCAGTGCCTCCGAAGGTCTCATCACGCAACCTCTTCCGCCCGCTTTTTCTCGATCTGCCCGATCGCGTCCACCACCGCATCGAAAGTCAGCATCGTCGAGGCGTGGCGTGCGCGATAATCGCGGACTGGCTCCAGATATTTCAGGTCATCAAAACGGCCCGTCGGCGGCGGGCCGTTTTCCTTGAGCATCTTGCGCATTATCTCGTGTACGTCGCGCAATTCGTCCGCCGTGGCGCCGACGACGCGGCTTGCCATGATCGAGGACGATGCCTGGCCGAGGGCGCAGGCTTTCACGATATGCCCGAAGTCCGTCACCACGCCATCTTCCATCTTCAAATCGATCGTGACGGTCGAGCCGCAGAGCTTGGAATGCGCCGTCGCGGTTGCGTCCGGGTTCGCCAGACGACCGATGCGGCCGATATTGCCGGCAAAACCGAGAATTTTCGCATTATAGACGTCGTCGATCATGATTTTTCACGCCTGCCGCGTTTGGACGAACGTTTCGTCGCGCCTGCATGGGTTCCATTCGTGCTGCCCAGCCATATATAATGCCTCAGGTCCGTTGACGACAAGGCAAGCCAAAGTCTTGAGTATACGGGCCAAACCTGTGCTTCTCTTGGGTCCTCGGAACCAATCCGATCAGAGTACCGCAGGCGACCGTTCAACTCGTCCCTTCAGCGAAAGGGACTACGGGAGACGCCACTATGGATGCCACGATTGCAAAACTGATGCCTCGCTCGGCCTATATGGACAAGCCGGTGACGGATCGACCGACGCAGGAGGAAGCCGAAGCAGCCGTGCTGACGCTGCTGCGCTGGACCGGTGACGATCCGACCCGTGAGGGCCTGGTCGACACCCCGAAGCGCGTCGCCAAAGCGTTTCGAGAAATATTCGACGGTTATGACAAGTGCCCGGCCGAGGAGCTTGGCCGCACCTTCGAGGAAGTGGCCGGTTATGACGACATGGTCGTTATGCGCGATATCCTGTTCCACTCGCATTGCGAGCACCACATGGTGCCGATCATCGGCAAGGCACATGTCGGCTACCTGCCGGACGGCAAGGTCGTCGGCCTGTCGAAACTGATCCGCGTCGTGGAAATTTTTGCACATCGCCTGCAAACCCAAGAGGCGATGACCGCGCAGATCGCCAATGTGATCCAGGACGTGCTGGAACCGCGTGGTGTCGCCGTTCTCGTTGAAGCCAATCATATGTGCATCGAGATGCGCGGCATCCGCAAACAAGGGTCTTCGACGCTGACCTCGACCTTTACCGGGGCGTTCAAGGACAACCCGGAAGAACAAGTGCGCTTCATGACGATGGTGCGCGGCGCGCCTGTGACGGCTGTCCCGGCGTAGGGTTGCGCATGGATTCCATCACCTTCACCGCACCTTCAGCCGACAAGGCAGAGCTTGAGGAAGGCGCGGATTTCACGCCGAAATTCGACGCGCATGGCCTGCTGACCGCTGTCGTCACCGATTCACGCGACGGCATGCTCCTGATGGTCGCGCATATGAATGCCGAGGCGCTGGGCCTGACCCTGCAAACCGGCATCGCGCATTACTGGTCGCGCTCGCGCAAGGCGATCTGGAAGAAGGGCGAGACGTCCGGCAACCTCCAGCGCGTCGTGGAAATGCGCACCGACTGTGACCAGGACGCCGTATGGCTCAAGGTCGAAGTGTCCGGCCACGACGCGACATGCCATACAGGTCGCCGTTCCTGTTTCTACCGCACGGTCGCTCTGAACAATGGTCATGCCGCGCTATCGCCGGACGGCAGCACCCCCATTTTCGACCCCGGCCCGGTTTACGCTAAGCCGAAATGATAATGACTGGATCATTGGTCTGTCGGCGATTTTGGATTAAGCTTCCGAAAGGGACTTGGGAGTTTGTGTGATGCTCGAATGGGCATCTTTTCGTAGCGCAAGTGTGACGGAAACGATCGACCGTCCTGGCGGCGGTAAACTGATGAAACCGCCTAGAAAGCCCGGCATCGCCCTGGCTCTTGGCGGTGGTGCGGCGCGAGGCTGGGCGCATATCGGCGTGCTGCGCGCCCTCGACGAAGCGGAAATCGACGTTTCCATGATTGCCGGCACCTCGATCGGCGCGCTGGTCGGCGGTTGTTATTTTGCCGGCAAGCTCGATGCGCTGGAGGAGTTCGCGCGCAGCCTGACGCGCCGCCGCATCCTGTCCTGGCTCGACCTTAAACTTGGCGGCAGCGGCTTGTTCGGCGGCATGAAGCTCGATGCGCGCATGCGCGAGCATATGAGCAATATCCTTATCGAGGACCTTCCACGGCCGCTGGTTTGCGTGGCCACGGAGATCCGTACTGGCCACGAGATCTGGCTGACCAGCGGGTCGCTGATCATGGCCATGCGGGCTTCTTATGCACTGCCTGGTGTGTTCGAACCGGTCGCCTGCAATGGACGGCTGCTAGTGGACGGCGCCTTGGTAAATCCGGTCCCCGTTTCGGTGCTGCGGGCATATGAGCAGCCTGCGGTCGTCGCGGTGAACCTGCATTACGAGCTCTTCGGCCGCTCGTCAGTGATCAAGCACAGCGCGGGTGCTGCCGAAGCTGTAAACCCGGCGCGAGAGCCGTTGATGGAAGATGTTGTCCCATTTCGTGAGACCCGCCTTGGGCTGACGGGCGTCATGGTCGAAGCCTTCAACATCATCCAGGATCGCATCGCCCGGGCGCGGCTGGCGGGCGACCCACCCGACCTGTCGCTGATGCTGCAGCTCGGCCATATCGGCCTGTCCGAATTCCACCGGGCAGGCGAAGCCATCGAGATTGGCTATCAGTTCACCAAGACCCGCATCAAGGAACTGCGGCGGCTGCGCGACGTGGTCGTCGGCGTGTAATCAGTCGGCCGCTGCGACATCGGATATGCGAAACTGCATCGATCGCGCGCCATTCCAGTAATTTGCTGACAGCGAGCCGGCGACATGCACCGTTTTTCCAACATTGCGGGCCAGGAACTGACCAAGGTCGGTCTCCGCCGACCGAAACGACATACCGGTGATGCGCCCGCCGGCTTCCGAGCGCAGTTCCGTGCGGATATGGCCGGTGCCCACCACACGCGCATCCATTATGCGATGCCGGGGCAAGGCAAATGTCGGCGAGGGATGGCCCGAGCCATATGGCCCCGCCCTTTCCAGCAGATCATACAAATCCTGCGTTGCGCCGTCGGCGGTGAGAGCCCCGTCGATCTTCAACGATTCCTCGTCTCGCAGGCGAAACACGCTGTCGGCGGCCCGGCTTTCGAAAAAGGCGCGAAGTTCGCCGAGGCGATCTCGTTCGACCGTGATGCCGGCCGCCATGGCGTGTCCGCCGCCTTTGACGAGCAGGCCGGCCTCGACAGCCTCGCGGACGAGGCGTCCTAAATCGAACCCCGATATCGACCTGCCGGACCCGGCGCCTGACCCATTCGGATTAAAGTGGATGGCGAAGGCCGGCCGGCGGGCGTGCTCCTTCAACCTAGCCGCGATCAGTCCAACAATACCCGGGTGCCATTTGTCACTGGCAGTCACGATGACAGCCGGACCGTCACCACCGGCTAGTTCGGCGTCGGCTTCGGCGCGCGCCTCGGCCAGCATTGCCTGCTCCATCACCTGTCGCTCGGCGTTCAGGCGATCCAGCGTCTCGGCGATCTTCTGAGCCTCGGCAGGGTCGTCCGTCGCCAGCAGACGGCTGCCGAGCGCCGCGTCGCCGATGCGCCCGCCCGCATTGATGCGAGGACCCAGCAAAAAGCCGAGGTGGAAAGTGCTGACAGGCTCGCCGATGCGCGACGCGCGCACCAGCGCCGCCAGTCCGGCATTCTGCATATGGCGGATCGCGATCAGTCCCTTCACGACAAAGGCGCGGTTGATGCCGACCAAGGGCACGACATCGCAAACGGTCGCCAACGCGACGAGATCAAGCAGTCCGAGCAGGTCGATGCGCGGCGTGTCCGGCGCGCGCTCGCGCAGCAATGTCGATGCTCGGACCAGGGTCAAGAACACCACGCCTGCGGCGCAGAGATGCCCCTGCCCCGACAGATCGTCCTCACGGTTTGGATTGACGGTCGCGACAGCCGACGGCAGCGCGCCGCCGACCTGGTGATGATCGAGGACGACAACCTCGGCGCCGGCATCATTGGCTGCGGCGATCGCTGTCGCGCTGTTAGTGCCGCAATCGACCGTCACGATCAGGCTGGCGCGGCGGGCGAGCTCACGCATCGCCTCGGGATTTGGCCCATAACCCTCAAAAATTCGGTCGGGAATGTAGATCTCGCTCTCGACACCGTAGTGGCTGAAAAAGCGTTGCATCAGCGCCGATGAGCAGGCGCCGTCGACATCATAGTCGCCGAAGATCGCTACCCGCTCGCGCGTCACCACGGCGCGGACGATGCGTTCCGCGGCCGCGTCCATATCGGTCAGGCTGGACGGGTCTGGCATCAGGTCGCGGATCGTCGGGTCGAGAAAGGCTTCCGCATCCTCCGGCTGCACGCCCCGCCCCGCCAGCACGCGCGCGACGATATCCGGCAGGCCGTTGATCTGCGCCATCTGTAGCGCCGCCATGTCCTGGCGCTCGGAAAGCCGGTGCTCCCAGGCGAGGCCGGTCACCGAGCGGCGGACGCCCAGGAAGAGGCGTTTTGATGAGGGAAGGACGAAGTCGAGCGACATCAGCCGACGATACGGGCGAGCATCACGGCTGCAAAGCCATCAGAACTTACCCAGATCCTGATGCACCGCCTTGATTTGCCTCACCGTGCGCGAGGAGGATCGCAGCACCAGCGTGTCCGTGGTGATCGAATCCCGGCCGAATTTTACACCGGCCAGCAGATTGCCGTCGGTCACGCCCGTCGCCGCAAAGACTACATCGCCGCGCACCATGTCCTCGACATTATAAATGCGCTTTGGGTCTTCAATTCCCATGCCGGCTGCACGCGCCACCTTCTCCGCGCTGTCGAGCACCAGCCGTCCCTGCATCTGCCCGCCGATGCAGCGCAGGGCAGCAGCCGCGAGCACGCCCTCCGGCGCGCCGCCGCTGCCGAGATAGATATCGACGCCGCTTTCCTCGGGGTTGGTCGTATCGATCACGCCCGCAAGGTCGCCGTCGTTGATCAGCCTTATGGCCGCGCCCGTCGCACGAACCGCGTCGATCAGCTTGGTGTGGCGCGGACGGTCGAGGATACAGGCCGTGATGTCGGTGATCGACACGCCCTTAGCGTCGGCCAAGGCATGGATGTTCTGCTGCGGCGCGACGTTGAGATCGATCAGCCCAACGGGATAGCCAGGTCCAATCGCGATCTTTTCCATGTAGACGTCCGGCGCGAAGAGCAGGCTGCCCTTCTCCGCGACCGCGATCACCGACCACGCGCTGGGCAGGTTCTTGGCACATATCGTCGCGCCCTCCAGCGGATCGAGCGCGATATCGACCTCGGGTCCTTTGCCAATTCCCACTTGCTCGCCGATATAGAGCATGGGCGCTTGGTCGCGCTCGCCTTCGCCGATGACAACGGTGCCCTTGATAGATAGGCGGTTGAGCTGCGAACGCATCGCATCGACGGCCACCTGATCGGCGGCTCGTTCGTCGCCGCGCCCACGCAGCCTTGCCGCAGCAACCGCGGCGCATTCGGTCACGCGCACGATCTCGATGGTGAGAAGGCGGTCGAGCGTCGCCTTGGCTGCCTTGCTCATGGCTCAGCCGGCCCGCTCGATACGAATGACCTGCGGCTTGTCGATCAGGATGCCGTCTTTCGTCACGCCCTCCACTGCTTTGCGCACGGCGGCCTCCGTCGTTTCGTGCGTGACGAGAATGATAGTCTTCTGTGTTTCGTCGGCTGAACCGTCGGCGTGCTGAACGATCGATTCCAGCGAAATGTCGTTGTCGGCCATGCGTTTGGCGATCGCCGCGAACACGCCGGCGCGGTCATGCACCGTCAGCCTGATGAAATAGCCGCCGGCGTGCGACCGCATGGCGGCGCGCTTGTAAGGGCGCAACTCCTTGGCCGGGCGGCCGAACACCGGCCCGTGCTGGAAGCCCGGCCGGCTCTTGGCGATATCGGCGATATCGCCAACGACGGCGGAAGCCGTCGCATTGCCGCCCGCACCGGGGCCTGACATCAAAAGCTCGCCCAGAATGTCGGTTTCGATCGCGACGGCGTTAATCACGCCATGCACCTGCGCGATCACCGAGGCGGTGGGCACCATGGTCGGGTGCACGCGCTGTTCGATGCCGCTTTCGGTCTTCTGGGCGACGCCCAGAAGCTTGATGCGATAGCCGAGCTCTGCCGCTGCCTTGATATCGGCCTGGGTGATGTTCGAAATGCCTTCGAGATAGATGTCGTCGGCGGAAATCTTGCAGCCGAAGGCCAGACTGGTCAGGATCGAGAGCTTGTGGGCGGTATCGTTGCCCTCGATATCAAAGGTCGGGTCGGCCTCGGCATAACCCAGCCGCTGCGCGTCCTTCAGGCAGGCCTCGAAGGTCAGGCCTTCGGCTTCCATGCGGGTCAGGATGTAGTTGCAAGTGCCGTTCAAAATGCCGAACACGCGGTTGACGCTGTTGCCGGCCATCGCCTCACGCATCGTCTTGATGACCGGAATGCCGCCGGCCACCGCCGCCTCATAGTTCAGCAGCACCCCTTTCTTCTCGGCGATCTCGGCCAGCGCCACGCCGTGCTTGGCCAGCAGCGCCTTGTTGGCGGTGACGACATGTCGGCCCGCTTCGAGTGCCGCCTTGACGGACGCGCGCGCCGAGCCTTCCTCGCCGCCCATTAATTCGACGAACACGTCGATATCGGCCTTCTTGGCCAGTTCGGCCGGATCCTCAAACCACTGCGCATTGCCGAGATCGACACCCCGGTCGCGGCTGCGATCCCGGGCCGACACGGCGGTCACGGAGATGTCCCGCCCGCATTGACGAGTGAGCTCGGCCGCCTTGGAATGCAGGACGCGGACGACCGACGCCCCCACCGTGCCCAAACCGGCGATACCGACACGCAATGCTTCAGCCATGGGTGATGGCTCCTATGCTTTTTTGCTCTTCTGAGTAACCCGTTCAGCGGCGGGCGGCTAGCGGAACGACGTTGTTGGGCTGCTTGGCCGAGCTTTGCAGGAATTTTTTGATCGACCGCGCCGCCTGACGGATGCGGTGCTCGTTCTCCACGAATGCCAGGCGCACGAAATCATCGCCGTGTTCGCCGAAGCCGACACCCGGCGCCACCGCGACATCGGCGTGCTCGATCAGCAGCTTGGAGAATTCCAGCGATCCAAGATGCTTGAACGGTTCCGGGATCGGCGCCCAGGCGAACATCGACGCAGCGGGCGCTGGAATATTCCAGCCGGCGCGGCCAAACGATTCGACCATCACGTCGCGGCGCTTGTGATAAACGTCACGCACTTCGGCGATGTCAGCGCCGTCGCCGTTGAGCGCCGCGGTCGCGGCGACCTGGATTGGCGTGAATGCGCCGTAGTCCAGATAGGACTTCACTCGGGTCAACGCAGCGATGAGGCGCTCATTGCCGACGGCGAAACCCATGCGCCAGCCCGGCATGGAAAACGTCTTCGACATGGAGGTGAATTCCACCGTCACGTCAAGAGCGCCCGGCACCTGCAGCACCGAAGGCGGCGGGTTGCCATCGAAATATATCTCCGAATAGGCAAGGTCCGACAGGATGATGATGTCGTTCTTCTTCGCGAAGGCGACCACATCCTTGTAGAAATCGAGCGAAGCTACCAGCGCCGTCGGATTCGATGGGTAGTTGAGGATCAGCGCCAAAGGCTTTGGAATCGAATGACGAATCCCGCGTTCGAGCGCCGGGATGAAGCCGTCGTCCGGCTCGACCTGAAGCGAGCGGATCACGCCGCCCGACATGATAAAGCCGAAGGCGTGGATCGGATAGGTCGGGTTCGGGCATAGGATCACGTCGCCGGGCGCGGTGATCGCCTGCGCCATATTGGCGAAGCCCTCCTTGGAGCCGAGCGTCGCCACAATCTGCGTGTCGGGATTGAGCTTCACGCCAAAACGCCGCGCATAATAATTCGCCTGCGCGCGCCGCAGTCCGGGGATTCCGCGCGAGGATGAATAGCGGTGGGTACGCGGGTCGCGGACCACTTCGCACAACTTGTCGACAATGGCCTTGGGTGTCGGCAGGTCGGGATTGCCCATGCCAAGGTCGATTATGTCGGCCCCACGCGAACGAGCCGAGGCCTTGAGCCTGTTCACCTGTTCGAAAACATAGGGCGGCAACCGCCGAACCTTGTGAAACTCTTCCATGGTCAGTCCGCGAATGAATGGGCGTCGAATGGACGCGGCATATACACACGAAAGGCAGCGCGGTCGAGGAGATCGATACGCCGCGGCGACCTATTTGCCTTCGATCTCGTCCAGTGCTTCCTGACCGTGCGTCTGGCCGATTTTGCGAAGCAACAGGACGTCGTTAGGCGGTACAGTGGCTCCGGCGGCATTGGCTTGCTGGGCGGTGCGCAATTCAGCCGTCTTCGATCGTGTTTGCGCCGGCGTCAATTGCTCATTCGCCACTCCAGGACGAATGTTGAGGTTCGGATAGGTCCCGGTATCGATCGCGCCGGTATTCGACGGTTCGTTGGCGGAGGTACAGCCCCCCAAAATTGCAGCGAAAAGCAGCGCAAGCCCGGCATTTGCCGCGGCTTTGCATGGCTGGTTCCTACAAATGGCCAAAGACTTTCCCCGAGATTAGCGCATATGGATGTTGGACCCTTAGACTAGTCACATGATACTATGTCAAGAAAAGGCACAATGGGAGGTAAAATGGCCAAGGCGAAAGCGGTGAGCGACCACGCCAACGATCCGGCGTCGGCCCCTGAACAATATATGATCAAGGATCCGGAAGGCTTCGCGCTGAACATGGCGCGCATGGTCGAGCAGGCCGGCAAGGCAGCAGCGGCGTGGGCCGCTCCTCGTGAGCGCGGCGAAGTCCAGGACAGTGTCGCCGAACCCATGGCGGACATGGTCAAGACCTTTTCCAAGGTCACCGAATATTGGCTGTCCGACCCCGGCCGCGCCCTCGAGGCGCAAACCCGTCTTTTCTCGGGCTATATGAATGTCTGGGCCAAATCGATCCAGCGGTTGAATGGCGACCAGGTGGAGGCCGCCGTGGAGCCGGAGCGTGGCGACAAGCGCTTCCAGGACCCTGAATGGGGCCGAAATGCCTTTTTCGATTTTCTGAAACAAGCCTATCTCGTCACATCGCGGTGGGCGGGCGACCTCGTCGACCACGCCGAAGGATTGGACGAGCACACGAAGCACAAGGCCGGCTTCTACGTAAAGCAGATGTCAAACGCGATATCGCCTTCCAACTTCATCCTCACGAATCCCGAGCTGTTTCGGGAAACGGTCGCAAACAACGGCGAAAACCTGGTGCGCGGCATGAAGATGCTGGCTGAAGATATCGCAGCGGGCAAAGGCGATCTCAAGCTGCGGCAGGCCGACTATTCCCGATTCGAAATCGGCAAGAACATCGCTGTGACGCCTGGCAAGGTCGTAGCGCGTAGTGATCTCGCCGAAATCATCCAGTACGAGCCCGCGACCGACCAGGTGCTGAAACGGCCGCTGCTGATCTGCCCGCCCTGGATCAACAAGTTCTACATCCTCGACCTCAATCCCGAAAAATCGTTCATCCGCTGGGCAGTGGAACAAGGCCATACCGTTTTTGTCATATCCTGGGTCAATCCGGACGAGCGGCACGGCGAAAAAGGCTGGGAGGCCTATATTCGCGAGGGCCTGCAATTCGGTCTCGACACAGTCGAGCGGACCACCGGCGAAAAAGAGGTCAACGCCATCGGCTATTGCGTTGGCGGCACGCTGCTTGCCGCGGCTCTCGCGCTGCTCGCCCAGGAGGGCGATCACCGGGTCCGTTCGGCGACGTTCTTTACGACGCAGGTCGATTTCACCTACGCGGGCGATCTCAAGGTGTTCGTCGACGAGGATCAGATTGCGGCGGTTGAGCGATCGATGAAGGGCAAGGGATATCTCGACGGCACCAAGATGGCGACGGCCTTCAACATGCTGCGCTCGGGCGATCTGATCTGGCCGTATGTGGTCAACAACTACATGCGCGGCAAGGATCCGATGCCTTTCGACCTGCTCTACTGGAATTCGGATTCGACGCGCATGGCGGCCGCAAACCATTCTTATTATCTGCGAAACTGCTATCTCGAGAACAACCTTTCGAAGGGCCAGTTGGAGTTGGCGGGACGTACGATCTCGCTCGCCGACATCAATATCCCGGTCTGCAACGTAGCGACGCGCGAAGACCACATCGCCCCTGCCCGCTCGGTATTTCTCGGTTGCCAATATTTCGGCGGCGACGTCGATTACATCATGGCCGGGTCGGGCCACATTGCCGGTGTCGTCAACCCGCCTTCGATGAAGAAATACATGTACTGGACGGGCGGAAAGCCGGTTGGCGATTTTGACGATTGGGTTGCTCAGGCAACTGAAACACCCGGCTCGTGGTGGCCCTACTGGCACAAATGGATCGAGGCGAAGGACGACAAGCGCGTTCCCGCACGCAAGGTCGGTGGAAAAACCAAGGCGCTTGGGGACGCGCCCGGATCCTACGTCAAGGTCCGCGTGTAGCCGGGGATCATCGTCAGGTTGCCTGATCCAGCCGAAGCAGGGTAAAAAGGCGGCGGGTTTTCACGCTCTTGCCGCAATTGATCCATAGCCCGGCAAGCGGGGCAGCGACCGAATCTGTACGTTCGACCGAACCTTTAAGACTTTTGCTGCAGGGGATCGGCGAGAATCGACGAAGTCCGGACAGATTCGGGCGTCTGGAAGGGGAATGTCTTGAGGGATCTTCAACCACGACGATCAACTCATCCTTTTAGAGCATCTGCGCTCATTGTCCTGGCTGGCCTTTTGGCCGCCTGCACAAACGCGGTTACCGATCCCGATCTCCAGACGCCTGCGCCAGGCTATGCCGCCTCGTCGTCGATGACCGGCGAGGCTTTGGAGCAGACTGAGGGTTCTGCCACCTTTCCACCCGCTGATACGTCGCAACAGGCGGACGCTACGACGGAAAGTGGAACCGGTACTGCCGAATTGCCCCAGCAGGTCGCCGCGCTGCCGACGAGCAATCCCGCTGCCGGCGCAGCAAGAGGCAACACGACTGCTGACGACACAACCAGCTTGCCGGCGCAATCCGATGGCGCATCGGAATCTGCGGCTGGAGCCCCACCCTCCACGACTGTCGGCAAGCAGGACAGGGTCGGATCGGTCGATCCGGCGACGGCTGGTGATGGGTCGATCGTGACCGCGGCAGCGCCGATTGTCGAACCGGCCAAGCCGAAAGGCGTCTTTGCCGCCTTTTTCGGAGGCGGCAACAAAGCGCCCGCTTCCACCTCGCGCGATCGGGATGGAAATCTGATGACGTCAGCCCCGGTTGCCAGGAGCGCTCCCAAGCCGACGGTCGTTCAGGCTTCAGCGAGCACGGAAACCGCTGAGATTGATTTCACGGCGCTGGAAAAACCTGCGCGCCGCAGCGCCTCGTTCAAGGGCGGCGAGAACGCTCTGCCTGGTGTGCGCCAGTCGGCGTTGTTCGAAATCAAGCGGCGTTCCGGGCTGGACGATGACGCCGACGTCGATATCTACGAGGAAGACGATTACGGCCCGGTGCAAATGGCGTCCGCCGCCGGCATGGCGCGGCTCGCACCGAACGGTTTGCAAGTGCAAACCGAGAGCGTCGACGTCGCCTGCCTCAAACCATCCCTTGTGCGGGTTCTAAAGCAGATGGAGCGGCACTACGGAAAAAAGATGGTCGTCACCTCCGGCTATCGAAATCCCCAGCGCAATCGTCGCGCCCGGGGCGCTAAGAATTCTCTCCACATGTACTGTGCGGCCGCCGACATCCAGATTCCCGGCGTCGGCAAGTGGGAACTGGCCAGCTACGCCCGCACGATGGCGGGACGCGGCGGCGTCGGCACCTATTGCCACACCAATTCCGTACACGTCGATGTTGGCCCCGAACGCGACTGGAACTGGCGCTGCCGCGGCCGCCGGCGCTGATCAAATAGCTGTCGCACCGTAGGGCGATATGCCGTCTCCGGCTGAAGAAAGCCTGTTATTTTGCCGTTTTGGCTGCTCGATCGGCTGTGCTCAAACGCCGCTTGCAAACTTTGTCGCCGAAGCACGAACAAGGGGTTGCCGCCCGCAAACAAGCTGATTATAAGGCGCTTCGTCTGAGCGCGCCCATCGTCTAGCGGTTAGGACACCGCCCTTTCACGGCGGTAACAGGGGTTCGATTCCCCTTGGGCGTACCAGACTGATCCTTCCAGCGTCCGCGGAGCACGAATCCGAGGCTGCTGCACGGGGCGGAGTAGCTCAGTTGGTTAGAGCAGAGGAATCATAATCCTTGTGTCGGGGGTTCAAATCCCTCCTCCGCTACCATCAATGCAGCGTCAGGCGCCTTTCCCGGTCTGCGATTTGGTAGATTGAGTAATTCGGCCAGCGCGCCATGAACTTTCAGTTCCATCTGTCCTCTGTTCACCTCTGGAATGATCTCGATCTTTGTAACCAGAGAGCGGACAATGGCTGCTGCTGCGTGGCGCTCGAACTCGTCGGTTTGCAACGCGGCCTATAGCTCGGAGACCTTCCGCCGATAGCCTCCACCGCACTCGGATGAAACTCTACGATGTTCTGAGCAACCGCCATCGCTTGAACCTCTCGCCCAAGCGCCTCCTTTTCAGTTTCGAGGTCCAACAGCTTCGATTTCATGCTAGCTGTCGCCAGCCCGTCCGCAATCGCGTCCACGATATTGGTGATCTGCCTGTCAATGCCGGCAAGCCGCTTTTCGGTGTCCCCGCGCCGCTGCCGATTGATGGCATTCAGCCGCTTCTGCTCAGCATGATATTCAGCAAGAAAACCTGCAATGGCGTCCGGTGCAAGCAAGCGCTGCTGCCGATTGATGGCATTCAGCCGCTTCTGCTCAGCATGATATTCAGCAAGAAAACCTGCAATGGCGTCCGGTGCAAGCAAGCGCTGCTGAATTCCTTCAAATGCACGCTTTTCAAGCTCGGCAACTCGGATCGTTCTGTTGTTGGTGCAGGCGCCTTTCTCACGGTTGGCGGCGCAGGCAAGCTGGTCGCCGTTCTTCACGGTGTAGGAAGCGCCACAACAACTGCAGCGCACAAGTCCCGAGAACATGTGCTTCGGCCGCCGCCGATGATGGAGTCTTACGCCGCCATAGAGTTTCTTACGGGCCTGCATGGCATCCCAGAGTTCGTCGTCGATGATGCGCAGATGGGCAACCTCCACGACCTTTTGGATCAGAACGAAGAGATCACAAAGCGCCCACGCCAAAAAAGTGCGGTAGCCGTTTGAACGAAGGTAGAGATCCGGCGTAGTGCCGACTACAGGTATCAGATAACCCCTTCGTGCGATCTGCGCAGGGGCCACCACTCGGTCATGTGAGTGCGCTGTTGGGATCAACAGTGGATTGGCTCTCTCTCAAGCGAAACTCGCGAGGTCCGAATCCGGTAGCTTTCCGAAAAGCACGGGAAAAGCCAGTGGGAGAGGAGTAGCCTAGATCCTCCGAAATGTTCGTGATCGACACGGTCCAGTCCTGCAACATTTCCGTCGCCCGCTGAATTCTCACCGCACTTGTCAAGCTACGGAAGTCGGCGCCGGCCTGTTGAAGCTCGCGCTGCAATGTCCGAACGCTCGTGTCCATAGATCGCGCAACCTCCTCGATCGACACATCGCCTGCCAGGAGCTGAGCGCGAATCTGCGCAATGGCAATGTCCAGCAAGGACCGCGGCGCACCGCCTGGGCGATCGCGGGCAATGTCCGCGAGAGTCAGGATCGACCGAGATGTTCGTCGCGACGCGGCCATCAATCGATGTCGCTCAACGACGACCGTCACTGCAGGCGCATTGAATATGACCGGGCATTGAAACACGTCCTCAAAAAGCGAGCTGTGGCGTGAAGTCGGAATGTCAAGTTCGACCCGAAGTGGACGCCAAGAGTCAGGCAGATATGCCCTGAAGAGGCTCAGGAGTTCGCCGGCGGCGCCACATGCGACAGGCTCATATCCCGGAGACCCCGCCAGAGCGGATTTATAGCCAAAGCGTAGTTCCTCCCTAGTTGTGGTGACGATGATATTGTCAAAACTACTGTGATACTGCAGCGCCGCGATGCTCCGCGTAATCGCTTCGCCGAGCGTGTCTGCTTCAGTGATGTAACGCCCGAAGCTGCCATACGTGGAAACGTCCATATTGGGCACGAGTAGAAGACCCAGGTTGGTGTCGCCGACGGCCCTCGCCATCGCATCGACGAACCCAACAACGGACTGCTGGGGAATGAAGACATTGCAATCCTCGACAAGCTCTACGTCGAAGCCAGCGGCGCGATTGGCGGACAGCAACGCTCGCTCCCCGATCTCGCTTCGAAGGAATGCGGGCAAGCCTTGCAATACATGGCTTGATATCAGGGGAACCGCGACGATTTGAAAGTGCTCCCGAAAAGGGCATTGGCGCAATGTGGACAGTTCTCCCATATTCGAATGCCGGGAGAACTGACAAGCGGTATCGGCAAATCGGGATGGCGGGCAAATGTGCGAGCATCGGTAAGCCCTCCTTCAATCCGGCGATCTTTGCTGCTGGCTTCCGGGTCACAGGCATTGGCGATTGGTCATTTTGGAAACAGGAATGTGATACCGCTCCTGAACCCCCAGCCCTCAGGTCCACCTGCGGGACTGTCCGCCCAATAGCGAGCGCCCGCAGTAAGGCTCACCGGCGCCTTGCCCAGTTTGACGATCTTTGAAACCGTGAAGTTCACTGGAACCGACCAGGCCTCGGCTTCCCAGTTGTAGCTGCTCTCCGTGTTGAGGGTAAATGTCCAAGCGTCGGGCGTCGTGTAGGAGATGAATGGCTGCATGAACGTCGAGTTCACGTCTGCTCGGTCGCCTTCGCCAGCAAATGACCAGATGTGGTTGGCAAGCATGCCGACAGTCCACCCATCGAACTGCTTGAGCATGACGCCTGTTGGCCCCGCCCCCCACTTTTCGGCGCCCAATAGCGGATCTGTGGCTGCCGGAACGAGGAAGACCGGTCCGACACCCCAGATGATGCCGTTTTCCGTGGGCTGTTTTGGAGAAAAGAAGAGGCTCTGGGTGACATCGCCCAGGCCGAATTGATCCCCGGAGGGGCCTGCCACGTCGCTCTGCCATGCAATCGGCAGGATGGTGCGCGATATCAGGTTCCAGTCGTCGTTGATGGAGAACGGGATCACCGGCTGGACATTGACATAGGCTTTTTGACCATCCTCCGGTCCGTATCCCGCATCGTAGTTGAACTGGAAGGGTACGCTGATCAGCGAGGCGATCGGATTGGACAGCTTCTTCGCAAGTTCCTGCGTATCATCATCAGCAAATGCAGGCGCTGAGCACGCGAAAATTGTACCCGTAAGAAGCATTCGGGCGATCAGGTACTTGGACAGTATTTTCTCCATTTCCAGCATCATCCTTTCAATCAGCGGTGCAATGTTGGCTCGACGACACAAGGAATGCCGCGATGGAGCGCCGCCCGATTATGCCCGTCAGAGACGAATAGCGCTGCCGGCTGCACAGCGCTGGCTACGAGAACGGCAGCAATAATCGTGGAGCGCATCCGACTTCATTTGTCCTGGCATCTCGTTCTGAAGATGCTGCAGAAGCGAAGCCGCGTCTTATCCTTTCACGCCAAGCCTCATCCGATGCCGGAGCTGAATGGAGGCCAAACGCTCCGGATATTTGCGCTTTGAGAAGTGATCAAAGTTAGGGCTTGGCGTAAAATGATAAGATCAGCAGACGCGGCGCAGCTAGCCTCTCTAAGGCTCAGGCGCCGACAGGTTCTCATGGCTCAGCGTCCGTAACCGGTGGGATGTCGACGACCACGACCGGATATACGGATTTTCGTAGGGAATAACCTTGGTTTTCAGGCTTCTTCCTGATGCACGGCACGTCGTGCCTGTCATCAGGAAAGTCTAGGAGAAAGACAATGATTCTATCTAAAATGCTTCGTCCTGCTGCGTTGGTCGGCGCCGGTCTGCTTGCGACTGCGTTAGCCGCGGTTGGTGAGGAAAAAACCCCAGGCTACAATCATAAAATCCCCGAAAAGATCATGACGCCCGACACGGTCGAGACGCCGATCGGAACACTGAACTTCTTCGATGGTATGCCGGACGAGGCAACGGTCGACAAGCTCTACAGCAATCTCGATCTTATTCGGGGCGTCGAGACATTCCTCAACGGCGTTCCCGCCACTTCCATCGAAGGCCTTCGGCTCGGACACCTGGAATTGGGCGCCGACACATCCAACAAAGCGATCCTTCTCGACCAGCTAATGGATTCGGCTCCGCTGTTCCTCACCGGCAATACCGATACCGTCTATGGCAGCGTGATTCTCGATCTGCAGAAGGACGGGCCAACGGTTGTCGAGATTCCGGCCGGTTCAGGACCCGGCACTGTCAACGATGCCTATTTCCGCTTCGTAGCCGATATGGGCGCTCCTGGGCTCGATCGAGGCAAGGGCGGCAAGTACCTGATCCTCCCGCCCGACTATGAGGGAGATCTCAATCCGCCCGTCGGCGGTATAGAGGCAGAGGTCGACGGTGAAAAGTACTTCGTTTCGAAGTCGACCAGCTACGTGAACTGGCTGATCCTGCGCGGCTTTTTGGTGGACGGAAAGCCAGATGCCGCAGTAGCCTCGTTCAAGAGCGGTCTGAAGGTCTATCCGCTCGACAAGCGTGATAATCCGCCGAATATGGAGTTCATCGGCGGATCGCGCAAATCCTGGAATACCATTCACGCCAACAACTACGAGTTCTACGAAGAACTCCACACCGTCATCGATCGTGAGCCGACCTCGATGCTCGATCCCGAAACGCTGGGACTGTTTGCCTCGATCGGCATCGAGAAGGGCAAGCCCTTCGCACCGAACGAGCGGATGAAGAAGCTGCTGACGGAAGCGGTGGCCATCGGCAACGCAACGGCCCGGGCGTTGGCCTTCCGTCCGCGCCTCGACGGCGTCCAACTCTATCCGGACAGCGCCTGGAACGTGGCCTTCGTGGGCGGCAGCTATCAATGGCTTCGCGATGGCGGCAAGGGTGGCCGATACCTCGACGCCAGAACGCTCTTCTTCTATCAGGCGACGGTCAACACGCCTGCAATGGTAGAAAAGATGATTGGCGCCGGCTCTCAATACGCATATGCCGCGACCGATCAGAACGGCAACTATCTGGACGGCGCGAAGACTTACAAGCTTCGCATTCCCGCGAATCCGCCGGCTAAGGATTTCTGGTCCGTGGTGGTCTACGATCCGCAGACCCGCTCGGAACTCCAGACCGGGCAGACTTTCCCAAGCAAGAACAACAAGCGGGACAAGCTCATCGAGAACCCCGACGGCTCGGTCGAACTTTATTTCGGTCCGAAGGCGCCCGAAGGCAAGGAGGCAAACTGGATCGAAACCGTGCCTGGCAAGGGCTGGTACACCCTTCTTCGGCTCTATGGGCCGCTCGAGCCCTGGTTCGACAAAAGCTGGCGGCCGGGCGAGTTCGAACCCATCAAATAACAGATGCCGTTCTATTGGGAGATAAGTTGCTTAGGCCGGACTGGCGTCAAATGATAAGTTCTCTATCTCCTTACCTTGTAGGCAGGATCGGCACTAAAGAGGAGTAGCGGCCCGCCGACCTCCTTTGCGCGGACATTGGGGGAGTTGGCTGGTGCATGCCGAAACAACTCATACTGAGCTACCACGAAGATCGCCACGAAATGGCATGATCTTCGTGCCCTCAGGAACCTTCTGGATGGGTTCCGACAGACACTACGCTGAGGAGGCGCCGGCCCATCGCGTGACCGTCGACGGGTTCTTCATCGACGAGACGCCGGTGACCAATGCCCAGTTTTCCGAGTTCGTCGCAGCCACTAATTATCGCACATTTGCCGAAGCCGTCCCTGATCCCAGGGACTATCCAGGCATCTTGCCGGAGATGTTGTATGCCGGATCGCTGGTGTTCCGGATTCCGGGTAGGCCTGTCAATCTCGATGACTGGACCCTGTGGTGGTCGTTTCTAGAGGGTGCGAACTGGCGTCGCCCCTACGGACTCCTCAGCGGCATCGAAGGACTGGAGGATCATCCGGTCGTCCACATCTCCTACCGCGATGCGCTCGCTTACGCGCAGTGGTGCGGCAAGGATCTTCCGACAGAAGCGGAGTGGGAATTCGCCGCCAGAGGAGGCCTGGATCGCGCTGAGTTTGCCTGGGGTGCTGAATTTACCCCTGCCGGCCGTCATATGGCCAATACATGGCAAGGGGCATTTCCCAACGTCAATCACGCTCACGACGGTTATGTGCACACCTCTCCTGTCTGGGTGTTTCCGCCTAACCGATATGGCCTCTACGACATGATCGGCAACGTTTGGGAATGGACTTCGGATTGGTATGCCCCGCGCCACGACGCCGACGTCTCGAAGGCTTGCTGCATCCCCCGAAATCCACGCGGCGGCGGTGAGGCCGGCAGCTACGATCCATGCCAGCCCGAGATCAGGATTCCACGGAAGGTCCTGAAGGGCGGCTCACATCTTTGTGCACCCAACTACTGTCGCCGCTACCGCCCCGCTGCGAGGCATGCGGAGGCGATAGATACGTCGACGAGTCACGTCGGTTTCAGATGCGTTGTCAGACAAGGAGGACAAAATGAAAATTCTTAGACATTTGAGAGCGCGATGGTTGGGTGCAAGCGCGCTGTCCCTGCTCCTGGCTATGCCTGCGCTCGCCCAGGAATCGCTGCCTTTCCCACCTACGCCTTCAGGGAGCAAGGCCGGTCCGACCATAGCCGAATCGACATACAGTCCCCTGCAGGCGCAGTCACATCTTCCCGCCAATGCGCCGAACATCCTTGTCATCATGCTCGACGACGTGGGCCCGGCGCTGCCCGGCACGTTTGGCGGCGTGATCGACACGCCGACGCTGAGCCAGCTTGCCCAGGAAGGCGTTTCCTACAATCGCTTCCACAATGCTGCCATGTGTTCTCCGACACGGGCGGCGCTGCTCACCGGGCGCAACCATCATCGCGTCGGGAACGGCCAGATCGCGGAGTTGGCCAATGACTGGGACGGATATACTGGCCGGATACCGCGCACGTCCGCCAGCGTTGCGAAAGTTCTCGGCTACTACGGATACGCAACCGGGGCGTTCGGCAAATGGCACAACACACCCGCCAATGAAACGACAGCCGTTGGACCATATACCGACTGGCCTGCCGGCGAAGGGATCGGATTCGACTATTTCTACGGTTTCCTGGCTGGCGAATCCTCGCAGTGGGAGCCGGCGGTCGTTGAGAACACCGTCCGTATCGATCCTTCGCATGGAAAGGAAGGCTATCATTTCACCGAGGACATGACCGACAAGGCGGTGTCATGGATGAAGCAGGTCCGCGCACTGACGCCGGACCGGCCCTTCCTGATGTATTGGTCTCCCGGCGCCGCTCATGGTCCGCACCATATCTTCAAGGAATGGGCCGACAAATACAAAGGCAAGTTCGACGATGGCTGGGATGCCATGCGCGAGCGCATCTTTACCCGACAGAAGGAACTGGGCTGGATACCGGAGAATACGGAGCTCACGCCGCGCGCGGACTCGCTGGCGGGCTGGAATGACATTCCGGAGGACGAGAAGCCTTTCCAGAGTCGTTTGATGGAAGTCTTCGCCGGATTTACCGAGCACGCCGACACACAGGCGGGAAGGCTGCTGCAGGCGCTCGACGAACTCGGCATCCGCGACAACACGATCATCTTCTACGTGTGGGGCGACAATGGCTCCAGCGCGGAAGGCCAGAACGGCTCGATCAGCGAGCTGTTGGCGCAAAACGGCATCCGCACCGAGATCAAAGACCACATTCGCGCCATGAACGACCTCGGCGGCATGGACGTGCTCGGCTCACCTAAGGCCGACAACATGTACCATGCCGGCTGGGCTTGGGCCGGCTCCACGCCGCACCGGTCCACCAAGCTGGTCGCCGCCCATTTCGGCGGCACTCGCACGCCTCTCGTGGTCTCGTGGCCAGGCAAGATCAAGCCGGACAAGGCGCCGCGCGCACAGTTCCACCATGTCAACGACATCGTGCCGACGATCTACGACATTCTCGACATCCAGCCGCCAAAGCTGGTGGATGGCATCAGCCAGGATCCTCTGGACGGCGTCAGCATGGCTTACACCTTCGACGACCCCGGAGCGCCAGGACAGAAGAAGGGGCAATATTTCGAGGTGATGGGTAGCCGCGCCTACTACCAGGACGACTGGATAGCCTCTGTGTTCGGACCGCGCACGCCTTGGACGCCCGGCCTCGACCCTGCCATCTTCAAATGGTCGCCGGACAACGACGTCTGGGAGCTCCACGACCTCAGCAAGGACTATTCCCAGGCAAAGGACGTGGCGGCCGACCATCCGGAAAAGGTCGACGAGCTCAAAAAGGCATTCGCGGGGGATGCGGAAGCAAACAAGGTGTTTCCTGTCGGCGGTGGGCTGTGGTCCGCGGTCTTCCACCCAGAGGATGCGCCATCCAATCCTGCGACCGAATTTGCGTTCACGCAGGAAGTCATTGGCGTTCCCGAGTTCACGGCGCCGAAAGTCGGAGCACGCAGCAACCTCGTGACAATCGAGGCAGAGCTGCGGCCGGACTCCACAGGGGTTTTGTATGCCCTTGGGGCCTTCTCGGGCGGACTCGCGCTTTGGGTGGAAAACGGCAAGCTCACCTACGAGTACAATCTGTTCGAGATCGAACGGACGCGCGTCGAATCGTCAGAACCGTTGCCGAGCGGCAAGGTCAAAATCGAGGTCGAGACCCGCAAGGCAAGCAATGTTCACGCGGCGCCGCTCGACGTGGTCATCCGCGTCGAAGGCAAGGAGGTGGCGAAAGGTCAGGTGCCGCGCTCGGCTCCCCTTACGTTTACCGCCAACGACTCGTTCGACGTCGGCAGGGACAGCTACTCGCCGGTTTCGCTCACTTATTTCGACCGGAAGCCGTTCGCCTTCAACGGCAAGATCGAGCAGGTGAAAATCGAGTATCTGAAGTGAACAGGAATTCCGGATACCTGAAGCGGCGATCACTTGGTCGCCGCTTTCCGCCTTGTATTGCAAGGAGAGGTCGGCGAACTATCGGCCAAGCAGGTCAGTCGGTCGACATTACCGGCCTCTTGCGGATCGCGAGGATCATAACTGCGAACCGTTAGGGGCCAAATTTCGACGTTCCGGAAGTACCCTTGGCGTCAAATGATAAGTCGTACCGTTTGTGCTGCAATATAGGTAGGTGAAATGTGGCTAAGAGGCGGCCTACCCACCCTGCTACTGACTGAACTTACGCGGGCATGCGAAGGAACCGTCCATGAAAAGCATTGTTAAGGCC
This sequence comes from Rhizobiaceae bacterium, assembly GCA_050247155.1. Taxonomy (GTDB): domain Bacteria; phylum Pseudomonadota; class Alphaproteobacteria; order Rhizobiales; family Rhizobiaceae; genus Mesorhizobium_G. Next base: position 59,285 of record JBFWUS010000005.1, read on the forward strand.
TGTTTCATCTGGGCGGCTCTCTTCTCAACCTCCGCGACGGGAGCGGACTTGATAGCGGCCACGGCCCCAGAGTCGACGCCTCCTGTCGAAGAGGGATGGACCTATTCGATCACGCCCTACTTCTGGGCGGCGGGACTTTCCGGTCAAACGTCGCAGTTCAATCTACCGGTCGTTGATATCGATGCGGACTTCGGTGACATCTTCGACAATCTGGATTTCGCGACGATGCTGATTGGCGAGGCTCGTAACGGACCTTACAGTCTCTTTGGAGACCTGATGTACACGAAGCTGTCCAGCGGTGCTGCGACACCGTTGGGCATTGCCGCAACCAGCGTCGATGTCGACACCTCGAGCTTCGCGGGGCTGGCGGGCGCGGGGTATTCGGTCCTGGACGGGCCGGCTGGCCGGCTCGACGTGGTTGGCGCCGTTCGCGTTTGGTCAGTCGATACTGAGATTTCCTTTAATGGCGCGTTTCTCGACGGGCAGACCCGTAGCGATAGCGCGACCTGGGTGGATGGACTTGCAGGTGTTCGGGGCACATATGTCTTCACACCCAGTCTTTATGCGGTGGGTTGGGGCTTGGTCGGGGCCGGCGGCGCAGACATCGACTGGGACGTCATGGCTGGCATCGGCTACAACATAAACGAGACATTCTCCGCGACGCTGGGTTACCGGGCGCTTGGCGTGGACTACAGCAAGGACGGCTTTCTGTTTGACGTCGTTCAGCAAGGCCCGATCTTGGGACTGACCATCCGCTTCTGATACTTGCACATACTAGCGTTCAACACCGTGACGCGTAACGACATGCCGTGTTCACGCTTTCGCGGCTGTCGTTGGGAGCGGTATTTCCACACTACGACTTGGTCAGATCCTGACCTGATTGGACGACGGAGGCGATATATGAGGGGTAGGTTCGCTGCACTTGGAGGAATCCTGCTGGTCGCGTCTTTTGCATCAGTCGGCAATGGGTATGCACAGACTGTCAGCTATGCCGATGCGATGACGTTGCTCACGCGCGACTGCGGTGCCGACGTCAGGAAATTCTGCAAGGGGATCAACCTCGGCAATGGCCAACTGGCCAACTGTCTTGCCGGACACGGGGCGCGGGTTTCGCAGCAATGCGTCTCGACGTTGGCATCGGTGGCGTCATCGATCGAAAGGCGCCTAGCAGCGCAGGCCGGCGTATACAAGATCTGCGCCTCAAACGCAGCGACGCATTGCCGAGGCGTACACGGCGAGGTGCTCGTTCTCCAATGCCTCATAAAGACGGAGCGGATCGACAGCGCCCAATGTAACCAGGCCATCACCGACGCCGGTTGGCGCTGAGCATCAATCAAAAGGCAGGATGCAGCCAATGAATGCACGTCATTTCTCACACGCCGTTGCGTTCGCACTGTTGCTGGGGATCGCGCCCGCGTCTGCGCAGCAGATGAGTGAACATCAGCTGATAGGGAGCCTGCGACAAGTTACGCAGACGGCTCCGGCCGTAGATATTGGCCTGTTGGTCCAAGAGATTGACGCCAATGCCGGGCAAGGCATCGCCGATCTTCCTGCTTGGCGCAGTCTGGCTCAGCTTCCGCAGTTTACAGTCGACATCGAGTTTGAGAACAATTCGGTTGGCATCATGCCGGAGTCGTATCGGACCCTGGGCGTCATTGCGGATGCACTGCATCATCCGCTGCTGCGGCACTACAAATTTCTGATCGTGGGGCATACCAATGCAACGGGCAAGGCAGAACACAATCTGACGCTAAGTGCGAAGCGCGCTGACGCAATCCTTGCCGCGTTGACGACAACCTTCTCGGTCCCGGACAAGCATCTGATTGCGATCGGCGTCGGCCAGGAACTGCCTTTGGAAGGAACCGATCCGAAAGCTACAACAAATCGACGGGTGCAGTTGGTGAATCTCGGGATTGTTCAGTGACGCTAGAAGCTCGCGTCAGCGAAGACCGATGCGGCGCGTGGTCCTGAGCGAACCACGCATGTGGGTCAAGCATCGGCCATAGACGCGTGGACACTGACCCATGCGACCTCCATCCAACAAACACGGCCATTTTCGAGGAGTGTGTGGGTATCGGATGTTCTTGAGAACTGCAGCAAAGACATGCCGCATAGCTGGCATACTCTTCGTCCTTCTCTCGGTGGTTTCGGCTGCTGCATGGAGCAATCCGGCCAGTACGCCCGAACAAAAGCCCGATGTGCAGGAGTTCCTCAGGCTGTTGGGGAAAGCCGACGTTCAGGAATGGCTTAACCAGCAGCGAGCACCAACAACAGAACCCGGTGGGCAGCACGCTTCGCTTTCGGAAACCTCGTTCGGTCAGGCGTTTTCAGAACGCCTCACCGCGATCCGCGTTCACTTGGCCGAACTTTCTCGCATCGTGCCGGAACTCGGAACCGAGATACGGCAAGCGATCCAAAAGTTGAGCGATGCTAGCGGTGGGTCGGGTCCGCTTTCGTTCCTTGTTAACGTGGCGTTGTGTGCTGGCTTGGGCCTCGGAGCACAGGCGTTTGCGAGAAGCCGGATTAAGAGCGATCATGGATTAACTGGCGCTGAGGAACCGAGCCTCGGATCACAGCGGCGCCAACCGCTGAAGACGGCAGTTTTCCGGGAACTGGTTGGTGTGCTCGCCTTTTGCATCGCCTGCTTTGCTCCACCTTTGTTACTCGCGCGCGACAGGTTGTCGGAGTCAGTCCTGCTGACCTTCCTGGCAGCGTGCGCGGCATGGGTGGTGTCGAGGGCCGTCGCATCGATCATCGCCGCACCTGTGGAGAGCGATTCGTCGCCAGAATGTCGGACCGCGAAAAATTATGTCTGTTTCTGGATGGTCGCCGCGACCGGGTGGTTCGCGCTTGGCATCGCGATCGCCGAAACGATGCATCTTACCGATATGGACCCGCGCGCGACGGAGCTCGTTTCCTATGTGCTTGGCTTCGGGCTGCTCACGATCGGGCTGATCGCGATCTGGCGGGCGCCGCGAAATCACATCCTGTCGAGTGGGAGCTTACGCCGACGCGATCTATCCCTCCGCTGGCTCGCGACGCTCTGTATAGTTACGCTGTGGATTGTCTGGGTCGCTGATGCGATGCGCCTTTTCTGGCTGTTGGCAATCGGCGTCATGACGCCGATTGTGCTCAAAGCGTCGAGAAAATTGATCCGGAACCTGTTTCTGACGGAACAGGATGGTGGAACGACTTCAAGTGCCCCTACCCCCGTTGTTGTCGTCGATACGCTGCTGCGGGCGGCTTTGATTGGCATCGCGCTATGGGTTCTCGCTGGGGCATGGGAGATCAGCTTTTCAGACCTTGCGGCAAGGGACGATCCTGTCTCGAAGGTTGCTCGGGCAATTCTGATGGTTCTTGCTATTCTGTTTGCCTTCGACATCCTGTGGCAGTTCACGAAAACGGCGATCGACCTGAAAATCGCGAGGACGGATAGCGGCGCGGCCGCTGACTCGCAGGTAGACGCCCGGCAAGCTAGGCTCCGCACGCTCCTGCCGGTTTTGCGCAACTTCGCAATGGTCGTTTTCGCGACACTTGCGGTGTTGATGACGCTGTCGACGCTGGGTGTCGAAATCGGACCTTTGATCGCAAGCGCGGGCGTCGTCGGCCTCGCGATCGGTTTCGGCGCACAGACACTCGTGAAAGACGTGATCAGCGGCGTTTTCTATCTGCTGGACGACGCGTTTCGCGTTGGCGAGTATATTGTATCGGGCAGCTATACCGGCACGGTGGAATCATTCAGTCTGCGATCCGTCCGTCTGCGCCATCACCGCGGCCCTGTATTCACGATTCCGTTCAGCGCGCTGGGCGCGGTCCAGAACATGAGCAGGAACTACGCCGTCGACAAGCTGCTGATTACGGTGAGCTACGACGCCGATCTCGAGAGGGTGCGCAAGCTGATCAAGCGCGTGGGTCAGCAACTGATGGAAGACCCCGAACTCGCAACGTTGATCATCGAGCCGTTGAAGATGCAGGCTGTGAGCGATTTTGGCACCTATGGCATTCAGCTCAAACTAAAGGTGATGACAAAGCCTGGCTTTCAAAGCGCCGTGCGAAAGAAGGCATTGCCCTTGATCAAGAAGGCATTCGACGAAAATGGCATCGAGTTCGCGCACCCTACGGTCAAAGTTGCGGACAGCCAAGCGCCGGCTCAGCTTGCCGCCGGGCAGCAAGTTCTTGCGGCGAGTACTTCATCTGCCGCGTCGCAGCCAGCCTGATTGAGCCCGCCGCATCGAGGCCCGCAATGGCCTATGACGTATGTGGACCCTCACGTTGTTGGCGCAAAATGGCAAGAAGAAACATGCGGACCATCATAGCAAGAGTCGGCAAGACAATGGCGCACGCGTCGACGGCACGGAACAGATTTGGTCCGGGCTAGAGATCGCAAGCCTTAGATAAGGCATCCTCAAGGGTGAGACCATGAATAGACCGAAACTGAAAAGGCATGGAGCGGCTGGACGATGGTGTGTGCTGCCCTTGGCCGTCATGACCATTATCGCCCCGCTCCCGGCGGTTGCTCAGGACAAGATCGATCCGGCGGCAGAAAAAATCCTTGTGGCGATGAGCGAGAATCTCAAAGCCATGTCTACAGTCAGCGCCGACTATGACGCGGACCACGAGATCATCGATCTTGCAGGTCAGAAGATTCAGTACAGCGCTTCGGGCTCGCTCGCCCTTGACCGGACCAAGGGCTTCCGCATGACCCGTAAGGGTCCATTTGCGGACGCGGAAGTGATCTTCGACGGCAAGACGATATCGCTCTACGGCAAGACTTTGAATGTCTATGCCCAGATGGACAGTCCGGGGCCTGGCATTGACGAAGCGGCGGAGGAGTTTCGAGCCGCAACCGGCCTTGATGCGCCGGGAGCCGATCTGTTGGCCAATGACCCATATGCAGTGCTGACCGAGGGTGTGACCAAGGGGACCGTCGTGGGATCAGCCTTTGTCGGCGGCATCGAATGCGACCACCTCGCCTTCAGGACCGATGTTGTCGATTGGCAAATCTGGATTAGCAAGGGTGAGAAGCCGCTGCCGCTCAAATACGTCATCACGACAAAATGGGTAGCCGGGGCGCCGGAATACTCCCTTCGGCTGATGAACTGGAATAACGGCAGCGTCGACCCAGGCCAGTTTGCATTCACGCCACCGACTGGCGCCAAAAAGGTCGAGCAGGTGTATGCCGACCTTACCGGCGAACTGTCGCTCGAGGCAGGAGAATAGGAAGATGTTCAAGCTGCGCATCAAACTCCTCTTGGCGCCGGTCGTCGGTTTCAGCCTGCTCGCGGTTGATAGTTTCGTCCAAATGCCGATCGGCTCATTTGTATCCACGGCGGAAGCAAGAGTAGGACGTCCCTTGACGCCTGGCAGTGTCGCCGGCGTCGCGAGGCGCACCACGCGCCGAGTGATCCGCCGCTCCACGATCTATGCGGCTACTCTGCCTGCGGGATGTATCCGAACGAGTGTCAACGGCACTGTCGTCTGGAGCTGCCGCGGAGTTTACTACCAACCCTATGGCGGGCGTTACGTCGTCGTCTACATCGACTGAGTGACACGTGGCCAGACCTTCCTGCTTGGCGTTGGGCGGCTATCATATCCTGATCGAGAGCAATGAGGGATCGGATGGCAAACCTCACTGGACCCGACCGCAAGGCGAGTACAGCGAGCAAGTGAAGAGACGTGAGGCTGCGTGCGGAGCAGAGGACGTTCGATGATTGACTGCTCCTGGAGGAGCCCCTTCGATCGACTAGCGATGGCGGCTCTTCTAGTGAGTTCGCTCACGGCATGTGCAAGTCGCCCGACGGGCGTACTTCAACCGGTGGCCGCCGCCCCGTCGGGCGAGCAGGTCGAAATGCTTGTCGCGACCACGCGTGATCGCGCTGATAACTCCGGGGAAATGTTCAGCGGCGAACGGGCCCGCGCTGCCGCGTTTGCCGAGATTACGGTATCCATCCCTCCCAGCGATGTGCGCAAGGTTGGCGAGGTTGCCTGGCCCAAAAAACTTCCGCCGGATCCGGAAACGGATTTCGCGGCGCTTAAGGCTGATGTTGTAAGCCGGACAACAGCCGAAGAGTGGCTCAGCGCCAAGGTACGCAAGAGCCCTGACCGCAGCGTCCTGGTCTTCATCCATGGGTTCAACAACCAGTTCGAGGATGCAGTCTTTCGCTTTGCCCAAATCGTTCATGATTCGAAAATGGACAGTGTGCCAGTTCTTGCGACATGGCCATCCCGCGGAAGTCTGCTCGCTTATGGATACGACCGCGAGAGCACAAACTACACACGCAACGCGGTTGAACAGCTTTTTCAGTATCTGGCCCGCGATCCCGAGATCAAGGAAGTCTCGGTTTTGGCCCACTCCATGGGCAACTGGCTGGCTCTGGAATCCTTGCGCCAGATGGCCATACGCAATGGCGGGCTGCCGGCCAAATTCAAGAATGTCATGCTGGCTGCACCGGATGTGGACGTGGACGTTTTCCGCTCACAGATCGTCGACATGGGAGAGCGACGGCCTCGCTTTACGCTTTTTGTGTCGCGCGATGATCGCGCGCTTGCCGTTTCTCGTCGAGTATGGGGGGACGTTTCGCGCCTGGGGGCTATCGATCCGGAACAATCGCCTTACAAGGAAGAACTTGCGGCGAACAATATTTCCGTTCTTGACCTGACGAAGATTCAGGCCGGTGATGATTTGCATCACACTAAGTTTGCCGAGTCGCCCCAAATCGTGCAGTTGATCGGGACCCGCCTTTCGAACGGACAAACGCTGACGGACAGCCGCCATCGGGTCGGCGACACGATCGTCTCGGCGACCGCGGGGGCGGCTCACTCGGTCGGCACGGCGGCGGGATTGATCATTTCGGCGCCTATGTCGGTTGTCGACTAGCGCCGTGTCCATCCGGAAGGTCGCGCCAGAATCTGACGGATTCCGACCACGACCTTCTTGCCGATGACTCGATCGTCCCTTCGGCAGCGGAAAGCTGGACGGTATCTACAATCGGGGCTATTGGGGCCCTTGAACCGTCCTGAAGCTGCTCTATGCGGCTGACTGACGGGCCGGCGGCGGGGTGCTGCTGACAAGGGGTCGTTGTGCTTCCCCTGCCCTGCTTGCAATGCCTTGGCCGCAGAAAGCCCCGGCTCTTTCGAGCACGGGGCTTTGTATGGTCCGCCTGCTTCCTCGGTGTCGCCTATATGGCGACGGTGAGGGAGTTATGCTGGAACTAGTTGCGAGGGCGTGATTTGAGGCCGTTTGCACTGGACGCGTGTCAGCAAATGAACTCGGTTGCAGCCCTGTATTGGCGGTAACCCTCCTCAGCTACCACAATAAGATCAATGTCTTACGACGATTTCCTCAAATCTCTGCTGTTTGTGCCGTCCTCGTGATAGGGTGCCTACCCTCGCGCCGACCCCGATTGCCGTGATCCGAAATACCGGGGAAGAAAGCTCGCAAACGTTCAGACCGAAGCCGGAGCTGGACAACAACGGACACTCTTTGCCTGTATCTCCGGGTACATGGAGCGCAAAAACGAATCTGACGTTGCGTGGTTGGCGACGTGGTCCGCCGCTTCCGACGCCTGGTCTTTCAGTCGCATAAAAGCAAAGGGGGCAGCCGGCGCCGCCCCCTCTCTAATGTCCGTCAGTCCAGTTCCGTCAGTTGGCCGCCATCTGCTTCGGCAGCTTGAAGGCCCAGACGGACCCGCCCTGGTTGATGTTGACGACAGCCTTCGCGACCTCGCCGCCCCACAGCGGAACCGCGCCGCCCCAGCCGGCGACGATCGCGACCCACTGTTCGCCGTCCTGTTCCCAGGTGATCGGCGAACCGACGATTCCGGTTCCGGTGTTGAACTTCCAAAGTTCTTCGCCGGTCTCGTCGTTGAAGGCGATGAGATAGCCTTCCGGCGTTCCGGTGAAGACGATGCCACCTGCCGTTGTAAGCACCCCACCCCATAGCGGAGCCTTGTTCTTGAACTCCCACTTGGTTTCGCCGGTGGTCGGATCGATGGCCTTCAGCGATCCGATATGGTCGTCGAAGATCGGCTTGATCGTAAAGCCGGCGCCGAGATAGGCCGCGCCCTTCTTGTAGGTGATGGGCTCGTTCCAGATATCCATGCCCCACTCGTTGGACGGTACGTAGAACAGCTTGGTGTTCTGCGAATAGGCAATCGGCATCCAGTTCTTGCCGCCGAGGAAGGACGGAACGGCGAAGATCTGGCTACCCTTCTTGCCGTCCGCTGCTTCGGCTGGATTACCCGGGCGGTTCTCGTCGACGTAGATCGGTCTGCCGTTCTCGTCGATGCCCTTTGCCCAGGTGATGTTCTTCACGAAGGGTGCTGCCGAAATGAACTTTCCGTTGGTGCGGTCGAGCACGTAGAAGAAGCCGTTCCGATCGGCTGTGCCGCCAGCCTTGATCGTCTGGCCATCCTTGGTGAGATCGAACGACACGAACTCGTTCACGCCGTCAAAATCCCAGCCGTCGTGCGGGGTGGTCTGGAAGCCCCACTTGATCTCGCCGTTTTCCGGGTCGATGGCGATCCGCGACGACGTCCATTTGTTGTCGCCTTTGCGGAGATGCGAATTCCACGGCGCCGGATTGCCGGTGCCGAAATAGGCCAGCTTCGTCTCCGGATCATAGGTGCCGCCAAGCCAGGTGGCGCCGCCACCTGTCTGCCACATGTCGCCAGGCCAGGACTCGTTCTTGGTCCCGGTCATGGTCGATTCCTTACCGTCGAGCGTGCCCATGTTTCCTTCGATCGTCGGGCGCGACCAGACGAGTTCGCCATTCTCCGGATTGCGGGCCTGTACCTCGCCGATGATGCCGAATTCGCCGCCGGAGTTGCCGGTCAGGATCAGTGGGCCGTATTTCTGCGTCGGCACGATCAGCGGCGCTGCCGTGTTGGAATAGCCAGCCGCGTAGTCGGCAAGCTTTTTGCGCCAGACGACCTTACCTGTCTTGGCGTCAAGCGCGACTAGCTGCGCGTCGAGCGTAGTGAAATAGACCTTGTCGCCGAGGATAGCGGCGCCACGGTTGATCACGTCGCAGCAAGGCAGGATGCCTTCCGGCAGGCGGGCGTTGTATTCCCAGATTTCCTGTCCCGTCTTGAGGTCGATCGCCCACATGCGGCTGTACGACCCTGTCACATACATTACCCCGTCCTTGACGATAGGCTGGGATTCCTGACCCCGCTGCTTTTCACCGCCGAACGAGAACGACCAGGTCGGTATCAGGTTTTTGACGTTGTCACGTGTGATCGTCTTGAGCGGGCTGAAGCGCTGCCCCTGTGTTCCGAGGCCGTAGGAAACCACATCGTCGGTTGTGGTGGCATCATTGACGATCTGCTCGATCGTCACGCCCTGCGCGCTGGACGCGGAAATGCCGGCAGTCATTGCGACCACGGCAAAGGCCGTCGTCGCCAAAAGATGGCGTACGTTCATGGAGTCCTCCCTAAAGGCCCGTTGCGGGTGCCTGCACAACGTCCGCGCGATGCATTGCATCAGCGGGAACGAAGGCGACGCTAGCGGACCATCACTCCCCGCATAATTGCCCATTGGTACAAATGGTACGAAAGGAGGACGGCGTCTCAGCGCGCCGTGTCGACCTCGACAAGCAACTCGTCTTCGAGCTTCTGATACAGGTGGACGACCGACCGTTCGTATTCCCCTTGCGCGACGCCAAGTGCTGCAAAACGTGGCGGTAAGGGAATCGCCATCGCCTCGTTCATGGTCAGGCCGGCGAGGACGGCCTCGCGCAAAGTGCCGTCGAGCCAATCCAGCCAGTCCAACGTCTGGTCGAGCGATGCCGAGCCTGTATCCTCAGGTCCGTGCCCGGGCAGGATGGCGGAACGATCGGTCTGCCGCAGCAGCGCGATCGACGCGCGCCACTGCGCCAAGTCGGCATTCGGTGTCGTCGGCGCTCGGTTCAGGAAAGCGAGGTCGCCAGCGAACAGCATACCCGTCACATCGTCACGCACGACGAGATCAGCGCTGGTGTGGCCGGATAGCGGCAGATAGGTGAACGACCGCCCGCCGACATCTTCTCGCGATTGCATCAATGCCATGCCCGGAAGCGTCACGGTCGTACCGCGCATCCAGTCGCCGACAAGCCGATACATGTTGCCGGCCATGGCTTCGCCGAGCGTTTTGATGTTGTCGATCACGCCTTGCGGCGCGGCGATGATTGCCGGGTCGAAAACCTGGTTGCCAAGGAAGTGATCCGGATGGTGGTGCGTATTGAAAGCGCGGATGACGCGCTTGCCGGGAACCGTGGTCGATATCAGCTCGACCAGCGCCTGGCCGTAGCGGAAGGAAGGCCCGCTATCGAGGACCACCACCCCGTCCGGCACTTCGATGAAGGCCGTGTTGACGATGTCGCCGCCGTTCTCCATCGAAAAGTAATCACGCGCGCCAAAGACCGCCCACGTCTTCGGCGCGATCTCCTCGGCTGTCAGCCCATACCGCAATGCCTGTGCGCTCGCTCGACCGCAGGCCAGGCAAGCGCACGAGGCGGCCGCGAGGGTAAAAAGCGCGCGACGATTGAGAGGTGCGCCGGCAGGGCTGGCTGCGGTCAATTCGATGCGCCCTGGGAGGTCGGCACAGGCAGTCTGAAGCTGTAGGTGTTCCCTTCATTGTCCCGGCCGTTGAAGGCCAACGCTGTCTCGTCCGTCGAGACCTTCGCTTTCAAAGTGAAGGTCGGGTTCTCGCTCACCGGCTCGTAGGACTCGATGGCGCCAATCGATCGGCCGCCGTCCGCCGTGACCGTGAGATGGCTCAGATAGAAGGCAGGAATTCCGTCGGCGAGGCCGGTATCCATGGGGTGGCGGATGCGCAACGAGACCCTTGCCGTCTCCGCATCCTCACGTCGAGCGGCCGCGCGGGTCTGTCCAAGCGTCTCGGCCCAGTTCGCGTTTTTGTATTGCTGCGCGGGTGCGGAGCAGCCCCCGCCGGCTGCATCGATGATCGATCCGCCGACATGCCAAACGCCATCAGATGTGCGCACTGCGGCGCGCACAGGCGTCGACTGCTCCACCTTGATCCGCGTGCCGATAAAGGGCGCCGCATTCTCAGGCTTGAAAGAAAGCACTTTCGGGATCGGATTCAAGTCGGCAAGGATGACGATCTCTTTGACATTGCTTATGGCCTGTGCATCCACCGTAACCGGCACGAAGAACTGGTCTTCCGCGTTTTTGGGAACCATCACCTTGACGCGGTCATCGAAGACGACATTACCCGGCAAGAAGCGCTCGACCATGTCGTTCCACATGACCGACCGGAGCGGATCGGCAGGCAGTTCGGCAGCCAAGGCTGGCGATGCCAAAACACTTGCAGCGAACAGAAGCATACGCATGGCCATCTCGCTCTAATTGGTCGGTACCGGGGTGTAGGTCACGCCATAGGCCGACATGATCTCCGCAAGCTTGCCCGATTTCGCCATTTCTTCCAAGTGGAGGTCCATCTCGTAGCCGAGATCGCGGCTGTCTGTCCGAACGGCCAGGCCGACGGGCCAGTTGCGGCGCACGATATCTGGCGTCGGGGGCGATGCAATCTTGGCCTTTCGCTTGGTCGTTTTTGCGATCCATTCGACCTGCGCGCGCATCGCCATGACGCCGCTAACCTCACCGTTTTCCCATAGATCGATCGTCTGGTTGAATGTCGGCCGGCGAACGATCGATTGCATCAGCTGACCGCTGAAAGCGTTGCTGAGGAAGAAGTCGGGCACGGTGTCGACCTCGACGCCGATCTTGGAGTGTACAAAGGGGGCGTAGGTATTCACGGTCAGCACGTCAGGATCGGCGATGACCCCGAACGATTCCTGCTGATAGGCGCAGCAGAAGTGGACAAGGTCGTTGCGCGGCTCGACCTCGCCCGGCTGGAGCTGATGCAGGCCTTTGTCCTGCGGAACGTGCATCATCACGTCCACCACCTTCTTGGTGGACAGTTCGCCGCGCCAGATATTGTAGCGCAGGTCCGTGTCGAGGTTTTCGCCGGCGACGCGGACGACGATGCGGGGCTCGACGCCCATTCGTCTCGCTATTTCGGAAACGATGTCGACATCAATTCCGCGCGGCGCGCCATTCTCGGACCAGGAATAGGGCTTGAAGTCTTCATAGACCGCGACGTCAAGGTAGCCGCTCTTGACGACATCATCGAGCGGACGGGCGTGAGAAAAAGATGCGGTGGCCAGGGCACACACAGCCACCGCCAGTTTCAGGGAGAAACTTGTCTTCGCGGTCGTCAAATTCACTCAATCCAATTCGCGACTAATCCTGCGGGCGGGTCTCGATGTAGGAGCGGATCGCCCACATCGCTTCCTGCGAGAATACCGTTTCAAACGGCGGCATTTTCACGGCGCCGTTCTGCGTGTAGCCCTTGCGGACCCGTTCCATGAACCATTCGTCGCCAGCCTGGCCTTCGTCAAGAAAGCGAATGTCCGGCGCGACCCCGCCGGAAATCACTTCCAGCCCGTGGCAGCGCGCGCAGTTCTGGTTGTAGCCCGAAGCGCCGATCGTCTTGGCAAGCTCGTACTGGTCCCCACCCTTCACGCGATACGGGTTTTCAGTCAGCCATTCTGTCCCCACGGTGTCGAGGCCGGTGACGTCGATGGGCTGCGGCGCGACGTCACCGTGGCTGAATGCAAACCCTGCCGGCAGGGCCATCACGAATGCGGCGGCGAGGCCGAGCCCGGTCTTTCGATTCAACATCCCACTTCCTCCGCTGCATGAAATTTGACGAAGCGGTATCAGCGCCAATCAGGGCGCGGAATTGGTCTTTGGTACCGAAACGGCTCCCACGATCTCGTACCTTTGTACTGACTGTACGTTGGTCGAATTGGCATTCAGCCATTTGTCGCGACAAGATGGCTGCATAGACGACCATCAGCTGTAGGGGGCCGACGGACGCCAGCAAACACGTTTGGGAGTTGAACGTGAAGACGGAGCAGTCCGCCTCCTGCGCAGGGCTTAATATGTCCTTGATTGCCGCCGCTACGGCCCTCGCCGGTGCAATAGCGGTGAGCGATGCCTATGCGCAGATCCAGCCTTTGGATATTCCCATCGTCTACCTCGGCAAAGCTGCCGAACACCCTCCGACATTGTCGAATTTCGATCCCATACCGGAAGACCAGGGCCTTCAAGGCGCGCGCCTGGGCGTCAAGGACAATGCCACGACAGGCAAGTTCCTGAAGCACGCGTACTCTATCTCGGAAGTGGAAAAGCAAGCCGGCGACGACATCCTCCCCGACGCTAAAGCGGCACTCGCGGGCGGGCCAAAGATCGCCATCCTCAACATGCCGCGCACCGATCTGCTGGCGGTAGCCGACCTTCCCGAAGCCGCCGACGATCTTTTGTTTAATGCCGGCGCGGCAGATGTCGATTTGCGCGACAAGGATTGCCGCAAGAACGTCCTTCATACCCTCCCCTCCCGCGACATGCTGGCTGACGGGCTGATGCAGTTCCTCATTAAGCGTCAGTGGACCGACATATTTCTGATTGTCGGACATTATCCAACCGACAAGGCGCTTGGCGACGCGTTTCGTAGCGCCGCGACCAAGTTCAACGTGAACATCGTCATCGAAAAGCAGTGGCTGGAGAACGCCGACATTCGACGCAATGCAATGCAGGAGGTTCCGCTCTTCACGCAGGGCGACGACTACGATGTCGTCGTGGTGGCCGACGAAGAGGAACAGTTCGGCACATTCTTTCAGTATAACACGTGGATTCCGCGCCCGGTGATGGGGAGCGACGGACTAATCGTAGCGGGCTGGTCGCCCGTTATGGAGCAGTGGGCCGCGATTCAACTGCAGGAGCGGTTCCAGAAATTCGCGGACCGCAAAATGAATTCCGTCGACTATGCCGCGTGGCTCGGTGCGCGGACAATCGGTGAAGCAGTGACGCGCACAAAGAGCAACGACCTGAAGATCATCCGCGAATTCATTCTGTCGGAGCAGTTCACGCTGGATGGATTCAAGGGTTCGCGGCTGAGCTACAGAACGTGGAACGGTCAGCTGCGTCAGCCCATCCCGCTCGCTTCCGAAGACGCGCTTGTCACACTGACCCCGCTGGAAGGCTTCCTGCATCAACGGACCGAACTCGACACGCTGGGCCTCGACGAACCCGAAAGCCAGTGCAAGGCCATGGAGTAAGACAATGAAGGTTTCGGCATTCGTTGCCGGCACGGCGCTGGCCCTGTTCACAGCCGGCAGCGCCATGGCGCATCTGGTCTATGTGTCGAACGAAAAGGACGACACGATAACCGTCATCGACACCGAGACCGATGAAGTGGTGGACACGATCAGCGTCGGCGAGCGGCCGCGCGGCGTGACCTTCAGTCAGGATTACAAATACCTGTTCATCTGCGCTTCCGACTCGAACGCGGTGCAGGTCTATGATGTGGCCACGAAGAAGATCATTCACGATCTGCCGTCCGGCGAAGATCCAGAACAGTTCGCGCTGCATCCCGACAACAAGCATCTCTACATCGCCAACGAGGACGATGCCCTGGCGACCGTGGTCGATATCCAGTCGCGGACCGTTGTCGCGCAAATCGACGTCGGCGTGGAGCCGGAGGGCATGGCGGTAAGTCATGACGGGAAGTGGGCGATCGTGACCTCCGAGACGACCAATATGGCGCACTGGATCGACACCGCATCACAAACGCTGGTGGACAATACACTGGTCGATCAGAGGCCGCGCGACGCCGAATTCTCGCCAGACGATAAGGAGCTTTGGGTGTCGGCCGAGATCGGCGGCACGGTGTCTGTCATCGATGTGGCGACGAAGCAGATCAAGAAAACCATCAATTTCGAGATCAAGGGAATCTCGAAGGATCAAATCCAGCCTGTCGGCATGGAGCTAACCAGCGATGGCAGATACGCCTTCGTGGCCCTGGGCCCGGCCAATCATGTCGCGGTTGTCGACCGCGCCACGTTCGAAGTGGTGAAGTATGTGCTTGTCGGACGACGTGTCTGGCACATCGCCCTCACACCGGAGGAAGACAAACTCTACTCCACCAATGGTGTGTCCGGCGACGTGACGGTGATCGACGTCGCAAGCCTCGAAGGCGTCAAATCGATCAAGGTCGGGCGCTATCCTTGGGGAGCGGCAATTCTGCCCAAGGACAAGATTCCGAAGTAGTCGCAACAACAGGAGATCATGATGAAGCATTGGACGCGCGGCACGCTTGCCGCCGGAATCCTAGCGTTTGGCGCAACGGTTGCCGTTGCCCAATCGGGCATGGTCGGCAAGGCCGAGGAACTGCCAGACATCACACTGTCATCCGGCGCACCGCTTGCCGACAAGCCGCTGGAGATCAAGACGGGCACCTATTACGAACTGACGGTCAAGTCCGATGGCTCGGCCGAAAAGGCGATCAGCGGTCCGGCCTTCTTTCGCAATTGCTGGGTCGATGAGATCGTCATCAACGATATCGAAGTTCGACCGCTTGGCGTCGATTCGATCGAGTTTGACGACGAGGGTGAAGCCGAGATCTCGTTTATCTGCATCAAGCCGGGCGTCTTCGAGCTGACCGCGCCGGGCACGCCACCGCTCACGGTTACTGTCAAATAGACGTCTTGATCTAACGTACAGATGCGGGGCCCCGGTTTCCGAAGCATAGTCGTTGCCGGAGGAACCGCCCATGTCGACATCCAGACGCCTGCTGGCTCGTCTCGCTGGCATCACTGCCGTGCTTCTTGCTGTTTCGTTCGTCCAGGCCGAGGAGTTGCCCGCAGGCGTGGACCCCGCAACTGGCTTCCGCATGGACAATTACCGGGCTCCGACACCGGCCACCCTGCCCGGTGGGACCGTCGCCGATTTGGCGCTGGTCCGTGAAGCGAGCGCGGGCAAAGGTCACCAATTGGTCGACGTCTATGCGAAGGGCGTCAAGGCCGACCCAAAGACCGGTGAATGGGCCGTCATGGAGCCACGCCAGCAGATACCGGGTTCGATCTGGCTGCCCGGCGTAGGCTTCGGCGCGCTCGACAAAGGTCAGGAGGATTATTTCCGCCGCAATCTCGAAAGTGTGACTAAGGGAGACAAGGCCAAGGGGCTGCTCTTCTATTGCATGTCCGATTGCTGGCATTCTTGGAATGCCTCGCGCAGGGCGATCCTGTGGGGCTACAGCAATGTCGCCTGGTATCCTCTCGGGACTGACGGCTGGAAAGAGGCCGGCGGCGAACTCATAACCGTCAAACCCATCAATTTTCTCGGCGCAGGCATGTGAATTGCGACAGAAGCCCGAGAGACGACATGGATGGGATCGTGAGCAAGTCGGAGGGAAGCGCGCGGCAAGCCGTGCTGGCGCTGCGCGACACGATGAACCGTCTCCTGATCGGCCGAGAGGTTCTGACTGACAGGCTTCTTGGCGCACTGCTGACAGGCGGCCATGTCCTGATCGAAGGCGCGCCCGGCCTAGCCAAGACACGCGCCGTAAAGCTGTTTTCAGATCTTGTGGCTGCCGACTTTGTCCGCATACAGGCGACACCCGATCTCCTGCCGGCCGACCTCACGGGAACGACCGTTTTCCGGCCGGAAACCGGCGCATTCGAGTTTGTCGAAGGCCCCCTCTTCAGCAACATCGTTCTCGTCGACGAAATCAATCGAGCGCCACCGAAGGTACAAAGCGCATTGCTCGAAGCCATGGGCGAGCGCCAGATCACCTCAAGCGGCGTCACTCGGCGATTGGCGCAGCCATTTTTGGTCGCGGCGACGCAGAATCCCATCGAGCACGAGGGAACCTACCCACTGCCCGAGGCGCAGCTCGACCGATTCCTGTTTTTCGTCGACGTGCCTATGCCGGACGTAGACGAGGAACGTGCCATCCTCGACCTGGCGTTGACGGAGCGGAGAGAAGACGGGTTGAAGTCGACGGCAGCGCTGACACGAGAAAACCTAGCCGCGGCGCAGATGGAGGTCTCCTCGATCTACCTGGCACCGGCCGTGCGGGATTTCATCGTGCGACTGGTCGCGGCGACGCGCGGCAAAGGCGCTGGCGGGGCAGCCGCCGGCGACATCGAGCACGCAGCCAGCCCGCGTGGGTCGATCGGCCTTGCCTGTGCTGCCCAGGCCCGCGCCTGGATCGACGGTCGCGGCCATGTCATCCCCTCCGATGTCGACGCCCTGGCGGTGGATGTGCTGTGCGGCCGCATCGGTCTCGCCTATCGGGCGCGGGCACAAGGCCGTACTGGTCGTGAGGTCATTGCCGAGATCCTTGAGAAAACTCCGGTCGTGTGATGCGGCGCTGGGCTTCCTCGCTTGCATTTGCGTCAGGACCGGACACGGCCACTCAAATCTCGCTCGACGACCTGATCGCACTGCGCGGCGCAGGAGGGCGCATCTCGCATCAGAAGTTGCGCGGAGTTACCGCGTTGCCTGGCCTGGCGAACACGCGACTGCGCGGGCGTGGGCTCGATTTCGACGAGATGCGCCCATACGCCGAAGGCGACGATGTTCGGCACATCGATTGGAACGTCACGGCTCGCACGGGCAGACCGTACACTCGCCTCTATCGCGAGGAGAGAGAACGCTCGATCACTG
Organism: Rhizobiaceae bacterium; assembly: GCA_050247155.1. Classification (GTDB taxonomy): domain Bacteria; phylum Pseudomonadota; class Alphaproteobacteria; order Rhizobiales; family Rhizobiaceae; genus Mesorhizobium_G. Next base: position 76,801 of record JBFWUS010000005.1, read on the forward strand.
TCTGCTTGGATTTGCGTCGCTCCATGTTCACTGGCAGCGCCCGGCTCAAGGCGGTGGTCGCCTGCGAGATCGCGGCAGCCATCCTATGGCGGGTTGCATCTAACGGTGACCGCGCTGCGGCGATGGTGTTTGACGACCATGTCATTGAAACATCGCGACCTGCGCTGCGCGAGCGTGGCGTTCTAGACGGGCTGGCGCTTGTTGAAAGAATTTTCCAGGCGGGCCGGAAACGTATTCAGCAGGACATGTCCGACACAGGATCGCTGGCAGGCGCGCTGGCATCGATCAACCGAATGGGCCGGCATGGCAGCGTAGCCTTGCTTGTGAGCGATTGCGACAGGCTCGATGCCGCGGCCGTGGACGAGATCGCAATTGCAGGGCTGCGCCAGCGGCTCGTCGTGATGCGCCTGCTCGATCCGCTCGAAGAAAGCGGACTGCCTGCCGGCAGCTATCGCTACCTCGCGCCCGCCGGTCCCACGCGCGTGTCCATCGACGACAAATTGGCTGATGCGTTACGAGTGCGGTTGCGGCAGTTCAACGACGACATGGCTGCGGCCTTCGCGCGCCACGCGATTCGCTATCTGGCTATCCTCACCTCACTTGACCCGACGGACGCATGGCCGTCGTTGGTCGAGCAAGGGCTGGTTTGATGTGTCATGGATGAGTTGATCGCCGGTCTTCGCGACGTCCACACCCCTGTTCCGCCGGCGGAAATTTCTTCGCTCCCGCTGATCGCGGTGGGGATCGCAGTTCTGGCCTTGACGGTCGCTGCTCTCCTGGCGGTTCGCCGTAGCCGGCGGGGGTGGTCCGCCGAAGCCTTGGAAGCCCTGTCTGAAGCGGCAGCCGAACCGTCTGCCGAGGCGTTGGTAATGACGGCTACCGTTTTGCGGCGGGTAGCCCTGCTGCACGGTGGCTCGCGCACTATCAAGCTTTCAGGCGATGCATGGCTGGAGGAGCTCGATCGCCAATTTCGCACGCACTATTTTACGCGCGACGATGGCGTCGTCTTCGGGGAAGCGCTTTATCGGCCAGCTGCGGTCGACTGCGATGCAACTGCCATTGTGAGGCGGGTGCGCAGTCTTGTGCAACGCAGGAGTTTGACCCCATGGTAGCTTTCGGCTGGCCTTGGGCGTTGCTGTTGCTGCTTCTTCCTTTGCTGCTTCGGCGCCGGCGGATCGCCGATCTTCCGGCCTTGCGAGTTCCACCCTCGCTGCAGCACGCTTTCGAAAAGGTCACGCCGTCTGCGCGCAAAAGGTACGACAGAGCCGTGCTGCTCTGGTTGGCTTGGCTCTGTTTTGTCCTCGCCCTATCGCAACCTTCCATTGTCGCGGGGCAAGCTGTCCGCCCGGCCACGGGTCGAGCTATCGCGCTTGCCGTGGATCTGTCGAGCAGTATGGAGCGGCGCGATTTTGTCTTCAATGGCGAGACAGTCGACCGGCTGACGGCTTTCAAGAGCGTCGCCAATACGTTCATTGAACGACGTGACGGCGACCGGCTGGCCCTCGTGCTTTTCGGCGATCAGGCATTTGCCGCCGCGCCGCTGAGCTACGATGTGACATCGATAGCCAATGCCCTTCAGGAGTCTGCCATTGGAATGGCTGGCCGCGCGACCGCGATCGGCGATGCGATAGGCCTGGCGATCATCAAGCTGCGCGACGACCCCGCCGAGACCAAAGCGATCGTGCTGATGTCCGACGGCACCAGCAATGCCGGCACGGCGGAACCCGAGGACGCCGCGCGGCTTGCTCGAACGCTCGGCATCAATATCCACACCATCGGCCTCGGCAGCGAGAAAGATGGTTCCGGTGGTGATTTTATGGAACCGTCTGCCGACCTGGATGAACGGACGCTGTTGCGTATCGCCGAGGTGACGGACGGACGCTTCTTCCGTGCGCGGACTACAGAGGAACTGGCCGCTATTTTTGGTGAAATCGACAGGATGCAGCGCAGCCCGGCGGCCGCGCCGCCGGTCGTTCCCCGAATTGACGTCAGGAACTGGCTTCTGCTGCCGCTTATGGCGCTGCTGGCGCTGATCGCCTGGCGTCGTGCGAGACCCGTCTCGTCATGACGATCCTGCTGCCATTTTTCCTGATACCGGCAGTCGCGTGCCTCTTGGCCGCGTTCGTCTTCAGGACAAACGCCGAACGAGACGATTGGCAGCGCGTGATCGACCGACGAGTGATGGCGGCGTTGCGACCAGGCATTGCAGGCGCGAATATCAATCTTGCGGTGCTGGCGCTCGCGATCGTCCTGGCGGCACTTGCCAGCCCGTCCAGGCGCTCGGAAGCCCAGACTTCATACGCTGTTGCGGAGGGCGTGATCGTGCTCGTGGACGTGTCAAAGTCTATGAGTCTGACTGACATATCTCCGGATCGTCTCTCTGTCGCCCGCACTGCGGCCCAGATGATATCGAAGGCCGCTGGCGCGCGGCCAATGGCGCTGATCGTTTACGCGGGCGACGCTTATCTTGCCGAGCCATTTTCTGCCGATCGCGGCGCCTACAACGGCTTCGTCGTGGCGCTCGACAACAGTCTGGTCCCGCAACAGGGATCTGCGCCTTCGCGCGCCTTGTCCCTTGCTGCTTCAATACTCGAACAGACGGGGGTTGGGCGCGCCAGGCTGATCGTCCTGTCTGACGGAGGCGGGTTTGACGGTGCAACGGCGGAGGTGACCACTCGGATCGCGGCTCACGGACACCGAGTGGACGGCGTTCTCATCGCGCCGAGCGATGCATCGACATCCACTGTGGGCGATGTTGCCGCCTTTGATTTGGCGATGCGAGCCGGCGGCGGTGTCATCGTTCGCGCCGATGCAGACAGCACGAAAGCCATCGCCGCCCTGCAACTCGAATTGCCCTACTTCGCGACTTCCGCTGCAGCACGTCTCGCGCTGCGGTCTACCGAATGGCAGAATCTCTCGCACTATCTCCTTCTGCTCGCGGTCGTTCCCATGTTGCTGCTCTTTCGGGAATCGCGGCGATGAGAATGGCGATCGCCGCAGCCTTCGGCATTTTGGCAAGCCACGCCTGTGCAGACGACAATGCGATCGCCTATCGTCTCTACGCGGACGGCCGCTTTGCGGAGGCAGCGGAGATATTTACCGACCCTGCCTGGAAAGGCGTGGCCCTGTATCGGTCTGACCAATACTGGCGCGCGGCCGAGGCATTCATCCGCAGCGATGATCCGACCTCGATCTACAATCTGGGAAATTCCTACGCCAAACTCGGCTACTACGAGCTTGCCCTCGAGGCATATCTGAACGCCTTGGCTCGCCAACCGGAACTTAGCGACGCGGCTCTTAATGCCGACATCATGCGCAAGCTGATCGCCGCCAAGAACGCTGATGCGAAGTCCGGTATGACGCCGCCTGCGCGCAAGATCGAGGAGACGCCGGATCCCGAAAAACGCGACGGATCCGGTGACGATCAGGGGGGTGAACGTGGCGCCGCCGAGCAGCGCAGCCCAAACTCAGAAGAGCAGGGAAAGAGAGCCGCGGCATCGCAACCGCAACAGGCGCAGCCAGGAGAGCGTCGCTCTCAAAGGGCAAAGCGCGAAGATGATCCGGACGGACCTACCAGCCAGCAGACCAGATCTGGTTCGTCGTCCGAAAGCGACAGAAACAATGCCCAGGCTGGTGGCGGCGTCGGAGACGATTCGCTGCCCGGCCAACCTGCCGTCGGTACTCGCGCCAGGCTGGAGGCCGACCAGGCTACCGAACAATGGCTGAACCGGATCGTCGACGACCCGGCACGCTTCCTGAAGGCGCGCATCGCCCTCGAGTCGCGGCGGCGCGCTGCAAGCGGCAACAGCCCACCCGAGGCGCGAGACGCATGGTGAGGATGGTTGCGATTGTCCTGTTCGCGTTGGCGGCCTGCCATCACGCCCTCGCAAAACCACAGGCCTCTATCGAAATCATACTCGAATCCGCGGAAGCCTATTTAGGCGACACCGTCGTGGTCGAGGTTCGTTGGAGCGGGTTGCTTGATCCGATCGACTTCGCGCCGCTCGCCGCCGCAGCCGATATAATGCGTGAAACAGCCGGCACGCGGCTGGCGGTCGTCGCCGGCAAAGTCATCGACATATCCAGCCGTCGCATCGAACTCCAGCCTAAACGGGCCGGGCAATTGGTGTTTGGTCCGCTCCGTTCCGGCGACATCGTTTCCAACACTGTATCGATCCAGATTGTCGAAATGCGTCCAATGCCGTGGCGGCCCGGCCCCGACGACATAGAACTTCGCCAGTCCGTCTCGACGACCGCGCCGCTCCTGCAGCAGCAGGTCGTACTGGATATTGTGTTGACCACCCGCCTTCCGATCGTCGGCGAGGTCGCGACACTGCCTGACCTCAGCGAGTTTCGAACGGTCACGATATTTGCCGAACGACGAATCTCCGAGGGGGGTCTTTCGAAGCTCGCTTGGCGATATCTTTTGTTTCCGCAGCGCTCCGGCAAGGTGTCTGTGCGCGGCGCGCATGTTACAGGCGCGATCATGAAATCGCGGCTGCAGCGATCCAAGTTCGATCTGACGGCCGACACTATAAATCTGGATGTCGCGCCATCGAAATTCGCCGGCAATGCGTGGTGGATTGCGGCATACTCCCTCTCCCTATCCGATCATTGGTCTGGCGAACTCAAAACTTTGTCAGTCGGCGACGAGATTGAGCGCACGATAACCGTGTCGGCACACGGGGTGCTGCCCGAACAAATCCCGGACATCATCATGCCGCAGACGAACGGTTTGCTGGTGGCCACTTTAGGCGTGAGCCGGTCGGTACGGAACGACACCTTGGGTTCAATGGCGACTGCCACATTCCGATTCCGCGTGCGAGCGCTCTCTCCGATCCCTGTCTTCCTCGACACCGTCAGGCTGCGGTGGTGGAATACGACAACGGACAAGGCCGAAGAAGCCATCATTCCCGCTCGTCGCGTCGATATTGGTTTGCCAGAACGCGGGACGTTGGTTCAACGCGCCATCGGCGACATGACCTGGCCGGACAGGGCGCGTGCCGCGCTAGCGGGTCAAGAGGTCTTGTTGTGGATCGCGGCGACGATATCGGTCGTCTCCATAATCCTCGCGCTGTCACCGACAAAACTGATGCGCCGACTGGATGCACTTTATGTTCGCCGATCCCTATCGAAAGCAGCGCGCACGGGAGATTCCGACACGCTGTATCGCGCGTTGCGGGCAGCAGCGCGGACGTCGCCGGCTGATCTTTCTCTCAGAGAAGCAGTTGCCTTGCTCGAGACAGAGAAATTCGGCCCAAATCCTCGCACAGCCGACCCCGCATGGCTTGTAAAACGCGCGACTGCTGCAAGGCCGAGACGGCGCTCTTTGACGCATGGGAGTCGGCTTCCAAAGATTTAGCGATAGCCTGACAGATCGATCAAGATCGCGTGTCGGCTGTGCGGCCCCTTGCACAAATTCCTAACCTCGCGCAATTTTGCGCGGGGAATCGCGGATGATGATCGACTGGGCGGCTAGAATGCGGGAGCAGACACGCTTCGCTAAGCGTATGGCTGGCGAGGTGCCGATTGCTTTGGCCGACCCTCGTCTTACGTCGGACGAGGCGGAGCAGCTTCTCCAGACTGTCGAAAATTGTGCGCTGAGCTTCGATGCGGTGATCAAGGAAATGGAATACGAGTACGCCGACGCGCCTCACACACGCACGGCAGAAGCGATCGCCACGGTTTGGCTCGATCTAAGGCGCATGGCGACAGACAGGCTGCGCGTCCTGCGCCTGCCGCCGCGCCGGCATGCCACGTCCTGAATATTTCTGCATCGGTTGCCGGCCTGGTCAAAGGCCGGCATTTTGCTCCGATGCCGTCAATCAGCCGTGCAGCTTTGCTGCGATCTCGGCAACGCGCTTGCCCTGGAAGCGTGCGCCGTCAAGCTCCTGTTCAGACGGGAAGCGTGAACCATCGCCATTGCTCGTCGTGGTCATGCCATAGGGCGCGCCGCCGCGAACCACATCGTTGCCCATCTGGTCCTGATAAGCATAGGACAAGGGCACAATGACCATCCCGTGGTGCTGCAGCATCGCCTGAGTGGCGATAAGCGCCAGTTCGGCGCCGCCGTGTTGCGTCGCGGTCGACACCATCACCGAGCCGACCTTGTTGAGCAGCGCGCCCTTGACCCATAGCGGGCCGGTCTGGTCCCAGAAATTCTTGAGCTGCGACGCCATGGCGCCGTAGCGGGTGGACGCTCCGACGATGATCGCATCGTAATTTTCGAGCTCCAAAGGCTGTGCGATCTCAGCCTTCTGGTCGAGCTTGTAATGTGCCGCCTTGGCGACAGCCTCGGGCACCAGTTCCGGCACACGTTTCACCGTCACCGTTGCACCGGCGGCCTTAGCGCCTTCGGCCGCGGCATTTGCCATGGCCTCCATATGGCCCCAGCTCGAGTAATAGAGGACAAGTACCTTTGCCATTTCGCGATCTCCTTCGTCGTCGGCGTTGCCATAAAGTAAAGGCTGGGTCGTTCAAGGAAAGCGCGATATCAGCGACACATTGTTCACTAATATTCGCGCGTTGCAGCGCGAGCCGACGGGCGCTATCTGCGCTACGGTTTGCCAATGAGGTTCGATGTGCCCGAAATCGTGACTGCCGCCATGCTGGTGATCGGCGACGAAATCCTGTCCGGCCGCACCAAGGATCGCAATATCGGCCATCTTGCCGATATCATGACGGCGATCGGCATCGACCTGAAAGAAGTCCGGGTGGTTTCCGACGATGAGGACGACATCGCCGATGCGGTCAATGCGCTGCGCCAGCGCTACGACTATGTCTTCACGACCGGCGGCATCGGGCCAACGCATGATGACATCACTGCCGATTCGGTGGCCAAGGCCTTTGGCGTTCCCTGCGAATACGACAAGAAGGCCTTTGCCATGCTCGAGGCGCACTACGCCAAGCGTGAGCTGGAGTTCACCGACGCGCGCAAGCGTATGGCGCGCATGCCGCGAGGGGCCGAGCACATCGACAATCCGATCTCGGTCGCGCCTGGGTTCCGCATCGGCAATGTGCATGTCATGGCTGGCGTGCCGGCCATCTTTCAGGCCATGCTGGACCAAGTGGTCCCAACGCTGCGTGGCGGGACAAAAATGCTCTCGACCACCATTCCAAGCACTTTCGGTGAGGGTGTCATTGGCGGCCCGCTGACCGACATTCAAAAAGCGCACCCGGATACCATCATCGGCTCCTATCCAAAATATCTCGACGGCAAGTTCTGGACCGAACTGGTGGTGCGAGGCCGCAGCCAGCAGGCGATCGACGAAGCAAGGGCGGCTGTCGAGTCGATGTTGGAGGGTCTCACGCCGTCCTGAGCAAACACGGAACGGACAAACGGCCTTACACGTTCTATACTGGCGCCGCCGTATGAGGGAGGTTCGTCATGTCCTACAAAACCATCCTTGCCGTCATCCAGGCCGAGAAAGAAGCCGGCCATCTCATCGATAGCGCGATCCAGCTTTCAGAACGCTTCGGCTCGCATCTGATCGGCTTTCATCCCGAGCTAGTGCAGCTCTCCTACGCGATGGCCGCCGGTTTTCCTGACGCGGAATTTTTGCGTGACGCAACCGAGCGGTCGGCGGCTACGACGAAAACGCTTGCGGCTGATTTCGGCCGTCGGCTCGGCGCGACAAAACTGTCTTCTGCCTGGGCGACCATGGAAACGATGCCGGGCGATTCCTCGGCCGGCGCTTTGCGCCTCGCGCGGTCTGTCGACCTCGTTGTCACGTCGCAGCCCGACCCCTCGGCGGAAGCACCGGAAACAGACGCCCTGCTCCACGACTCAGGCCGGCCGGTTCTGGTCATTCCACGTGACAATCCGATCAACCCGGCGTTGAAGCGCATCGTTATTGGCTGGAACGGCTCGAAAGAGGCCGCGCGCGCCGTTTTCGATGCTCTGCCCTTGCTCAAGGAAGCCGAATTTGTCGAGGTGCTGGTGGTCGACCCTGCCGAGCGTCCCAAAGGCGGTTTGCAGCAGGGCGAAGCGATTGCGGCGGCGCTTACACGCCACGGTGTCCGCCCGGAGCTGGTAGCTGCCAATAAGGGCGGCGGCTCGGTCGAAGAAGCCATCGTCGATCATTGCGATATCGCCAAGGCTGATCTCCTCGTGCTTGGCGCTTATGGCCATTCATGGCTGCGCGAATTTCTGTTTGGCGGTGTGACGCGCGGCGTGCTGGACAACGCGCCGATCGCCACCTTCATGTCGCACTGAGCGCGTGCATTCCGCGCTGGGCGGGCTTGTCAAAGCGACGCCACTGCGCTTATTGCGCCTGCATTCCGTGCGCTGGCATTCAAGATGCCGGCGGCGCCAAGAGGGAGTGCGCGCTTGTCCTTGCCCGAAAAAGCTTTTCCTGTTTCGTGGGACCAGTTCCATCGCGATGCACGCGCGCTGGCCTGGCGGCTGGCCGGACAAAACGGCGCCTGGAAAGGCATCGTCTGCATCACACGCGGCGGTCTTGTCCCGGCGGCGATCATCTCGCGCGAACTCGGCATCCGCCTGATCGAAACGGTTTGTGTCGCCTCCTATCACGACTACACGGCGCAAGGCGATCTGCTGGTGCTGAAAGAAATCTCCCCTGCCCTGAAGGAAAATGACGGCGAAGGCATTTTGATCGTCGATGACCTCACCGACACCGGCAAGACCGCAGCTATCGTCCGGGCGATGTTGCCGAAGGCGCATTTCGCCACCGTCTATGCCAAGCCAAAAGGACGGCCGCTGGTCGATACGTTTGTCACCGAAGTCAGTCAGGACACCTGGATCTATTTTCCTTGGGATATGGGCTTCACCTATCAGAAGCCGATCACCGAGGACCATCGCGGCTGAGATCGCGGCAAGATTGCAACCAATTCGGCCCTGATCGGTTTAGACGCGATGCGCCAATAGGCTGCGTCTAACCAACAAAACCGCATTTGTTCGACCTCTGACCCGCGCGCCACGGAGAGGCCCAAGATGCAGGACTTCATTCTTTTTCTGCTTGTCGGATTTCTGGCTCAAGCCGTCGATGGCGCACTCGGCATGGCTTATGGCGTCATTTCCTCGACCACGCTTCTGGCTTTCGGCGTTTCTCCGGCGCACGCCTCGGCCGCCGTGCATGCCGCCGAACTGTTCACGACGGCAGCATCGGGCTCGTCGCATCTCTATCACCGCAACATCGACTGGAAGCTGTTCTGGCGGCTCATGCCGTTCGGCGTCATTGGCGGCGTGCTGGGCGCGTTTGTGCTCACGTCGTTTCCCGGCGGCGCCATGAAACCCTACGTCACGCTCTATCTGGCGCTGGTCGGCTGCTATCTGATCCTGCGTTCTTTCCGCAAGATTCCGTCCAAGCCCGTTCCTGCTACTGTCGTCGCGCCACTCGGCCTTGGCGGTGGATTCCTGGACGCCGCCGGAGGTGGCGGCTGGGGGCCGATCGTCACGACGGGCTTGCTCGGCTTCGGTGCCACGCCGCGCTATGTGATTGGCACGGTCAATGCCAGCGAGTTCCTGATCACGCTCTCGGTCTCTCTGACCTTCCTGTTCGCGCTGTTGACCGGCCATTGGGAGGAAGCCGGAGAATTGACCAAAAATGCTGCGGCTGTTGCCGGCCTCATCCTGGGCGGTCTGCTCGCGGCCCCGCTTGCCGGGCTCTTCGTGCGCAAATTGAAGGAAAAGTTGCTGCTGAGGCTGGTCGGTTGTCTGATCGTTCTCTTGGCCGGCTGGCAGACCGCGCAACTGCTCGGCTGGGCCTAACGGATTTTTTGCCGACTTCGGGAACTCACGCCCTACCTCGCCGTTATGACTGTGTCAGACGCAAGATGAACGGAGAAATCCAGACAGATTGCAGATGACATAAAAGCGCCTCTCGCACGCTTAACCGGTGTGAGAGGCGTTTTTTCTTCTGGTGATGTCAGTCACGCCCCATTTGCGCATCCACGCTGATCGGCCCGGGGCCGGCAGCGGCGATATAGAGGAACACCCAGCAGAACAGCAGTGCTGGCTCGCCGCCGTTCAGCGCCGGGAAAAATCCCTGGCCGGCATGACCCATGAAGTAGGCAGCCGCCATCTGGCCTGCGAGAATGAAAGCCACGGGCCGCGAAAACAGACCAATGATCAGCAGGATGCCTCCCACAATCTCGAGAATAGCGGCGACATAGAGCAAACCGTTGAGCGGAAATTCGAAAGGTGCGGGCCAGCCGAAAAGCTTGATCGTGCCGTGGGTTAAGAAAGTCGCAGCGGCCAGAATGCGCAAAATGCTCAGAATGTGCGGCGCCCAGGGCCGGAGAAAAGTCATCTGCATAAATGGAGTCCCTTATTCAGGTATCTAGAACCAATCCCTGCCTAGCACGGTAGGCGATTCTGGCAAATTCCGGCTTTGTAAACTCTGCGTGCACAGGCTGCTGACAATCGGGCGAGGCAGTTCCGACGCTAGCGACGAGATTTGAACCGATTTTGTCTTGTTACCGGCGCTGCCCGCGCTTGAACCCGGCCAACCGAACGGCTACGTCGCACACGAAACCACATATGCAGCCGGAGCACCCCGTGGCCAACATACGCACCGAAACAGATACTTTTGGACCGATCGAGGTTGCTTCGGATCGCTATTGGGGCGCGCAGGCGCAGCGTTCGTTGGGCAACTTCAAGATTGGCTGGGAGAAGCAGCCGCTTTCGATCGTGCGAGCGCTCGGCATCGTCAAGCGCGCCGCTGCCGAAGCCAACATGGAGTTGAAGAAGCTCGATCCGAAACTCGGCAACGCCATTGTCGAAGCCGCCCAGGAAGTGATGGACGGCAAGCTGGACGAGCATTTTCCCTTGGTCGTTTGGCAGACCGGCTCCGGCACCCAGTCCAACATGAACGCCAACGAGGTTATCTCCAACCGCGCGATCGAGATGCTGGGCGGCACGATGGGTTCGAAGAAGCCGGTGCATCCCAATGACCACGTGAACATGAGCCAGTCGTCGAACGACACCTATCCGACGGCGATGCATGTCGCTTGCGCGGAGCGGATCGTGCACCATCTTCTTCCGGCGCTGAAGCATCTGCACAAGGCGTTGGAAAAGAAGGCGAAAAAGTTCGACAAGATCATAAAGATCGGGCGCACGCACACGCAGGATGCTACCCCGCTCACGCTTGGCCAGGAGTTTGGCGGTTACGCCGCTCAGGTCGCCTCTTCGATCAAGCGCATCGAAACAACGCTGCCCGGCCTCTTTGAACTGGCGCAAGGCGGCACGGCAGTCGGAACCGGTCTCAACGCGCCGATCGGTTTCGCCGAAAAGGTCGCCAAGCGCATCGCCAAGATCACGAAACTGCCCTTTGTCACAGCGCCAAACAAATTCGAAGCGCTGGCAGCCCACGACGCCATGGTGTTTTCGCACGGGGCTATCAATGCCGCCGCCGGCGCGCTTTTCAAGATCGCCAACGACATCCGGCTGCTCGGCTCAGGTCCGCGCTCGGGGCTCGGCGAACTGGCGCTGCCGGAAAACGAGCCCGGTTCGTCGATCATGCCCGGCAAGGTCAATCCGACACAGTGCGAGGCGCTGACGCAGGTCTGCATTCAAGTCTTCGGCAACCAGTCGGCAATCACCTTCGCCGGCAGCCAGGGCCATTTTGAGCTCAACGTTTACAACCCGGTGATGGCGTATAATTTCCTGCAATCGGTGCAACTGCTTGCCGACGCGGCGGTTTCCTTCACCGACAATTGTGTCGCCGGCATCGAGGCTCGCGAGGACAACATCAAGGCGGCGCTGGAGCGCTCGCTGATGCTGGTGACGGCGCTCGCGCCGACCATCGGCTACGACAACGCGGCCAAGATCGCCAAGACCGCGCACAAGAACGGCACGACCCTGCGCGAGGAAGCGCTGGCGACCGGGCTGGTCACGGCGGCTGAGTACGACCGCATCGTACGGCCGGAGGACATGACCCGGCCGGGGTGACAAACCGCCCGATCGCGCGCATCCTCCAGTGGAACGAATTTGACATTTGCATTTCATTTGACATCACGCGGGTGAAGCAAATGTCAAATTCAAAGTTCCACTAGAATCAAGGAGTTGCTGGTGGTCCTTTGATTCCGACATTTGCCTGGGTGGCCCGTATCAGCGGATGCAAATGTCGGAACCGGACCACTAGACGGTCTATCCGCCCAGAGGATGCGCCATGCAGGACCCACTGAAACTCATCGGACGTGTTCTGATCGCGGCGCTTTTCGTACCGGCCGGTTTTCAGACGCTGTCCGATATTTCGAATGCTGCCGGCTATTTCGAGCAGCTTGGCCTGCCGCTCCCGACACTCGCCGCGTGGAGTGTCGGCATCTTCGAGTTGCTGGCAGGCGCTCTGGTGCTCGTCGGCTGGCAGACGATGGCCGTTGCCTCGCTACTTGGTCTGTTCGCGATCGTCGCCGGCTTTCTCGGCCATTTCGGCCAAGGCGGCGACGATGCGACGCTGCGCTTCCTGCACAGCCAGATGTTCTGGAAAGACGTTGCCATCGCTGGCGGCGCGTTCATCCTGGCGGCGGCTGGCCCCGGCGTCTACTCGTTGGACGCGCGCCGCATGTAGCCAGCCGAGAGCTGCGCGGCGCTCTCCCCGCCTTCGATGGCAAGTTCCAGCTTGCGGCCCGTAATTTTCGCGACCTGCGCCAAGCGGCCGACAGGCCGTTCGCCGAACAGATCTGCACGGTCTTCCGGAATGACCAGGGCCAACGTGTCGAGGCCCCGCCTTTCCCATTTCAGCCGGGGTATCAAACCCGGCATCGCCGCGGAAAGCATGTAGCCTACGCGGAACAGCGCGGCCAGGAAGCGCGCGCGCTCGATGTAGCGCTGCGGCGTCAGGCGCTTCAACGCTTCACCCACTGCAACGTCCGCGAAGATGCCCTCGTGGCGATAAAGGCTGGCCAGAGCCACATAGGCGCGCCCCGGATGGTCGATACCGACCAGCGAGGCATGCGCGATGATGTTGAGCGATTGCGTGCCACGATATTCAGGGTGAGCGCGCCAACCTATGTCCGCAAGCAGGCAGGTCGCTTCACGATAGCGCGCTTCATCCTCGGTTTCATCTATGCCGAAAGCTTCGAAAGATTTCTTCGTCCAGTCGACCAGCTCACGAGCATGATCCACCGAGCGCGAGCGGAGGATCGAGAGTTCCTCGCAGGCCGAAATCAACGGGTCTTGGTTCTGCTCGCTGCGCGGCAGCTGCGAATACAGAAACCCTTCGCGCACACCCACTGCCGAGACCACGATCTTCGACGGCTTCATTGTCGCGATGATTTGCTGCAGAACGAGCGCGCCATAGGCCAACAGCGAGCGGCGGTTCTTCGAGACTGCCTCGATGCCGGAAATCTTGTCGATCTCGCCTCTGGCGACTTGGGCGAGGAAGTCGGCCGATTTCTCGATGTCCATCTCGTAGTGATGCATGACGCCGAGCGGGTAGTTGGTGGCGTTCATGTGCAGCCGGGCGAGGTTTCGCCACGTGCCGCCAACCGCGTAGAAGATGCGGCCTTTGCCCTGTTTCAGGAATTTCGCGCGCGCGAGTTCCGCCTTTGCGATGCGCACCGCCGCCGGCAGCAAGCCCTTCGCCATATCGTGCAGGCGCAGGCCGCCAAGTGGCAGGGTGATCCCGTCGCCAATCGTGCGATCCTTGATGTCGACCAGTTCGAGGCTGCCGCCGCCAAGGTCGCCGGCGATGCCGTCCGGTTTATGAAAGCCCGAGACGATTCCCAAAGCCGAAAAATACGCTTCTTCGCGGCCGGAGAGCACGCGAATCTTGGTTCCCAATACTTTTTCCGCGCGGTGGATGAAGTCGGGGCCGTTTTCGGCCTCGCGAGCGGCTGCGGTGGCCAGCACATGCAGGTCCACCGCGCCGGCCTGTTCCGACAGGGCCCTGAACCGGCGAAACTCTTCCATCGAGCGGGTTACCGCTTCGGGGTCGAGCCTGCCGGTGTTAGCGATGCCGCGGCCGAGACCGGCCAGCATCTTTTCGTTGAACAGCACCGTCGGCGAGCGGGCAACGCCCTCATAGACGACAAGCCGGATCGAGTTCGATCCGATATCGATGACGGAAACGGGCCGCCGGTCCTGCAACCGGCCTTGGGAGCGTGAGATCATTCAGCCGCAGTAGCTGATTTTTTTCGCCGTTTGAACTGCGCAATCTGTTTTGGCGCGTGGGATTTTAGCGCATCGCCGCGACCCGACAGCGACGGGTTGGTCATGAAATATTCTTGTGCGTTGAAGGGTTCTTCGCCTTCCTCCAGCGTGACCCGCCGCGACGTGCCATCTGCCAGCACCTCAAAGCTCTGCTGGTTGTCCATGATGTTGGCCAGCATGATCTGTTCAAGCACCTGCTCGTGCACCGTCGCATTGGTAATCGGGAACATGCATTCGACGCGGCGATCGAGATTGCGCGGCATCAGGTCGGCCGAGCTGAGATAGACGATCGCCTCGTCTGCCGGCAGACCGTAACCGTTGCCGAAGCAATAGATTCGGCTGTGTTCGAGGAAACGCCCGATGATCGATTTGACGCGGATGTTCTCGGATAGGCCGGGCACCTGCGGCCGCAGGCAGCAGATGCCGCGCACGACCAATTCGATCTCCACGCCGGCGCGGCTGGCGTCATAAAGCCCGTCGATGATGTCGGGATCGACCAGCGAGTTCATCTTCATCCAGATGCGCGCCGGCCGCCCTTCGCGTGCGTGGACGATCTCTTGCTCAATGTGCTGCAGGATGCGCGCTTTCAGCGTGAAGGGCGACAGCGCGATCTGCATTTCCTGCGCCGGCTCGGCGTATCCGGTGATGAAATTGAAGATCAGCGCGACGTCGCGGGCGATCGCCGGATCGGTCGTGAAATAGGACAGATCGGTGTAAATGCGCGCGGTGATCGGGTGATAATTACCCGTGCCGAGATGCACATAGTTGCGCAGCTTGCCCTCTTCGCGACGCACGACCAACGACATTTTCGCGTGCGTTTTCAGTTCCATGAACCCGAAAACAACCTGCACGCCGGCGCGCTCCAGATCACGGGCCCAACGTATGTTGGCCTCTTCGTCGAAGCGGGCTTTCAGCTCGACCAGCGCCGTCACCGACTTGCCGGCTTCAGCCGCGTCGATCAGCGCGCGCACGATCGGGCTGTCGTTCGAGGTGCGATAGAGCGTCTGCTTGATCGCGACAACATCCGGATCGACCGCCGCCTGACGCAGGAACTGCACCACGACGTCGAAGGATTCGTACGGGTGGTGGACGACGATGTCCTTTTCACGAATGGCCGCGAAGCAATCGCCGCGATGATCGCGAATGCGTTCGGGGAAGCGCGGATTGTAGGGGACGAATTTCAGATCGTCGCGCGGCACCGAGACCAACTCTGAGATCTGATTCACGGCCAGCAGGCCGCTCAGCACGCTGACACGACTTGGCGAAACGCCCAGCTCCTGCGCCACGAAGTCGCGCAATTCGCTCGGCATCTGGCTGTCGAATTCGATGCGGATCACCGATCCGCGCCGCCGGCGCTTCAGGGCCGTCTCGAAGAACTGCACGAGGTCTTCGGCTTCTTCGGCCACCTCGATATCGCTGTCGCGGATGATGCGGAACGTGCCGGCGCCCTTGACCTCGTAGCCGGGGAAAAGCTTGCCGATGAACAGCCCCACCGTCTCCTCGATCGGGATGAAACGGATATTGTTCTTGCGGTCCGGCAGGCGAATGAAGCGTTTCAGCGCCACAGGCAGACGCAGCAGCGCCGACATTTCCTCGCCGTCGCGGCGATGGCGCAGTTGCAGCGCGATCGAGAAGCCGAGATTCGGAATGAAAGGGAACGGATGTGCCGGATCGATGGACAGCGGCGTCAGCACCGGAAAGATCTGCTCGTGGAAATGCTGTTCCAGCCAGGCGCGCTCGTCCTTGGTGAGGGCGTCAGCCGTGATGCTGTCGATGCCTTCCTTCTTTAGAAGCACCAGCAGGTTAGCCAGGCTGTTGTGCTGGTCTTCTTGAAGATGTCCCACCTCAACCAGAAGCTGCTCAAGCTGCTGATCCGGCGTGCGCCCGTCCGGGCTCTTGACCGCGATGCCTTGGCGGATCTGCCCGGCCAGGCCAGCGACGCGCACCATGAAGAATTCGTCGAGGTTCGCCGCCGAAATCGACAGGAAACGCACGCGCTCGAGCAGCGGGTGGTTCTTGTTGTGCGATTCCTCCAGCACCCGGCGATTGAATTGCAGCCAGGAGAATTCGCGGTTGACGAACCGATCAGGATTCCCGGCCTCCGTCTCGCTGGAGGCAATAGGCCTGCCAGTGAATTCGGTGACGACGGGCCGCAGTTCGGTCGTTTCCAGCATGCAATCGCTCTTCATTGACAGCTAGCACATCCTAGCTCTTGGCAGGCTTTTGCGACAGTTTCATTTCAATCTCATGACGAAAAGGCGAGAATCGCGTCCTGGCGGGCAATCCAGCTTGCTTGCAAAGCGCCGCTTTTTGTTTCAAACGCTGTATTTGCGAGAGCACGGAGCGAATGATGGCAGGCGGAGCGATCCCTCACTTCCAGAACGATGCTGGCCACGCCGCCATAGACATTGGCGTGAAGGAATTCATGTGCGTCGGCGCCAATCCGCCCTTCGACCATCCGCATGTGTTTCTCGACATGGGCGCTGACGACGAAAAGGTCTGCCCGTACTGCTCGACGCTCTATCGCTACAAGTCGAGCCTCAAGGCGACCGACACCGAACCGGGCGGCTGCCTCTATCTCAACCAAGCCGCCTGACGCCTTTCCGGTCACGACGACCGGCGATGGTTAGCCTCGAAAACAGACGCATTTTGATCTCCGGCGGCGGCATTGCCGGCCTCACTGCTGCGCTAGCCTTTGCGCAGCGGGGGTTCACCGTCGACGTTTTTGAGCGTGCCGAGACGCTGCAAGAGATAGGCGCAGGTCTTCAGCTTTCGCCGAACGCGACAAATATTCTGGGTAAGCTCGGCGTCCTCGACAATCTTGCCAGCATGGCTGTCAGGCCCGATGCGGTGGTTATCCGGCGGGCGACCAGCTTGGCTGAGGTCGCACGCGTGCCGTTGGGCGATTTCGCCGAGCAGCGCTGGGGCGCGCCTTATCTGGTTGCGCATCGCTCCGATCTCCAGCAGGCGCTGCTGGCGACAGTCGCGGCAAATCCGCAAATCCATCTGACGACTGGCGTAAGCGTGCGCGATTTTGCCCTATCGGATGATCGGGCGACGCTGTCGATCGAGCATGCAGGCGAGCGGCATGAGGAGCATGGCCTGTTAGCCATTGGCGCGGACGGCGTCTGGTCGGCGATCCGCGGGCTTGCCGGCGAGGTCGGCATCAGCCGCTTCATCGGCCAGTTGGCCTGGCGCCGAACGCTCGTCGAAGGCGAGGACGATTTTGCCGCGTTTCAGGCCGCCTGCCCCGGCACTGTGGTCACGGCGTTCCTGCATCCGGGTTTTCACCTGATCGCCTACCCGCTTCGCGCGGGCAAGGCGATCAATCTCGTTGCCTTCACCCGTACCAAACGCGAGCTCAAGGCGGACTGGCACGTTACGGCCGATACCGGCCCGCTGAGAGCGGCGATGCGGCAAGTGCACCCTGCCCTTTCCGGATTGGCGGCGCCAGGCAAAGCCTGGACAGCTTGGCCCATTCACGTCGCTGACCCCGACGGCGCCTGGGTCGACCCTGCTGGACTGGCGCTGATCGGGGATGCCGCCCACGCCATGACGCCCTTCGCGGCGCAGGGAGCCGCCATGGCCATCGAGGATGCGGAGACGCTCGCCGACGTTGTAACTCCCGCGCTGCAAGCTGATCGCGGCCTATTGCCCGGCGCGCTCAACGATTGGGCCGTCGCCCGTCGCCGCCGCGTGCTCAGGGTGGCGCGGCGCGGCGCGCTCAACCAGTTCGCTTGGCATGCACGGGGGCTAGTCGCCAGCGCGCGCGACCTCTTCATGCGCGGGCGCGGCCCGGAGAAACTCGCAAGCGACCTGGATTGGCTCTACGGCTGGCGGCCTGATTAGAAGATGCTTGCAA
The DNA here is from genome assembly GCA_050247155.1 of Rhizobiaceae bacterium. Lineage (GTDB taxonomy): Bacteria > Pseudomonadota > Alphaproteobacteria > Rhizobiales > Rhizobiaceae > Mesorhizobium_G. The sequence continues at coordinate 94,776 of JBFWUS010000005.1, forward strand.
TCGAGTCGATTTGTAGCTACATTTTTGTAGGATGCGATCTTGAAATTTCAGTGGGATGAGACGAAAGCGGAAACCAACTGGCGTAAACACAAGATCAGGTTTGAAGCCGCTGTCCGCGTGTTTCTAGATCCCTTCGCATTAACAGAACACGACAGAATTGAAGGTGACGAGTACCGGTATCCAACTTTGGATCTGATCGACGGCACGACGATCCTTCTGGTTGCGCATGTCGATTGGGAAGAAGACGGTGTGGAGATTGTCCGACTGATTTCCGCACGAGAGGCCACACCGTCGGAAATGAGACGCTATGGGAAAAATCGTTACCTATTATCTTGATCTGGAAAATCCTCCGCCGCTTACCGACGAGCAACGGGCGGAGCTTGACGCCTTGAAAGCTCGGCCCGACAGCGAGATCGATTTCAGTGACATTCCACCGCTGACGGAAAAATTCTGGCGCAACGCCAAGCGGAATCCCTATTTTCGACCCGTCAAGCAGCAACTCACGCTCCGTCTGGATGCCGATCTCATTGCGTGGTTCAAGCACAATGCAGAGGGCAAGCGCGGCTATCAGAGCCGCATCAATCGTGCCCTGCGTGAATATGTGGCCGATCAAATGAAAAAGGCCGGGTAAGCACGTCTCCAAGCCGCTAAACTTCAATTGTATAGCGCCAGCGACCAGCGCAAAGTCAAAGGCAGTGGGTTCCAAAGGCCGGTGGTTATTCCTGCTTCGCGCAAGGCATGAGCGGTCCAGGTGTTGCACCCCAGCAGCGCGGTGAAATAGCCGTCCGCCTCATAGAAATTGTCAAACTGTCCATAGGCGGCGCCTGGGATGATCAGCGGCCCGTCCGCATCGTCATGAAAACTGTCGCGGATAAAGGCCAGCAGCGCATCGTATTGGCTATCGGAAACCAAAAGGGCCGATACGTCAGAATGGGTTTCAGAGATCGGACCCGCGATGCTGACATGCATCGCCGCGCGATCGAGGGTCAGCCCTTTAATTAGTGGCATCGCCTCGAGTTTATCCCAGGTCGGAGTGGCGATGTAAAACTCGCGGCTGCCGCGGCCCAACACGAGATATTCCACCCCGGACATATCAAGTGGCAGGCCGTCCTCCTGCAGAAAGCCGAACAGCCGCAGCGTCTTGTCGTCGATCGGCACCGCGATATCGGTGTGGATCGGATTGGAAAGCACAAGAATCTTCCGCGATTTGGCCGTGTCGCCGCTGGCTGGCCCGATCAGCGGCCTTGGTATCAGTGCGCCAAGCGCGACCGCAAATGCGAACAACCCGACGGCCGCGCCCAACACACGGAAAAAACGCGCCATTCTGCCCCGCCCGCTCGGCTAGGATTTGTTCCTGACGACCAAAGAAAAAGCCCGGCAAATGCGCCGGGCTTGTGGCGGAGCTTGAGTCAATTGGTCAGTGCAGGATCTGGCTCAAGAATAGTTTCGTCCGCTCATGCTGCGGATGCTCGAAGAACTCTTTCGGCGTGTTCTGCTCGACGATCTGGCCGGCGTCCATGAAGATGACGCGGTTCGCGACCTTGCGGGCAAAGCCCATTTCGTGGGTCACACAGAGCATGGTCATGCCTTCCTCAGCGAGACCCACCATAGTCTCCAGCACTTCCTTGATCATTTCAGGATCGAGCGCCGAGGTCGGCTCGTCGAACAGCATGATGCGCGGGTTCATGCAGAGCGAGCGGGCGATCGCGACGCGCTGCTGCTGACCACCGGAAAGCTGGCCCGGATATTTGTTCGCCTGCTCCGGAATCTTGACCCGGCGCAGGAAGTGCATCGCGGTTTCCTCAGCCTGCTTCTTCGGAATCTTGCGCACCCAGATCGGCGCCAGCGTGCAATTTTCCAGAATGGTCAGATGCGGGAACAGATTGAAGTGCTGGAACACCATGCCCACTTCGCGGCGCACCTCATCGATCTTCTTGAGATCGTTGGTGAGTTCCTTGCCGTCGACAATGATCTGGCCCTTCTGATGTTCCTCCAGGCGGTTGATGCAGCGGATCATCGTCGATTTGCCGGATCCCGACGGCCCGCAGATGACGATGCGCTCGCCGCGCATGACCTTCAGGTTTATGTCCTTCAGGACATGGAACTCGCCATACCATTTGTGCATGCCGATGATCTGCACCGCCACGTCGGTGGACGATACGTGCATTTTCGAGCGGTCGACACTCAGGTCTTCGGCTGCGACGGCGTTTTCGGTACTCATTGACGTTCCCCTTGTTCTTATGCCGCGTTAGCGGTGGCTCCGGTCGAGCCGGCGTTCCATGTATTGCGAATATCGAGACATTCCGAAGCAGAAAATCCAGAAAATGAGCGCCGCGAAAATGAGGCCGGACTTGGCCGTCTGCGGTGTCGCCCAGTTGGGATCCTGGAAGCTCTGTTTGACGGTGCCCAACAGGTCAAACATCGAAATAATCAGGACCAGGCTGGTGTCCTTGAACATGCCGATGAAGGTGTTGACAATGCCGGGAATGACGAGCTTCAGCGCTTGGGGCATAACGATGAGCCCCATTTTCTGCCAATAACCAAGGCCGAGCGAATCGGCGCCCTCGTATTGGCCTTTTGGTATGGCCTGCAAGCCGCCGCGAACGACCTCAGCCATGTAGGCGGCTGCGAACAGCGACACGCCGACCAGAGCCCGAAGCAGCTTGTCGAAGGTCATGCCGGGCGGCACGAAGAGCGGCAGCATGAAGCTCGCCATGAAGAGCACGACAACAAGCGGCACGCCGCGAACTGCTTCGATGAAGATCACCGAGAGCAGTTTTATTGCCGGCATTTTCGACCGGCGTCCGAGCGCGAGGATGATGCCGAGCGGCAGCGACGCGACGATGCCGACATAGGAGATGACCAGCGTCACCAGCAGGCCGCCCCAAAGCGGCGTCTCGACATAGGGCAGTCCAAAATAGCCGCCGACCAACAGGACAAAAGCGACGATCGGGAACACGACGAAAAACAGGATCGCGTTCAATCGCTTGTACGGCGCGCGCGGCATCAGCAACGGGATCAAAAGCGCCACGAACAGAACGCCGGTCAAGATCACGCGCCAGCGCTCGTCGACCGGGTAGCGGCCGAACATGAATTGTCCGAAATTCGCATTGACGTAAGCCCAGCAAGCGCCAGACCAGCCGGCCGGCAATTCGCCGCCCTGTTCGGTAGTCAGACAGGCGGTGCGGTTTTCGCCCGTCCACACCGCGCTGAACAGCGTCCAATTCAGAATCTGCGGCAGGAGCCAGGCGACGATCAGCAGAGCCAGAATGGTGAGTGCTGAATCAACGGGCGTGGCGAAAAGATTGCGCCGCGTCCAGGCAACCGGTCCGACAGTCGAACTTGGCGCCGCTTGAGCCAGCGCCATCTCGGTGCGAACCCAGGAGAGATTGTGTTCGTCCATGGCTCATCTCTCCTTCAAGGCCATCTTGGTGTTGAACCAGTTCATGAACAGCGATGTCAGCAGACTGATCGAGAGATAGACGGCGCCGAAGATGACGACGATCTCGATCGCCTGGCCGGTCTGGTTCAGGATCGTGCCGCCGATTGCGTAAAGGTCCGGATAACCGACAGCCACAGCCAATGACGAGTTCTTGGTCAGATTCAGATACTGGCTGGTCAGCGGCGGAATGATGATGCGAAGCGCCTGCGGAATGATGACCTTGCGCAGGCCGACGCCGGGACGAAGGCCTAGCGCCGAGAACGCCTCCGTTTGCCCTTTGGGCACGCCCATGATGCCGGCGCGTACGATCTCGGCGATGAACGAGGCCGTATAGAATGACAGAGCAAGATATAGCGACAGAAATTCCGGTTTTACGTTCAAACCGCCAGTCAAATTGAAGGTGCCCTTCTGCGGCACATCCCAGGTCAGCGGCATGCCAGACAGGAAATAGGCCATCAAGGGAAGTCCGAAGATCAGGGCCAAGCCGGTCCAGAAGACGGGGAATTGTTCGCCGGTCGCCATTTGGCGCGCCTTGGCGCGCTGCGCGACAAACCAGCTTAGCGCGATGCCGACCAGAAGCCCGACAAGAATGAGCCATGCGCCGTCGCCCCAGATCGGCCGCGGTATATAGAGGCCGCGCTGGTTCAGAAACGAACCGAACGGCAGCCCGATGCTGTCGCGCACCGCCGGCAGGAGCGCCAACACGCCCATGTACCAGAAGAAGATGACCAGCAGCGGCGGAATATTGCGGAACACCTCGACATAGACCGTCGCAATCTTCCGGATCAGCCAATTCCTCGACAACCGGCCCACGCCGACAAGAAAGCCGAGAATCGTTGCGGTGATGATGCCGCAAACGGCGACCATCAGCGTGTTGACAATGCCGACAATCAGCGCCCGGCCATAACTGGAATCCGACGTATATTCGATAGGCCGCTCCGAGATATCGAAGCCGGCGCGGCCGCGCAAAAAGTCGAAACCGGTCGCGATATTCTGGCGCGCCAGATTGGCGACCGTGTTCGTATACAGCCAGTAGCCGAATGCCAGCAGAAGGCCGATCAGCACCACCTGGAAGACGATGCCGCGCCAGAATGGATCATAGATGATCGACGCTTTGGCCGGCTCATGGGCGCGCAACGCTTCTTGAGTCGCCATAGGGTTCCCCTTCCCATGGACTGCGGCCGGCGCCGTTTTCTGTTTATCGGATCAGCGCCTTGCCTAGGAAATCAATCGGCCGGAGGGCGTGCCCTCCGGCCGATGTTTGACGATCAGCGGATCGGCGGTCCGTATTGCAGGCCGCCTTTGGTCCACAGAGCGTTGATGCCGCGGGCAATCTTCAGAGGGCTGCCGGCGCCGACATTGCGCTCGAAGATTTCGCCGTAATTGCCGGTTGCCTTGATGACGTTGACCACCCAGGCGTTGTCGACGCCGAGGTCGGTGCCGATCTTGGTCTCGGCTTCGGCGCCGAGGAGACGCTTGATGTCCGGATTTTCCGAGTTCTTCATTTCCTCGACGTTAGCCTGCGTAATGCCGGCTTCCTCGGCATTCAGCAGCGCGAAATAGGTCCATTTCACGACATCGAAGAACTTGTCGTCGCCCTGGCGCACAGCCGGTCCAAGCGGCTCCTTCGAAATGATCTCCGGCAACACCACGTGATCGTTCGGCGCCGACAAGGTCAGACGGATGCCGTAGAGGCCCGACTGGTCGGTTGTATAGGCGTCGCAACGGCCGGAGTCGTAGGCTGCGTTCGCCTCTTCAACCTTCTCGAACACGACCGGATTGTAATCCATCTTGTTCGCCTTGAAGTAGTCGGCGAGATTGAGTTCGGTCGTCGTGCCCGACTGAACGCAGACAGCAGCGCCCGAAAGCTGCAACGCGGAATTGATGCCGGGCAACTTTTTCGAGTTCACCATGAAGCCTTGGCCGTCATAATAGGTGACGCCCGCGAAATTCAGGCCGAGCGCGGTATCGCGGTTAATCGTCCATGTCGTATTGCGCGACAGGATGTCGACTTCGCCCGACTGCAAGGCGGTAAAGCGATCCTTTGCCGACAGCGGCGTGAACTTGACCTTCGTGCCATCGCCGAAGATCGCTGCCGACACGGCGCGGCAGAAGTCGACGTCGAGGCCGGTCCATTCGCCTTTGTCATTGGGGCTGGAGAAGCCGGCAAGCGAGGTGTTAACACCGCACTGGAGAAAACCTTTGGCTTTGATGTCGCCCAGCGTGTCGGCCGAAGCGGCTGACGTCGCCACTCCCAACGCGGCGGCGCCGAGCGCGATTACCCAACCTTTTTTCATAACCCTGAAACCCTTCTGTTCGTTCAGCATTGTCTTTGTTTTTTACGATCGAGGCCGGCTTGCTGCGTTCCGCTCCCATTTGAAGGAACGCGCACAACCCCATTTTCTTGCCGGCCCTCGGTCATGTCGTATCGAAGGCCATTATTCCGGAGAGGTCAAGGGCAATGACTCATTGTCACCGTGGGACTTGGCGGAAGAAGTTTCTGCTTTGGGTTGCGGCGTCCGGGAGACGTTTCGAACTGGCGCAACGCGTTGCCGTTGCAATACGGCAAACGCTTCTCTAAGCGAAGCCGATCAGCAAAGCGGCGCGGACATGGCAAATTCAGACAACGCTAAACTCGGCATCAACACGCGCCTGGCGCATTCCGGCAACAAGCCACTGGACTTCTTTGGCTTCGTCAATCCGCCGGTTGTCCACGCCTCGACGGTGCTGTTTCCCGATGCCGCGACGATGGCCGCGCGCGCGCAAAAATACACCTATGGCACACGCGGAACGCCCACCACGGACGCGCTGACCAAGGCCATCGACGAGCTCGAAGGGTCGGCCGGCACGATCGCGGTGCCCTCCGGTCTCGCGGCGGTCACAATCCCGCTGCTCGCTTTTCTGTCGGCCGGCGACCATTGCCTCATCGTTGATTCGGTCTACGGGCCGACGCGCAGCTTCGCCAACACAATGCTGAAGCGTTTCGGCGTCGAGGTCGATTATTATGATCCGCGCGTTGGTGTGGGTATCGCTGCGTTGATGAAACCGAACACCAAGGTCGTGCTCACAGAAGCACCTGGCTCGCTGACCTTCGAGATGCAGGATATTCCGGCCATCGCGAAAGCCGCGCATGATGGCGGCGCAATCTGCATGATGGACAACACCTGGCCGACGCCGCTCTATTTCAGAGCGCTCGATCATGGCGTCGACATCACCATTCACGCGTCAACCAAATATCCAGCCGGTCATTCCGATGTTCTGTTGGGCACCGTCTCCGCCAATCAAGCGTGCTGGCCGAAATTGTTCGACTGCTTCATCGCCATGGGTTGTTGTGCCGCGCCCGACGACGTCTATCAGGTGCTGCGTGGCCTGCGCACCATGGGCGTGCGTCTCGCCCATCATGAAAAGAGCGCGCTCGAAATCGCGCGCTGGCTGGAAGGTCAGCCGGGCGTCGCGCAAGTGCTGCATCCAGCGCTTGAGAGCCATCCAGATCACGCTATCTGGAAACGCGATTTCTCCGGCTCCAGCGGGATTTTTTCGATCGTGCTCGACGGCGGGGGAACTAGCCAAGCGCATGCGTTCCTGAATGCTCTTGAAGTCTTCGGCCTGGGCTACTCCTGGGGCGGATATGAGAGCCTGGCCGTGCACGCCTATCTCGCTGATCGCACCATCATGACGGCCGACACCTATCCCGGGCCGGTGATGCGGCTGCAAATCGGCCTGGAAGATGTCGAGGATCTGAAAGCAGACATAGTGCGTGGGCTCAAAGCGGCTGCTGCTGCCTAAAGCCTGTCGCGCCTTATCTGATCCATTCTGCCGGTGATGGTTTGGGACAAGATCGAGGACTTCGTCGAAGGTCGGACTGGTTGTCCGATCGAGACGGAGGCCGATGGAATTGGCCCAAACCAGCCCGGCCCTCCGGGTTTGCGTTTGGCGGACGCCCACGTCGTCGGCTTACTCGGACGATGAACCACATCGACCTTCGCAACCCTCCTAGTGGATCGCCTCGCCAAACGGCAAACAGAATGAATCAGATAAGGCGCGACAGGCTTTAGCTTCTCCATATCAGCACGTCGATACCGAGCTGGCGAACCAGGTCGACGCTGTCGAAATGACTCCTGATTCCGGCGATCAGACCGTCGCGGAAACGGAAGAAGTCCGCCCCAGCCAGCCGAATCCGCCGATGCGTAGCCGCTCGTCCAAGAATCGGCTGGGTGTTGGTGCCGTGCATCAGCCATTGCGCGACGGCGCTCTCGTCGTCGTGATGATCCAGGCTTTCGATCTCGAACCACAGATCCGGGAATGCAGCCCACAACCAGTCGATTTCGCGACGCAGGGCGCGGCCACCGAGTTGGTCTGTTGCCAGCGGTCCCACATAGGTCGCGTCGTCGGTCAGCAGGCCAAGGATCGCGTTGACGTCATGATCATTCCAGGCCGTGAAATAATCGACAAGAATCCGAATGTCGCTGCGGTCGCGTGAGCGGCGTGCGCAACTGGTCGTCTGATCCAATGAATCCAGCAGTTTCATGATGTGTGACCCTTTGGCGTTTCAGCCGGTCGTTAGGCTAACCCTGGCGCCGGCCGCGACAGCGCTTGGTTGCGCCTGTCTTTTGCAGTGCGGGCGAGATCGCCGACGACGATGACGAGGAAGAGCAACATGGAGAGCAGGCAAAGCATCGAACCTGCGATCACCGAGCCCACAGCGCTTTCGACGCCAAGCCCAAGATAGATCGCCAGCCCGCCGGCCATGAGCACGAAGCCGACAGTGCCGCTGACCGCCTGAACCCAGGCGAGACGCTCTGACGGTCGTTCAATGCCTCGGTGATAGAGCCCAAACAGGGCCATCGTCACCCACCCCAAAAGGTTGAGGTGGGCGTGGGCCGGGGCAAGCGAAAAGTCCTGCCGGATGCCCATGACGATGCCGAGGCTCATGCCCATGAGCGCGGCGCAGACGGCCGCAATGAAGCAGAAATAGGAAACGCGCATGCTGATGCCTTTCATTGGCCTGGCGTCCGCAAACACCCGGCTGCTCTATGGAGATCGATAAGTTGGAAGCCTCGCGGCGAGGTTCAGTAGAAGAAGGAATTCCCTTTGCCGCCACGACGGCCTTTCCATCGTGTCGCGTCGCCGCCGTCGAACAGTCGCGGATCGGCGCGAAAATCCGCCAGGAATTCCGAATGCCTGGGCAAATCCGGTGTCGACATCTCGCGAATCGCTGATGCAACTGAACGAATTGGCTTTGCAAACAATGAAATGACTGAGGGCCGTCTCGACATGTCCTCACCCTGTCGTAATGTTGCATGGATGGTTTTTTCGCCGCCGGTTGCCTTCCACGAAGAAGAAAAAGCGGCCGTCGTGGCTTGATCAGTCCCGACGCAGGCACCCTCACTCGAATGTGTGTATGCGACCGTGGTAACGAGCGTGGTAAGATGTGATTAGTGTGTGGTATTTTGTGGTAATTTGGATCGAAGCTTATCATTATGCCACAGATGCAAATACAACTCCTCGGCGAACTCCGTCTTCTCCGGGACGGTCAACCTGTTGCGCTGCCCCAATCGAAGAAGACGCGTGCCCTGTTGGCCTATCTCGCTTTGACCGGGCGGCCGCATCGGCGCGAGCGCCTGTGCGAGATGCTTTGGGACCTGCCGGACGATCCGCGCGGCTCACTCCGTTGGGCATTGAGCAAGATCAGGCTGCTTGTCGATGATGAGCAGAAGCCGCGCATTGCGGCCGATCGCGAGCGGGCGGCGCTGAACCGCGAACAGCTCGCCATCGACTATCTGGACATTTCACGCGCTCTGCAATCTGCCGAATCGCTGCCGCTGCATGATTTGCAGCAGATCGCGCAAGCGCTTGCGTCGCCGCTGCTCGATGGGCTCGACCTGCCAAATCAGGAGGTTTTTCAGGCCTGGCTGGCCGCCGAGCGCGATGAAGCGCTGCGGCTCAGGATCGAGGTGCTGCGGCGCATCTGCCTGCATCCGCGAACGACCGACAAGGACGCGGTCAAATGGCTGCGTCTTTGGCAAAGCAGCGATCCCGTTTCGGAAGAAGCTGCGGCGATGCTATCGCAAACCTTGAAGCGCCTTGGCCGCGCCGAGGAGGCGGCGGAAGCGATCAGCACCTACAAGCGCGCGGCCGACCAGGCCGGTGTCGCGGCGGTGGACAATCTGTCTCAACGGGCGCCCATGCCAGCCGCAACGCCTGAGCCTACAACACGCAATCTGCTGCAACGGCAGACGATCGGTTTTTGCCTCACGGCGGACGGCGTGCGCATTGCCCACGCCACGGTCGGCGAAGGCGCGCCGCTTGTGAAAGCAGCCAACTGGCTCAATCATCTCGAGCTCGATTGGCAGGGGCCGATATGGGGCCGCACCTTTCAGGCGCTGGCGGCCGAGCGCACGCTTGTGCGCTATGATGAGCGCGGCAATGGCCTGTCCGACTGGGATGTCGCCGAAATAAGCCAGGACGCCTTTCTACGAGATCTGGAAACGGTCGTGGACTCACTCGGTCTCCGCCGCTTTCCGCTGCTCGGCATCTCGCAAGGTTGCGCGGTGTCGATCGACTATGCCGTGCGTCATCCAGAGCGCGTTTCAGCGCTTGTGCTGGTCAGCGGCTATGCGGCCGGATGGCGCATCGCTGCCTCCCCGGAGGAGCGTGAACGCCGTGAGGCGGTGAAGACTTTGACCCGGCTTGGCTGGGGCACCGACAATCCAGCCTATCGCCACATCTTCTCGCAGACCTTCATGCCCGACGGTACGGCGGAGGAACTGGCCTGGTTCGATGAGCTGCAACGCCAGACGACATCGGCCGACAATGCCGTTCGGTTCCAGGATGCCTTTGGCGACATCGACGTCCGCCATCTGCTGAAACATGTCCATGTGCCGACGATCGTGCTTCATGCACGGCACGATCAGCGCATTTCAATCGAGCAAGGGCGCGAACTTGCGGCCAACATCCCCGGCGCTCGCTTCGTGGCGCTGGAAAGCCGCAGCCATATCATTCTTGGCCACGAACCGGCGTGGAGCGTCTGCATGAAGGAGATTTTATCTTTTCTCCGCGAACACGGCGTGGCGGATTAGAGACTCGAGAAATCGTGTCTATCTTACTGAAAAAATTGGCGATCCCGGCAGGATTCGAACCTGCGACCATCGGCTTAGAAGGCCGGTGCTCTATCCAGCTGAGCTACGGGACCGCTGGCCGGACGATCCCGCCCGGCGGCGGCCTAGATACGCCATGCTCGCCCGCAGCGTCCAGTGGTTTCGCGATCAGCCACAGCCCCCACCGCAACCGCCGCCGCAGCCCGACCCACTCCCGCCGCAGCCGCCTCCAGAACCATCCTTCTTGCCTGAGGCATTCGCTTTTTGCGCGAATGTTCCAATCAGTGTGAAGAACGCGATCGCCATCATGACGATACCGAAGTCGCGATGGCCGGATATGTATGTCAGCACGCCGCCGATCCCTATCAAGGCAGAGAGAGCCAAGCCGAGGGCCCGGCCGACGAGCCATCTGGGCAGAATGATCATTTCGCTCGTATCGACCGACCGACGCTGGCCGATCGGCCTGAACCGCGTCGCCTCATCTGGCCAGATGTCAGCCGGCGGCGTGCCGCCGAACTCATCGTGATAGAGCGCAAGCGTCCGGCGATAGGCTTCCAGGAATTTTTCTTGCTCGGCCGGCCCACCCTCGGTCGGCGCATGGTGAAGGTCGCGCCGGAGCGTTTCCTTGCAGAAGCGCTGCCAGTAATCGCGGGTATAGACCAGATGCAGATGCCATACCTGATCGACCTCTTCCGAGGGTGTCAGCATCTCTTTTGCAATGGATGTGAGGTAGATGAAGCGCCTGTACTCATCGACGGCGCGCGAGGCGAAGTCCAGTTCCCAGCCATTTTCGCGGGCGAGCCGCTGCGTGAATGTAAGTTCTGCTTCAACCTTATCGAACTGATAGTCCTGAATGCGCTTCCACAACGTTGCGTTGCTTAGGCCACTCATGTGCACCCCCAAAGTGCGACTGAGCAGATGACCTGCTACGCCAAATATCTAGTAATTTTGTAGAAATTATCAAGTGGACGTGCGGCGACCTCGGTCAGTGCGTCCACGGCGTTTTGCGGTCGTAGCGGAAATTGTCGGAATAAGAAATCTGGCGGCGCTTTGCTTCCTTGGGATCCTGCACGCGGAAGGCGATGCCGTTCTTCTCGGCATAAGCCACCGCTTCCTCACGGGTCTCAAAGGTGAGACGGATCTGGCTCTTCATATCGCCCGATGTGGTGTAGCCCATCAGCGGGTCGATCTTGCGCGGCGTTTCCGGGTCGAACTCCAACACCCAATAGCCGGTCTTGGCCTTGCCGGACTGCATGGCGGTCTTTGCCGGGCTGAAAATGCGTGCTGCCATTTGTCTTCTCACCTGCGGTAGGCGCTTTTGCGCTTCGTCCGTCCTTACTGCGATGCGGCGAATGTAACAAGGGTAGCAGTGTCAAGGGCGCACATGGACCTTTCATTGCCGTGGAAAGTTGACCTCGAGGGATGGCTAATATCCGGGCGTGGTGACGCAGGATCATATCCAAATGGCTTTTTTGCCCTTGCCATGATGCGACGCCGCCAGTACATGCGGCGCCGTTCGGAGTGTAGCGCAGCCTGGTAGCGCACCTGATTTGGGATCAGGGGGTCGCAAGTTCGAATCTTGCCACTCCGACCATTTTCACCTTGCTTTGTGTGAGTTGCCCGCCGACCGGCTGTGGCCTACGTGTTAGGCAAGCTGGAGACTCACCATGCCTCAGACCGATCCGAATGCACTGTCCGTCGTGAATTTCTGGCGGCAAGCCGGGCCTGGCCGATGGTTCCAGAAGAGCACGGCTTTTGACGACGAATTCCGCAGTCGCTTTCTGGCGCTGCACGAGCAGGCGAGCGCAGGCGAACTTGACTCCTGGAACGTCACGCCCGAGGGCGCCTTGGGGCTTCTGCTGCTGCTCGACCAGTTCCCGCGCAATTGTTTCCGCGCCACGACCCGGATGTACGAAAGTGACCCGCGCGCCCGTTCGATCGCCCGTATAGCCCTGGAAAAGGGTTTCGACCTCGGTGTTGAACAGGAGCTTCGTGTCTTCTTCTATTTGCCCTTCTCGCATTCTGAGCGACTTGAGGACCAGAAGATCGCGGTCGAAAAGCAGCGTGCGCTAGGCGAAGAGGCCCTGAAACACGCTCAGGGGCACTATGACATTGTCGAGCGCTTCGGCAGATTTCCGCACCGCAATCCGATACTCGGCCGCGATACAACGCCGGACGAGCAGAAATTCCTCGATGAGGGTGGCTTCGCCGGCTAGGTAGGGGACTCATTTGAGCCATTGAGTTGCAAGAGCAACGAGAGCGATAGCGGCGAGATAGTTGACGGCGAGGCGATCGTATCGTGTTGCGATACGCTTCCAGTTCTTGAGTTTTCCGAACAT
>JBFWUS010000006.1:0-102934 GCA_050247155.1 Rhizobiaceae bacterium
GCAAAGCCACAAACAACAAAGAAGGAGAAGGCAACAACCTTGACCAAATCCTGAGACCCAAACCATAAAGGAAGGCGGGTCACTTCTCGGCGAAAATCCCGGGTCAGTTCTCGGCGGAAATCAACAGGCTATCACTTCACCGACTATCTGCGCGCCGACGTGAACATCGGTCTGCTTGCGAGTGACAAATACAGCGCCAGAGGGTTCCTGAACGCCGATCCAAATTATCCGCAAGACTATGGCTGCCTTGGAACGATGACGGTCACGACCGTGACGTTCGACCAGGGCGGGGCGCCTGTGGGCGAACCGACGGTCTTCCAGGGCGATGCCCGCAAGGGCTGCGAAACGACGTCCACGTTGAACAATTCGGCCTGGAACGGCACGGTCAACGGCTATGTCGATCTCGGCACCTATGCCGGGTTTACTCCTTATGTCGGCGCTGGCATCGGCATGCTGTACACGCGCACGAAATTCCGCATGACGGCGCTGTGTCAGCCGGACAACTATGTCGGCCCGATATCCGGCTTCCAGCAGACGACAAAAGACTTCCAGTGCCGCGACGGGGATACGCCCGTATCGACGCCTGTCGAATATGTGCCGATCGACTTCCGCGACGCGCAATACGCGGCGCTGTACACGGTGAATGCGGGCGTGGCCTACAAATTCAACGAAAACGTCTCGCTGGATGTTGGCTATCAGTACATGAACTCGCCCGATATCGAGACCTACACCATAACCGCCGCCGGGCTGACCAAGCATGAGGGCTTCGACGGGCATCAGGTCAAGGTTGGGCTGCGCTACGATTTGTGGTGATCCACCTCTGGTCGCCAGAAAAGCGGCGGGCGATTAACGAGCCCGCTGCCCTGACGCGATAATCGCTCCTGAGCCGGTATCCTGTCGGTGACAAAAACTTTGCTCTTGACGCCAGACGGGCAATCCCATATCCGCGCCAGTGGGACACCTCTCCCCAACGAGAGGCTTTCTATCTGGAAGGATAGCCATCATGACGACAGGCGTCGCAAAGCCCGGACTGCGTCCGGCAAATCCTAACTTCTCCTCAGGTCCATGCGCGAAGCGTCCAGGCTGGTCGCTCGACGCGTTGCAAAATGCGGCGCTCGGTCGTTCGCATCGCGCCAAGATCGGCAAGACCAAGCTCGAACAGGCCATTGACCTGACGCGTGAGGTTCTGCAAGTGCCGGCGGACTATCGCATCGGCATCGTGCCGGCGTCCGACACGGGCGCGGTCGAGATGGCGCTGTGGTCGCTGCTCGGCGAGCGCGGCGTCGACATGGTGGCCTGGGAATCGTTCGGTTCCGGTTGGGTGACCGACGTCGTGAAGCAGCTCAAGCTGGCGGATGCACGCGTGCTTGAGGCCGGCTATGGCGAACTTCCGGACCTTTCCAAGATCGATTTCGACCGCGATGTCGTCTTCACGTGGAACGGAACGACCTCGGGCGTGCGCGTACCGAACGGCGATTTCATTCCGGCCGACCGCAAGGGTCTGACGATTTGCGACGCGACCTCGGCGGCCTTCGCACAGCGGCTCGATTTCCAGAAACTCGATGTGGTGACGTTCTCCTGGCAAAAGGTGCTGGGCGGCGAGGGCGCGCACGGCATGCTGATCCTCAGCCCGCGCGCTGTGGAACGCCTCATCACCTACAAGCCGGCGTGGCCGTTGCCGAAGATTTTCCGCCTCACCTCAGGTGGCAAGCTGTCCGAGGGGATTTTCAAGGGCGAGACGATCAACACGCCGTCGATGCTCTGCGTCGAGGACTATATCGACGCGCTGATCTGGGCGAAGTCGATCGGCGGCCTTGATGCGTTGATCGCCCGCGCGGACGCCAATGCAGCAGTGTTGGAGCGGTTCGTGGAGAACAGCGGCTGGCTCGCCAATTTGGCGGTCGTTTCGGAGACGCAGTCGAACACCTCGGTCTGCCTGTCGATCGTCGATCCGGACGTGGCTGCTCTCGATAAGGACGGCCAGGCAGCTTTCGCCAAGGGTCTGGTTTCGGTGCTGGAAAAGGAAGGCGTCGCTTACGACATCGGCGCCTACCGCGACGCGCCTCCGGGCCTACGCATCTGGTGCGGCGCAACGATCGAGACGCATGATCTCGAAGCGCTTATGCCTTGGCTCGAATGGGCCTTTGCCAATCAGAAAGCCGCGCTGAAAGCGGCGGCCTAGTGCCCTTTTTACCCTCCCCTTGAGGGGGAGGGTCGGACCATAGGTCCGGGGTGGGGTGTCTCCCATCCGAAGTAGCCAATTCACCCCACCCCGTCGCTTCGCGACGACCCTCCCCCTCAAGGGGAGGGTGGCAGAAGGAACCCACCCATGCCCCGCGTACTCGTTTCAGACAAACTTTCCCCGACCGCCGTGCAGATCTTCAAGGATCGCGGCGTGGAGGTCGACTACCTGCCGGATCTCGGCAAGGACAAGGACAAGCTCGCCGAAGTCATCGGCCAATATGACGGCCTGGCGATCCGCTCGGCCACAAAGGTCACCGAGAAACTGATCAATGCCGCGACCAATCTGAAGGTGGTTGGGCGCGCCGGCATCGGGGTCGACAATGTCGATATCCCGGCTGCCAGCCGCAAAGGCATCATCGTCATGAACACGCCGTTCGGCAACTCGATCACCACGGCCGAACATGCGGTTGCGATGATGTTTGCGCTGGCGCGCGAGCTGCCGGAGGCGAACGCCTCCACCCATGCCGGCAAATGGGAGAAGAACCGCTTCATGGGTGTCGAGATCACCGGCAAGACGCTGGGTGTGATCGGCTGCGGCAATATCGGCTCAATCGTCGCGACGCGGGGCGTCGGGCTGAAGATGCATGTCGTGGCTTTCGATCCCTTCCTGTCGGAGGATCGCGCCGCCGAGCTTGGTGTCACCAAGGTCGAACTCGACGAGCTGTTCGCCCGCGCGGATTTCATCACCCTGCACACGCCGCTGACCGATAAGACGCGCAACATCATCAATGCGGATGCCATCGCGAAGATGAAGGACGGCGTGCGCATCATCAATTGCGCGCGGGGTGGGCTGATCGTGGAAACCGATCTTTTGGCCGCCCTGAAAAGCGGCAAGGTTGCCGGTGCGGCGCTCGATGTGTTCGAAGCGGAACCGGCCACCGAAAGCCCGTTCTTCGGCCTGCCGAATGTCGTGGCGACACCGCATCTTGGCGCGTCGACCACGGAAGCACAGGAAAACGTTGCGCTGCAGGTGGCCGAGCAGATGGCTGATTATCTGGTCAAGGGCGCGGTGACGAACGCCATCAACATGCCGTCGATTACTGCTGAAGAAGCGCCGAAGCTGAAGCCGTTCGTCAAGCTGGCCGAAGTGCTCGGCGCCTTCGTCGGGCAGGTCACCGAGGAGCCGATCAAGGAGGTCGAGATACTCTTTGACGGCTCGACCGCGGCGATGAACACGCGTGCCTTGATCAGTGCGGCGCTTGCCGGCCTGATCCGGCCACAGGTGGCGGACGTCAATATGGTGTCGGCTCCGATCATGGTGAAGGAGCGGGGCGTCATCGTCTCTGAGATCAAACGCGACAAGTCGGGCGTCTTCGACGGCTACATCAAGCTGACGGTGAATACCGAAAAGCAGACGCGGTCGATCGCCGGCACCTGCTTCTCCGACCACAAGCCGCGCTTCATCCAGATCAAGGGCATCAATCTCGACGCGGAAGTCGGTCAACACATGCTCTACACGACCAACCGGGACGTTCCGGGCATCATCGGCCTGCTCGGCACTTTGCTTGGCGATGGCGGCGTGAACATCGCCAACTTCCAGCTCGGGCGTAACCATTCGGGCGGCGACGCCATCGCACTGCTCTATCTCGACGAGCAGATTCCCGACGCGGTGCTGGCGAAGCTACGCGCCCAGAAAGCCATCGCTTCGGCCAAGCCGCTGAGATTCGATGTAGGATTGGCCTGACGACGGGTTGCCTGGCCGGGCCACCAGCCCGGCCGCCGAACCCCTCGACTTTGGCCCGGACTCCCCCCGGCGGAGCGATCCGATCGGCGCAGGAAATGCTCGGGCGTCTTTCGAAAGAAACGAGGCGGCGCCTTGATTGCCGCCTCGTGCTTTTTTCAAGCAGCTTTTGCGCGCGGATTGTCGGTCTTAACGCGAGTGATGCTGCGGCGTCCGTCCACGCTCACCGGCACGTCGCCATCCACCGTGGCGCGACGCACGACCCGATGCTGGTCGCCGTAGTCGTTGACTGCGTAATGCTGCGTGGCGCGATTGTCCCAGATGGCGACGTCGCCTGCTCGCCAGCGCCAGCGCACGGTGTTCTCCGGCGCTGTGATGTAGGACTGGAAGACCTCGTAGAGCTTTGCGGAGTCGCTTTTCGAAAGCCCGACGATGCGCTGGACGAAATTGCCCAGCAGCAAGGTGCGTTCGCCGGTCTCCGGATGCACGCGCACCACCGGATGCTCGGTCTCGTAGATCGTCGACGTGAACACCTCCTCGAAGTGCTTGCGCTCATCGGCTGTCGCGCGCGGGCGTACTGCGGCATAGTCGTAGACATTACTGTGTACGGCCCACAGGCTCTCGGCCAACAGCTTCAACGGCTCCGGCAGGATTTCGTAGGCCGCATGCGTGTTCGACCAGATCGTGTCGCCGCCGGCCGGCGGGATCACGACGCCACGCAGAACCGAGAACTTCGG
Organism: Rhizobiaceae bacterium; assembly: GCA_050247155.1. Taxonomy (GTDB): domain Bacteria; phylum Pseudomonadota; class Alphaproteobacteria; order Rhizobiales; family Rhizobiaceae; genus Mesorhizobium_G. The sequence continues at coordinate 4,663 of JBFWUS010000006.1, forward strand.
ATAAGCATCGACGAAGGTCACATCGGTGTGCCACTGGTCTGCGCGGCCGCCGCCACGGCTCGAATCCAGATTGAGGATCGACGCCGTGCCGCCGATCGCGCCCTGCGTCGGATGCGGCACGAGATCGCCGAGCCGCCTGGCAAACAGCTCCTGCTCGGAATCGTCCAGATGGTTCTGGTCGCGGAAGAAGACCACCTTGTGCTTGAGAAGCGCCTGGTTGATCGCGTCGATCGTCGCGTCGGGCAGATCGCCGCCCAGTTTGATATTCCTGATTTCCGCCCCGACGCGGAAACTGAGCGGCACGATGTCGGAGTCGGGGATGGCTTTGTCGATGAGTCTGGCAGTGGTCATGATTGGTCTCGCTCTGGGTTGATGCATCAGATTTGACGATCGCCCCGGAGCAGCGATGTCCACGGCGTCGAGCCTTCATTCAATCAAATGTCTACTAATTCTATAGAGATTAGATTTTATCTTGACCCCCATTTGACGAAAGGCAGTTCCTTTCCAGCCCGTATCTTGGAACAGGCTCGCTCGATCCGTTGACGTGATTGCCGATCGCGCATAAGAACGTAATGAATCCCGTGGTGATTTGGCCGGTCGGCTTGCAGCCACGTTAAACAAGTCGCTAAAGGGCCGTTGAGGGAACCCAACCGGCATTTGCGACCTGGCAGTGCCGGTTTTTTTGCGCCTGAACGCAAGCCGGTCGAAAGTGAGTACCATGGCCGTTGCGCGCGCCAAGACGAACAAGCGAGACGAGGCGAACGATCCCTCCAGCCCGGTCGTGCGCTTTGGCGCGGACAAGCCGCTGCGGCTTGAGGCCGGCGTCAATCTTTCGCCGTTTCAGATCGCGTATCAGACCTACGGCGAGCTCAACGCGACAAAGTCGAATGCCGTCCTGATCTGTCATGCACTAACCGGCGACCAGCACGTCGCCAACACCAATCCCGTCACCGGTAAGCCCGGCTGGTGGGAAGTGTTGATCGGGCCGGGCAAGATCATCGACACCAATCGGTTCTTCGTCATCTGTCCGAACGTGCTGGGTTCATGCCTGGGCACCACCGGCCCTGCCTCGACGAATCCGGCGACCGGCAAACCCTACGGCCTGGAGCTGCCGCTGATCACCGTCCGCGATATGGTTCGCGCGCAGGCGATGCTGGTGGATCATTTCGGCATCGATCAGCTCTTCTGCGTGATCGGCGGTTCGATGGGCGGCATGCAGGTGCTGGAATGGGCATCGAGCTATCCGGACCGCGTCTTCTGCGCGCTGCCCATGGCAACCGGCACGCGCCACTCGGCGCAGAACATCGCCTTCTACGAAGCCGGCCGGCAGGCGGTTATGGCTGACCCGGACTGGCGTGGCGGCAAATATCTGGAAGCCGGCGTGCGGCCGGAAAAGGGGCTCGCCGTGGCGCGCATGATCGCCCACATCACTTACCTGTCGGAGACAGCTCTGCATCGCAAATTCGGCCGCAATTTGCAGGATCGCTCGGCGCTGACCTTCTCGTTCGACGCGGATTTCCAGATCGAGAGCTATCTGCGCCACCAGGGCATGACCTTCGTCGACCGCTTCGATGCCAATTCCTATCTCTACCTCAGTCGGGCGATGGACTATTTCGACATGGCAGCCGACCATGGCGGGCAGCTTGTCGACGCCTTCAAAGGCTCAAAAACCCGGTTTTGCGTCGTCTCCTTCACCAGCGACTGGCATTTTCCGACCGAGGAAAGCCGCGCGCTGGTGCATGCGCTGAATGCCTCCGGCGCGTCGGTATCCTTCGTCGAGATCGAGACCGACAAGGGCCACGACGCCTTTCTGCTGGACGAACCGGAACTGTTCGGCGCCATCGGCGGTTTCATTGCCTCCGCCGCCCGCGCCCGCGGACTGGAGGCGGCAAAATGAGTGTCAACGCGATCCCTCGTATCGATCTTGAGGTCATTGCCGATCTGATCACACCTAGTGCGCGGGTTCTCGATGTGGGCTGCGGCGACGGCGAATTGCTGGAACTGCTGGAGCGCGACAAGCAGGTCGACGGGCGCGGCGTCGAGATTTCGCAAAGCGGCGTCAACGAATGCGTGGCGCGCGGGCTGTCGGTAATCCAGGGCGATGCCGACACCGACCTCGTCTATTACCCGGACAAGGGATTCGACTTCGCGCTGCTGTCGCAGACCTTACAGGCCACCCGCAATCCGCGCGCGGTGGTGGAGCATCTGCTGCGCATCGGCGATCGAGCGATTGTCTCGTTCCCGAATTTCGGCCATTGGCGCATGCGGCTGTCGCTGCTGGTCAACGGTCGCATGCCGGTGACGAAGAAGCTGCCCTACACTTGGTACGACACGCCGAACATCCACTTCTGCACCATTCGCGACTTCGTCAATCTCTGCGACGAGATCGGCGCCAAGGTGGAGCGCGCCGTCGCCATCGACGGCAACGGCCAGAAGATCGGCTTTTCCATGCCCTGGTGGTTCTGGAACTTTTTCGGCGAACAGGCGGTGTTTTTGCTGCGAAGGTGAGAAGGTGAGCCAGCCGGACGGTCGTCATCCCGGAAGCCGCAGCGAAGCGTAGGCTATCCGGGATCCACAACGGAGCGCACCAAAGCCGCCGACAGACCCGCGTTGTCATCCGGCAACTTTCGAAATGGATTCCGGATAACCTACGCTTCGCTTCGGCTTCCGGAATGACGCACCCCGCTTGGCCTCACACCGCCTTCGCCAGTCTCCGCCGTTCGGTCGCTCGGGTCGCCTTGACCCGCGCATCCAGATCGACTGGTTTCAGCCTACGGCCCTCGCAATCCTTGGTCAGGTGCAGTTCGCGGGTGAAGAACTTTGTCGTCTTCAACTGCCGTCCCACGTTGACGATCGTTGCCTTGCCCAGCCGCTCCTCAAACATCGCCAGCACTTTCTGGCGCGCTGAGGCGTCCAGCGTGTCGAGCGCCTCGTCGATGATAACCCATGTCGGCCTGTGTAGCGCCAGTCGCGCGAAAGCCAGCAGACGCTGCTCCTCTTCGCTCAGCTCACGATCCCAGCGGGCGTCGCGATCGAGCGAGCCGGCAAGCCGGCCGAGACCGACAGCTTCAAGCGCCTCTTTGGTCGCCTGTTCCGTATGTTTCTTGTCATCATCTGCCGAAGCCAAGATGGTCCTAAGCGTGCCCGGCGTGAAATACGGCGTGCGTGGAATGAAGGTGATGGCCTCGTCTTTCGGTAGGCCGATCCGTCCCTTGCCCCAAGGCCACAGACAGGCAATCGCACGGAAGAGCAGCGTCTTGCCGGCCGCCGGGTCGCCGGTGATCAACACACGTTCGCCATGCTTGATTTCAACCTTCGGTTCGTCGAGCCGCGTGCAGCCGGCCGGTGACACGACATCGAGATTGTCGAGCGTCAGCGTCTTCTTCGTGTTCTCCTCGATTTCGAGACGGTCTTCCTCGCCATGCAGTTTTTCCGCGTCGAGCAGCGCAAGCCGGAATGCTGAAACGCGCAAAAGCGTTGCCCGCCAGTCGGCGATCGCGCCGATATTGTTGATGAACCAGCGCAGCGACGAGTGCACCTGATTGAACGCGCCGACAGCCATCATCAGCCCGCCAAAGGTCATGTCGCCGGAAAAGTAGATGGGCGCGGCGACCAGGATCGGCGCGATCAGCGTGATCCAGCCATAGCCGTCCGTCACCCATTCGAGCCGGATCTGGATCTTGTAGATGCGCCGGATTGCCGCAACGAGCTCCGCGAGGTCTGAATATAGCCGCCGCTTTTCAGCGCCCTCCCCACCCGCCAGCGCGATCGCGTCGACATGTTCGTTGACGCGCACCATGGAGAAGCGCAGGTCGGCCTCCTGCGCATAGCGGTCGCTGTTCAGCTCGATCAGCGGGCGCGCGACCAGCCAACTGATCAGCGACGCCGAGCCGGCGTAAAGGAAGGCCGCCCACACCATATAGCCGGGAATGGCGATCGACTGTCCGTTCCACTGGAACGAAAAGCCTGCCGATAGCGACCATAGCACGCCGACGAAAGAGACAAGCAGGATCGACGATTGGACGAAGCCGAAAGAGAGCCCCGTCGTCAGGTCAGCGAGGTGCCCGGCATCCTGCTGGAGGCGCTGGTCCGGGTTGACGCCGATCGCGCCGGCATTGGCCAGCCGAAAGGCGCGGCGCGGGCGCATCCACTCGTCGATCAGGTCGAGCGTCAGCGCCTCGCGCAAGCGCAGCCGCACCATCTGGTTGAGCCATGTCTGGCCGACGCCCAGCGCCAGCAGGACAAAGGCGATACCGACAAAGAGTTCGAGTTGGTGGAAGAAGGCGGAAAGGTCTTTTCGCTCGATGGCGTCGTAGAACGGCCGGTTCCAACGGTTGAGCACGATCTGCATCAGCGAGGTGGCGATGATGACCGCCAGCGCCGTGGCCGCCATCCAGAGAATCTGCCTGCGCAGCGCCGAACCGTTGAAAGCGGCCAGCATGGTGCCGATTTGGCTGCGCAGCGAAATCGGCTGTGCCGGGTCCGGCGCTGCGGCCTGTGTCGCGTCCTGCTTTACTTCGGCCATATCGCGACTCCTGCGCTGCCCTTGCCTGTAGATGACGTGGCGCCGCAACAGAGGTCAACGCTTGAGATACGCGTTGCTTACGCACAACGAATTGGTCTGGGCTGTCACCCCACCCCGACGCTTTGCGTCGACGTGCCGGGCGAGCCACCGGTCTCGCCCGTCCTTCGGACCCCCCTCAAGGGGAGGGTAAAACGGAGACGTTGCGGCCGGCATACCTCCCCCTTGAGGGGGGAGGTCGCGACGAAGTCGCGGGTGGGGGTGACCAGTCTGTGCAAATGCCCATGGTATCAAAGCCTACGGCACGAACACACGCACTGATTTCGGCCGGATGCGGAAATGCGCCGGCGTGTAGGTGGTTAGCTCGCCATCGGTATTGACCGGGCGGGGACGGCTGGTGCGGATCGTCACCTCAGTCGTCTTGAAGGCGCGCACATCATCCCACTGGCCGTGCGTGCCCTTGCGCAGGCTGGGCAAAAGTCGCAGCAGCCGCCACCAATGGTCGACTTCAAGGGAGTAGAGGTCGAGCCAACCGTCATCGGCTGTCGCGTTCTCCTCCACTGTCATGCCGCCGCCATAGTGCCGGCCGTTACCGACCGACACCTGCATGGTGCGGATCTTCTCGGTCGTGCCGTCATGGTCGACAAAGGCCGTGAACAGCCGGGAACGCAACAGGATGCGCGCAGCGACGATGGCATAACCCAGCGTGCCCCAGCGCTTCTTGGCGTGCTCCGTCAGTTCGCCCGCGAGTTCGGCGGAGAACCCGATGCTGGCGACATTGAAGAACAGGTGTCCGTTCACCTCGCCGACATCGATCAGGCCCTGCTTGCCGGCCACGATCAGCTCCGCAGCCTTGACCGGGTCCTGCGGTATGCCGAGCGTACGCGCAAAATCATTGGCTGTGCCGAGCGGCAGTACGCCCAGCGGCAGGCCGGTGTAGACAAGGCCCGCCGCAGCCGCGTTCAGCGTGCCGTCGCCGCCCCCGACAATGGCGAAATCGACATGATCGGCACGCCGGGAAATCAGCTCCGAGGCGTTCTCGCCATCGCTTGGCGAGGCCATCTCCAGCTCCAGCCCGGCCTTTTCAAAGACAGCCTTGGCGGCATCGATGGGCGCGGAGCCACGCCGGGCACGTGGATTGACGATCATCAAGGCACGTTTGCCAGCCATTGCACTGGGCCGTGTATCGACGTGGAAGGAAGGTCTGGCGTTCATGAGCTCTCGGACAACTTGACGCCCTCGCGCCGGTGTACGGCCTATCTGGGGCGCGTGCCTCGCGCTTTCCAGTCGAGAAAGATGAAATAACGGTAATGCAGCCCCGACAATGCCGGCGCACCTAGCCGTTCACACCTGTCAAAATGCCAAGACAACAACACACAGAGCCATGGAGCCAGCCATGAGAGGATGGCCAATGAACAAACGCTGCTGCGGAGTCATCCGCAACCCCATGTCCCCATTGAGCAGCGCTACGCCACTGTCTTCATCATAGCTCCAGCCGTTTTTGTAGTAGAAGCGATAGTCTTTTGCGGCTTTTGATACAAAATACGCGAGCATAAAAATGAGTATCAAGACTATGGTTAGATGATCGAGTTCCATATAGCTCTGGCCCACCTACCGGGCAACGCATTCAAGCCGCCTAGGACGATATGATCATAACATATGAATCGTCCCTGCCGGCATCAACGATCGAGTTCTGGAAAATACGGATCGCTGTAGTAGCGCCGCTGGCGTTCACCGATGGTGCATTTCGATAAGACGTCGGATTGGATGGGCACGACCTGAGCGTCTGGCTCTATCCCGCTCACTTCCAGGATCAGCTTGCGGCGGATGGCCGTTGAAAATTCGGAGGGATCGCGGATCGGCAGCATGAAGGAGCCCGGCCCGCCGATGACGCAATCGGCATAATAATTGTCCAGCCGGGCCAGCGTGCCGGAAGGGCGCACCAGGATAGGCAGGCCGTTGATGACGATGCCCTTCGCCAGCGCTGCATTGCGCGCGCCGAGCACCGGCAGGCCCATATTGTTCGGCCCGTCGCCGGACACGTCGATGACGCGCCGATAGCCCTCGACCGCATTCTTGTCGAAGAGGTCCGCACCGAAATAGATGGCGCCTGAGATCGACGTTCCACGAAAACCTTCGAACGGACGCGCCTCCAACTCGTCGGCGAAGGCGTTGGCGGCTTCCGGGCCGTCAATGATCGTCCAGTTGACTTGCGATTCCGGACGCGGCGCGGCCGCCCATTCGAAATAGGTGATTGCGATGCGGCCATTCATGCCGGCCTGCACTGCGCGCACGAAGTCTGGATGCCTGAGCGCCGCGACATAACCGGCGCGCTGCAATTCGAATTCCTCGATATCCATGGAGCGGGACACGTCGACCGCCAGCACCAGCTCGACATCAACCGCCTCACCGCCCGCCTGCGTCGCGGTGACGCCGCATCCAAGGCAAAACAGAAAGCCGACAAGTGCTTCCATGACGATCCTCCGGCCAGCAAGGTCATGGCAAATCGCGGCGAAAGGAAAGCCTTCGGCTTGATGAATTGATCACGCTTCGGTGAATATATGCGTCGCGGCGGCGAGAGACTGGCCGTCAGAGACAAGTTGACTGCGCTACGGATCAATTTCGCGCAAATATGCTTTCAACTGCGCCGTTCGGCTCGCAACCGTTTCGGCCACGCAATTCGGATAGCTCAGCACTTGCCCCTCTCGCCCGAATGCGCCGGGGTCGGCATAGAATTGACAGGCGCTCTCCCTGAACTCGGCCCAGGCTTCCTGTTCGGCCTTCAGCGCCGCCGTAGTATCGCCTTCGGTGAGCTCCATGAGCCGCTGCCAGGCTTCATCCATCTTGGCTTCTTCTCGCTCGATGAACGCGCCGCCGCATCCGGCCCATTCATCGTTCTTGACGGTAGCGTCGATACACGCGGAGTATTGCTCGTCCGCCGCGGCCGGCCCAAGGAGCCAGAGCATCAGACCGGCAAAAGCCATCCAGCTTGGTCGCATTACTTTGCCTCGTTCCTGTTGGCTCGCGCCGCCCCTTGCGGGCTAAGCACCGGGACGAAAACGCGGCGCGATGCGCGCTGCGCCACCGGCGACGCCTGATAGAGCCGCTTTTGCGCCTCGACCACGATCACGCCCGAGAAGATCGGCCAGAAGCGTCGCCCGGTGCGCTCGAAAAGATTATGGAATTTCAGGATCCAGCGCCGTTTCGACGGCGGGAAATAGAGCCCGTCGGACCAGCGCGCCGGGGTGAAATTGGCCTCGCGCAGCAATGAGTCCAATTGTCCGCGCGAAAAGGGTCGACCGGTCCCGAACGGCGTATGTTCGAACCGGGCCCACACGCCGCGGCGGTTCGGCACGACGATGACGACCCGGCCGGCCGGCGACAACACGCGCCAGATCTCGTTCAGCGTTTCGCGCGGATTTTCCGTGTGTTCCAGGGCGTGGACAAGCAGAAGCCGGTCGACGGAGGCATCAACCAGGGGTAGTTCCTCGTCGAACACCAGCGCCGTTTGTGAGGGCCCTTCGACTGGCCACCGCACAGCGCCTTGCGTCGCTGGCATGAAGGCGAGCACCCGCTCCGCATCGCGCCCGAACCGGTCCAGCCAAGGCAGGGCATAACCCAGCCCGACCAGCCTTTCGTTCGGCAGATTGGCCCAGATCGCAGCCAGCGCCATGGTGATCGAATGCTCGGCGAGCTTGCCGAGCAGGCTCGCATAAAAGGCGCGCAGATCGACGATATCTGTGTTCATCGGCTGCGACGGTAGCCGTCTGTTCGCAGGAGTTCAACAAAGCGCCGGATGACAGAGAGAATGGTCATCCATATGATCGCAGCGAAGGTGAACAGGAGCCAGCACATGCCCATCGATGTCGAGCAGTTCGTGTGCCGTAGCGACAATTTCGGCGTGCTGCTGCGCGACCGCGAAACCGGCGTTACCGCCCTCGTCGACGCGCCGGAAGAAAAGACGATCCTGGCCGCGATCGAGCGGACCGGCTGGAAGCCGTCGATCATACTGACGACGCATCATCATGGCGATCACGTTGAAGCTAATCTGGCGCTGAAAGAACGCTTCGGCCTCGAAATCATCGCGCCGGCAGCGGAGGCATCGAAGATACCCGGCGTCGACCGAACGGTCTCGGAGCGCGACACGATCCCATTCGGCAAGGAAGCAATCCGGGTCATCGAAACACCCGGCCACACGGCGGGCCATGTCAGTTATCATTTCCCGGCTTCCGGCGTGGTTTTCACCGCCGACACGCTGTTTGCGCTGGGCTGCGGCCGGTTGTTCGAATCTCCACCCGCGGTCATGCATCAGTCATTGAGCAAACTCGCCGCCTTGCCGCCGGAAACGGTGGTTTACTGCGGCCACGAATACACCCTGGCCAATGCCCGCTTCGCCTTGACGGTCGATCGCGACAACGCTGCACTCGCGGCCCGCGCGGCAAAAATCGAGAAATTGCGGGCGGAAAACCGCCCCACTTTGCCGACCACGATCGGCGAGGAACTGGCAACCAACCCCTTCCTGCGCTGGGCCGACCCCTCCATCCGCGCTCACCTCGGCATGGATAACGCGACCGACGCCGAGGTGTTCGCCGAAATCCGCAAGCGCAAGGACAGTTTCTGAATGACCTCGCCCAGCGACATCATCTCCACCTTGGGCATGGCGCCGCATCCGGAAGGCGGCTGGTTCGTCGAGACGTTTCGAGACAACCCCGCGGGCGGCCGGGGTTATTCGACGGCGATCTATTTTCTGCTGGAGCGCGGCCAAACATCGGCCTGGCATCGTGTCGCCGATGCCGCCGAAGTCTGGCACTACTATGCCGGCGCTCCGCTGGAATTGGTCTATGAACGCTCGACCGGGGGCTTGGAGACGGCCCAGCTTGGCCCGCAAATCCTTACCGGCGAACGTCCGCAGGCGGTCGTCCCCGCCAACGCCTGGCAAACGGCGCGCAGCCTCGGCGACTGGACGTTGGTCGGCTGCACCGTCGCGCCGGGCTTTGACTTCCGCAGTTTCGAGCTGGCCCCGCCAAATTGGCGGCCGCGCGGCTGAACGATCAGCCGCTGGTGGCGACGCCCCACGACTTCAGCGTGTCGTCGAACACTTTCTCGCCCGGGATGCCCTTTTCCATGGTGATCAACGCGCGGCGGCCTGACTTGTAGACCATCGGAATGTCGATCCAGCTCTGGCGCAGCAACAGGTTCATGTTGGCGTCGATTTCCGCCTTGTTGTCGTTGAGCGCGATCAGGAAGAAACCGTCTGCGATCTTGGCCGGAATGCCGACCAACGGGCTGCCGGCATCCTGTTCCGAACTCTTCATCGCCATGCGCAGAACGTTGTCGACGCCGCCGCCTTCGAAACCATCCGGCGTCAGGAAGATCATCTCCACGATGTGGCTTGCCGGCAAGGTCGTGTCCGCGTTGCGGCGGATCGTCAAACGCAACTGAACATCCTTGCCGGGGATCGTGGTTTCGGCGCGGATCGCTGGCTCGGGCGGTCGGCCGCCGCCCGGCGATTCTTGCACCACGCTCCAGACGGTCGTGCCGGACTCCATCGAACCCTGAGCGCCTGTCGTCTTCTCTTCGTAGAAGATAGCCTTTTGGCCGACGGCCAGCCCCTCTGCCGGTGGCGCGGTCGCGGTCTCGGCCGGCGGCGTCGTGGCCGGAGGCGCCGCCGGTTCGGCGGGAGGCGGCGTTTCGGCCGTGGTGTCGCTGGGCGTCGCCGGTTCGGCAGGCGGCGTCGCGGCGGGCGCCTCGGTCGCGGCAGGACTATTCGGCGGTGTTTCTGTCGGCGTAGCAGGCTCAGGCGGTGGCGTCGGTGCCGCAGATTCCGCTGGCGCGGGTTCGGCGGGCGCAGGAGCTGCGGCAGGCGGTGTGACTTCGGCGACAGACGTACCTTCGCCGATCGACGGCGCGCCGGTTGCAGGGCCTGCGTCCGCTTCGCTGCCGTCTTCATTCAGGCGCTGCGTCAGTTTCGGAGCGGGTTCACCGGGTGCAGCCGCCTCGGGGGCCGGCTGCTCCACCGCCGCCGCAGGTTCGGCGGCCGCGACATCCTCCGAAGGTGGGCTGGGTTCGGTTTGCAGTGGCGCGGTCGGCGCGTCCGCGGGCGGGGTAAGGCCGACGAGCCGTGAGAAATCGTCCTTGTTGAGCCAAACGCCATATGCCCCGCCAGCCACCACGGCCAGAGCAAGCAAAGCCGCCAGAGCTGTGCCGAAGCCGCGCTTGCGGCGGCCATCGGTCGTGGTGTCATCGTTGACGCGAGCGACGGACGGAAAGGCGTCATCGTCATTGCTTGCTTGCGGCGTTGGGACATCTTTTGTTTGCGCCGGATCCGCGCCGGTCGCTCGCGCTTTCGAGGACTCCGCGCTGGCTGTAAACGACGCCTGGGCGTTCGCGCGAGGCGCGGCTGTGGCCGCAGCGGGCGGTTCCGGCGGCGGTGCGGAGCGAGGCGGAGATGCCGGGGCGACCGGCCGTGGCGGCGGTATGGTGGCCCTGTCCTTCAGGCCGTTCAGCGACGCGAAAACGTCTTCCAACTCATCGAGCGGGTCGGCCTTCTTCGCCGGCGGCGGCGCGAAGTCGCGCTCGATTGAAGCGATGGCGTCTTCCAGAGCCTTGATCTGACGGTCGACGACAGCCTGCGGCGGCGGTGGCGTGATCGCCTCGAGCTTGGCGAGAACGGTCGAGCGCGCGCGCTCGTAGACGCGCTGCCGGACCTCTGGCGAAGGGTCTCCAAGCCCGTCCAGCGTCTTTTTCAGGACCGCAACAAAATCTGCCATACTTCTCGACCTGCTCACCCCTGTCGGCCCCGGTTTCGGCCGGAGCGGACGGGCCGCGGAAAATTAGTCTTGAAACGGGTCCGTCACAAGTATTGTGTCGTCCCGCTCCGGACTGGTTGAAAGCAATGCCACCGGCGCGCCGATCAGCTCTTCGATATGACGTACATATTTGACCGCCTGCGCAGGAAGTTCAGCCCAACTGCGCGCCCCTGCCGTCGTCTGCGACCACCCTTCAAGTGTTTCGTAGATGGGTTTAGCTGCTGCTTGTGCCTTCATTGAGGCAGGCAAATAGTCGATCCGCTGGCCATCAAGCTCATACGCGACGCAAATCTTCAGTTCCTTTAGCCCGTCAAGCACATCCAGCTTGGTGAGTGCAATACCGGAAATGCCGGAGGTTTTGACGGTCTGGCGCACGAGCACGGCATCAAACCAGCCGCAGCGGCGCGGGCGGCCCGTGTTGACGCCGACCTCCCGGCCGACCTTCGCCAGGTGCATCCCGATTTCATCGTCGAGCTCGCACGGAAACGGTCCTCCGCCGACACGGGTGGTGTAGGCTTTCGTGATGCCAAGAACATAACCGATCGCCGTCGGTCCGAGGCCCGATCCGGCGGCGGCTTGCCCTGCAACGGTGTTCGACGACGTCACGAAGGGATAGGTGCCGTGGTCGTTGTCCAGCAATGCGCCCTGCGCGCCCTCAAAAAGGATACGGGCCCCAGCCTTCCGCTTTTCGTCCAGCACCCGCCAGACCTGATCCATGAAGGGCAGGATCTGATCTGCTATGGACGTCAATTCTTCATAGATCGCCGCAGCCTCGATTTCATCCAGCCCCAGGCCGCGCCGCAAGGCGTTATGGTGGCCGAGCAGTCTCTCGATCTTCACCATCAGCGTGTCCGGCTCGGACAGGTCCACCAGCCGGATGGCGCGGCGGCCGACCTTGTCTTCATAGGCCGGACCGATGCCGCGCCTTGTGGTGCCGATCTTGAGACCGGCATTGGCGTCTTCCCTGATGCCATCGAGCTCGCGGTGCAGCGACAATATCAGCGGCGCATTGTCCGCGATGCGCAGCAGTTCAGGCGTGATGTCCACGCCTTGCGCGCGAAGCTTCTCCAACTCCTGAACGAAATGATGCGGATCGACGACGACCCCGTTGCCGATAACCGAAAACTTGCCCTGAACCAGGCCTGAGGGCAGCAAGGCGAGTTTGTAGCTGACGCCGTCGATGACCAGCGTATGACCGGCATTGTGCCCGCCATGAAACCGCACGACGACGTCGGCGCGATCGGCCAGCCAATCGACGATCTTCCCCTTGCCTTCGTCGCCCCATTGCGAGCCGACCACCACGACATTCGCCATTTCTGATTCCTTTTGAAGCGCGTGGCAGGACCTGCCAGCGCCGAAAACAGGCCTCTATAGCGTCACATCCGGCGGAAGGCGATATGTCTTTTTCCGCTTCCGCGCGCCTTTTGGCCCAGACGTTTGCGGTGTCGCGGCGTTTACTTCGCCGGCGGTCTGCAATAGCTCCGCATGCTATGCACCCCACGGTTCGATCGGCGCATGGTAAGACAAGCCTACATTCTGCTGTTGCTGACGGCGATATTCTGGGGTGGAAACGCCATCGCGGGAAAATTGGCGGTGAGCCACATCTCTCCGATGGTGCTGACCACCATGCTCTGGCTTTCAGGGCGACGATCGGCTGGTGGCGGTTTCGCGCCGACTGGCCAATGATAAGGAAGCAGTGGTTGCTCCTCTCCGCGCTGGGCACATTCGGCTTCACGATCTTCAATGTGGCGTTGTACAGCGCCCTGACCTTTATGACGGCGATCAATGTCAGTGTGGAACATGCCGGCATGCCGATGCACGGCAACCGCCGGAAAAATGCTTTCGGATGATGGCTTGCTCGTTTTCCGGGGACGGGCTGCGCTGCTCCACGATGCGCGATGACTGAACCGACGCTGACGCCCGCAACAGCAAGGCATAGATTCCTGATGACCTCCACTTCGTTTTCACGGCGCTCCGGCACAGGAATGACGCGTTTCCGTTGAGTTGATGCCAGTCGCAAGCGTTCACGCCGGGCATCAACGTTGATGATTGGCGTCGAGCCTCAAAGAAGGGCGTCATTCCTGTGCCGGAGCGGAACGCGGTCAAGCGAAGGTCATCAGGAATCTATGCCTTGCTGTTGCGGCCGTCAGAGTCGGTCCAGAACTGGCTTTAGATATACGCCGCAAGATTCTTTTTCGTTTTTTCATCCACACCCCTTCAAGCCACCTGACAATGCCTCGAATGTTCAACAAGGAACGAGGGATATGGACTGGCGGGCGGCAAATGAGCATCAACAGGAAGTGCGGTGGCGCGTCTTCTTGATGTTCGTTGTCATGGCCGTTCTCGTCATCCGTACCGGCCTGGTGTCGCGCGGCATGATCGCCGTCCTGCCCATCAAAAGCGTACCGCAAGACGACGTTTCGGCAGTCAATGATCAACCGCCCTCGACATCGCCCGCCGACCTCCAGCAGGCCACGCTTGTGCTGCTGTGCCTGGCCGAAGCCGCCGGGCGGCTTGTCATCGTGAAGGAGCGTGCGGTTTGGGATTTGATGAATCAGCCGCTGCTCCAGCCGGCGCAGGAGCAGCCGTCCGACGTCGACAACTTGTGCGAATGCCAGGCGCAATGCCTCGACACGTCTTGACCTGCGCCCTCGGTCAAGATGCTTCCGAGCGATTGACCTGCTATCGACGGCTTTGCGTCGGTGGAAAAGCTTTGATAGAGGGGCGAGCCCTCTATCGGAATGCTCCCATGACCATGCCCGACCGCCCCCAGCCGAATACCGGCGTGATGGACATCGAAGCCTATGTGCCCGGCAAGGCCGCGGCGCATCCGGGCGTGTCGAAGGTGTACAAGCTGTCAGCGAACGAAAACCCGTTCGGCCCGTCGCCGCAGGCCGTCGAGGCGATCCGTGACGCTGCCACGCGCATGGAACTCTATCCCGACGGCAAGGCGACCCGGCTGCGCCAGGCCATCGCCGAGGCACATGGGCTGAACCCGCAGAACATCATCTGCTTCAACGGGTCGGATGAGGGGCTCGCACTGCTCGCGCGCATCTATCTCGCGCCGGGCGACGAAGCCATCATGAGCCGGCACGGCTTCGTGCAATACATCAACTACATCCAGATGACCGGGGCGAGTGTGGTCTATGCGCCGGAAAAGGATGAGCGCACCGATGTCGACGCCATCCTCGGCGCTATCACCGACAAGACGCGGATGATCTTCCTGGCCAATCCCAACAACCCGACCGGCACCTATCTGCCGTTCGACGAGGTGAGGCGATTGCAGGCGGGATTGCCCAAACATGTGCTGCTGGCGCTCGACGCGGCCTATGCCGAATTCGTTCGCCGGAACGATTATGAAGCCGGCATCGAACTCGTCGCCGGCAGCGAGAATGTCGTGATGACGCGTACCTTCTCGAAGGTCTATGGCCTCGGCGGCGCGCGCATCGGCTGGTGTTACGCGCCGGCTCATATCGTCGACGCCATCGAACGGGTGCGCGACCCCTTCAATGTCAGCGTGATGGCCATCGAGGCCGGCATAGCCGCTCTCAAGGATCGCGCGCACACGACGGCCTATGTCGAGCACAATGCGCATTGGCGCGAGTGGCTGACCGAGGAGCTGACAAAACTCGGCCTGCGGGTGACGCCGACCGTCGGCAATTTTCTGCTGATGCATTTTCCGGATGCCGATCGGCGCTCGGCTGCGCTGGCCGATGAATATCTGCTGTCGCGCGGGTACATCCTTCGCCGCGTCGCCGCGTACGGCCTGCCGAACGCGCTGCGCATGACCGTCGGCACGGAAGAAGCAAACCGGGGCGTCGTCGCGGCGCTCAGGGAATTCTTGAAAGATTGAGAATGTCGAAACCTCTCTTCGACCGCATCGCCCTGATCGGAATCGGTCTCATCGGCTCTTCGCTGGCGCGCGTGATCCGGCGCGAGAAACTGGCAAACCATGTCGCCATCTCCACCCGCAGCGCCACGACACTGAAGCGCGCGGAGGAACTGAAGCTCGGCGACAGCTACCATACCGACCTCGCCGAAGGCGTGCGGGATGCCGATCTGGTCATCGTCTCCGTGCCCGTCGGCTCCTCGGGCGAGGTGGCTGAAATCATCGCGCCGAACTTAAAGCCTGGCGCGATAGTCACCGATGTCGGCTCAACCAAGGGTTCGGTCATTGCGCAGATGCAGCCGTACATTCCCGCCGGCGTGCATTTCATTCCCGGCCACCCGCTGGCCGGCACCGAAAAATCCGGCCCGGATTCCGGTTTTGCCGCCTTGTTCGAAAACCGCTGGTGCATCTTTACCCCGCTGCCGGACACCGACCCGGAAGCGCTGGAGAAGCTGTCGGAGTTCTGGCGGCGCTGCGGCTCGAACATCGACGTCATGGACCCGCAGCATCACGACATGGTGCTGGCGATCGTCTCGCATCTGCCGCACATCATCGCCTACAACATCGTTGGCACGGCCGATGATTTGCAGAACGTATCGAAGACCGAGGTGATCAAATACGCCGCCTCCGGCTTCCGCGACTTCACCCGCCTGGCCGCGTCCGATCCGACCATGTGGCGCGATGTCTGCCTGCACAATCGCGATGCTATCCTCGAGATGCTGTCGCGCTTTTCCGAGGACCTTGCTTCATTGCAGCGGGCGATCCGCTGGGGCGACGGCGACAAGCTCTTCGATCTGTTTACGCACACACGCAGCGTGCGCCGTTCGATCATCGACGCCGGCCAGGAAGTGGATGTGCCGGATTTCGGTCGGCAGGTGGTGGAGCATCCCGGCGATGCGCCGAAGGCTTAATCCAGCGGCTTGATCTCGCCCAGCGAAAAGCCGAGCACCATCGGCTTGCCCTTGACGATGCGGAACGGGATCTTCGGCTCCGGCCCGAGAAAGCCCAGGCCGATGAAGGCGCTTTTGATTTCGCTCGCCTTCTCCGGCACGGCCTGCTGCAAGATCGCAGAGATAGCTGGCGGGTTGGTCAGCTTGATCTCAAGGGCCGCGTCGATCAGACCTTCCCCGTCGACCGAAACCGGACCGCTGATGGCAACGCTGCCATCCCCTGACATCAGCGACAGATTACGGATTTCCGCAGACTGGCCACGCAGGCTCTTCGGCCGCTGCTTCAGAAAAGCGACGCCATTGGCAAGGCGGATAGCGGCGCTGCCGTCGAGCGCGGGTACGTTGCGCCCCTCGATCGCCGCGGGATCGATGACTAGCCCGGTGAAATTTCCCGCGTAATCGAGGTCGCTGCCCTCCGGCATGAGGGAAGCGGCGATCGTCGCAGTTGAAAACACTTTTTTCGGCGTCGGGTCGTTCAGTGTCGTCATCGTCGCGGCCACATCCGTCGATTCAACCGAAATCCGGCTCGGATTCGGCCACCAAAGATGGGCGTCGGCCTGCAGGCTGCGCCATTCGGCCTTGAACTCGTGGTCGGGCAAACCGGGGATATCGGAAACGCTGAGCGGACCGGTCACCGCAACGGTTGGCGTCAGCGGCTGGGAAAGGTGCGCTCCCGCTTCGAGTGCGCCGGTGGCGGCGCGGACATTCCTCTGCGGGTCGTCATAAGCGATGCTGTCGCAGGTGAGGCTGAGGCTAAGCGGAAAGCCAGTCACCTGCCGATTGCCGCAATCAAGGCGGATGCCACGCTCGCCCAGTCGCGCGACCGCGCGATCGACTTCCTGCTCGACCTTTCCGGCGACATAGAACCAGCCGGCTGCATAAGCGGCGGCAATCAGGATCAGGAAAACAGCCAGCCAGCGCCAAAGTCGGCGCGGTCTGGGAATAGGTTGGCTTGACGTCATTATTTCCCGCTGGGTAACGCTGTTCATCATTTGGCGCGGATCAGGCGTGGCGATATGGGCGATTTTTGGGTGTTTGGCTACGGTTCCCTGATCTGGAATCCCGGTTTTGCTCATGTTGAAACGAGTCGTGCGCGGCTGTCGGGCTATCGCCGCGCGCTTTGCATTCATTCCTGGGTGCATCGCGGCACGCAGCAGAAACCCGGACTCGTGCTGGGACTCGATCGTGGCGGCTCCTGCATCGGCCTTGCTTTCCGTGTGCCGGCGGAGCTGTGCGACGAGGTAATGGCCTATCTGCGCGAGCGGGAGCTGGTCACGTCGGTCTATCTTGAGCGGCAGGTGAATTTGCGTCTGTCGGATGGCCGCAAGGTGCATGCGGTCACCTACGTCGCCGATAGGACGCATCAGCAATATGCCGGCGCGATAGACGAGACCCATGCCGCGAAAATCGTGCGCGGGGCGGTGGGCAAGAGCGGCGACAATGTTTCCTATGTCCGCTCGACCATCGAGCATCTGCAAGCGCTGGGCATCAGGGATCATTGGCTGGAGGGGGTCGGGCGGAGGCTGGACGCCGCTTACCCTCCCCTTGAGGGGGAGGGTCGATCCTGAGCTTGCGAAGGATCGGGGTGGGGTGAAGAAGAGCCGCAGGGCGAGGGACGTTGCTCACCCCACCCCGCCTCGCAATCTGCGCTTCGCTGCGATTGTTCGTCGACTTGCCGGGCCGAGCCACGGGTCTCGGCCGTCCCCCCTCAAGGGGAGGGTAAGGCGCCGCTTCTTACGCCGGTACCGCCTCGATTGTCCTGAGCGCCTGGGCCTGGCGCTTGGCGGCGGCTTTCACCGCATCCTGCACCTTTTCAAAGGCTCGCACCTCGATCTGCCGCACGCGTTCGCGCGAAATGTCGAACTCGGCGGACAAATCTTCCAGCGTCAGCGGTTCTTCTGAAAGGCGGCGTGCCTCGAATATCCGGCGTTCTCGGTCGTTGAGCACGCCGAGCGCGGATTCCAGCATGGCGCGGCGGTTTTCCAGCTCGTCCTGCTCGATCAGCATGTCTTCCTGGCTCTCGTGGTCATCGACCAGCCAGTCCTGCCACTCGCCGGACTCACCTTCCGTGGCGCGGATCGGCGCGTTGAGCGAGGCATCGCCGGACAGGCGACGGTTCATCGACACGACCTCTTCCTCGGAGACGTTGAGCCGGGTCGCGATCTCCTTGATCTGGTCCGGCTTCAAATCGCCGTCGTCCAGCGCCTGAATCTTGCCCTTCACCTTGCGCAGGTTGAAGAACAGGCGCTTCTGGTTTGCCGTGGTGCCCATCTTAACGAGGCTCCACGAGCGCAGGATGTATTCCTGGATCGAGGCCTTGATCCACCACATGGCGTAAGTCGCCAGGCGGAAGCCGCGCTCCGGCTCGAACTTCTTGACGGCCTGCATGAGGCCGACATTACCTTCGGAAATGACCTCGCCGATCGGCAGGCCATAACCGCGATAGCCCATGGCAATCTTCGCCACGAGCCTCAGATGGCTGGTGACGAGCTTGTGGGCTGCGCTGGTGTCCTGATGCTCCTGATAGCGCTTGGCGAGCATATACTCTTCCTGCGGCTGAAGCATCGGAAAGCGGCGGATTTCTTCCATGTACCGGGCGAGTCCGCCTTCGCCGGATACGATACTAGGCAGTGATTGGGCCATGATTAGCACCCCTCCATTCTCAAGATCATGCCCCCGATCAAGGCGGGCATGTGACCAGCCCGAGCATTTTTGCTCAGCGCCAGCCAACTAAGGGATATAGGAACAAAAGTAGAAAATTCAACTCCGGTTCCATGGTCGGACCGGAATTTCGCACGTACGTGTACGGAAGGCCAGTGACAAAAAGTTAATGTGCCTTCAACCTCCCTGAATGCTGACGATTGTCAGCATGAGCAATATGGGGATTCGAAAAGCGATTTCCAATCGGTTCCGCGAAGGCGGCGCTAGTCCCGTCTGACGGCAAGAAAGGTGTTCCACGGGTCGCCGTCGCTGCAGATGTCGGAGGCGTCCCAGACCAGCTTCAGGCCGGCGGCGGCAAGGCGGTCTGCGAAGTCGTCGCGACGCCAATAGACGGTGTGGTATTTGCTTGTTGTCTCATGGTCGCCCTCACGCATCGAGACGATCAGCGCGCCGCCGGGCCTGAGCGAATGTGTCAGCTTGGCCAATACTTGGTCGATCTCTTCACGCGGTATGTGGATCAGCACGCACATAGCAACGACCGCGTCATACGGACCGCCGACAGGATCGGTGATGACATCGAGCAATTCGCCCTTTTTGCCCCGCGCCGCCTGCAATTCCAGAAAACGCTTCGTGGCGTCGGTGCGGCGTACCGTCAGGCCAAGGGTCTCCAGGAAATCAGCGTCCCAACCCGGCCCGGAACCGATCTCCAGCGCGCGGCCGCCCGCGCCGGCGATCTCGGCCAGACGCCGAAACGCCGTCTGGTCGAAGGCATTCGGCATGTCGCTGACGAGTGCGCAATAGCGGTCCGCATAGTCCTCGTAGGACGCAATGGTCTGGCGGCTGTGCGACAGGGCGCTGGCGGTGGTCATGGGTCTCTCCGTTGCATTGAACTGGGAACGGCTGCAGGGCCGATCATTTTTCAGCTTCCAACCGGCCGCTGGTTAGCGATTGCCGCCAGGAATGGCGTGGCCGTCGAGCAGGCCGATGTCGCGCTGGACATGCGCCGACAGCGAGCGCCGGTCGAGCAAACCTTGCCGACGTGGGCGGAACGGAGCAGCGAAGATGTCGAGGATGGTCTGGCGGGCGATGGTCATCGTCGGGTCCTTTCGGGTTCAAGTTGATGAGCCAACCATGCGCTGTTCGAGCCTTGGCTTCCAATCGAACGTCGGCTATCATGCATCAACCGGATTGATGCATGATGAGCTGGGATCTGCCGCCGCTGGGCGCCATCCGTGTGTTCGAAGCCGCCGCGCGCCTTGGGAGCTTCACCAAGGCCGCCGAGGAGCTGGGCATGACCCAGTCGGCTGCCAGCTACCAGATCAAGGTGTTGGAAGAGCGCGCGGGGACCCCTCTCTTCGTAAGGAAAATCAGGCAGATAGCATTGACCGAAGCTGGCGAGAAACTGGCTCCGCAGGTGACTGGAGCGTTTTCCGGCTTGGCCGACGCGTGGGTATCGACCAAAGGCGGCGCCAGCGGTGTGCTGTCCGTCACCACCGTCGAGAACTTTGGCTCGAACTGGTTGGCTCTACGGCTCGGAGAATTCCAGTTGATGCATCCCGAAGTGGCCGTAAAGGTGGATGTGTCCAACCGGCTGGTCGATTTTTCGCGCGAAACTGTGGATGTCGGCATCAGGAGCGGGGCCGGCCAATGGCCGGGCCTGATCTCGCACTATCTGTTCCGGACAGATTTTACGCCGATGATAAGTCCGCGGTTGGCCGAGAGCGTGGGTGGCATCGACCATCCAGAAGATCTCTACAAGGTGCCACTTTGCTGCGCCGACGATATCTGGTGGAAGAAATGGTTCGCGGCCGCTGGACTGGTCTTCGACCGAGGCCGAGTCATCGCCGGACCGGCACTAGCCACCCAGGCCAATGACGCGATGGCGGCGATGACCGACCAGGGGGCGGCTATCCTGACCCGTGATCTCTACGGCGCCTTCCTGGCCAAGGGGCAACTGATCCAACCATTCGACACGGTGGGCTCCGATGGCGACGCCTACTGGCTGGTGCACACCGAGGCGCGACGAAACACGGCGAAGATCAAGATGTTTCGCGAATGGATTTTGAGGCAAACCAAGGAGGTGCGGGATCGGGAGAAGCGGTGATCTTTTGGCGATTGCCCTTATGGTATCCACCAACCATTAAACACTCATTCGAGCCCCTTAAACCCGTCCACTAGCCCATCCATGTCCTGCGGTAGCGGAGCCTCGAACCGCATTACGTTTCCCGTCGTGGGATGACGGAACGCCAGCAGTCTTGCGTGCAGCGCCTGGCGCGGGAAGGCCGAGACCTGTTCGTTGAGGGGTGAAGGCAGTTTGTTCGCCTTTGTGCGGAAGGCTTGTCCATAGTCGCGGTCGCCGACCAGCGGATGGCCGATATGAGCCATGTGGACGCGGATCTGGTGGGTGCGGCCGGTTTCCAGCCGGCATTCGAGCAACGAGGCAGTGAAAGAGCCGTTTTTCTGCACGCCGAAGCGCTCCTGCACCGTGAAATGCGTCACAGCATGGCGAGCATCGTCGCGCGTGTCGGGCACGACGGCGCGGCGCACGCGGTCGGCGGCGCGGCCGAGCGGCGCGTCGACCGTGCCAGTCGGCCGAGCAGGGGCGCCCCACACCAGCGCGACATAGGCGCGTTCCAGGTCGCCATCGCGGCCATGGTCGGCAAAGGCTTCCGACAGCGCCTTGTGCGCGCGGTCGGTCTTGGCGACGACAAGCACGCCTGATGTGTCCTTATCGAGGCGGTGCACGATGCCTGGCCGTTTCACCCCACCGATGCCGGAGAGTGAGTCGCCGCAATGGTGGATTAGGGCGTTGACCAACGTGCCCGTCCAATTCCCCGCGCCGGGATGCACCACCAGCCCGGCCGGCTTGTTGATGACGATCAGCTCGTCGTCCTCGAACAGGATATCGAGCGGGATGTCTTCGCCCAAAGGTTCGGCTGGCTCCGCCTCCGGCAAGACGATCGCGATCTCGTCGCCTTCAGCGAGCTTGTGCTTCGCCTCGGCGGCCGTCGCGCCGGCGACCATCACCGCGCCCTGCTTGATCAGCGCCTGGATGCGGCTGCGCGACAGGTCGGGGCCAAGGCGTACGGCCAGCCATTGGTCGAGCCGTTGGCCGGCCGCCGCGGCATCCGCCTTCAGCACTATCAATCCGTCCGTCTCTTCGTTATGAGCGCTCATTCTGAAATTCTGGCTGGAACTGCTCTCGATATGAACATGGCGAGCCCGATCCGCAGCGATGATGAGGAAAAACCGCTCGATCCCGCGGTGGAGAACGTGCGGCGTAAACTGATCCGCTTCATGCTGGTCAATCTCGGCCTGTTGGGCGTCGCCCTTATCGCCGTCGTTGGGGCGATTGTCTACAAGTCGCGCACCGCCGCGCCGGAACCGCCTGCCGTACCGGTCCTTGCAGCGCCGGCCGATGGCGGGCTGGTCGAGGGCCTCATCGAATTGCCGATCGGTTCGACGATCGTTTCGCAATCGCTGTCGGGCGGCCAGGTGTCCATCTACGTCCAAGAGAAGGACGGCGCGCGGTCACTGCTGATCTATGATCTTGCCGCGAAGCGTATGGTCGGCCGCTACACGCTCGTTGGAACGAACTGATCGCGATGCCGGGTTCCGTCAGTTCCGATGCCAGGCGCAGTCTTGCGACGGTCACCCTCGTCGTTGCCGACTATGACAAGGCGATTGCCTGGTACACCGAAAAGCTAGGCTTTGCGCTGGAGAGCGACATCGACCTCGGCGGCGGCAAACGCTGGGCGACGATATCGGCCGGGGAGGGCGGTTCCCGTTTGCTGCTCGCCAGAGCCGAAGGTGTGACCCAAACGGCCGCGATCGGCAATCAGGCCGGCGGTCGTGTGGCTTTCTTCCTCGAAACGGACGATTTCGCGCGTGACTACGCCGCCATGCTGGCCAAAGACGTCGAGTTCAAGGAACAACCGCGCCACGAAGCTTACGGGACGGTGGCCGTCTTTGCCGACCTCTGCGGCAATCTGTGGGACCTCATCGAGCCGAAGCGCTGAGCGACCCAAGAGCCCGGTTGCTTTTCGGAAACACTCGGCCTATATGCCGATTTCTGCACGCGCCCATCGTCTAGCGGTCAGGACGGCGCCCTCTCACGGCGCAAACAGGGGTTCGATTCCCCTTGGGCGTACCAGTCTTTTCAATGGCTTAACGGCAACCCATCCAAAAACGTCAAATAGGCGGGTCGTTGGCGAAGCTATTTCATCCAAACAACAATGATCAGGATGGCCAACAGGCCCAGGGCCAATTTCGTTGATTTGCTCACTTCAGCGACAAGCCTGGACAACACAAGGCGGGTGTTATCCCGGGCAGCCCGGTGATGTCACGGCGTGGGTCGACGAGACCTGGCGCGAAAAATGATCCCGCCTGTCCGGCGCCACGACCCCCAAACGTCCCGCCTACACCGCGGAAACGTCACTGACGTCTGCGATCTGCGCCCACAGCGCGATCTCCGCTGAGAGCGTCGACAACTTCGCAGTTATCGACATGGGCTCAGAACGATTGGTTGTCCGGCCCTGACGCAGCGCACTTGATCGCAAGCTCCAGGTTTTTGTTTGCCAAATCTTCAGAACGTCTGCGTCAACGTTAGACGGAAGCTACGGCCTGCCTCTGAATAATAGTCGTTTGGTTGGCCGCGGTTGATCGGTACATCGACGGCATTCCAGTATTTCTGGTCGAGGATATTGAAGATGCCGGCCTGGACTTTGAGCCCGTTCAGACTCTTCGGTTGCCACCACATCGTTGCATCCAGAATACCATAGCCGGGCGCTTGGAACCCAGTGCCGCTGACCTTGTCGCGCTTCGCAGCCATCGTCCACGAAAGGTCGCCGCCCCAATTCGCAGCCGCATAGCCAAGGCCGAGTATGGCGCGCAGAGGCGGGACGGAATTCAGATACGCGTCGCTATCCGTATCCTTACCGACCGAATAGGCCAACGAACCCCATGTCCGCCAACTCGGCGCGAAGTTCCACTCGCCGCGAACTTCGCCGCCGTAGATCTGAACGCGAGCGATGTTGGCATAGCCGGTGATGCCGCCAACCGGATATTCGCCGCCCGGCGGCGCGATCATGACCTGCTCGATGAAGTTGCGATAGTAGTTGTTGAACACGGCGGCCGAAAAGCGATAGTCGTCCGCCTCGACATTGAAGCCGACTTCGAAGCCATTGCTGGTTTCCGGCTTCAGGTTCGGATTGCCAATACGGGCATAAGACCCCGGCGCGCCATAATTTTGGTAGAGCTCAAGCGCAGTGGGCGCGCGGAAGGCCTGCGCCCATTGGGCATAGAGTTGCATCTTATCTGTCGCCTGCCAGGCGGCGCGCAGCTTTGGCGACAATTTCGAGTCGCTGTTGGAGACCAAATAGGCCGGATCGTAGTTCGGGCTGCTCTCGAAAGTCGGCGTGTCTTGCGGCTTGCGATCGTACCAGTCAAAGCGAAGACCCGGAGTCAGCGTCAGCCGATCGTTCATCAGCGCGATGTCGTCCTCGGCGAATACGCCGAAGGCGAGGCTGTCGACGTCCGGCATATCAGACGAATTGCTATGGATCATGCGGCACGTCTGCGGACCCATCGGGTCGGGAATCTTCGTCCAGTCCACATCGGGGCAGTTATCCTGGCCCCAGGAGTATTGCGACACGGCTTCACTGTAGATTTCGCCACCGAACCGCAACGTATGCGTCATCGTGCCCGTGTCGAATGTCTTCTCGCCATTGCCAGTCAGGCCATAGGCTGCCTGGTCGAGTTTGTTGTCGCGCAGATAAACGCCCGTGGGGAAACCGTACAGGAATGGATCGCCGGGAATCGCGAAGGATCTTCCGTCGGGCAGACGGAAGCCGTCCGTCGTGGCGTTGAGCTTCTGCTCCTGCCAATAGGCGATCACGTTTGCACGGTCTATCCAGCCGGTTGCGTCCGGCGCTTCGTATTCGTAGTCCGCCGAAAGACGCCGTCTGCTGGCCGCCTCGCCAGACTTCAGACTGCCTTGACGGTAGCTGGAGGTCGTGCCGGCGCGGTTGTCGATGTCGTCGTCGCGGTCATAGAGTTCGCCGGTCAGTCCGAAGCGGTGGCCGCCCTCAACATATTGGTGCAGTTTCACCAGCACATTGCCTTGGTCGAAGTCGCGCGGATTGGCCTCCGTGCGGGTCGAACCATAGGTGTCGACGGTGCCTTTGTTGTCAGTCTCGTGGCCCTGTTTGTAGCCGCCCTGGACGAGCAGCCATGTATCGTTAGCGCGGGCGGCGATCGCGGCATTCACGCGCCAGCTCTCGTCGACGCTGTCGTACGAGCCCTTGGTGATGCCGCCGAAGGTTCTTCCCTCCTGGATCAGGTCTTCTGGATCAAGCGTGCGAAGCTGAATGACACCGCCCAGAGCGCCAGAGCCATAGCGGCTGGAATCGGCGCCGCGCGTGATGTCGATCGCCGACAGGCCGTCGAAATCGAAGGTATTCAGACCGCCGCGCGCGCTGTCGCGCGGATCGGTCAGCCACGGCACTCGTATGCCGTCGATCGTCGTCTGCACGCGCGGTCCTTCCAGACCTCGCAGATTGATGGTGCCGGTGGTGTTGTTGACATTGACGCCGGCGTCGACGCGCCGTCCGAAATCGTCAAAGTTCTCGACCTGCTTCTCTTGAAGCTCGGTGCGCCCAACCTTTTCCGTATTCGGTTCGGACTCGTCCGCCTTGCGTTTCTTGGCCTGGATCACAACTTCGTCAAGTTGCGTTTCCTGCGCTTCTGCAGTCTCAGGCGCCGCGACCGACGCCATGGCTCCACTCGCCAGCAGCGCCAATACGCTGCGTCGAAAAATGCCCATTGCCCCACTCCTGCTTGAACGCAATGGCTTGCGGCGTCGCTTGCTAGCGTCTTCGAAATCTCCCGAACAAACTTGACTCAGATAGTCCGGTATTGCAGGAATTATTGAAGCTGATAATTCGAGTCAAGAATGAATCAGTACCGATGCCGTCAAACTGTCGACAGCGTGAAAGCAAACAGGTGGGTACCTTAGCCCATCGCACAAAGAGTATGCCGTGACCCCTCCAGTTCAGCTCCGACCACAACAGATCAGGCAGGCCCGCGCCGACAATCCAAAAATGCGCGAACGCGATCTCGCCAAGCAGCTTGGCATCTGCGAACTCCAGTTGCTCGCAGCCCATTGCGGCGACGGCGCCATTCGACTGGAGCCGCGCGTCGGCGAGATCGTCAAGGGTCTGGAGGCGGTCGGCGAGGTCATGGCGCTGACGCGCAACGAAAGCGCCGTGCATGAAAAGATCGGCGTTTACGACAAGATCGTGGGCGGCGATCACAGCATCCTCGCGCTCGGCGAGCAGATTGATCTGCGCATCTTCCCGCGCGTTTGGACCCACGCCTTCGCGGTGGAAAAGCGCGATGGCGATGACCTTCGCCGCAGCTTGCAATTCTTCGACGCGAGGGGCGACGCCGTACACAAGGTTCATCTGCGCCCGGCGTCCGATCTCGCCGAATACCAAAAACTTGTCGATGCACATGTATCGACCGACCAGAGTCAGACCGTTGTCGTAACTGCTCCGGCACAAGAGAACACCGAACCCGCCTCTGCCAATCAGGAGGAACTACGCCACCGCTGGAGCAAGATGACGGATGTGCATCAGTTCTTCGGCATTCTGAAATCACTGAACCTGTCACGGCAGCAAGCCCTGCAAATGGTTGGGCATGACTACGCCTGGGAACTGGATGCCCACTCGGTCGGCGCCATGATGAACAGTGCCGCCGCGAGCTCCATGCCGATCATGTGCTTTGTTGGGAATCGCGGATGCATCCAGATCCATTCCGGCCCGATCGCAACCATCAAGCCGATGGGGCCATGGCTCAATGTGATGGACGAGACGTTCCATCTCCATTTGCGGCTCGACCACATTCGCGAGGTCTGGGCTGTCCGCAAGCCAAACAAAGACGGCCACGTGACCTCACTCGAGGCCTACGACGCCGATGGCGAGATGATCATCCAGTTTTTCGGCAAGCGGCTTGAAGGCTACGAGGAACGACCCGACTGGCGCGTTCTGATCGAAAACCAGCCTCGCGTCGCCAGCCTGTCCGCCGCCTAAGGATCGTTTCGATGCGCCTGATTGGATCGACTTTCACATTGCTGCTGGCGCTTGCCGCTAGCGTTGGTGCGGCTTGGTCGCAAGGCGTCACTGTCTTGCCCGACACAACGCGAGTCGTTTCGATTGGCGGTTCGATCACCGAAATCGCTTTTGCGTTGGGCGAGCAGAACAAGCTGGTCGCCCGTGATTCGACCAGCGTATTTCCGCCGGAGGCGTTCAAGCTTCCGGATGTAGGCTACATGCGCCAGCTCGCACCGGAAGGTGTCTTGTCGGTCAACCCGACCGGCATAGTGGCGCTCCAAGGGAGCGGTCCAAGGGAAGCTGTCGAGGTTTTGAAGAAGGCAAGCATTCCCTATGTTGAGGTGCCGGAGACCTTTGACCACCAGGGCATACTCGTTAAGGTGCGTGCCGTAGGCAAAGCGCTCAGTGCCGAGGCCAAGGCCGAGGCGCTGGCCATCGAATTGGACAAAAAGCTCACCCAAGCGGAACGGCAGACTGCGGCGATCAAGCATCGCAAACGCATCCTCTTCATCCTTTCCTTCCAGGGGGGCAAGATCCTCGGCTCGGGAGGCGACACGGCGGCTGATGGCATCATCCGTCTGGCGGGTGCAGTCAACGCCGTCGAGGGTTTTGCCGGCTACAAGCAGTTGTCGGACGAAGCGATTATCGCGTCGAAACCTGATGTCATCTTGATGATGGACAGAAGTCGCGACCACGGCGCAAAACGCGAAGAACTTTTTGCCCATCCTGCGCTCGCTTCGACCCCTGCCGCTGCCGAAAAGCAGCTCATCCGCATGGATGGCGCCTATCTTCTGGGCTTCGGCCCCCGCACCGCCGAGGCTATTCACGATCTGGCTAAGTCGCTCTATGGCGACGAGCTCGGCGACTGAGCCGGCACGGCAATGGCAGTCCAATCCAGTGCCGCCTTTTCCGGCATGACCACGTCGCATGCGGCCACCGGTGACCGGGCAGCGCGAGCAAAACTTGCTATCGGTATTTTGGCCATCGGCCTTGTCGTCACGATTTTGCTGAGCCTTGCCTCCGGCGCCTCCGATGCATCTGTTCTTGCGGTCGCTTCCGATGTCATGTTCGGCGCCGGTGAGGTCAGCGTTCGCGACCGGATCGTTGTCTACGACATCCGCATGCCACGGGTTCTGTTAGGGGTTCTGATTGGGGCTGCTCTGGCTGTCTCAGGCGCGGTTATGCAGGGTCTCTTCCGCAATCCGCTAGCAGATCCCGGTCTTGTCGGCATTTCGGCAGGGTCCGGTCTCGGCGCGGTCGCCATCATCGTGCTCGGCGCTTCCGTACTTGCTCCACTGACGGTCTGGCTCGGCACGCTCGCGCTTCCGGCGACGGCTTTCGTCGGAGGCCTTGTCAGCACGCTTCTGCTCTATCGCATCGCGACACGCCAAGGGCGCACGTCTGTCGCAACCATGCTGCTTGCCGGCTTGGCGTTGACGGCGCTCGCTATGGCGCTCACCGGTGTCCTGGTGTTCATGGCTGACGACCAGCAACTGCGCGATCTCACCTTTTGGCAGCTTGGCTCGCTTGCCGGAGCAACTTGGGCCAAGAATGTCAGCGTCGGCCCCATCATTGTGCTGGCCTTGGCTGCAACGCCATTCTTGGCACGGGGCCTGAACGCCATGGCGCTGGGCGAAGCCACGGCCCTTCATCTTGGCATCCCGGTGCAGCGGCTGAAATATGTCGCGATCGTCTCGGTCTCAGCCGCGGTGGGTGCATCCGTGGCCGTGAGCGGCGGCATCGGCTTTGTCGGTATTGTCGTGCCTCATCTGCTGCGTCTGGCGATCGGTCCGGACAACCGCTATCTGCTGCCGGCCTCCGCCTTGCTAGGGGCAATCCTGTTGCTGCTAGCCGATGCTGTCGCGCGCACGATCGTCGCGCCGGCGGAATTGCCGATCGGCATCGTTACCGCGCTTGCGGGCGCGCCTTTTTTCCTTTGGATCCTGCTGCGCAATCGCGGCGTGGTCGATCTCTAGAGACCGGTTCGATGATTGAGGGCCGCGCTATCTCCATCTCGTTTGGCAGCAAGTCGATCGTCAACAATGTCGATTTCGCGGCGTATCCTGGCGAACTGACCGCGATTGTCGGCCCGAACGGTTCGGGCAAGACGACCCTGCTGCGGGCCCTATGTGGCGAATTGCCTTATCGCGGCCGCATCAGTTTCAACGGGCGCGATCTGTCCGCCATGTTGCCGATCAGCCAAGCGAGCTTGCGTGCGGTGTTGCCGCAGGAAACAACCCTTTCCTTTCCGTTCACAGTCCGTGAGATCGTCAAGCTTGGGCTGATAGGAGGTTATGCTGGAACGGAAAAGGAGTCCACGGAGGATCTGCCAGAACAGGCGTTAGCCGCCGTCGACCTGGCGGGCTTTGCCGGTCGGTTCTATCAAGAGCTGTCCGGTGGTGAACGACAGCGTGTGCAATTGGCCCGCGTTCTGTGCCAGGTGTGGTGCCCCGTGGTGGCTGGCCAACCACGCTACCTTTTGCTCGACGAACCGGTGTCCAGCCTCGATATCAAGCATCAGCTCACAATTATGAATATCGCGCGCGATTTTGCCCGCCGCGGCGGGGGCGTTGTTGCGATACTTCACGATCTGAATCTCACTGCAATGTATGCGGACAAAGTGCTTGTCCTCCAGCAGGGACGCCACCTTGCTTTCGGCACGCCCGCCAGCATCCTCGACGACGATCTGATCCAACGGGCCTTCAACTGCGGTCTTCGGGTCGGCGTGCTGCCGCGACATGGCACACCCTTTGTACTGCCCCAATCCGTTTGTGAGGGTTGATCCCCGCCGGCACGGGCGTCACAACGCAATGCAATCACATGCATTCCAGCATATGTGCCGGCAAACGTGCAAAAGTGCGGAAAGGCGCAAATTCTTCTTGCATACGTTTGCAAAATGTGATGCATACGTATTCAACCTAGATGAGAAGCGGCGAATGGGGCCGCCACAACCCGCCATGCGCGACAGCGCATGGTAACAGGAGGAACCGGGAACGATGACAAAGTTTGGTCTACTTGCATCCACCACTTTCGTTGCAGCCACGCTGTTCGGCGCGACAATGGCTCTTGCCGAATGCGGCATTGAAAAGGGGTCTGTGCGCATTCTTGCAAATGACTTCGAGGCGCTGCGCCTAGTCATCAGCGAGGCGACGAAATGCGCCTCCGACTCGGTAAAGGTGACCAGCAACCAGACGACCGAGCACAAGAACCTGCAGGTACCGGCCCTGAAGGTCAATCCGGCCGAATACACCGTCGCCGTAATTGCCAACAATTCGATCGTTCCGCTCCTTAACGAAGGGCTGATCCGTCCGCTCGACGATCTGGTCGCCAAGTATGGCCAGGATCTGGCACCAAACCAGCTTATCAAGAGCGACGGCAAGGTTGTGGCGATCGCCTTCATGGGCAACGGTCAGCATCTGATATATCGCAAGGACATCTTGGAGCAGGCCGGCGTACAGCCGCCCAAGACCTATGAAGAGGTGTTGGCCGCCGCCAAGGCCATCAAGGAAAAGGGTCTGATGGAATTCCCCTTTTCGGCTGGCGACAAGGCTGGTTGGTATCTCGCAGCAGAATTCGTGAACATGTACATGGGCTATGGTGGCGAGTTCTTCCAGCCAGGGTCGGCCGCGCCGGCGATCAACAACGAAAAGGGCATCGCCACCCTCAACATGATGAAGTCGCTGACCGAGGTGATGACGCCCGATTACATGACCTACGGTTCGGACGAGGTGAAAAAGGACCTGCAAGCCGGCAAGACCGCGATGGCCAATGCCTGGGGTTCGATGGCTGGCGGCATGATCGATCCGAAGCAGACCGACCCGAAGATCGCGGAGAGCTTCGTGTTGACGGCAGCGCCCACGGTTGGCGGCGGCAATATTCCCGCTGCCGCGCTTTGGTGGGACGGCTTCACCATCGCCAAGAACATTTCCGACGACGATGCCGAAGCCTCGTTCCGCGCCATGGTTTATGGAAGCCGGCCGGAAGTCGGCCAACAGCATCCGACCGTCGCGACCTGGTTGACAAAGGACTATGAGCCCGGCCCGGGCGCGGTCGGCGTGCTCGCCAACGCCAATACCGGCGCCAAGGCCTATCCGATGCTGCCCTATATGGGCCTTCTCCACACCGCGCTCGGCGCGGAACTCGCAGAGTTCATGCAGGGTCGGGAAAGCGCGGAAGACGCGCTGAAAGATGTCGAGGCGGCCTACACCGCGTCGGCAAAAGAAGGTGGGTTCCTGAACTAGTCTCCCAAGACAGGAGCGTCGGCTCGACCGACGCTCCGACATTGGTCATGATCGCGACCCTCAACGCCGTCCTGTGGGCGTGGGGCTTGTTGCGCTCAACCTGCCGGAGAACGCCGTGCCACATCGCGCCTTTTTTGCCTTCATCCTACCGTCGCTGGCCGCGATGACGCTGTTCATCGCGCTGCCGATCATCTCGGTGGTTGTGCAATCCTTCTACATCCAGCACGAGCGTGTTGTCGCCGAGGTGGAAACTTGCTCCCCGTTCGGCGGCTGCACCAAGGAAATGCGCGTCGACGCGGCGGCCACCGAAAAGCTGCGGCAGGAAGAACCGCTAGGCCGTTTCAATGGACTCGGCACCTATGTCGACCGCAACCATCTTGCCTTCGCGGAGATCGGCGAGATCCTGTCGAATAATAACGGTTTCCGCGATGTCGTCGGCCGCATCTACAATCTTCCCTTCTACAAGGCGCTGTCCTTCACGTTGACTCACACTTTTGTCGTGACGCCCTTCGCCATGCTGCTCGGGTTTTTGATCGCACTCGGCGTCAACGCGATCCCGCCCTTCTACAAGGGACCGATCATTTTCTTTTCACTGCTACCGATGATCGTGACACCGTTGGTTGGCGCTTTGATCATCTACTGGATGGCGTCCTCTCAAGGCATTATCGGCGCATCGCTCCAGGCGCTGTTCAATGATCCGACGCTGTCGCTGAAATCGTCCGCGGTGCTGACCTGGATCATGCTGTTGGTCTACAGCATCTGGCACAATGCGCCGTTTTCCTTCGTCGTCTTTTACGCAGGCTTGCAGACGGTGCCGCAGGATACAATCGAATCGGCTATGGTCGACGGCGCCTCGCGCTGGGAGCGCATTCGCTTCGTCGTCATCCCGCATCTGATGCCGCTCGCCACCTTCGTTGCGCTGGTGCAGTTGATGGACAACTTCCGCGTCTTCGAGCCGATCGTCGGGTTCAGCGCGGAAGCCAACGCCACGTCGCTGTCCTGGGCGATTTTCAACGATCTGCGGGGCCAGGTGGATCAGCTTTTCGGTTCGGCCGCCGCGACGTCGATGCTGACCATCCTCGGCGTGATCATCCTTCTGTCGCCGGTGCTGCTGCGCACTTGGCGCGACTTTAACCGCAAATAGGGGAGGCCGTGATGACGCCGTCCGCACGTCCACAGCCGCCCGCGCTTCGGGCAGTTTCAATCGCCTTCGTCCTCGTCTGGGTGCTTCTCGCAGCTTTCCCGTTCATCTGGACGGTCTGGGGTTCCTTCAAGGTCGAGCAGGACTTCTTTTCGCGCGACACCTGGTGGAACGCCATCGTCGGCACGCGCACGATCGCGCAGACCGGCGCCGCCTTCACCGGCGACGGCTACTACGGCGCCTGGATCACGCGCGACTTCCTCTCCTCGGTCATCAACACGCTGATCGTCACCGTCTCGGTTGTTATCATCTCGCTGACCTTCGGCACGCTTGGCGGTTATGCGCTCGCGCGCTCCGGCTACCGCTACACCTTCTGGATCCTGATCGCTGCGCTGGTGTTTCGAGCCATGCCGCACATCACGCTGGTGTCGGGCTATCTGCTGCCGTTCTTCGAGATGAACATTTGGGGTTACCTGCCGACCGCCATCATCGTGTTGGTCGCCATCAACCAGCCTTTCACGCTGTGGATGCTGCATTCCTTCTTCCTGTCGATCCCGAAGGATCTCGACGAAAGCGCCATGGTGGACGGCTGTTCGCGCTTCCAGGCGTTCCGGCTCGTCGTGATTCCGGTCATGTGGCCGGGCGTCATCACCACCGGTCTGTTCTCATTCCTGCTGGCCTACAACGACTTCGCCGTGACGGCGATGCTGCTCTCGCAGCCGAACCAGACGATGGTGCCGAAGATCGCGAGTTTCCTCGGCAGCGTGCAGCAGGAAGGCAATGTCATGTTCGCGGTCGCGGCAGTCGTCTCGGCCACCGCGCCGCTGTTCCTGCTGGTCATGTTCTTCCAGCGTCAGATCGTCTCCGGCCTCACCGCCGGCGCAGTTAAGGGATAACCCGCCATGGCCGAGATCCGCCTCAAGAACGTGTCGAAGCGCTGGCACAATTTCGTCGGCGTCGACAATTTCAACCTCGACATCGCCGACCAGGAATTTCTCGTCCTGCTCGGACCGTCAGGCTGCGGCAAGACCACGACCATGCGCATGATCGCGGGCTTGGAGGATATAACTGACGGCGAGATCTGGCTCGGCGACCGGCTGGTCAACAAGCTCGAGCCGAAGGACCGCGATATCTCCATGGTGTTTCAGAGCTACGGTCTCTACCCGAATATGAGCGTCTACGAGAACATCCGGTTTCCGTTGCGCGTCCGCAAAGTGCCGAAGGAATTGCACCACGAGAAGGTAATGCAGGCGGCCAAGATGGTCGAGCTGATGGACTTCCTGGAGCGCCGGCCGGCTGCGTTGTCCGGCGGCCAGCGCCAGCGTGTCGCGCTCGGCCGCGCCATCGTGCGCCAGCCGACAGCCTTCCTGATGGACGAACCGCTGTCGAATCTCGACGCAAAGCTGCGGGTGTCGACCCGCGCGCAGATCAAGAATCTGCAGCACACGCTGAAGGTGACGACGATCTACGTCACTCACGACCAGATCGAGGCGATGACGCTGGCCGATCGTGTCGTCGTCATGAACAAGGGAGTGGTGCAGCAGGTCGGCACGCCGACAGAAATCTACGACAATCCGGCCAATACTTTTGTGGCCTCCTTCATCGGCTCGCCGGCGATGAATCTTGTCGACGGCGACATTCAGGATGGGGCGTTCAAGGCGCAGGGCGTCGAGATTAAAGGCCTCCCAAAAAATGTTCGAGGGCCGGTGACGCTCGGTTTTCGCGCCGAGGATGCCACGCTCGTTTCCGAAGGCGGCCAGCTTGGAGCTAACATCTATTCGATGGAATTGCTCGGCGAGGCAACCATGGCCAGCTTCAAGATCGGCGACCAACTCGTCTCGATCAAATCCGGCAAGGAGTATCGCGCCGAGATCGGCGACGTTGTGCACGCAAAAATCCCGGCATCGATCTGTCATCTCTTCGACGCCAAGACCGGCGCACGCCTGGCGCGGCTGCCGAATTGAACACATGAATGGAATTGGATCCGGAAGAATGACCATCACCTATCTAAAGCGCGGCAAGCCGGAAGCGGAGCGGTCGGAAGACGACGCCAAGGTGCGCGCGATTGTCGAAACGACACTGAAGGACATCGAGACGCGCGGCGACGCGGCGGTACGCGAGCTGTCGGAAAAGTTCGATAAATTCTCGCCACCGTCCTTCCTGCTGACCAAGTCGGAGATCGAAGCGGCGATGGGCAAAGTGTCGACGCGCGACATGGAAGATATCGACTTCGCGCAGACGCAAATCCGACGCTTCGCCGAAGCACAGCGCGCCTCGATGAAGGATATC
This sequence comes from Rhizobiaceae bacterium, assembly GCA_050247155.1. Taxonomy (GTDB): domain Bacteria; phylum Pseudomonadota; class Alphaproteobacteria; order Rhizobiales; family Rhizobiaceae; genus Mesorhizobium_G. Next base: position 39,276 of record JBFWUS010000006.1, read on the forward strand.
GAGATCGAAACGCTACCCGGCGTCATCCTCGGCCACAAGAACATCCCCGTGCAGTCGGTCGGTTGCTATGTGCCGGGCGGCAAGTTCCCGATGGTTGCGTCGGCACACATGTCCGTGCTGACGGCGTCGGTTGCCGGCGTGCCGCGCATCGTCGCATCCGCGCCACCACAGAAGGGCGAACCGCATCCAGCGATCGTGGCGGCCATGCACAAGGCGGGCGCGCACGAAATCTACGTGCTCGGCGGCATGCAGGCGGTGGGCGCGATGGCGCTCGGTACCGAAACGATCAAGCCGGTCGACATGCTGGTCGGTCCGGGCAACGCCTTCGTCGCGGAAGCCAAGCGCCAGCTCTACGGCCGCGTCGGCATCGATCTCTTCGCTGGGCCGACCGAGACGATGGTCATTGCCGACGACACCGTCGATGCGGAAATGTGCGCGACCGACCTGCTCGGGCAAGCGGAGCACGGCTACAACTCGCCTGCCGTGCTGGTGACCAATTCCGAAAAACTGGCGAAGCAGACGCTGGCGGAGATCGACCGTATCCTGGCGATCCTGCCGACCGCAGAAACCGCCCGCACCTCCTGGCGAGACTATGGCGAGGTTATCGTCTGTTCGACCTATGAGGAGATGCTCGACATCGCTAACGACATCGCCTCCGAACATGTGCAGGTGATGACGGATCGCGACGACTGGTTCCTGGAAAACATGCATTCTTACGGTGCGCTGTTTCTCGGGCCGCGCACCAATGTCGCCAATGGCGACAAGGTGATTGGCACTAACCACACGCTTCCGACCAAGAAGGCCGGGCGCTACACAGGCGGGCTTTGGGTCGGCAAGTTCCTGAAGACGCATTCCTACCAGAAGGTGCTTACCGACGAAGCTGCGGCCGAAATCGGCGCTTGTTGTTCGCGGCTCTGCATGCTCGAAGGTTTTGTCGGCCATGCCGAGCAGGCCAATCTTAGGGTGCGCCGCTACGGTGGGAAGAATGTGGGCTACGGGCAAGCGGCGGCTTGAGAACTATGTCGAGCTGCAATACCCCCACCCCTAACCCCTCCCCGCAAGGGGGAGAGGGACTTGGCGGCAACGCTGGCGAATCCCACTCCCCCCTTGCGGGGAGGGGGTATTCTGATCGCCAGGGTTTGCACCAAATGATCCTCCCGCGCACGCCCTCCGCTCGTCTTGATGTCCGCCGCGCGCTGGTCGCCGGCGCGTCGTCGGGCATCGGGCTGGGTTGCGCAGTTGCGCTGGCCGAGGCGGGTGCGCATGTCGTCATGGCCGCCCGCTCGGCCGACAAGCTTGCCGACGCGGTTCGCCAAATCGCCTCTGCCGGCTTCTCCGCCGAAGCGCTCGCACTCGACATCGCCGATGTCGAGGCGACGGAACATGCCGTCTCCGCGCACGGACCATTTGACGTCCTGGTCAACAGCGCCGGATTTGCCAAACATAGCCCTGCTGTCGCCACCACGACGGACGATTTCGATGCCGTTTTCGACATCAACGTGCGCGGCGCCTATTTCCTCACCCGCGCCGTCGCCCGCGGCCTGATCGCAGCGCAAAAGCCGGGATCGCTGATCAATATCTCGTCTCAGATGGGCCATGTCGGCGGCGTCGACCGCGCGGTCTATTGCGCGACGAAGCATGCCGTCGAAGGTTTCACCAAGGCGATGGCAATCGAATGGGGACCGGCAGGCATCCGCGTCAACACCATCTGCCCGACCTTCATCGAGACCCCGCTGACGGCCCAGACCTTCGCTCAACCCGAGCGTGCGCGGTGGATAAAGGAGAAAATCAAGCTCGGCCGCGTTGGGCGGGTGGAAGACATCATGGCGGCAGTCGCCTATCTTGCCTCGGATCAAGCAGCGATGGTGACCGGAACCGCGCTGATGGTCGACGGGGGATGGACGGCCGACTGATGAAAAACGAAAAGGTCACATCGCTGGATGTCGCTAAGCTGGCCGGTGTCAGCCAATCGGCGGTATCGCGCTTTTTCACCCCGGGTACCTCGGTGTCGAAAAAGACGGCGGATAAGGTGAAGAAGGCGGCCGACGAACTCGGCTACAGGCCCAACATCATCGCCCGCTCGCTGATCACCGGCCAGAGCCGCATCATCGGCCTCGTCGTCGCTTATCTCGAGAACTACTTCTATCCTGAGGTCGTCGAGCGCCTGTCCAAGGCGTTGCAGGACCAAGGCTACCATGTGCTGGTGTTTATCTCGTCGCTGGCCGCCGAGAATGTCGACCAGATCACGCAGGAGATTCTCGACTATCAGGTCGACGGCATCGTGCTCGCTTCCGCCAATATGTCGTCGGAACTCGCCGCGCGTTGTCATGCTTCTGGCGTGCCGATCGTGCTGTTCAATCGTCTGCAGGACGATGAGCGCCTTTCGGCGGTGACGTCGGACAACCGGGCCGGCGGTCGCCAACTGGCCGAGTTTCTCGTATCGCTTGGTCACAAGCGCTTCGGCTACATCGCAGGTTTCGAAGGCGCCTCGACGCAACGCGACCGCGAGCTTGGATTTCGCGAGGGCCTGCATGCGGCCGGCCATAGACTGGACAAGCGCGAGGTCGGCAATTTCCGCTACGAGGAAGCGCAGGCGGCGGCGCGCAAAATGTTTGCCGATGCTAACAGTCGACCCGAAGCCGTCTTCGTCTGCAACGACCATATGGCCTTCGCGGTGATGGACGTGCTGCGCTTCGAGCTCGGACTGCGCGTTCCCGAAGATGTCGCGGTCGTCGGTTTCGACGACGTGCCGCCGGCAAAATGGCCGGCCTACAACCTCACCACCATTCGGCAGAATGTCGATGCGATGGTGACGGAAACCGTCGAGACACTTTTCGCCAAGATTGGCGACAGGAGTGCGCCGGCGCGCCGCATCGTGCTCGACGGCGAACTGGTCATGCGTGGTTCGACGCGCGCCGTTGGAGCTTCAACCCAGCCGAAGGATCGCTAGGCAGCATCGCCCTGTGCCACTTGGGCACGGTCAAACTCACGCAAAAGAAATTTTGCATACGTATGAAAGGTAAGAAAATGGACGTCACAGTCACCCAGAAGCAGATGGAAAGCCGCATCGTGCGTTACGGCGAGTTGAAGCCATGCCGCACCGCCTTCATCGACGCCCATACGCCAGGCTCGAACCAGAAGGAGAACTTTACAATCATCGGCGGCGGTGTCTCGGAAAGCCCCGACCAGCACGTCCACATCAAGGAGACGCCGGGTTTCAACATCGGCGCGGCCGGCCAGCCGCCGAAGTGCCGCAACTCGTTGCACTCGCACCGCACCGCGGAAGTCTTCTTCGTGCTGAAGGGCCGCTGGCGCTTTTTCTGGGGCCGCTGGGGCAGGGCCGGCGAAGTGGTGCTTCAAGAAGGCGACATCTTCAACATCCCGACCGGCATTTTTCGTGGCTTCGAAAATATCGGTACCGACTACGGGATGATCATGGCGATCCTCGGCGGCGACGATGCCGGCGGTGGCGTGATCTGGGCGCCGCAGGTAATCGAGGACGCCAAGGACCATGGGTTGGTGCTGGGCGAAAACGGCAAGCTTTACGACAGCAAGAAGGGCCAATCGCTGCCAGAAGGCGTGAAACCGATGCCTTTGCTGACGGACGAGGAGTTGAAAGCGTTCCCCGAAACCGACGTCAAGGAAGTCGTCCGTGACTACGTCGCGCGTTATTGGGACTTGATGGCGCTGGCCGGCAAGGAGCCTGCGAAGGTCATCGGCGAGAATGCCTTGCTCGTTGACAAACCCGGCTTCGATGTCGAGTTCCTGACACGCGGGTCGATCCCGGAAACGCCTTATGCCATCAACAAGCACGAGGTGCTGATGGTGATGCGGGGCCACTGGAAACTCGGCTGGGAGGCCGGCGAGTCGATCCTCGCGCCCGGCGACACCTGCGCCGTCCCGCCGGGTCTCAGGCATAGCCTTGTGCCTTCGATGACCGGCGAAGCCAGCCTCTATCGCGTGGTGACTACCGACGATAAGGCTGGTCCGACGTGGAAGGGATAGCAAAGTCTTTTCGCACAAGATGACAGAGCGACAGCGCCTCACACAAACCGACATTGCCGCGTTGTCCGACGCCGCAGGCATTGCGTTATCGGAAGAACGGCTGGCAACGGTCACCGATCTCGCCAATCGCTTTCGCGATAGCGTTGAGGTGCTGCGCGACTATCTCGCCCAAAAAGAAAAGACCGATGGGAATGGCAGGCCATGAACCCTGCCGAGCTTTCGATTGCCGAAGCGGGGACAAGGCTTCGCGACGGTTCGCTGACTTCGGTTCGTTTGGTTCAAGCCTGTCTTGACCGCATCGCCGAGCGCGACAGAACCTATAATGCATTCGTTGCTCTCGATGCGGAGCGGGCACTGGAAGCGGCGGCGAATGCCGATCAGGCTCTGCAAAATGGAGAAAACAAAAGTCCGCTGTATGGCATCCCGATCGCGATCAAGGATCTTATCGACACGGTCGGCATTCGTACGGCCTACGGTTCGCGTGTCTTCGAAAGCCATATCCCGGACAAAGATGCCGAGATTGTCCGGCGCTTGAAAGCAGCGGGCGCAATCATTGTCGGCAAGCTCGACACATACGAATTCGGCATGGTCGGACCGTCGTTCGACCGGCCGTTTCCGCCGGCGGCAAATCCCTGGCGGCCGGACCATTTCACCGGTGGCTCGTCCTCCGGTTCGGCGGCGGCCGTGGCCGGCGGCCTCGTGCGCACAACGATCAGTTCGGACACGGGCGGGTCGATCCGTGGCCCGGCTTCCTATTGCGGCGTCGTTGGGCTGAAGCCGACCTATGTTGCGCTGCCCAAGGATGGTGCCTGTCCGCTTGCACCGAGCCTCGATCATCTCGGCCCGGTGAGTGCGACTGTTGCCGAAGCCGCGCTGACCTTTGACGCGGTTGCGGGCTCGCCGAGTAGCCAGACTGCCTCATCCAAGCTCGGGCAACCGCTCGAAGGTCTGCGCATAGGCTATGCCCGCAACTGGTTTGCGCGCGATCCCGAAATCATGCCGGCGATCATCACTCTCATCGACGACGCGGCATCGCAGCTGTCCCTTCTCGGCGCACGGATCGAAGAGATCGAGCTGCCCGAGGCAAAGCTGTTCGAGGCTTGCGGCGGCGTCATTGTACACGCGGAGTCTTATGCGCTGCACCGCGAGCAGATGGCGGCCAAGGGCCATCTCTATAGCGAGAAGACTTTTCCCTATTTCATGGCCGGCATCGTGTTGGGTGAAGAGGACCTCGCCCTGGCATTGCGCGCAGCCAAAAGGCTGCGCGAGGAAGTCGACAGTGCGCTTTCACGATGCGACGTTCTGCTGACCGTCACCACCTGCACGACTGCCTTACCCTTTTCGGATTTTCAGGGTCGCACAGCGCGCTGGACGCCGATGCGGACGATGGCCTTCAATGTGACAGGACATCCGGCACTGTCCGTGCCCTGCGGTTTCGTCGACGGACTTCCAGCCGGTCTTCAGGTCGTGGGTCGGCATGGCGATGAAGCGACGATTTGCCAGATCGGCCATGCCTTCGAGCAAGCAACGGATGTGGGGACGATGAAGCCAACATGGCGCGTGCACTCTCCTGCTTGAGGGCGCGCGCCGAGCGAAGCGGTCCGAAGGACGGCGGATCCTCGCGGTAGTGCTCCCACGATTTCTTGGCGTGCCAGTGGCGAAGACCCTACACGGCCCTTCGAGCCACCCTCCCCTTAAAGGGGACCAACGCTACGCTACCTTCTGCTGCAGCCGATCGAGTCTGAGTTGCGCTGCCCGACGATGCCCTTCGAGGCTTTCGCTGATGCTCTGACGCGCAGCCGGCGGGGCAACGACAGCAACGCCTCGCTCGTCCAGCCACTGGTGCGTCGCGATCTTGACGTAAGCGCCGACCCAGAGGCCCCCGGTATAGCGCCCCGCCCCCATGGTCGGCAGCGTATGGTTGGTGCCGCAGCATTTGTCCGAATAGACGACGCTGGCCAGTTCGCCGACGAACAACGATCCATAATTGCGCAGCTTCTTGGCCGTGGCCTGAGCGTCGACGGTGTGGACCTGCAGATGCTCGGCGGCAACGTGGTCGGAATAAGTGATCATGGAGGCCTCGGAGTCGCACAAGGCAATCTCGCCATAGTCGCGCCAGGCCTGACCGGCGACCGCAGCCGTCGACAAGGTTTTGAGCTGTTTCTCGACTTCCTTCAGCGTCGCCTCGGCCAGCTTCCGGTCAGTCGTGATCAGTCCGACGCGCGTACGCACATCGTGCTCGGCTTGCGCGAGCAGGTCGGTGGCGATCATCTCGGCGTCGCCGGATGAATCGGCAACGATGAAGATTTCGGATGGACCCGCGAGCTGGTCGATACCGACCGGGCCGAAGACCTGCCGCTTCGCTTCGTTGACGAAGGCATTGCCCGGTCCGACGATCTTATTGACCGCCGGCACGCTCTCGGTGCCGTACGCCATTGCGGCGATCGCCTGGGCGCCGCCGATACGAAAAATGCGATCGGCGCCTGAGAGATGGCAACCGGCGATCATCGCCTTATGCGCATTCGGCGGCAGGCAGGCTATCACCTCGTCGCAGCCGGCAACCTTGGCCGGCACAATGGTCATGATCGGCGCGGACAGCAGCGGGTAGCGGCCGCCCGGCACGTAACAGCCGACACGTTCAATCGGGATCACACGGTGGCCGAGATGCAGACCGGGCCGCAGCTCGATCTCCAAAGGCCGGATCGTATCGAGCTGCGCCTTGGCGAAGTTCCGTACGTTTTCGATGGCGAATTCGGTGTCGGCGCGAGTCTGCGGGTCGAGTTCGGCAAGCGCGGCCTCGCGCTCCTCCGTCGTCACCTCAAAACGATCGAGTGATGCCTTGTCGAACTTTTCCGAATATTCACGCACTGCCGTGTCGCCGCGCCGGCGCACGCCGGCAATGATCTCGCCGACGAGTTTTTCCACCGGCGCATTGTCGCCAACGGAGTCGCGCTCAGGCGGTTTGATGAATGTGACGCCCTGCTGCGGGGAAACGGATTGATTCATGATCGCGGCTGCCTCCTGGCCTGAAAAATTTCGCCCCGGCGGCTGGTCCCTGGCATACAAAAACCTGTCCGGCGCATCGATGGACGCGTCAGCCTATTCATGCCGCCACCAGTTTATTACGGGCTGATTTTTCTTCTTGCATACGTATTCAAAATTTGCCAGAACTTTTTTCAACAGAGCTCGAAACGCATTTTTCGATACGGACACGGTGCCTGATGCGATGCTGTGCCACCTTGGTTGGATCTCGTTGGATGAACCCTCAAGAGCGGACTGGGAGCGCCAAGAAGCCGCTGCTTCTCCTGCCGGGCACGGCCTGCGACGCCCGCGTGTTTGCGCCGCTGCTACATGCGCTAGACAATGTCGATGCGATCATCGGCGATATGAGCGGCGCCCAAACCATGCCGGACTTGGCACGGAAGATTTTGTCGACGGCCCCGGCGCGCTTTTCGCTGCTGGGCTTTTCGCTCGGCGGAATGGCAGCGCTTGAGATGATCGCGCAACGGCCGGACCGCGTCGAGCGGCTCTGTCTCGTCGATACCACGCCGCGACCCGATCCAGAGGCCAACGCAGCAGTGCGGCGCGCCGCTGTCGCCAGGGCGCGCGCCGACGGTATGGACACGTTCATCCTGGATACCTGGCCGAAACCTGTATCCTCCGCAAATGCCGCCGATGTGACCCTGCGCGACACTATTTGCGCCATGGCTCGCAGCACCGCACCCGATGCTCTTGCCGGTCACGCCGAAGTCGCCATCCATCGCGCTGACAGCCGGCCGCGCCTCGGAAACATTGCCGTTCCGACGCTCATCCTGGCGGGCGAAGATGAGCGGGTATGTCCCTTGGATGCCCATCAGGAGATGGCCGAGGGTATTCGCGGGTCGGAGTACCACCTCATCCCGAATGCCGGTCATTTCGCCCTGCTGGAAAATCCGGCGGCGGTCACCGTCCATGTCCGACGCTGGCTCAACGCCGCGCCAAATGCCCTTCACCTTATCGCGCAGCAAGCCGCAGGAGTATTTTTTATGAGCGAGGCCGACAACCAATCGAAGACCGCCAAGGCAGTGTCGCAACTGCCGCGCAAGGCGAGTGAGCCAGTCCTGCAGGTCGAGCGCCGCGACTACACCGAGCTTGCGCCGGCCGATCGCGCGCGCGTCCAGCCGATGGATGGTTTCGACGAGATCTACACCGATATCGTCGACTATATCGTGCGCTGCACCCACAAGATCTGGGATGAGCGCAACATCGGCCTGATCTACACCCACTACACCCACAACTGCGTGCTCTACGGAACGCTCGGCACGATCTACAACCGCGAGGACGTCGTGCGCGACACGATCCAGCGCCTCGTATCCCTGCCGGAACGTCGCGGCATGGCGACGCAAGTGTTGTGGCGTGGCGATGACGTCGAGGGGTTCTACACCTCGCATCTGGTGACGGGTTCGGGCCGGCACACGCAGTTCGGCCATTACGGGCCGCCAACGGGGCGCACTTTCGTGTCGCGGACGATCGCCGACTGCATGATCTACCGCAACAAGATCTACCGCGAATGGGTGGTGGCCGACACGATGGCCATCATCAAGCAACTCGGACTTGATCCGAACGCGTTCGCCGAAAAGTTCGCACGCGCCTCCTTTGATAAGGGTCTGCTATCGCTCGACATTGGCGAGAATCGGCGTCTGCTTGGGCAATATCCGCCAGAAGCCGAGGCGGACGTCTCAATCGCCCACAACGATATTGAGGCGGACACGCTGCGCTGGCTGCACGAGGTGTTCAACAAGCGCATGTTCGGCAAGATCAAGGACGTCTATGCGCCGATCTGCCAATATCACGGCCCGCTGATGAAGGAGCTTTATGGCGTCGCGGCCGTCACGCACCAGCATCTCGGCCTGATCGGCTCGATCCCGGACGCCGCCTATATGCCACAGCACATCTGTTCAAACCCTTGCGAAGAGGGTGGCGTCAAGGTTGCCGTGCGCTGGCTCATGGAAGGACACCATCTGGGCTACGGCATCTTGCGGGAGCTTGGCGAGCCGACCGGGGCGCGCCTTCAGGTGATGGGCATGACGCACTACCACTACAAGGACGGCAAAATCGTCGACGAATGGAATGTCTATGACGAGCTGTCGCTGCTGACGCAGGTGAAATTGTCACAGATGGCGAAGCAAGACTGACAGTTTTCTGGAAAGACGGTAGCGGCGCCGCCTGTGGGCTCATTGCTCGCGGCAGCTCGTGCGGCAGCAAAAAAACCGGGATGATTTCGGGAACCGTTTCCCGCGTCCGTCCGTTCTGCCGGGCCGGGGGTGCGCTAACGATGTCCGCCGCCCTTGGATTAGAGGTCCGCTGAATCTCATGTCAGCGGACCTCGCTCTTTGCGCGTTCGTAGTGTCGGGGACGGCCAGCCTTGATTATTGTCAAAGTTTTCTTGGCGAATGTTGTCGTTGAGGGTATCAACGCCGAGCAAAACCAAAGAGGCATTCATGTCGACCACTGAAGACTACGAGGCAGCCCTTCTCGAACTCGCGCAGGCAAGCAAGGCGTTTGAGCCTTATGCCGCAGTGTTGAAGCGCCTGAAGGCGCACAAAGAAAGTGGAGGGGATCCTAAGGTCATCACGGGAAAGTTGCCCGACGCGGACAAGATGCGCGAAGCGGGCAAACGCTTCGTGACCGCGCTCAGTGCTGCCAACAAAGCCTATCGCGGATTGTCGAAAGACGAGCGGGAGCGTGTGAAAGCTCAGTTCCCGAACCGCAAGGACGCACTGTAGCGCCTAAAATCTTCCGAGCAAAGGCTCACGGACGGGAACCGGCAGGTCCGCCGAAAGTTTGCGTTGATGCATGACGCTGACACAGGAGGATGGCGCCGTGCGCACCATAACCGGGTTTTTTGCCGATGCCGATGCGACCGATGAAGCAGTAGCCGCTCTCGAAGAAGCCGGCGTGTTGGACTGTGCGAGCCGCCGATCATCACGCCGATGCCGTGCTAGGTATTTCATAGTTAGGTGCCGAGACCGTCCAAACACACGTAGTTTGCAAGAGTCTCGGTCGACCGGCGTCGCCCATTCCCTCCATCCCACCAAACGGGCGGTGCCGTTATCTCGCGGCCACAGTTGCCCTTTCCCTGGCTCAGCATTCCAACGTTGATTTTGCCTGCCGTTTGGGCTGTGCTTGTGGCCTCCTGTTTTATGAGGCCAAAATCCATGTCTGCCGATCCGATCGTCATCGCTTCCGCCGCCCGTACGCCGATGGGGGGCCTTCAGGGCGCTTTCGCCAAGGTGACATCGCCTGCCTTGGGCGCGGCGGCGGTCAAGGAGGCGCTCAAGCGCTCGGGTTTGGGCGCGGATCAGGTTGATGAGGTCATCATGGGCTGTGTGTTGCCCGCAGGTCTCGGCCAGGCGCCGGCCAGGCAGGCGGCATTGGGCGCCGGGTTGCCGCAGAGCGTGCCCTGCGTCACCGTCAACAAGATGTGCGGTTCCGGCATGAAGGCGGCGATGCTGGCCTATGATCAGGTGGCGGCGGGAAGCGCCAACATCGTGGTGGCCGGCGGCATGGAATCGATGACCAACGCGCCGTATCTGCTCGAAAAGGCGCGCGCCGGCTATCGGCTCGGCCACGGCAAGATCATCGACCACATGTTCCTCGATGGCCTTGAAGACGCCTACGACAAGGGCAGGCTGATGGGCACCTTCGCCGAGGATACCGCACAGCACTATCAATTCACGCGTCAGGCCCAGGACGACTACGCAATCGCCTCGCTGAACCGCGCACTGAAAGCGATCGCCGACGGGAAATTCCGCGAGGAGATCGTGGCTGTCGAAGGCATTGCCGACGACGAGCAGCCGGCCAAGGCCAAGCCGGACAAGATCCCGCAGCTAAAGCCTGCCTTCCGCGACGGCGGCACGGTGACCGCCGCGAATTCGTCCTCGATTTCCGATGGCGGCGCGGCGCTGATCGTGACGCGCATGTCGACAGCGGAGAAGACTGGGGTGAAGCCGCTGGCGGTGATCAAGGGCCATGCCAGCTTTGCGCAAGCACCGGCCTGGTTCACCACCGCGCCGGTGTTCGCGATGCAGAAGCTGCTGGACAAGCTGAACTGGAAGACCGGCGATGTCGATCTCTACGAGGTCAACGAGGCCTTCGCGGTCGTCGCCATGGCGGCGATGCGCGAACTCGACCTGCCGCACGACAAGGTCAATGTGAATGGCGGCGCCTGCGCGCTCGGTCACCCGATCGGCTGTTCAGGTGCACGCATCATGGTGACGCTGCTCTCCGCGCTGGAGGACCGCGGCCTGAAGCGCGGCGTCGCAAGCCTGTGCATCGGCGGCGGTGAGGCGACGGCCGTGGCGGTGGAGTTGGTGTGACACCTACCGTCAGGTTGCCCGTAAGGCGCGGTCGACGGCTTCACGCTCGCGCTTGATGACGAGCAGATAGGCGCGAACCGGACCGACCGGGCGGGATCGCCCCTGTTCCCAATCCCGCACGCTTGCCAATCCAAATCCGTATCGCGCGGCAAACTCTGCTTGGTTCAGCTTGATATCCATGCGGATCGCTCGGACGTCGATCTCCTCAGGTAGATGCACGACGTAGGTCGAGGCATCGGCTTCGCCCTTGGCTATGGCCAACGCTTCCTCCAACCCGGACTTGATGCGCTCAAAAGCTGTCTTGCTCATCGTTCCTAACCCCGCATTCGATACCGCTCGAATATTGCGTGCGTTAACTTGGCCAATTCGTTGCGTTCCGCCCGGCTGAGATTGTCCTTCTCGTCCTTGCTGAACACATCCAGCAGGAAGACCGGTATGTCATCGCCGCCGAACGCGAAAATAACGCGGTAGCCTCCGCTTGCCTCTACCTCTGCCCGCGATACGTATCTTGCGGCAGCCGCCTGTTCCTTGCATTACGTCGCCGCCTTGCGGATTGGCAGCTATAGTATCAACAGCGATCCGCTTTTCTTCGGCAGTCATTCCCGCCGACTTGGCAGACGACAGATAGTTGGCGGTTTCGATAACTGCCTGCATTGATTGACACTACGATTTTTCCGTAGTTCGTCAATGAGTAATCAGCATTCTGCCAAACACTCGTTGTCGAACGCGCTATCCCCATCCGCATTAACCTCTCCGTCTCAAAACTGTCATCCAACTGTAACATTGGCCGTCTATTGGCAGCCTCGTGACGCCTTGATGGGCGTCGGGGCCAGACGAGACAGATTGTTCCCTGGCTCCATCCGAATTTCGACAAGACGAAACGTCCGAACAGGAGCAGGCTCCATGAACAAACTTCTTCTCACCGCCTCGGCGGTTGCCTTGGTCATTGGCATGTCGGCAGGCGTTGCCGCCGCGCGCGACCAGATCCAGGTCGCTGGCTCGTCCACGGTCCTGCCTTACGCCAAGATCGTCGCCGAGCGGTTCGGCGAGACCTTCACCAACTTCAAGACTCCGGTCGTTGAATCCGGCGGCTCGGGCGCCGGCATCAAGGAATTCTGCAAGGGCGCCGGCGAGGACACCATCGACATCGCCAACTCGTCGCGTCCGATCAAGGACACCGAGGTCGAGTCGTGCAAGACGGCCGGCGTGAACGAAATCCAGGAAGTGAAGATCGGCTATGACGGCATCGTGTTCGCCACCGACGCGACCGGTCCGGACTTCGCACTGACCCCGGAAGATATCTACAAGGCGCTTGCCGCCAAGATCGCTGTCGACGGCAAGCTGGTCGACAACCCGAACACCAAGTGGAACCAGGTCAACCCGGCGCTGCCGGACTGGGATATCGCCGCCTACATCCCGGGCGAAAAGCACGGCACGCGTGAAGTGTTCGAAGAAAAGCTGCTGATCGCCGGCTGCAAGACGCTGGGCGGCGTCGAAGCTGCGAAGGCTTCGGGTCTCGACGAGAAGGCCGCGGACGCCGCCTGCAAGGCCGTGCGCAAGGACGGCAAGGCTGTCGACATCGACGGCGACTACACCGAGACGCTCGCCCGCATCGACTCGAACAAGACCGGCGTCGGCGTGTTCGGCCTTTCCTTCTACGAAAACAACGCCGACAAGCTGAAGGTCGCCACCGTTGGCGGCGTGACGCCTTCGGTCGAGACCATCGCCAAGGGCGAATATCCGGTGTCGCGTCCACTCTTCTTCTACGTGAAGAAGTCGCATCTCGGCGTCGTGCCGGGCCTGAAGGAATATGTCGAGTTCTTCCTCGATGACCAGATGATCGGCCCCGACGGTCCGCTCGCCGAGTACGGCCTGGTTCCTGCTCCGGACGCCGAGCGCCAGGAACAGCGCGACGCCTTCGGCGCCGGCAAGGTGATGTAGGATTGGTACCCTCCCCTTGAGGGGGAGGGTCGGACCGTAGGTCCGGGGTGGGGTGTGCCCCCACGCGTGCAAAAGTTCACCCCACCCCGTCGCTTCGCGACGACCCTCCCCCCTCAAGGGGAGGGTGGCTCCAGGGCCGCGTGAGGGGCTTCTTCCTCAGTTCGGTTCTGAAGCCATGTCCACCTTTGTAACATTTGCCCTCGTTCTCGCCATCGGCTTGGCGGCGTTCGTCGTCGGACGGAGCCGGGCGCTGAACGCGGCCGCCGCCGCCGCGGCGGGGCAAAAGCCGCATTCGCGGTCGCACTATCACGGCTCCTGGGCCTTCCTGCTCGCCACACTGCCCGCGCTGCTGTTCCTGATCGTCTGGTCGATCGGCGCGAGTTCTTATCAGCAGGGTCAGGTCGCCTCGGCCATCCGAACGCAGACAGGTGAAACCGCGCATATCGCCACCACGCTGGTCAACAGCCTGGCCAACGGCCTGAAATTGCTGAATGGCGACCAGGCGTCCAACCCTCCCAGGACGATGGCGGAGATCAACCCGCTGCTTGCGGCTAAGGGCGTCACACTGGCTTCCGACACCCAGGATTACATGATCCCGATCGCCGTCGAAGCCAACGCCAGCAAGGCGCGGCTCGGCTGGATCGGCGGCATCGCCACGCTATTCCTCTCGCTGCTCGGCGCCGGCTACGGATTGAGCCAGATCGCGGTCAGGGCGCGCGCCCGCGACAAGGTCGAGAAGGTGATGCTGGCCTCGCTGTTCACGGCATCGACGCTGGCCATCGTCACAACCATCGGCATCGTGCTGTCGATGCTGTTCCAGACGATCACGTTCTTCGGCCAAGTGTCGCCCTGGAACTTCTTCTTCGGCACGGTGTGGGACCCACGCTTCGCCGCCGCCGGCTCGGGCGGATCGGAAGGCCAATTTGGCTTGATCCCGCTGCTCGCCGGCACGCTCTACATCGCTTTCGTGGCGTTGCTGGTGGCCGTTCCGGTCGGGTTGATGTCGGCCGTCTACATGTCGGAATATGCGTCCAAGCCGGTTCGTTCCGTGGTGAAGCCGGCGCTGGAACTGCTCGCCGGCATCCCGACCATCGTCTATGGCATTTTCGCCCTTGTGACGCTCGGCCCTTGGCTGCGCGACCTCAGCGCCGCGCTCTATGGCGGCTCGCCTTTCATCCAGGCGCAATCGATCTTCACCGCCGGTCTGGTGATGGGCGTTATGTTGATCCCGGTCGTGTCGTCGCTGTCGGACGACATCATCAACGCGGTGCCGCAGGCGATGCGTGACGGGTCGCTCGGTCTCGGCGCGACGCGGTCGGAAACGATCAAGCGCGTCATCCTGCCGGCGGCCTTGCCTGGCATTGTCGGTGCGGTGCTTCTGACGGCGTCACGCGCCATCGGCGAGACGATGATCGTGGTGCTGGCAGCGGGTGTCGCCGCCAATCTCACCGCCAACCCGTTCGAGGCAATGACGACCATCACCGTCAAGATCGTCAACCAGCTTACCGGCGATCTGGAGTTCAATTCGCCGCAGACGCTGGTGGCTTTCGCGCTGGGCATCACGCTGTTCTTCGTGACGCTGGCCATGAACATCGTCGCGCTCGCCATCGTGCGTAAGTATCGGGAGCAGTACGAATGACCGCCGCCACATTCGATACGGCGCTGCCGACCGCCGCTCGCCCGGCGCGCCGCGATATCGGCATCAAGAAGCGCTATGCCGCCGAGGCGCGCTTCAAGGCCTATGGCATCGCGGCCATCACCTTCGGCCTGATCTTTCTGGCGATCATGCTGGGGTCCATCTTCACCAAGGGCTATACCGCCTTCTGGCAGACCAATGTCACCTTGCCGGTGACGTTCGATCAGTCCGTCATCGACCCGCAGAATAAGCGCGAAAGCGACCCGTCCGTTCTGGTCAAGGCGAACTACGACAAGCTGGCGCAGAACGCACTGATATCGAAGCTTGGCATCAAGCCCGATGACAAGCCGACTATTGCGAAATTGAAGGGCTTTCTGTCCGACAGCGCGCGTATCCAGTTGCGCGACAAACTGATGGCCGACCCCTCCTTGATGGGCAAGACGGTCGACGTCGCGATGCTGGCCTCGGCCAATATCGACTCGGCGTTCAAGGGGCAGGTCGACCTCACCGTGCCGGAAGCCCGGCGCAAGGTGAAGGACCAGCAGATCACCTGGATGAACGAACTGGCCAAGGACGGCACGCTGGCGGAAAAATTCAACACCGGACTGTTCACCTATGGCGCGTCCAGCCGCCCGGAAACCTCGGGCATCGGCGTGGCCATCGTCGGCTCACTTTACATGATGATCATCGTGCTCGTGCTGGCGCTGCTGGTTGGCGTTGCAGCTTCGATCTATCTCGAAGAGTTTGCCAAGAAGAACAGGCTGACTGATCTTATCGAGGTCAACATCAACAACCTCGCGGCCGTTCCGTCCATCGTGTTCGGCTTGCTCGGCCTCGCGGTCTTCATCAACTTTCTCGGCATGCCGCGCTCGGCGTCCATCGTCGGCGGCATCACGCTGTCGCTGATGACACTGCCGACCATCATCATCGCCACCCGCGCCGCTCTCGCCGCCGTGCCGCCGTCCATCCGGCAGGCCGCGCTTGGACTGGGGGCGTCCAAGATGCAGATGGTGTTCCATCATGTGCTGCCGCTGGCGATGCCCGGCATCCTGACGGGTACGATCATTGGCCTGGCGCGTGCGCTCGGCGAGACCGCGCCGCTGCTTCTGATCGGCATGGTGGCCTTCGTCGCCAACTATCCGACCACGCCTTTCGATCCCGCAACGGCGCTGCCGGTACAGATCTACATGTGGGCGAACGAGGCCGAACGCGCCTTCGTCGAGCGCATGTCGGGCGCGATCATCATCCTGCTTGTTTTCCTGATGGCCATGAACATCACCGCCATCATCCTGCGCCGCAAATTCGAGCGCCGGTGGTAGGCTTCGGAGTCTGTCGATATGAATGTGATGAACGAGAAATCCATCGAGACCGCGGTCAAGGCCAGAATGAACCCCGACCCAAACGAAGTCATCAAAATGCGCGGCGACAAGGTCACCGTGCACTATGGCGAGAAGCAGGCGCTTTTCGACGTGAACCTGCTTGTGCGCGAAAATCAGGTGACGGCCCTCATCGGCCCGTCCGGCTGCGGCAAGTCGACCTTCCTGCGCTGCCTGAACCGCATGAACGACACGGTTGCCGGCGCGAAAGTCGGCGGCAACATCACGCTGGATGGCGAGGACATCTACGACAAGCAGATCGATGTCGTGGAACTGCGCGCCCGCGTGGGCATGGTCTTCCAGAAGCCGAACCCATTCCCGAAGTCGATCTACGAGAACGTCGCTTACGGTCCGCGCATCCACGGCCTGACCAGGAACAAAGCGGACCTTGACCAGGTGGTGGAAAAGAGCCTGCAGAAGGCGGCGCTGTGGAACGAGGTGAAGGATCGCCTGCATGAGCCGGGCACCGGCCTCTCCGGCGGCCAGCAGCAGCGCCTGTGCATCGCGCGCGCCATCGCGGTGTCGCCGGAGGTGATCCTCATGGACGAGCCTTGCTCGGCGCTCGATCCGATCGCCACGGCGCGCGTCGAGGAGTTGATCGACGAGTTGAAGCAGAACTACACCATCGTGATCGTCACCCACTCCATGCAGCAGGCGGCGCGCGTGTCGCAGCGCACGGCGATGTTCCACCTCGGCTACCTGGTCGAAGAGGGGCCGACGGAGAAGATGTTCACCAACCCCGACGAAAAACGGACCCAAGACTACATCACCGGCCGGTTCGGGTAACGGCTAGCCGGCGCGGCTTCCCGGCAATGGCACAGAATATCGCGGAGAGTAGATGATGGGCGAGCACACAGTCTCCTCATTCGACCAGGAATTGAACCAGATCGATCGGCTGATCCGCTCGATGGGGGATACGGCCGGCACGATGGTCGAGTCGTCGATACAGGCGCTGCTCAAGGGCGATGCGGCTCAGGGCCAACGCGTGATTTCCGAGGACGCGGTGATGGACGACCATCAGCGCGAGCTGGACGATCGCGCGATCACGCTCATCGCCAAGCGTCAGCCGATGGCGCAGGATCTGCGCGCTGTTGTCGGCGCCATTCGCATGGCGGGCGATCTTGAGCGTATCGGCGACCTCGCCAAGAACATCGCCAAGCGCGTCTCGGCGGTCGGCGAGACCAGGATGCCGAAAAGCCTGACCCACGGCATAGAGGCCATGTCGAAACTTGTGCTCGAGCAAGTGAACGATGTGGTCGACCTTTACGTGTCGCGCAATGCCCAGGGGTTGACCGAATTGCGGGACAATGACGAGAAGATCGATGTTCGCTACACCGCCGTCTTCCGCGAGCTGTTGACCTATATGATGGAAGACCCGCGCAACATTACCGCCTGCACGCATCTGCTCTTTTGCGCCAAGAACCTCGAACGTATCGGCGACCACGTGACGAACATCGCCGAAAACGCCTATTATGTCGTGACTGGCGAGCAGTTGCCGGTGTCCCGTCCGAAGCATGACGAGACGACGGCGGCGATTGTCGGCGCCTGAGGATAGTCGCAAATGATCGCACCCAAGATCATGGTGGTCGAGGACGAGGAGCCGCTGGGTGTGCTCCTCAAATACAATCTGGAAGCCGAAGGTTATCAGGTCGAGGTCATCACTCGTGGTGACGAGGCCGAGGTGCGGCTTCAGGAAAACGTGCCGGATTTGCTCGTGCTCGACTGGATGGTGCCCGCGGTCTCCGGCATCGAGCTCTGCCGCCGCCTGCGCATGCGTCCGGAAACCGAGCGCCTGCCCGTCATCATGCTGACGGCGCGGGGCGAGGAAAGCGACCGCGTGCGAGGCCTTTCCACCGGGGCTGACGATTATCTCGTAAAGCCCTTTTCAACGCCGGAGTTTCTGGCGCGCGTGAAAGCTTTGCTGCGCCGGGCGAAGCCGGAGGTGCTTTCCAGCGTGCTGAAGGTCGGCGACATCGTGCTCGACCGTGAATCGCACCGCGTCTATCGCAGGAAGAGCGAGCTGAAGCTCGGGCCGACCGAGTTCCGCCTGCTCGAATTCATGATGCGGCACCCCGGCCGTGTGTTTTCACGCACCCAATTGCTCGACAATGTCTGGGGCGAGACGATCTACATCGACGAACGCACTGTCGATGTTCATGTCGGGCGGCTGCGCAAGGCGGTCAACACGAACCGCCAGCCCGACGTCATCCGCACCATTCGCGGCTCGGGATATGCGATCCAGGAAGATTAATGCGTGTCGCCGCTGATGCGCGTTGGCCGATCAGAAAAAGTGCAAAATGGTGGAACCGTTTGGGCTCAGATTCATTGTTGGGACAGACGATCTCTCCCCCCATCCCACAGGTCGTCTATCGAGATGTCCCCCTCTCGACACTGGAAGCCGGCCTTGCGCCGGCTTCTCCTTTTTTTCTGGCATTGCGTCCATGCTCGGGAGTAGCCGCCCACAAATGCAGACGCCGGGCAATTGTCCGAAAACAATCACCCAGCGCGCCCCAAGAGCCGATTGAGGGGTTCGGCTCCTAGTCCAGAAAATGCGAGCCGAACCTAGGCCCTGCGCATCAAGCCCATGACGAGCGAGATGACCAGGAAGGCCAGGAAGATGAAGAAGAGTATCTTGGCGATACCGGCGGATGCACCAGCTATGCCGCCAAACCCCAATGCAGCCGCGACAATCGCAACGACGAGGAACACTAGAGCCCAGTAGAGCATGGTGAATACTCCCTCATTGTTCGGGGATATAACGGCTGCCGGGCAATTGAGTTCCATCTGAAGTCGAGGAACTTGGCCGGCTTCGGATATCTATTAAGCGGCGGCCTTCGCCTGGCGGTCGAAAAACAGCGCCTGGCTGATCAGCGCCTTCACCATTTCCGGCACGAAGGGCTTCGTCACCAGGAAGGTCGGTTCTGGTCGCTCGCCGGTCAGCAGCCGCTCAGGGAAAGCGGTGATGAAGATCACCGGAATCTGGGCCGAAGCCAGGATTTCGTTCACCGCATCGATGCCGGAACTGCCATCGGCCAGCTGGATATCGGCCAGCACCATTTTCGGACGCGCCTTGTGGAAGAGTTCGGTGGCCTCCGCATGGGTGCGCGCGATCCCGACGACACGATGGCCGAGGCTTTCGACCATCTCCTCGATGTCCATGGCGATCAGCGGCTCGTCCTCGATGATCAGGATGTCGGTCGCCATCTGGCGCGAGACCTCGGCGCTGGCCTGTGTCAACAGCTCGGCGAATTCCTCGATCGGCATTTCCAGAATTTCCGCCGCTTCTTCTTCGGAGAAGCCTTCCACGGCAACCAACAGGAAAGCCTGGCGCTGCAGCGGCGCCAGCGCCCCGAGATTGGCCTGCGCCTGGCGTTCCCAGCTTGGGCTCGACGATTCGAGTGGCACTTTGATCGACACGGTGGTGAAAAGCCGGGTGAACAACTGATAGAGCGCGATGCGCTCGCTCGAGGCCTTCGGAAATAGCGAGACATCTGCGATCAGCGCTTCCAACATCGCCGCCACCATGGCATCGCCGCTGGACTGCGAGCCCGAAACGGCTCGGGAGAAGCGTCGGAGATAGGGCAGATGGGGGGCGATCGCTGTGGACAAGCTCATAAGATCCCTCATGTTTATTGTGGGCTTGGCGCATAAAGAGTGAGGTAAAACGCGGAAAGCAACACATAGTTCCAAAAATTGTCGGGCGGGATGGAACCTTGTACGGCCTGTCGCGTTGGAAGCAGTTCGAGAGGGCGGGCCTGTCGGCGGGCAGGCACAGTGTATGGTGTGAAGGGCATAGATAATGAATGAAGCAACGGCGACGCCCAAGCGCCCCTTGCGCAAGAGGGACGCCAAGGATCCTCTGGGCGCAAACAGCGAAATCGCCAGGAAGCTCAAGCAATATTACAGCTCAGTCGTAACCGATGAGGTGCCGGACCGTTTTGCGCAGCTTCTCAACAAGCTGGAATCTGCCGAAACGCCTCGGGACGAGGGCTGAAGCCGATGCCTGCAGCCAGCTTCAAGACCGACTTGCTCGGTGCGATTCCGAGCCTGCGCGCTTTCGCCGTTTCCTTGTCGCAGAACGCCGATAAGGCCGACGATCTGGTGCAGGAAACCTTGATGAAGGCCTGGGACAAGCAGTCCAGCTTCCAAATGGGCACCAATCTCAAGGCTTGGCTGTTCACCATCCTGCGCAATGAATTCTATTCGCAGATGCGCAAGCGCGGACGCGAGGTACAGGACACGGACGGCGCGATGACGGCGCGGCTGGCGATCCATCCGGAGCAGGACGGGATGCTGGACCTCGAAGATTTCCGCTCGGCGCTCGACCAGTTGCCGCCAGATCAGCGCGAGGCGATCATCCTCATTGGCGCGTCCGGGTTTTCCTATGAGGAGGCTGCCGACATTTGCGACTGCGCGGTGGGCACCATCAAGAGCCGCGTCAGCCGGGCGCGGACCAGGCTGCATGAAATTCTGGGCGTCGATGACGATTCGGAATATGGGCCGGACGCGATCTCGACCCAGGTGCTCGGCTCAAATATTCCGTGAACTGAGTCTGATTGCAGCACTCAACGCCTCGACCAGCGCGCTGCCTGCATAGGGCTTCGAGAGCATCACGACGTCCGGGAAATCGAGCGTTAGTTCTGGCGCGCCGGTATAACCCGTGGTGAATACGATCGGCAGGTTGTTCGCTCGCATCGCGGCGGCAAGCGGCAAGGTCGAATGATCGCCGAGGACGAGATCGACGATCGCGGCGTCGAAGAGAGAAAAATCCAGCGCATTGGCGTCGTCGATATGCCTGATCGTGACAATTTTCGTTGCGCCGTGCTCCTTGCACAATTCTTCGACGTCCAGCGCGATCAACGGCTCGTCCTCGACCAGCAGAATGCTCCGTCTCTCAAGACTTCGGTTTTGCAATGATGCCTCGCTTTCAAATCGCGAGACATGGCTGTCCAAATCATTGGTGTCATTAAGAAAAGACATGGTGGGAGGCCGGGCGATGCGCTAGCTTCTGCTGCCGGCCCGAATGGCTTGATGCCTTGGAGGAGCGGCTTTGCGCGCCGGCGGCAGTTTGAGAGAGGCTTCGTTGGCTGTAGCTGCCAAGAACACCAAGACCGCGCAAAAGATCGCATGCGAGGCGTGTCCATTGCGCGAATTGCCGGTCTTTCGTCCCTTTGAGCCCGCCGAGCTTGAATTCGTCAGCAAGTTCAAACGCGGCGAACTGATTGTCGATAGAGGATCGACGGTGCTGGTGGAGGGCAGCCACAGTGCGCATCTCTTCACGACGTTGTCAGGCTGGGGCTTTCGCTTCAAGCTTCTGCAAGACGGTCGGCGGCAGATCCTGAATTATGTTCTGCCTGGCGACATGATCGGTTTGCAGGGCGTTCTGATGGGCGAGATGGAGCATTCGGTCGAGGCCCTGACCGAGATGCGTTTATGCGTCTTTGAGCGCGGGAAATTGAACACGCTCTACCGCAATCATCCGGGGCTCGGCTTCGACATGACCTGGATAGCATCGCGTGAAGAACAGATGCTGGACGAACATTTGCTCAGCATCGGCCGGCGCACGGCGATCGAGCGGGCGGCCTATCTGCTGGCGTTTCTTTACGCGCGGGCCGAGGCCGTCGCGGTGGCGGTGCCAAAAGGACTGATCTTGCCCATCCGACAACAGCACGTTGCCGACACGCTCGGCATGTCGCTCGTGCACACCAACAAGACCTTGCGTAAGCTCAGCACGCAAAAGCTTATCGCCTGGGTGGACAATGGCTGCCAGGTTCTCGAGCCGGAACGTCTTGCCCAGATCGCGGAGTGGGAAGGGCTGTCGGAGCGCAAGCGTCCGTTGGTCTAATGTTTGACATCTGCCGCGGTCGCGGTTGAATTGCCGTGATAGACATGGCGCGACGCGGTAACGGAACTGTCGTTCGTGCAGAGCGTTTCGGGTAACCGTTACAAGGAGTTCGAAATCATGGCCGCATCGACACGCAAGACCTCCAAGGCGGCAGCCGGAGAGGAAGCTGTCTCCGGTGCGACGGAGCGGTCGTTGGAAGAGGATATCAAGCAGCTACAGAAAGACGTGGCGAAGCTGACGGAATTGTTGGCGAAGACCGGCCGCCATTCTTACGACACCGCGCGCAAAGCGGCTGCTGTGGGGATGGATCAGATCAAGTCGCAAGGCGAATCTGCCTATGACGATTTCCGAGTAGGGGCTGAAAATCTGGAAGCCCAACTCACCGAGGCGGTGCGCGAGAAGCCGGTCACGTCGCTGGCAATCGCGGCGGGCGTCGGCTTCCTGTTCGCCTTGCTGTCACGCCGCTGACGGCTCGTCCGCATGCTCGCAACCCTGATAGCCAACATCGCGTCCGGCGAGGCGCTGCTGGCGTTTCGCCGGGCGAAAGTGACGTTCATCGTCTATGCGTTGTGCGCCTTTCTGGCGCTGATCGGCTTTGTCTTCCTGCTGGTCGGCGCGTATCTCTATGCAGCCGCGCATTTCGGGCCGATCGATGCGGCAGCGGCGTTTGGCGCCGGCTTCATCGGCCTCGGTCTGTTGATCCTGATCGTCTTCAAACTGACGACGCGCGCGCGGCGGCGGAGAGCCACCGAGCGGCGTAAGGGCGAACTTGCAACGGTCGTCGCCGCCTCGGCGCTGGCGCTGCTGCCGGCGCTCGCCAACCGGAAATCGGCATCGACTTTGCTGATCGCTCCGCTGCTCGGCATACTCGGCTATCGCATCTACAAGGAAAACAGCCGCGGGCCGAAGTCGCCGCCTGCCGAGCCAGACGAGTAGCTTTCCGGAAGCGTTTCTCGCGAAATCTTGGAACTATAGCGGGTGAACTCCATTGCCTCTTTGAAAACGGCTGACACATCGCCGTCGAAGCGAGATTTTGTGATGACACCGACCGACACAAATAAAGTGACGCCTATCCCAACAGACGAGGCTCGGCAGGGGCGGTGGGGTTGGCAGGTCCTGATGGTGCTTGTTGGCGGCCTGCTGCTCGCAATGGTGGTGTGGGCTGGCGTCGAGTTTTACGGCGAAGCCATCGATCCGCCTACCGTTGCAACAGAACAGGTTCCTACGCAGAATTAAGCGCCCTCAAGTGGGGGCCAAAACGCGCAAGGATTTGGGTTTGATCTCGATCGTGGTTTCGCGCTCGAGCTTTGCCAATTCACCATCGATCACGCATTTCAGGCGAGTCGCTCGTGCCGGCAGGCTGATCTGCATGCTGGTGGCCTGATAGATGTCGACATGCGGGTTGGCGTGCCAGCGGCCGCGCGCCATGTTGAAGAAGAAGCGCACAAGCTCATTCCGCTCACTGGCAGCGGTTACGTAGATTCCCAGGACGCCGCCGTCCGGATGGTCGGCGTAAGGCAGGTGACCCTCGCCGAACAGATTGTTGGTGACGCCGATGCCTGTCGTTTTGACCTTGGTCTCTGCCTCGCCGATGCGTAGCCTGGCATTGATGCTCGGCGGGTTCTTCAGTGTGTAATAGGTTGCCTTTGCCGAGGCGCGCATCTTTCCGAGACGAGAGCCGAAATCCATTTTCTCGCGCAGTTGCACCATCTTGGCGTGCATGCCGATGGAGAACTGGTGGATGAATGGCCTGCCGTTCGCGAGCGCCATGTCGACAGGTCTCACCTGTCCTCTAGCGAAGGCCGCCACCGCCGCATCAAGGTCGAGGGGTACGCCTAGGCTTCGGGCAAAAAAGTTCATCGTCCCGGCGGGCAGCACCGCCAACGCTTTCTTGCCGCCCATGAGCTTTGCCGCCGCGGCGGAAATCGTGCCGTCGCCGCCGCCGGCCATGACGACATCCACGCCGCGCTGTCTCGCAGCCTTATCGAGTGCGCCGACGATTTCGTCACCGCGCACGATACGCATCTTAACCTCATGGCCTGCGTCACCCAGCACAGCCTCTATACGCTTGGAAAACGCATTCAAATCCGTGGTGCGCAACGTCCCGCCGTCCCGGTTTAGCACCGCTACGAATCGCATTCGAACTCCGTGCAAATTGATACGACAGGAACCACCAGAGCATGCATGTGGCTCCGGCGGCAACGATGCGAAACGCGGTTTTCGCCGCCTGGTTCCAGCGTGATCTTATCACCTATCGCGGTCCAAATATCGGAACCTGCCGTGACTCCTCGCGTTAGTTTTTTCGAGGCTGCATGAGCAGCCGTACAAGCGCGGTCACGCGGCCGCGACAACGGGATTAGCCAAGGAGGATTGTCATGATCCGCAAACTTTTGATCACCACTGCCGCTGCTGCGTTGATGGCGGGCGGCGCATTCGCCCAGACGGCCGACCCAGCAGCACCGGCTCCGGCTACACCGCCGGCAGCCGAGGCTCCTGCGATGGAAACGCCGGTCGCCAAGGCTGACGGCCAGCTTGCCAGCAATCTTATCGGTGAGACCGTCTATAACGGCACAGGCGACAATGCCGAGAATATCGGAGACGTGAACGATCTGGTCATCGGCGCCAACGGCGTGGTCGATCAAATCATCGTTGGTGTCGGCGGCTTCCTCGGTATCGGCGAAAAGGACGTCGCCATCGACTATAAGACCGCCGAATGGGCCGAGAAGAACGGCGACCGCTGGCTGGTTGTGGCGATGAGCAAGGAGGAGCTCGAATCGGCGCCGGCTTTCGATCGCACCCCTTACGAGCCTGCCGCGCCGGTAGCTTCGACAGGCACGGCCACACCGCCGGCAACGACTGATACGGCGATGCAGCCTGCTCCGGCGACGCCGCCTGCCGATACGACGGCCGAGGCTCCGGCAGCAACTCCGCCTGCTACCGACCAGAACACCGCCCAGGCTCCGGCTGCCTCCGATCCGACAGCGCTGAAGCCTGATTCCTCGGCGACCGCTGCCATCGACAAGTCGACCCTGACTGCCGTTCCGGCCACCGAGCTCAGCGCCGACAAGCTGAAGGGCACGACCGTCTACGGTGCAGATGACGCCAATATCGGCGAGATCGGCGACGTCGTGTTGACTGGCGACAAGGTCGACGCTGTGATCATCGACGTTGGCGGCTTCCTTGGCATCGGCGAGAAGCCGGTAGCGGTCGGCATGGATAACCTTGCCTTCATGGCGGACAAGGACGGGAAGCAATATCTCTACACGACTTTCACCAAGGCACAGCTTGAGGCGGCTGCCGCCTATGATGCGGCCACCTTCGCCGAGAAGCGTGACGAGCAAATGCTGAAGATGACGCAGTAAGCGTCATCCGACAGGTTTTGGAATCAGGCCCGCGCCGCGCGCGGGCCTTCTTCTTTGTGCGCTGCTACGCGCCGCCCAGCCACGCCAGACGGGCGTAAGATCCCGAAACCCCTGTTTCAGTCAGCTCCGAGAGCGCCAGCGATTGGTCGAGGTGCTCGGCCCGCCACGTCAACATCTGTTCCGCCATGTCGGTCCGCAGGCCGGCGGATGCGGGGTCCGCCGCAAGGTTCCGGAGTTCACCCGGATCGTTCTTCAGGTCGAAGAGCAGTGGCGGAAGCCCGCCGCCGAAATGAACGTATTTGTGCGTGTCTGTCCGCAGGACCGCCAGATTGCACTGCTGCGGCTTGAGGCCGAACGGCTGCTTTTTTGGCCCCTTGGGGATCGCGCGAAAATCGAATTCCCAATGCGCGGCTGTGCGCCAATCGGCCGGCGTCTTTCCGGTCAGGAAGGGCGCGAGTGAGCGGCCATCGACATGCGCCGGCGGCCTGCCGCCGAGCAGATCGACGACGGTTGGCATCAGGTCGACCGCTTCGGTGAAGGCCGATGTTTTCGTGCCGCGAGACGCTTTTGCGCGTGGGTCGCGGATCACCAGCGGCAAATGATAGCTCTGGTCGAAGAAGCCGCCTTTGCCGAGCATGAAATGATCGCCCATCATCTCGGCATGGTCGGAGGTCAGGACCACGATGGTGTCCTGCCAGGCTTTGCGCTCCTTGATGCCCTGCCAGAGGCGGCCGAGTTGTGAATCAACCTCGGCGATCATGCCGTAATAGATCGCGCGGATGGCGCGGAATTCCTGCTCCCTGAAATCGCGCACCTTGCCTTTCATGCCGGGCAGAAAGCTCGACCGCTTCTGCTTGGACAGATGATGTGCCATGAAGGGGTGCAGCTCGGCCTCGTGCCGCCAGTTTTCCGCGCGCTGGAAATCCGGGCCGTCGTTCGGCGAAAACATCGTGTTGAACGGTTCCGGCACGATGAAGGGCGGGTGTGGGCTCAGATAGGAGATGTGCGCGAACCAGGGTTCGTCCTGTTCGCCCAGCCAACGCAAAAACTCCCCTGTCAGGAAAGCAGCCGGCGTCTCCTCGCGCGAATAGATCGGCGGCCGGTTGGTGACCGCGTCGGTCGCGCCGCCGGCCGGTCGATGGATGTCTGGGAAGCCGGCGGACGAATCGATGCCGCGCGCTTCCAGCCACGACAGCCAGGGTTTCTGGTGCTCCGGCAATTTCTGGCGCGCCGTGAACCCCGGCAAAATGCCTTCATAGCTGCGTAGCACCGGATCTTCCGGCACATGGAAGCGTGGGTCCGGCGACGTGTCCGTGTAGCCGAACAATGTCGGCTCGTAACCCAGCCGGCGCGCCGCCAGCGCCATGTTGTCGTGACGTGCGTCCAGCGGCGTGCCGTTGCGGCAGACGCGATTGTTCATCTGGTAGAGGCCGGTGTAGATGCAGGCCCGCGCCGGTGAGCAGGGTGCGGCGCCCGCAAAGTGGCGGGTGAACATCATACCTTCGGCCGCCAGCGCATCGGCGTTGGGCGTCTTGACGACCGGATGTCCGGCAGCAGACAGGCAATCGCCTCGCCACTGGTCGCATGTTATGAACAGAATGTTGGGTCTGCGGGAAGGCTTGGTCGTCACGATGCGCTCTCAGGTCGGCGGGACGACCATCGAACCGAAATTGCTCGCCGACGCAAGACGCCCAGACGAGTGAACAATCGATGGCCTATTGTTCACTATTCCAGCACTATGCATTCGCGATCGGTGATCTTTCGCCGAAGCGCCGGATACATGATCTTTGGGGCAGCAAAACCCACGGGTCTGACGACTAGCGACAGACCCTGAACAAGGAGCAAGAGTTATGCTCAATCAAATCAAAGGCCTGCACCACGTCACTTCAATGGCGAGCGATGCTCGTAGCAACAACGTATTCTTCACCGACACACTCGGCCTGCGCCGGGTGAAGAAGACCGTCAATTTCGATGCGCCGGATGTCTATCACCTCTATTACGGCGACGAGCTCGGCACGCCGGGCACGATCATGACCTATTTCCCGTTCCCCAACATTGGCCCCCGCCGGCTCGGCGCCGGCGAGGTCGGTACGACCGTCTTTGCCGTGCCCGAGGGTTCGCTCGGCTATTGGAAGGAGCGTTTCGAAAAGCAAGGCGTGAAGGGTCTCAAGGAGGGCGAAAGCTTCGGCCAGAAGCGGCTTGCCTTCGTCGGGCCGGATGCCGACGAGTTCGCGCTTGTGGAAATTGCCGGCGATGGCCGCGAGCCCTGGGAAAAGGGCGGCGTGCCTGAAGACGAGGCGATCCGCGGTTTCCATTCGGTGTCGATGCGCCTGCGTGATGATGGCCGCATGTCAGAGCTGCTGAAATATATGGGCTATGAAGAAGCAGACACGTCGAGCGGCCTGAAGCGGTTCGTGCTCAAGGGTGGCAACGGCGCCGATGTCGTCGACATCGAAACGTTAGCCGGGACCAGCTTCGCCGATCTCGGCGCTGGCTCGGTGCATCACGTTGCCTTTGCTGTCGAGAACCGCGCCGAGCAGCTCGAAGTGCGCAAGGCGCTGCTCGATACCGGTTATCAGGTCACGCCCGTGATCGACCGCGATTATTTCTGGTCGATCTATTTCCGCACGCCGGGCGGCGTGTTGTTCGAGGTGGCGACAAACGAGCCCGGCTTTGCCCGCGACGAGGATACGGCACATTTGGGCGAGGCGTTGAAACTGCCCTCCCAACATGCCCATCTGCGCTCCTATCTGGAGCAAAGCCTGCAGCCGATCGGAGCATGACGATGTCGCACGATAGTTATCCTTTTGCGCGCTCCGAGGGCAGGGCAGGGGGGCCGCTGCTCTTCGCCTTTCACGGCACCGGCGGCAACGAGCATCAGCTGATCGGATTCGGACGCGAGATCGTGCCCGGCGCCACGATCATATCGCCGCGCGGGGATGTCTCCGAATATGGCGCCGCGCGGTTCTTCCGTCGCACCGGCGAAGGCGTCTACGACATGGACGACCTTGCGCGGGCGACGGCGAAAATGGCCGCGTTCGTTCGTGTCCATGCCGAGGCGGCAAAGCCGTCGGCGGTATTCGGCTTCGGCTATTCCAACGGTGCAAACATCCTTGCATCCATGCTGTTTGCCGATCCCGGTCTGTTCGATCGCGCTGCGCTGATGCACCCGCTGATTCCCTTCGAGCCGCGGGTCAAGGGCAGCCTGGCCGGCAAGCAGATCCTGATCACGGCTGGCCGCCGCGATCCCATTTGTCCGCCGGAATTGACCAGCCGGCTCGATGCCTATTTGCGCGCCGCCGACGCGGCGGTTACGCTTGACTGGCATCCGGGCGGACATGAATTGCGTCCGAATGAATTCGAGGCCGCGAAGAAACTTTTTGCCCCAACACTTGCAGGTAAACCCACGATGCCGGATGAAACCCCAATCGAGCTGGAAGAAAACGACAGCAAAGGGCGCTACGTTCTGCGCGGCGCCAACGGCGCCGAAGCCGAAATGACATTCAGCAAAGCGGGCGAGACGTTGATCATCATCGATCATACGGGCGTGCCCGATGCCTTTCGGGGTCAAGGCGTCGGTTTGAAACTGGTGACGCGCGCCGTTGAGGATGCCCGCAAGGCCGGGAAGAAGATCATCCCGCTTTGTCCTTTCGCCAAGGCGCAGTTCGAACGGCATAAGGATTGGGTCGACGTGCTCAAGCAATAAGCCTTCAGCGGCGACGCTTGTGTAACAACCGAATGCTCTGCGTTCCTTCCAGATATCGATCGGATTGGTCGACCAGATATCGCT
This sequence comes from Rhizobiaceae bacterium, assembly GCA_050247155.1. GTDB lineage: Bacteria > Pseudomonadota > Alphaproteobacteria > Rhizobiales > Rhizobiaceae > Mesorhizobium_G. The sequence continues at coordinate 68,589 of JBFWUS010000006.1, forward strand.
CGTCTCTTCAGCTTCGAAGAGACGATGGCGCCCTGACTTGGCAATGCCGCGCGGGACGCTGCCGCACTCTCCCGGCAGGCCCCTAGCATCGCAACTATACAACGCATTCTCCACACTCTGGTCGGACCAGTCGTGGCATTTTGACCCTTTTTGTTGTTTCTGGCATGTAACATGCCCGCTTTCTCTCCAACATCGGGCAGATACATTCACCACTCATTGTGTAAGCAACAAACGAAATACCTTTGGGAGAAAAGGTGATGGTCCGGGTCGTCAATCTTACCGTGCGCGGCATGCCTGAATTGGCGTTGCGCCGCCGGTCGGCCGATCATCCGATGGCAATGTTCGCAACCTTGGCTGCGATCGCGCTGTCGACAATGGCCTTCTCTTCAACAACGATCCCAAGTGGTGCCGCCACGCCGCGCCTCGATGCCCCGATAACGGGCAAGGCCGACGGCAAGACATCGCGGCTACCGATGACGAGCAAGCCGGTCTCGGCGTGCGATGGCATCGCTTGGGGTGTCGAAACCGCGGAGTGTCTGCGCGAGATTGCCGCTGGAAGCGGTCGCGATGCGCCCCGCTCCGTACGGATCATCGCCAGCGCCGATATTGACGCGACGCGACCGAATATTTTCTGAGACGTTCCCTGCGCGTACCCAACCGCGCTTCTTGGGCTCTCTGCGATCCCCGCACGCAGAGAGCCCTTTTTATATGTTTGCGGCGAATTGAGCCGAAACCTGCTCGGCGACCGAGAAAAGCGCTCCTCTGACGTCGAGCGTGCTGAAGGGCTTTTCCAACAGTTGCGGGCGCTGCTGCGCCGGGAGTTGGTCGATAGCGGCGCGCGCGCCAATCATGTCGCCCGTAACGATGACGAAGCGTGCCGCCAGATCTGGCCGCATGGCCAGCAGCTTTCGATAAAGCTCGATCGTACTGATTCCGGGCATGCGCAGATCGCTGAAGATGATGTCGGCATCGATGTCAGAAAAGTCTTCACGACCCCGCCAAGTGGTCTCGACGGTAGGGCGGATGCCCATCAACCCCAGAATGTCGGCAAGCGAGGCTGCCACGTCCGGCTCGTCGTCGACGATCAGGGCTCGGCGCAGGGTTGTTTCGCCGGGGGTGGGCTCTACGCGTCCGGCCAGGCCTCTGGTCATGGCTGGCAATTCGACAACGAACCGCGCGCCGGTTGGGAAGACAGGTTCAAAGTAGATATGTCCCTTGTGGCGCTCCACGATCGATTTGGAAATGGACAGGCCGATGCCTGTGCCTACGCCGGCCGGCTTGGTGGTGAAATAGGATTCGAAGATCCGGTGACGAATGGCTTCCGGAATGCCCGGCCCGTTGTCCTCGATGGAGAAGCCGTTGATGCCGCCCGACTTGCGGAAGGTGCTGATGACGATGCGACGTTCGTCGGGCGTTGCCGCCAGAGCATGCTGGGCATTGACCAGAAAGTTGGCCGCGACCTGGGTCAGGTGGTCCGCGTCGCCGCTCACCAGAACGGCGCCTTCGGCGAAACGACTTTCGACGATAATGCCGCTCGAGCGCGCGCCATAGGCGGTGACTTCCAGGGCCGCCCGCGCCACCTGGGTCAGGTCGGTCGCTGCTTCGTTGGCGGGGTGCAGGCGCACCATGCCGAGGAAGCTCTTGACGATTCGGCCGCAGCGTTCGGCGGCCGCGCGCACCTTTTCGGCCCGGGTCTTTGTGGGCAGATCGGGTGCAAACTCATGCAGAAGGGTGGACTGGGCGACGACGACGGCGAGGGGGTTGTTGAGCTCGTGCGATACGCCCGCGAGCAGTGAGCCCATCGCGGCCATCTTTTCGTTCTGGTGCAGCTTTTCGCGCTGAGAATTGATTTCGTCCTCGGCCTGCCGTTTCTCACGCAGGTCGCGAACCGAGCCGAGATAGAGCCGCCGATCCGCGACCTTGACCTCGATCACCGTCAGTTCGATCGGGATGATTTCGCCCGACACTGTCTGCGACAGCGTCTCGATCCGCTTGCCAACCATCGGCGCGCCGCGTCCGACAAGATATTCGCCGCCGGTCGCATAACCGGTGCGATAGAATTCGGGAATGATCGTATCGAGCGCGTCCTTGCCAACGATGTCTTGCTTGCGCCAGCCGAAGATCTTCTCCGCGGCCGGGTTGAACTCGACGATGCTGCCGGTCTCGTCGACCGTAACGACAGCATCGAGTGACGCCTCCAGCATCGCCGAATAGATGACTTCGCTGACATGCGCGTCCGACTCGCTGCGTTCGATCGCATGGCCGATCGACAATGCAACGATCTCGATCGCGGCCACCTCGTGATCCAGCCATTCGCGCTCGCGCACACAGTCGTTGACGGCAAGCGTGCCCCACACGCGCCCATGCGCGATCACCGGCACGGAGCAGAACGACCTTATCGACTGACCTTGGAATTCGGCGCGCAGAAAGCCAGTCAGGTCGCGGGTGTGGCCGATGAAACTCTGTCCGCGCCGAACCTCTTCGGCGAGCCGCCCAAGCAGGTCGTCGTCATTGACGAGCGACTGCGGAATGATTGCTGGCTCCGCCCGGATGCCTTCCAGGCGCTTGTCGACCCAGTAGGCGCGGATCGACTGCGACAGGCCGCGATCGCCCGGCACTTCCATCAGCTTGAACAGGATCATGCGATGGCCGCGCAAGGCGCCGCCCATCTCGCTTAGGACCGCGTCGATTTCCTTTTGCCAGTCCAGCGCGTTGCGCAGCCGCTTGGCGATTTCGACGGCCAGAATCACCGGGTTAGGGCCGGGTGCCAGCGCCTGGCGCCAGGGCTCCTCCGCGGCAGGGCCGGTTGCACTCATCGTGCAGGTAGCGAGAAGATGTAACCCTCGCCTCGCACCGTCCGCAGGAATTTCGGGTTGGAAGGGTCTTCCTCGATCTTCTTGCGTAGCCGCATGATGCGGATGTCGAGCGCGCGCGAGGCTTCGGTATCGTCTTCCAAGCCGATGGCCTCCGAAAGGGTGGCGCGGGTGAGCAGGCGGTTGGCGCGGGTCAGGAAAACTTCCAAGACGTCGAACTCGCTTTTGGCCATCTCTACAGTCGTTCCGTCTGAGCCGCTGAGCCGTCGTGCATTGAGGTCAACCTTGTAGCCGCCAAAGGCGATCGATCGTCGTTCCAGTTCCTTGGTTTCTGGCGGCGACTTCGGTGCAGCCTGGGTTCCGATGCGCCGAAGGACGCTGCGGACGCGCGCGAGAAGCTCACGCAATTCATAGGGTTTGACGACATAGTCGTCGGCGCCCAACTCAAGGCCGACCACCCTGTCTATGGGCGTGCCTGCAGCCGTGGCGTAAATGATGCCCACCGGCATGGAAGCGCGCAGCCAGCGGCCGAGCGAGAGGCCGTCTTCGCCGGGCATGGCAATATCGAGGATGGCGAGTTGGAAGCTTTCCGATTCGGCGATGCGCCGCATCTCGGCCGCGTCCGCCGCCGCCAGCACTTCGTAGCCGTTGGCGCCGAGATATTCGGCGACGGCTTCGCGGAGATCCGGTTCGTCCTCGGCGATGGCGATACGGGTGCGCAACTCCATCTGGTCCTTGTTGCGCTCGGAAAGTAAGGTGAGGTCTAACATTTTGTCCAGTTGCATTCAAAAAGCGTGACGGGGAGCATGCGTAAAGGACCAGTGGTCACGCTTGTCGGGGTGGCCGAACAAACCGTTGTGGACCTCGATACATATCTGGCGCGGGTCGGTTTCGACCTACGGGTTTCGTTGCTGGCATGGAACGGCGCTCCGCCGAGCCTACCGGCGGATGCCGACATCATCGTGCTGGGAGACAAGCTGACCCCGACCGAGGCGGGCGACATTGTGTTGCGGTCTTTGCGGGTCGATGCGCTTTTTCTTGTTATCACCCGGCCTATTCCGCTGGTCGAGCGGATTCTGCTGCTGGAATCGGGCGCTGCGGATGTCGTCGAAGCGCCGGTCCATGGACGAGAACTGGCGGCACGTATCGACCGGCTTGCCGAAAGGCTCGGATATAGCACGCGCGAGACGTTGGTGCTTGAGCGTTCGACCGTCGATCTCAAGGCTGCGCTGGTCATGACGCGCGACGGCGAGGAAGAACAGCTTTCGTCCGGGCAGCTCGCGCTGCTCAGGCTGTTCATCGCCAATCCGCATAAGGTTCTGACACGCGAAGACATCATCGCGTCGGCCCCTGCCGAGCGCGATGATGCCTTCGACCGTTCGATCGATTCCCGCATTGTGAGACTGAGGCGCAAGCTAGACACCGACAGCATCGCTACTATCAGGGGTACTGGCTATCGCTTCGACCCTCCTGCCTGAGACGGTGCGGTCCACAATTACAGCGGAATTCGATCGCTGACGGCGGTCGTGACGGCCGCCACCTCTACCTGGTTCCGGTCTTTCAAAATTACCGAGGCGAGTGCCGCAAAACCCAGTAGCGCTTGCGCATAGAGCAGGGCGGACAATGCCGTAGCCACAAATTTCGATCTCATCGTCCTGTTCCTGTTTACCGCGTTGCCGGCACGACCTGCCGCCGATACGCGGCTACTCAGGTTACTGCCGATTCCAAAACGTCCACGGCGCCGATCGAACCCTCAACGGACGCATCCCTGGGCGCGGCCAACAGCGCGATGACCGAAAAAGCCATCGTTACCGCTGTCACCCGTAAGACCCATCTCATCATCCGTTTGCCCTGTGCCTCGACCGGCGCCGTTTCGGACAGCTTCGAATTTCGCGCATCTTCGTTTCTCGAATGTGTCGCCGGTGAGGCTTTTTGTTGCAACATTGTTACATTCTGCCCGAAAGAGTCAAATAACCCGCTGGTGAATTGAACATTCACAGGGAAGGCGAATCTGAGCATTTGAGCCGCTATTTTAGTGAATCTGCAGGTAATCCCGGGCGAATTGCAGGATATGCCGGTGTCTAGGCCCTGACTTTACCCTGACTTTGCAGGAGGCTTTTTGCCCGATTTCGAAACATTCGCGAAACAAAATCGCGTATTTCGCGAAATAATCCCGAAACAAAACCACACGAAAAGGCACCCTAACAAATGGCTGATGGCCAAACAGAGGGTAGGCTCCAATGACCAATATGTTCGCACGTCTCATCAACATCGCAGCCGTCGCGCTAACCGGCGCCGTGGTTCTGGTTTCGGGCGGCAACGCATCAGCGTCGAACCAGGTCTTGGCGCGTGTCGATCTTTCGGAACAGCGCATGATCGTCTCGGTTGGCGGGCGCCCGGCCTTTGAATGGAAGGTTTCGACGGCGGGCAAGGGATACGTCACCCCGACAGGTTCATGGAAACCGACCCGGATGCACACGATGTGGTATTCGAAGAAGTACGACAATGCGCCCATGCCGCATTCGGTCTTCTTCACCGGCGGCTACGCCATCCATGCCACCAATGCGGTGAAACGGCTGGGCACGCCGGCTTCGCATGGCTGTGTACGCCTCGCACCGGAACACGCATCAGATTTTTATCAGCTGGTCCGCACGTTCGGACCGCAGAACACACAGATTGTGATTGAGCGATGACACGAGATGATCTTTCCAGAAAGCGCTGCGTCGAACCGAAGGCAGGTTCGGAGCGCATCCGCAACACGTGGCCCACCGAGCGTTCGATGTCGGGCTGCGCCCGCTCTTCTTGCCACTGCCGCGATCGCGGCTTTCTCAGTGCCTGGTGTGGCGGAGCATGAGGGGGAGCCCGTTCCTGCAATCTTTGCCGAACGGGCCCTTAATCTAGACCGTCCAGAAGTAGCGGACGATGTGAAAAAAGATCGGGGCGGAGAAGACAAGGCTGTCGGCCCGATCCAGCATGCCACCGTGGCCTTCGATGAGATGGCCCCAGTCCTTGACGCCCTGGTCGCGTTTGATGGCCGAAGCGACGAGGCCCCCCAGAAAACCCATGCCGCCGGCCATGAAGGCCACCAGCCCTGCCTGAAGCGGCGTGAAGGGCGTCAGCCACCAGAGCGCCGCGCCTAGCAGGCTGGCGCTGCCAAGCCCGCCGATCAGACCTTCCCAGGTCTTCGACGGCGAGACGCTGGGGGCAACCTTGTGTTTACCGAACAGTTTGCCCCAAATGTACTGCAGCACGTCCGAGCCCTGCACGGTGATCATCAGGAAGGCGACGAGCAGTATCTTTCGCCCTTCGAAACCGGGAATATTGAGGCTGAGCAACGCCGGCACGTGGCTCATGCAATAGACCGAGATCATCACCGCCCATTGCTGCGCGGCGATACGCTCCAGAAAATTTTCCGTGTCGCCATGCAGCGCCGTCAGCGCCGGCATGATGAGAAAACAATAGACCGGGATGAAGATGGTGAAGAGGCCGTACCATTCGGTCCACACCAGCCAATATTGGGCCGGGATGATGATGCCGAACATGCCGAGCAGGATCCAGTGGTCGCTGCGGCGCGTGTCGGTCAGCGTCACGAATTCGCGCAACGAGAAGAAGGAGATCAGCGCGAAGAGCACCACAAGACCATTCATGCCGAACAGCGAGGCGACGACCAGCACGCCCACCATCACCCACCAGGCATTGATCCGGTCGTTCAGATTGGTCAGCGTGGGGTTTGGTTTGCCAGCCCGCCAGCGCAGAATGCTAGAGACCGTGCTGGCGATCGCCAGAACGCCGATCAGCCCCGTGAGGAGGGGAAAAAATTCGGAGATCATCAACCTGCTCTTTTCGGGCGCGGATTGAGGGCGAGCAAGGTCGCGTGCGCGCGCTTCAGAAAGGCGTGGCGGTCTTCGCCCTCAGCCAGCGCGACGGGCGCGCCGAAGACGACGCGGCAAAGCAACGGCACCGGCACGAATTCCCCCTTCGGCAGAACACGCGACATGTTCTCGATCCAGCACGGGATGAGTTCAACATTCGGCCGCTCGACGGTCAGATTGTAGAGCCCGGAGCGAAATCGCAGCAGCGGCTGGTCGGTCATGTTGCGCGTCCCTTCAGGAAAAAGGATCAGCGAATCGCCCTGGTCGAGCACATTCAACATAGCTTGCATCGGGTTTGTCTGCTGCGTTACCCACTGCCGTTCGATCAGCACGGAACCCAGCAACTGCTCGGCAATGAAGCGGCGCAGCTTTGTCTTGCCCCAATAGTCGGCTGCGGCGACGGCGTGTACATGCTCGCGCTCGTCCGGAGGCAGACAGGCCGTGACGAGAATGAAATCGCCATGGCTGGCGTGGTTGGCGAAATAAATGCGCTGCCGGTCCGATGGCGCGCTGCCGGCCCAGATCGGTCGCACGCCGGTGACGATCCAGGCAAAGGCCGCCAGCAGCGTTTCGGTGACGCGGCGGGCGATTTTGAAGACCAGTGGACGCAAGCTTTCCATTGTTTCGCGACTACCCGATTTGCCAGGCGGCGACGAGCCATGCGCCGGCGAAAATCACGAAGGCGATGCGCTGGAACGTCAGGATGCGGTTCGAGCCGCGAATTCGGTCGTCAAGCGGCCGCGTTGATGTCGGGGCCGGCTTCAGCCGCATGCGCGCGAGTAGATTGTCGACTGCCGCGCCGCCGCTCGCATCGTCGGGGTGGCTGGCCATGAGCCGAAACAGCAGCGCATCGAAGATGAGCAAGGCCGACAGAGCCACGGTGGCGTAGCCGGCGATGATTGCCAGCAAAGTGAGCAAAAGCGCCAGTGGAGTTTCAGCCGACACCGCAGGCAGAAGGATCGCGACGACCGTCACAGGTGTGATCACCTGCCACATGAGACGAGTGGCGATGCGCTCACATCGCAATCTGTAGTCGGGTTGGGCCGGGGTTGACGTCATCGACCGAGACTAAGCATCCACTGCCGCAACCGTGCCATGGTCGTGCAACACCACCGGCCTGCCGCAAGTCCTTATCCTGGCGATGGCGGCCACTTCGTCGGGTGTGCGGCCGGTCACGACGAGCCAGCGCGCGACGACGCGGGCGCTGCGCTGGAAACCCAGCGCGCAGCAGACGATAACCTTGCCGCCGGGTATATTCTGCCGTGCTGCTTCCACGGCACGAGCCGCGGCGTCGATATCGGCCTCCGGCGGCGTGACGAGGTCCAGCATCGGGAACGCAATCCAATTCGGTGCGACCGCCGGCCGTTCGAATTCAGCTGCAAGGTCGATGACGGCGGCGTATTGACCCGCCTCGTGGCCAAGGGGAAATCGGCCGAGCCAGACGCCGTCGGCAATCTCGACAGCGGGCGCAATTTTCCGTGTCCATGCCCAGGCGTTGATCCTCGCGCCGAGGCGATAGGGCCATAACAACCAGAGGCTGGCCAGTGTCACGCGGCCGTCGTAGCCCTTCTGGAACACTTTCGGTCCCGCCCCGACATAGCCGAAGGCGACGATAGCGAGGGCCAGCGCGGGCCAGAGCAGAACGAGCCATGTCGCCGATTGCCAGGTGGCGCCGGCGACCGATACGAGCAAACAGAGCGCGCCGCCGCATAGGTAGTAGGCGGCGAGATGCTTGCGTTTCGAGTCCGTCGTCCAGCGGACGCCTGAGCAGGGAATGCGGCCGTCGGCTGGAAACAGCCAGAGCGCAAACAAGCCCAACAGAGCGCCGGTCGGGATGTCGATGAAATGGTGCTGGAAGGTCGTCAGCACCGATGCGGCGATCAGGAAACACCAGATATGCCAGGCAAGTCGAACGATGCCGGAGAGCCTTCGGCGCAGATGATCCCAGATGATTACGGTCAGCGCGATGTGCAGCGAGGGAGCCTGGTTGAACGGCTTGTCGAAGCCGGTCAGCACATCGAACATGAACCCCGGCAGGCCGGAGGTTTCCGGCCGCGCGAAGCTGGCGGCAAGCGGAAATGCAATGAAAAACGCCACGGCGATGAGCTGCGCCGTGAGATATCGCCCAGCGAGTCGATCGACGCCTTGGGTCGTGCGGTTGATGAACAGCGACGCGGCGTAGAACGCGTTGACCGTCCAATAGGGAATGATCGTCCAGGCGAGGAACGGGATAGCACGTTCCCAATCGTAGACGATGCTGCCGACGTTCTCGCGCTGGGAGGCTGTCCAGTTGGCGAAACCGTAGGTCAAATAGAAGAACGGCGCCAGGAAGACGAGCCACAGTGCAGCGCGCTTGGCGATGGTGGGGTAGGGCGTAGGCGAGACAACAGGCGTCTGAGCGGACATGCCCCCTCACCCGGCCCTTCGGGCCACCCTCTCCCCGCTGGGGAGAGGAAGCCGGCGGCGACGTTGGCTCCCTCCTCTCCCCAGCGGGGAGAGGGTGGCCCGAAGGGCCGGGTGAGGGGGCAGTGGAACGATGGATATGCCCGAGATCATCACACCCGCTCCGCCACACCGACGGTAAAAATCCCAAACTCGTCGATGCGCTGGTCGATCTTGCGGAAGCCGGCGGCTTCGACGACTTGGTCCATCTCGGCCTGGGTGCGGCGGCGCATCACCCAGGCCTGCCCGCCGCGATGGGATGTCAGGCTGCGGGCGATCATTTCGAGCTGCGGGTGCCAGGGTTGGTTCGTGTAGATGAGCAGCGATCCGGCCGACATGGCCCGCGCCAGGCCGCCCAGAGAACGCGAGATCAGCTCATTGTCCGGAAAAAGCTCGTAGAGCCCGGACACGATCGCCAAATCCGGCGCCGGGTCGATTGCGGCCAGCCCGTCGGCGTCGAAGGCGTCGGCCTTGTGAAAGCTGACGCTCGGTGGCAGTTTTCGCTCGGCGATCTGCTTGCGGCCGGCGGTCACGTTGATGTCGGAATAGTCTTGCAGGCGCACGCTGGCCGGCTGCTCGGAACATTCCGCAATCGCATCGAGCACGTAGCGGCCATGGCCGGCGGCGATGTCGAGCACATTCACCCCGCGCCCGAGATGTTTCAGCCGCAGCACGGCGGCGGGGATCAGCTCTTCCAGCATTGTCTTGCGCTGGCGGATGCCGCGCCAGCCGATCGCCTCGAGGAAGATCTTGTCGACGAAGCGCCCGAGCGGCCCGAAACCGCGCGGCTGGTTTTCATAGACGTAATCCAGCGTCGAGCCGGAATCGAAACCGGTGACGACGCCTTTCTCGATGCCGTTGGAGAAAAACGAGCCAAGCTTGATGGAGAGACGGCTGATCGCCCAATAGAGCCCGCGCGGCGACAACAGCGACAGCGGCGATGCGAGCTTGTCCGCTTCGTCGCGCGTAAACCCGGCGCGGTGGGCCAGCGTTAGTTCGGGAGTGGGTTCCGGCTCGTCGAATTGTCTGGTGATGAAGGCGCGCGCCACGTCGACTGCCTGCTTGCGATCGCGTTCGCCCAGCGTGTCATGGAAGAAGCCGGGGAAGACGTGCCGCTCCTTGGCCGGGCTCGCCAGATTGACGAAGAAGTCGTGCTGCGGGCCATGGCGCACCACCCAGTCCGCGCCGGAGATCAGAAGCTGTGTCGGCACGGTGATGGCGCGGGCGTCGGCCACGACACGCGCCGCGTGATCGTACAGCTCGACCAGAATGTTGGAGGCGATCGGCCTTGTGATCAGCGGGTCGGCCTCGAAGGAGGCGATACGTGCGGCGTCATGCGTCAAAAATTTCGCCTTCACATAGGAGTTGACGAAGAACACGCCCTTCATCTTTTGCCAGAGCGCGATGCCTTGCTTGGCGAAGGGCACGTAAAGCTTCACGCTGAAGGCTGGCGAAGCGAGCACCAAAGCCCTGATCTTCGGCGCATAGTCGTGCACCCAGGTAGCGGCCAGCACCGCACCGACCGACTGCGCGACAACGGCGATGTCTTCATGCGTAAAGCCGTCGCGCTCGGCGATCTCCTTGATGAAACAATCGACGTCGCGCACCGAGGCCGCGAAGGAGGGCGAATAGCCGCGTTTGCCGGGCGACCGGCCATGGCCGCGCGCATCCCACGCGTAGAAAGCATAGTCGGGCATGTCGAGCTCGTCGACCAGGTGCGCCATGCGCGCGCCGTGTTCATGGCCGCGATGGAACAGGACGATCGCGCCTCGCGCCTCGCTCGAGCGCGCCGGCCAGAAGCGGTAGAACAATTCCGTGCCGTCGAAGGTGGCGAAGGTTCGCTCCACTGCTTCATCTTGGCGAGCGCGGCTGTCTTTTTGAACCTGTTGAAGCATTCTTGCCTCGGTCATTCGGCGGCGCGCAGCGCAGCGCGCACCCGGTTGAAAACAGTGATGAGCGAAATCGCCGCCAGCAGCGGAAATATCCAGCTTGCGATCGCCGGCAAAGTGAAACCAAAGCCGATGATCGCGGCGATGATGCCCAGCGCCGCCGCGCGGTCACTCTTGCCGAGCGGCCCGTCATAACGGCGACCGGCGCCTGCCGGCACGCCAAGCACGCCGGCGAATTCGGTCATGAAAGCCGTCAGCGCGAAAGCAATCGCGCCCCAGGCCGCGAAGGGCGGCACCAGGGCGAAGGGCAGGATCAGCGCGAGGTCCGAGACCACGTCGCAGATCTCGTTCAGGAACATGCCGAGTTTGGAAGCTTGCCCATGTTCCCGGGCCAGCATCCCGTCGATGGCGTTCAGCGCCATACGCACAAACAATACCAGTGGCAGCAGCCAGAACACCCACGGCGTCGTCGGCATGACGGCAATGGCCGCGCCGGTGGCAACCGACAGGACAGCCGCCGCGAGCGTGACCTGGTTGGCGGTCACACCGGCTCCTGCCAGCCCGCTCGTCAACGGCCTCAGCCGCGCCTGAAAGGCTGGCTTGATGTCATAAAGTGTCGCCATTCCCACCCCGGCCCAGCGTCGGCGCTCGCCCGACAGATTTGAACAACGTTCAATAGACTAAAAATGAACATTGTTCAAAAAATGGCGAACCATAAAACCGCGCTACTGATGCCAGATTCCCGAACACCTCTCCAGTGGCGTGGCCGGTTCTGCTTATAAGACCAAACAACCGATTCCATTGCGACACGCCTGCCGCGATGGCAAGACAAGACGACAAGTGAGCGAGGCAACATGGCCGGCAGTTACGAAACCCTCGACCCGCGTTTTTCCAGGCTGTTCAATGGCGCCGCGCAGGTGGAAAAACTGTTCACCGGCTGCCGCTGGGCGGAGGGGCCGGCCTATTTCGCGGCCGGGCGCTATCTCGTGTGGTCCGACATCCCGAACGACCGCATCATGCGCTACGACGAGACGGACGGGTCGGTCAGCGTGTTTCGCCAGCCGGCGGGCAACACCAATGGCCACACCGTCGACCGGCAGGGCAGGCTGGTCTCCTGCGAACATGGCGGTCGGCGCGTGTCGCGCACCGAGCATGACGGTTCGATCGTCACCCTCGCCAGCCATTGGCGCGGCAAGCGTCTCAACTCGCCGAACGATGTGGTGGTGAAATCCGATGGCACCATCTGGTTCACCGATCCCAGCTACGGCATCGACACCGACTATGAAGGCGACCGTGCCGAAAGCGAGATCGGCGCCTGCCATGTCTATCGCGTCGACCCAGTCACCGGCGAGGTCGAAGCGGTGATCACCGACATGGTGCGGCCCAACGGCCTCGCCTTCTCGCCTGATGAGAATCTGCTCTATGTCGTCGATACAGGCCGCACGCATGGGCCGAACAATCCGGCGCATATGCGCGTCTTCAAGGTCGATGGCCAGAACAAGGTTTCCGGCGGCAAGGTGTTCGCCGATTGCACCGCCGGTCTGTTCGACGGTTTTCGGCTCGACACTGAAGGCCGTATCTGGACCAGCGCCGCCGACGGTATTCACTGCTACCATCCGGATGGTTCGCTCATCGGCAAAGTATTCGTACCCGAGATCACCGCCAACTGCGCGTTCGGCGGGCCGAAGCGCAACATCCTCTACATTTGTGGCACAACTTCGCTGTATTCGGTGCGGCTGATGGTGAATGGGGTGAAGACCTATTGAAGTGGCGATGCCGAAAATGACCGGGACGCAGGCGTATTGGGAGCAGGTCTACCGCTCAAAGGGCGAGACTGAGGTCAGCTGGTACGAAGTATCGCCCGATCTGTCGTTGTCACTGCTCATTCACGCCGGCTTGCATCGGGGCCTCTCCGTCATCGACATTGGCGGTGGGGTGTCGCGGTTGGTCGATGCCCTCGTCGCGCGGGGACAGGCGTATGTCGCGGTGCTCGACCTGTCGAGCGCCGCGCTGGAGACGGCCCGGTCACGCCTTGGCCATTCGGCGAATGTCGAATGGATCGTCGCAGATGTGACCCGCTGGAAATCGTCACGGCAATACGACCTATGGCACGATCGCGCGGCGCTGCATTTTCTCACCGACCCGACTGACCAAGCAGCCTATGTCGAGGCGCTCAACCAAGCGCTCGCGCCGTCGGGTCGTGCGGTCATCGGCACCTTCGCTCCGGACGGCCCGGAAAAATGTAGCGGACTCGTCGTTGCCCGCCACGACGCGCAAAGTCTTGCTGCACTCCTCGGCGACCGATTCCAGCTGATCGCTTCCGTGCGCCACCAGCACACGACGCCTTGGGGCTCGACGCAGCAATTCCAGTTCAGCACATTCGAGAAGCGGGGTTGAGCGGGGGTAGTTTACGTTTTCCCCAGAAGTGCGCTGACGTTTCAAGGCTGGCGCTGGCGAAAACAAGGTAGATGGCCCCTGGGCCCGCCCACCGACTAACACGAGCGTTTCACATCCCGGCAATGGCCAGCGGGTTGTGTTCCATGGCTGCCCGGTCGGGTTGGTCGATCGCCGGCTGGTTGGTGATGGCCGCGAACAGCCGCCGCACATGATCCTCAGCCAGATCGAAGCCGATGATTACCAGCCGCGTTCCGCGCTGGCCGTCGGGCCAGGCCGGCAGCCGCGCCGGCGGACGCAACAGTTTCTGTACGCCGTGGACGACAAGCGGCCGGTCCGGCTGCTCGGCAATCTCGATGACGCCCTTCATGCGCAGCAGTTTTTCGCCATGCACTGAACGCAGCAGCTCGAGGAAGGTGTCCACCGCGGAATAGGGGATCGGCCCATCATGCACCAACGAGAACGATCTTACGCGGCCGTCGTGGTGATGGTGGTGATCGTGCTCATGATCGTGATGATGGGCATGGCCATGATGATCATGACGATGGTCATGCGCCGCCGCTTCGCCCAGCCAACGGCGCACATTGGCGGTCTTGGTCGTCGGATCCCATAGTCCGCTGTCGAAGAGATTTGCAGGTCCGGCCTCCCCCTTGCTGGCATCAAGGATGCGCGCCGTAGGGTTGATCTGCCTCAGACGATCGATGAGCGCGGATAACGATATCCCCACCCCTAGCCCCTCCCCGCAAAGGAGAGGGGAACTTGGCGCTGGCGTTGGCAGATCTCCCTCCTCCTTGAGGGGTGGAGGTGCATCATTTGCGAAGTCGCCTTTAGTCACGACAATTCGGTCGGCCACGGCGATCTGCTTCACGGCCTCGGCATGATTGTCGAGCGTCGTCTCGCCGTTGACAGCGTCGACGAGCGTGATCACACCGTCAAGCCGGTAAGCCTGCACCAGCGCTGGATGGGCCATGATCGACTGCAGCACCGGCACCGGATCGGCGAGCCCGGTCGTTTCGATGACGACACGCTTCAGCTTGCCGATCTTGCCGCGTTGCATGCGGTCGACAAGATCGGCCAGCGTGTCGACCAGTTCGCCGCGCACCGTGCAGCAGAGGCAGCCGTCCGAAAGTTCGATCACGCCATCCGACGATTGCTCAACCAGCAGGTGATCGATGGCGACGTCGCCAAGCTCATTGATGATGACGGCCGTGTCGGTGAGCGCCGGGTCCTTCAGCAGCTGGTTGAGCAGCGTCGTCTTGCCGGCGCCGAGGAATCCGGTGAGAACTGAAACGGCAACAGGTTCGCCGAACATCAGTTGCGCAGGTCCTTCAGTGCGCCGTCGCCCTGTGTCGCCACGCTGGCCAGTGTCGGGTCCGGCAGGTCCGGCCGCCATTCGGGGATCGGCACATCGGCATATTCGTTACCTGCTGCGTCGGTCATGGCGGTTGGGGTCGGACCGTTGGCGTTGCCAAGCCCCACCTGCACATAGGTTGGCGCGTGATCGAGTGGCATCTGGAACGGCGATTTGATCTCCGGTTCCGCATTTTCCGACGGCTCGGCCTTGGCTTCCTTGTCGCCCGGCTTCGGCTTCGGACAGATACTGTCGCGCTGATCGACAGGGGCTGCCGTATGATCGGCCGGCGCGGACAACGTTGTCAGCGTCTCGCCGGGCTGCATCTCACTCGCAAAACCCTTGTCCAGCATGGCGGCCACGGTTTCCGCGCGGCCGACAGCGGTCTTCTCGCCGAAGACGATGGCGACCAGGCTGCGGCCATCGCGGGTCGCGGCCCCGATCATGTTAAAGCCCGACGGGCAGATGAAGCCGGTTTTCATGCCCTCGGCGCCCCGATAGCGCCCGACCAGCAGGTTGAAATTGTCTAGTGTCTTCTTCCCGGCCACGATGCCTTCGATCGTGAAATAATGCGCATATTGCGGGAATTCGCGCTTGATCGCCGAGACCAGCAGCGCCTGATCGCGCGCCGTGGTGTACTGCTCGACGTCGTGAAGGCCGTTCGGGTTGACGTAATGCGTGTCGCGCATGCCGAGACGTTGCGCCTCCGCGTTCATGCGTTCGACAAAAGCCTTTTCAGACCCGCCGACATTTTCGCCAATCGCCATGGCAATGTCGTTGGACGACTTCACCAGCATCATCTTTAGCGCATTGTCGGCATTCATCACCGAGCCGGCCTTATAACCCATTTTGCTTGGCGGCTGCTTGGCGGCTTTCTTTGTCACCTTGATCGGCGAATCGAGCTTCAATTCACCTTTCTCAAGCGCCTTGAAGGTGACATAGGCGGTCATCAGCTTGGTTAGCGAGGCCGGGAACCAACGCTTGAAAGCGTCGCGTTGCTCGATCACGCGACCGTCCCTCAAGTCGAACAGCAGCGCCGGATTGGCCGAGGCCACAGCTGCCAGCAGTGTGCTCGACAACGCGGCGGCAACGGCGAAACTGATCCATTTGTGATGACGCATGTGCCAAAAGCCTCTTGCGATCGCTTTCGCGGCGTTCCAACCTGATGGGAAGGCAAGCTGGCCGGATACGCAAACTGTCCGGCGGCTTGCGTGCCGCTCAGTATCGCGTGCTATTTAGCCTATGTGACCTCAACATGGCAAAGCGGGCGACGCCGACAAAGCGTGGCATTCGCATCACACCACAGGAAACATCATGCCTATTCTAAACCGCGCCGCCGAGATGCAGGACGAAATCGCCGGCTGGCGACGTCACATTCACCAGAATCCCGAAATCCTGTTCGATGTGCAGCAGACCGCCGCTTTCGTCGCAGACCGGTTGAAAGAGTTCGGCTGCGATGAGGTCGTCACCGGTATCGGCCGTACGGGTGTGGTCGGCGTCATCCGCGGCTCGAAGGGAGAGGGCACGACTGTCGGCCTGCGCGCCGACATGGACGCGCTGCCGATCAACGAGATCACCGGCAAGCCGTATGCTTCTAAAACTCCCGGCAAGATGCATGCTTGCGGCCATGATGGCCACACCGCCATGCTCTTGGGAGCCGCCAAATATCTCGCTGAAACGCGCAGTTTTCCGGGCTCGGTGGCGGTCATCTTCCAGCCGGCCGAAGAGGGCGGCGGCGGCGGCAACGAGATGGTCAAGGACGGCATGATGGAGCGCTTTGGCATTTCGAAGGTCTTCGGCATGCACAACAAGCCGGGTATTCCGCTTGGTCATTTTGCCATTCGCCCTGGCGCGATCATGGCTTCGACCGCCGAGTTTAAGATCACGATCACCGGCCGCGGCGGCCATGCGGCCGAACCGCACAAGTCGATCGATCCGGTCGTGATCGGCAGCCAGTTGGTGCTTGGTTTGCAGACGATCTCGTCCCGCACGATCGATCCCGTCGAGGCTGTTGTGGTAACGGTGACGAAATTCCATGGCGGCGACGCCTATAATGTCATTCCCGAGACAGTAGAGTTGGCAGGCACGGTCCGGACCCTGAAGGAAGAGGTGGCGACACGCGCCGAAGCGCGCATGAAGGCGATCTGCGCCGGCCTGGCGGCCGCAAGCGAGTCTTCCATCGATGTGCACTACAGGCGCAACTATCCTGTCACCGTCAATCATTCGGAAGAGGCCGGCTTCGCCGCCGACATCGCTGCGATGATTGCAGGCGAGGGTAATGTCGATCGCGCCATGGCTCCGATGATGGGCGGCGAAGACTTTTCCTATATGCTGAATGCGCGGCCCGGCGCCTTCATCTTTATCGGCAACGGCGACACGGCAAACCTGCACCACCCGGCATACGACTTCAACGACGAGGCGATCCCGCACGGCGTGAGCTACTGGGTCCGGCTCGCGGAAACGGCACTCGCCGCATAGCGTCAAACCAGTTGGCGAATCCGGCCGAAACGGCTATGTGTCGCCGGCGTGGTCCCGTAGCTCAGTAGGATAGAGCGGCAGATTCCTAATCTGTAGGCCACTGGTTCGAATCCAGTCGGGATCACCATTCAGTCACATACATGTTCGGTGTGGACCCGAAGCGGAAAATATCTCCGATATTCCCGCGACTTAGCGGTACTGGGGCCGCGAGCCGTCTGTTCGACTCTTGCCAACAAGACGGCGCAAGCTGCTGTTCCGCTGGCGTGAAGCGTTTTGGGCACTGGCTGAAGCATGAAAGTCCGGGACGAAGGAACCACGGGCAACAGCCGGTTTCGGCTTCGGCCGATATCTGGATGGCGCGACAGCGGCCGGTGAGCCCCGGGACAAGGCGGACAGAACTTCGAAGACGGCGTTGTGGTTCACCCTGGCGGAGCGACCGACAATCCCGCACCAGTGTTGCAGTGCTGCAATTGTTCGCGACCTAAAACATGATAATCATAGGAAGGTATTGGACGGGACTGTCATTGACAACGCAAGCCGGGATCATCGCCGACATATACTGCGCCGAGCGAACCAAGCTGCTGGGCAACGTTCGCCGGATGCTGCGCGATGGACAGTCCGCTGAAGATATCGTCCAGCAAGCATTCGCCAATCTTATTGGGTCAAATTCCGCTGTCCGCAGCCCCTCTGCCTATATCAATCGTGCGGTGCGCAACCTTGTCTACAACCTGGTGCGCGATGAACAGCGCAGGCGTTCGGTTGAAGTCGACGGGCTCGACACCGAGCGCATCGTCGACGAGAGAGCGACACCTGAACAGATTGCCGCGGCGCGCTCGGAACTGCGGCTGGTTCTGGAGGCGATCAGCAAACTGCCGCCCCGCCGCCGGGAGGCATTCTTGATGTGCCGCTATGAGGGTCTCAAATACGACGAGATTGCGCAGCGAATGGGTGTGAGCCGCAACACCGTGATTACGCAAGTCGTGACGGCGCTTGCCGACCTTGATCGCATAATGTGCGCCTGACGATCATCGATCCGCCCGTCTCCGGTGTCTGGGTTACTAACCGGAGCAGGTTTCGTGGCGGATAATGGCGATCCCAACTTTCAGCTGGCATTGGAATGGCTCGTCCGGCTGCGTGACGAGACCGCGACGCCAGAAGAACGCAGAGAGTTCGAGGCGTGGCTCGCGGCTGATCCGCTGAACGGCGAGGCCTTTGATCGTGCTACCGGCCTTTGGGATCGACTGGGTGGCGCTGCTCCGGAAATCGAACGCGCGAAACGCAGGCGAGACCTGACACGACGCGGGCTGATTGGCCTTGCAGTGTTCGCAGCGGTAGGGCCGGTCGCGTTCTATGCCCTTGACGCCTCCGGTGCGTTTGCTGACTTGACCTCTGGAGTCGGTGAGCGACGAGTGTTTGTACTGGCCGATGGAAGCCGGATCGAGATCGGCGCATATACTGCGGTGTCAACGACTTTCGATGCCAAAATGCGCGCTATAGTTCTACATCGTGGAGAGGTGTTCCTGGAAGTGGCCCCGGATACGCGGCCGCTTGTCGTGACCGCTGGTGATGTGCGCGTGCGGGCGCTGGGCACCAGGTTTGATGTCCGGTATGTCGGTTCCGAGGTGGATGTGACCGTCGCTGAACACGCGGTGGAAGTAAGGACGGATTCGAACGTCGAGGTGATC
Organism: Rhizobiaceae bacterium; assembly: GCA_050247155.1. Lineage (GTDB taxonomy): Bacteria > Pseudomonadota > Alphaproteobacteria > Rhizobiales > Rhizobiaceae > Mesorhizobium_G. Next base: position 87,513 of record JBFWUS010000006.1, read on the forward strand.
GTCAACGCAGGTCAGCGGGTAATGGCGGCCAACGGCCTTGTCTCGACGCCATCGACGGTCGGTGCCGACGAAATCGGCGCATGGCGCAAGGATCGCATCGCATTCCGCGATGCGCCGCTGCGACGAGTGCTGAAAGAGTTGGAGCGCTACCAGCGCGGTCGCATCGTTCTGGTCGAACCGGCGATCGGCGACATTCGAGTAACTGTTGCGTTCAACACCAGGGACGCCGGCGCCGCGTTGCAGGCAATCGCCGATACGTTGCCTATAATTGTCACCCGGGTGGGTCCGGTATCGTTCATCTACCGTCGATAGAAAAATCTCCAACCTGCGTCATTAGTTATCGTCTTACCGGTGTCTCTGTTCTTGGAGCGGACCGCTCTGCAATGAAGGGACATGCAGGCCATGCGTTTTGATATTTCTCTTGGTGGAGAGAGCAAGCAAGGTTCGTGGGTGAGATTGGCCGTGTCGGCCCTTCTGGCGGGCGTTGCACTATCGGCGCTGTCTCAACCCGTCCATGCCGAACCGGCTACCCAAAAGCAGCCGAGGCTCGGTTACAACATTCCGAAGCAGCCTCTGGACAAGGCGCTCCTGCAGTTTTCGGCGGCATCGGGATTGCAGCTCGTCGCTCGGAGTGACCAGCTGCGCGGCAAAGTATCCGGCGCGGTACACGGGCCAGTGAGCCGCAACGAAGCGCTCGATCGTCTGCTCTCCGGGACAGGGTATGCCTATGCGATCAACGGCAACACCCTGACGATCGTCGAGCGCCTCGCTGTGGTTTCGCGAACCTACGGCGCTCCAGGTGATTCCGTCGAACTCAACCCTATCATCATCGAGGGAGAGGAGGGCCAGGACGGAGAGGATGATGGCATCGGTCCGGTAAATGGCATCGTTGCCAAGAAAAGCGGGACCGGCACAAAGAGCGGCACGCCAATCCTTGAGACGTCAGCTGCGGTGAACGTGGTCGCACGGGAAGAAATGGATAAGCGAGGGGCGAAGACGGTCTCGGAAGCGCTAACCTACACGCCCGGCGCCTACGCGAATGTGCCGCACGATCTTCGCAACGACACCATTTCGCTCAGAGGGTTCTTCGCGGACGAATCCCGCTATCTTGACGGCCTCATATCATCGCCGAACGAGCCTATCGAAGCATATGGCTTGGAGAGAGTTGAGGTCCTGAAAGGGCCGGCATCGGTGTTGTACGGCCAAGGTGAGCCCGGCGGAATCGTCAATCAGATCAGCAAGAGGCCGACGGCCGAACGTTTCGGAGAAGTGCAGATAGAGGGCGGCGATCCAGCGCGCCTCCAAGGCGCTATCGATGTCGGCGGCCCCATAGATCCTGAGGGGGTCTTCACGTACCGTTTCACCGGACTCTATCGCGATGCCGACAGTCAGGTGGATTATACGAGCGGAGAGCGTCTGTTTCTTGCGCCGACCCTGACCTGGAAACCGACTGAAGCCACGACGCTAACGATTCTTGCCCAGCACCAGCAAGATAAGATCGACGGTTATACCTATTTCTTCCTTCCGCCTGAAGGTACGCTCTATCCCAATCCAAACGGTCAAATCAGCCCGCACGCCTTCTTCGGCGAACCCGGATTCGACCATTGGGACACGACGCGCACGAAACTTGGCTACAATTTCGAGCATGCGTTCAACACTGCGTGGAAAGTCCGTCAGAACTTCGCATACACGCACACCAGCTACGACCAGATGAACAGCTTTCTCGAGGGGCTGGATCCTGGCGATATGCGAACCCTCTATCGCAGCATTTACGGCAACGATGGCCGGCTCGAGGACATCGCGCTGGACACCCAGATCGAGGGCAAGTTTGACACCGGCGCTGTAAGTCACGTCTTTCTGGCGGGGATCGATTACCATTGGAGAAATGACGACAGCCAGGCAGTTAGCGGGGAGATGGACCCGATCGACATCGTCGAGCCGATCTATGGACAGACGCCGTTGGACTACGAGCTTACTCAGGACGTGAAGTCGACTCTGCGGCAGACCGGGCTCTACGTTCAGGACCAGGCCAAGTGGAATGGTTGGCTTTTCAACCTTGCTGGCCGTTACGATTTTGTCGAGCAAGGGGTCGCGGGGTTCTTTTACGGCGACACGCTCGATGAACACGCCAACGACCATGCGTTCACCTGGAGGGCAGGCGTTGGCCATCTTTTCGACAACGGCGTGATGCCTTATTTCAGCTACGCGACTTCCTTCATGCCGACCGATCCGTTCGACGGCACCGACCGGCAGGGCAATTTGTTCAAACCGTCGGAAGGCGAGCAATATGAAGTCGGCATCAAATATCAGCCCGCCAGCTTCGACGGAATGTTCACACTTTCCGCTTTTGACCTCCGCAAGACGAACGTGATTACCTGGGACCCTGTCGATGTAAACTTCAGTGTGCAGACCGGGGAAATCCGTGTCCGCGGCATTGAAGCCGAGGCTAAATTCTCTCCTGTGTCGGGGCTCGATCTGATTGCGGGCTACACTTTCAACGACGCGACAATCACCAAGAACAATCCGGACCCTTGGGCGGAGGGTAATCCAACTTATGTCGGCAACAGGCCAGCAGGCATTCCCGAGCACCAACTCTCGGCCTGGGCCGACTATACGGTCCAAACCGGGGCACTGGAAGGATTGGGGATCGGCGCGGGAGTTCGCTACCTCGGCAGCCGCTACGGCGATCAGGCCAACACAGTCAAGATTCCCGACGTGACGTTGGTCGATGCCGCACTGCGCTATGATTTCAAGCACGTCAATCCTGACCTTGCGGGCCTGAACCTGTCGGTCAACGCGACGAATATCTTCAACAAGACCTATATTAGCGGCTGCAGCGGGACCTATGCCTGCTACTACGGCAACAAGCGAACGGTGACCGCGACGCTGACCTACAAATGGTGATCGGTCGACGTGAACTCAGCGGCCAAAATACAGCGAAGGAACCTCGCATTCCGCGATCGCCGCTACGAAGGGTCCTGAAAGAGTTGGAGCGCTACCACCGCGGTCGCATCGTTCTCGTCGAACCGGCGATCGGCGACATTCGAGTAACTGTCGCGTTCAACACGAGGGATGCCGGCGCCGCGTTACAGGCAACATGGCCTCTGCCTGGCTGAATTGCAGCTTCGATTCGGGAGCGTTCGAAGGGCTGAACATCGGCGGTGGCGTCCGCTATGTCGACTCTTCCTATGGCGATAACGAGAATACTTTTCTTAGCAGCTCCGCGACCTTCCTCGCTCTTTCGGCCGGCTATGATTTCGGCGCGCGCAATCCGTATCTGGACGGCCTGCGGCTGGATGTTTCCGTACTCAATGCGACTGACAGGAAACATCTCTATTGCGAAGGTCCGTGGGGACGTGAATGGGGCAAGCGGCTGACGGCGCTGGAGACGCTTTCCTATCGATGGAAGTAAGACCGAAAGCGCGGCGGGGCAATTTCAATACGCAGAGGGCGATCGCATCGACCGCGAAACCATCTGGAGCCAATCGAGAGCGCGAAAATCTCTGAACCATTGGCCCCCCCCCGCAATGGCCGAAGGTCCACGTCAACTTCAGCAAATGTGAGTCAGAACCCAAACGGAACACCTGAGCGGGTGTCTGTCAGAGTGCCTTCGACTATCGGGGCGCGGTTTGGATGCCGCCACCTACTTCGGCAGGACTGTTACCATCACCAAACAGCGCAAAAGGATTAAACGGCAAACAATCGACCACCGACGCTTGCAGCTTAACATCAACCCAAAATCGAGGCCGAAACTCCAATAAATCACCGCGCCGCTTGAGCCAAATGTTCTGACGACGGACGATCGTCATCGGAATTTCGTCGGGCCAAAGTTCAACGCCGATTGACCCGCTCGCAGGGGATTGTCGAAACAGATCGTGCCGTGATCGCACAATCTGCTCTTCAAAATATAATATTGACACTATCTCAATTAATGGGTATTCGATCAACTATATGAGGGAGAGCGTCGTGCAATCACCGCAGAACATTCCACTGGCAGGTTTACGCGGCGCACAATGGAACGCAGCAGACCTGCCTCGTAATCTGGTGACGTCAGTGCATTCACTGACCACATTGGACGGCGCGAACGTAAATGGTTTTCTGTACGGCCAAGGCGGCGAACGAGCCGTCTGCTGCATCATGCATCCGCGCGAGATACTCGCGACCCACTATCTCGTGCCGGAATTACTCAAGGCGGGTGCGGCTGTTTGGGTTCAGGCATCGCGAACGGCCGGAAATGATTTGAGGCTCGAGCATGAGCTTGCAGTCCTCGACGTCGACGCCGGCACTTCCTTTCTCAAGGCACGCTACGATCAGGTCGTTCTGGTCGGCAATTCAGGCGGCGCGGGCTTGTACGCCTACTACATAGAGCAAGCCAATCTTGCTCCCGATCAGCGCGAGAAGAAAACCCCGGCCGGCCGGCCGGTACTCCTGTCAGAGGCGCCGATGGTCCGGCCCGATTTGTTCGTCATGGTTGCGCCGCACCCGGGACAGGGCATTTTGCTTATGAACTCGGTGGACGCATCGGTTACAGATGAAAATGATCCACTGTCCATCGATGCTGCGCTTTTCCCCTTCAGCGCCGCTAATGGCTTCAAGGCGAATGGCGCACGCTATGATCCAGAATTTGTCGCGCGCTATCGTGCCGGTCAGAAAAGACGCGTCGAGGTGATCGACGCCAAGGCGCGGGAAATGCTTCGCGTCCGCATGGATGCCCGCAAAAAAATCAAGTGCGGCGGAACTGACATCGACAATCTAACTGCAGGCTGGCAGCACATCTTCGAGGTTCCGCGAACCGATGCCGACCTTCGCAACTGGGATTTGAACATAGATCCGACGGATCGACACGTTGGATCTTTGTGGGGAGCCGATCCTTTCAAGACCAATATGAATGGCGTTGGGTTTGGCCGTGTCTGCACCCCGGAGAGTTGGCTTTCGACGTGGTCGGGCGTTTCTTCGCGAGCAAGTGTCCTGCGCTGCGTCCAGGCGATCGATCAGCCGACTTTCATTGTCCGCTACACGGCCGATGCCTGCGTCTTCCCGCAGGATCTCGATGCGATCTGGAATGAACTCAAAACCAAGGACAAGGCAATCGTGGCCATCCGTGGAAACCATCATGGCCAGCCTGTGTCTGCTGGCGAACCTAACGGGCAACCTCTTGCTGGGCAGGCAATCCGCGAGTGGCTCGGTGACAGGCTTACGACGTGACTGCATCGAACGGGTCATCTTTTGTGACTGAAAATTGAGATGCAGTTAATATTAGGCTGGCGGGAGGAGGATGCAGATGAAAACGGATTTTGTTGTCAGCACTCGCACTGGCGAGGTCAGCGGTCTTGTCGGCAAGGCCGAGTTGGACGGCAAAAAGAAAGACAACATCATTGTTGCCGTTCATGGCGGCACCTATTCCAGCAAGTACTTCGATGTCCTCGGCTACTCGCTCGTTGATCGCGCGATATCAGCCGGCTTCGATATCATCGCGATCGACCGACCAGGCTATGGCAAGACAACCGCTCTCGGCAATCATGCGGACATGCTTCACCAAAATGCCCTCAGGATTGTGGATTTCATTCCGGAAGTCGCTGACAAGCTCGGCTTGACGCTCAATGGCGCCGTGCTGATCGGACACTCCATGGGGGGTGTCATTTCGACAACGATTGCGGCCCTCGCACCCAACTGGCCGGTCAAGGCGATCATCAATTCCGGTTTCGCCCAGTTCCTGCCGTCCCATTTGCGCGATGGTTTTGCCTCCCTGCCCGACGACTACTTTGTCGAACTGCCGACACCCATGAAAGATCAACTCATGTTTGGGCCGGCCGGCACCCTGTCTAATGACATGCCCATGGCCAGTCACATCGCCAATACGCGAATCCCCAAGGCGGAACTGATCGACATCGGTACTGGCTGGGCGGACCGTTTGGCCGAATTGGCCCCGAGGGTGGAAGTGCCAGTCTTCCATAAATTGGCCGAGCACGAGCAACTTTGGGACATCTCCCACCTCGAAGCATTCTCAAAACTGTTTGTCCGCGCGCCGCGGATGGTGTCGGGCATCGTCAAGGACGCCGGCCACTGCATCGATTTCCACAGGGTGGGCGCGATGTTTCAGGCTGAGCAGCTCGAATTCGCGGCGGCGGCGGAAGCGTCTGATGTCTAGCTGAATATGTCGTTTGTCGGCGCAATTTCGTTTCACAATTGAGGCGGTATCAAAATGAAAATCAATATTATCGGAGGCGGTCCCTCAGGCCTCTACTTCGCATACCTCGCTCGAAAACGACTAGGTGACGTCGAGATACATGTGCATGAGAGGAACGCCGCCGACGCGACATTCGGGTTTGGCGTCGTCCTTGCGGGCGCCGGGTTGGCCCGGTTGGCCGCTGCCGATGCGGCGAGCTTCGAGCGTCTGAAGCGGATCACCAAGCAGCTTGGCAATCAGGAAATCATCCTCAACGGACGGGCTGTGTCGATCGAGGGCGTGGACTACGGCGGGGCCGTCGAGCGGTTGCATTTGCTTACCATGCTGAACGAACTTTGTGCCGAAGTCGGCGTCACGGTCACCCACCATGACGACATCCGCGATCCCAGATCTTTGGAGGACGCAGATCTCGTCATCGGGGCAGACGGCGCCAACTCCACGCTGCGGGCCGCTTACAGTGCCGAGTTCCGCACTCATGGAAGCGAGCTCTCCAACGCTTTTTCCTGGTACGGCGCCGAGCGAATCCACGATCGGCCCACGCTCAGTTTCCGTAGCGCCGGCGGCGGAGCGTTCTGCGCGCACTACTATCCCTACACCGACCGGATGTGCACCTTCGTCATGGAATGCGACCGTGCCGCCTGGGAGGGATGTGGCTTCGGCACGATGACGAACGACGAGCGCAAGCTGTTCGTTGAACAGCTCTTTGGCGACGACCTCAAGAGCCAGCCGCTCATCTCCAACAAATCCGAGTGGCGCAATTTTCAGCCCGTCTGGAACGACAAATGGGTCCACGGCCACCGCGTACTGATCGGAGACGCCGTGCGGCGGGCCCATTTTTCGATCGGTTCAGGCACCCGGATTGCGATGGAGGATTCGATCGCGCTGGTGAACGCCCTGCAAGAAACCTCCGAGATTGAAACCGCCCTGTTGGCCTATGTCGCCAACCGCAAGCCTGCTGCCGACATCCTGATCGACGCGGCGCGGGAAAGTTACACCTGGTACGAGGAGATGGGCCGGCACATGGCGGAAGCCAAAGGCCCAAATGCATTCGCCTATGGCTACCTCACCCGCACAAGCCGCGTGAATGCGGATCGGGTTGCCGGGGACTATCCCAAATTCATGAAAGCTTATGAAGCCGAACTCGAAGGGGTCGCGTCATGACCATGCCTTATGCATTTTTCCCGTCGACCGAGGAAATCGTCTCCGACGAACCGCTGATCATTCGCCGCGTTGTCCGCTGGGGCGACTGCGATCCGGCCGGCATCGCCTATACCCCGCGCTTCCTCGATTATGTCGTGTCGGCGCATGAGGCGCTTATCAGCTTCATGCTCGGCGGCCCGATCCATACGATGAAAGCTGCGGCCGGTGTCGACTTTCCTGTCCGTGGCGTGGAGATCGACTTCCGGGCACGCCTGCCGCTCGACAGCCAATTCGACATGGAGGTGAGGATCGGTGAAATCCGGTCCCGCACCTTCGACCTCCGCATCGTGGCGCGCAGTGTCGTCTCGGAAGGCAAGCGGCAAGGCCCGTTGGTGTTTGTCGCACGCATATCGCCAGTTACCGTCGACCGCACCTCCAAGGCCGCTGTGCCTCTTCCGGCAGCATTTCGCGCCAGGCTTGAAGCCTATGCAGCCGCACATCCCTACAAGCCGGAGGACGCAGAATGACAACCTACCGTATCGGACAAATCGTCCCGAGTTCAAACATCACCATGGAGACCGAAATCCCGTCGATGCTGCGCGCGCGGGAGACGATCCGGCCGGAGCGCTTCACGTTCCACTCCAGCAGAATGCGGATGAAGAAGGTTACTGCAGAAGAGTTGACCGCGATGGACCGGGACAGCGTTCGGTGTGCGCGGGAGCTGTCTGACGCGAATGTCGACGTGATGGGCTACGCCTGTCTTGTTGCCATCATGAGTCAAGGGCTCGGCTATCACCGTACCTCAAAGCGGAATCTTGAAGGCGCGGTGGCCGAAGAAGGCAAGACAATACCGATCGTCTCCTCTGCCGGGGCTCTTGTTGATGGTCTGAAGGAGCTCGGCGCCAAGCGCGTCAGCTTGCTGATGCCGTACATGAAGCCGCTTGCCCGGAAGGTCACTGACTATATCGGAAACGAAGGCTTCGACGTTCATGACAGCCTGGCGCTGGAGATCGAAGACAACCTGGCCGTCGCGGCCCGCGACCCGCTAGCCCTGATTGAAGACGTCAAACGTCTTGATACGCGCGGCGTCGATGTCGTCGTGCTGTCGGCGTGTGTCCAGATGCCGTCGCTTGCAGCGCTCGCTCCAGTCGAGGCTGCGCTGGGAGTGCCGGTCACATCGGCTGCCGCCTGCACCGTTCGGTCAATGCTCAAATCGATGAACCTCGAACCAGTCGCACCCAATGCCGGCACGGCGCTCGCACCTGCGCCGGCTGGATAAGCACAGGCAACGCAGTCAATTCCAATGGGAGGAAATCAAATGTCTAAACTTCTGAGAGCTGGCATCCTGGCGCTGTCCGCGACAGCTTGTGCGGCCGCCTACGCCGAACCGGTTAAGGTCGGAATGATCACGACGCTTTCGGGCGGCCTTGCCGGGTTGGGAATCGATGTTCGTGACGGTTTCATGCTGGCGATCAAACAGTCCGGCAACAAGGACATCACCGTCGTCATCGAGGACGACAATGGCGAGCCTGCACGGGCCGTTCAACTCGCCGAAAAAGTGATCCAGAGCGACAAGGTGGACGTGCTGACGGGCATTCTCTATTCCAATCTTGCGATGGCGGTTGTTCCGAGCGTCGTCGGCCAGAAAAAATTCTACCTGTCTCCGAACGCCGGGCCTTCGCCGCTCGCGGGCGCGAAGTGCAGTCCGTACTACTTCAACGTTTCGTGGCAGAACGACAATCTGCATGAGGCGATGGGCAGCTATGCCAATGACGCCGGCTACAAAAAAGTGTTTATCCTCGCTCCCAACTATCCAGCGGGCACCGACGCGCTGACAGGTTACAAGCGCTATTACAAAGGTGAACTGGCCGGCGAACTCTATACCAAGCTCGGCCAGACGGACTATGCCGCGGAGATCGCACAGATCAGGGCGTCCGGTGCAGATGCCGTCTATTTCTTTCTGCCGGGCGGCATGGGTATTGCATTCATGAAGCAGTATGCGCAGGCCGGCGTGAACATTCCTGTCACCGGTCCGGGCTTTTCGTTCGACCAGGACGTTCTCGGCGCGATCGGCGACATCGCAGTCGGTGTCAAGAACACGGCGCAATGGTCCAAGGACCTGGACAATCCGGCGAACAAGGCATTCGTCGATGGCTTCAAGGCGGAGTACAATCGCCTGCCCTCCCTCTATGCAAGCCAGGGCTATGATACCGCCAATCTGCTCCTGTCGGCCCTGGCCAAGGCGAGCGTTAAGGACGATGCCGCCTTCCGCACCGCCCTTGAAGCCGCGGACTTCAAGTCAACCCGCGGTAATTTCAAGTTCGGTCCGAACCATCATCCGATCCAGGATATCTACGTCCGCGAGGTCGTCAAAGAGGGCGACGTCCTAACCAACAAGATCGTGGGCACGGCGTTCAAGGACCATCAGGACGCCTACGCCAAGGATTGCAAAATGTGACGCCGGGCTGAGCCCGGCAAGCATCAGGTTCCATCGTCAACACATCTGCTCGCACCTTTGGGTGCGAGCAGCAGGATTGCCGCGTGCAGTCCGACCCGAACACGGTCCAGGAAAGGTTTGTCTCGGCTATGGCGCTTCTTATCGAACAGGTTTTGAACGGCCTGCAGTTCGGCATGATGCTCTTCCTCATGGCGGCCGGCCTGACCCTGGTCTTCGGCGTCATGGGCCTGATCAATCTGGCGCATGGTTCGCTCTATATGGTCGGAGCCTTTGCCTGCGCTGTGGTCGCCGCGGCAACCGGTTCGTTCTGGATCGGGCTTGTCGCCAGTCTTGTCACAGCCGCGGCCGCAGGTACGCTTGTCGAGGTCCTGGTGATCCGAAGGCTGTATCGCCGTGACCATCTGGATCAGGTTCTGGCGACTTTCGCCCTGATCCTGATCTTTTCCGAAGCGACTCGCTGGCTGTTCGGATCGGTGCCGCTTTATCTCAACATCCCGCCGATGTTGTCCGGCTCCATCGAACTGCCCGGCGGAGGGCCGTATCCTGTCTACCGCCTAGCCATCATCGCCGTGGGTATATTGATCGCGCTGGGCCTGTGGCTGCTGATTTCAAAGACGCGGCTCGGCATGCGCATCCGCGCGGGCGAGAACGATCGCGAAATGATCGGCGCTTTGGGTATAGACATCAACTGGCTCTACACGATCGTCTTCGCCCTCGGAGCGGCTCTCGCCGGCCTTGCGGGCGCGCTGATAGGAGCCTTGCAATCCGTCCAGGTTGGGATGGGCGAGCCGGTGCTCATCCTGGCTTTCGTCGTGATCGTCATCGGAGGCATCGGCTCCATCGAGGGCGCCTTGGTCAGCGCCTTGCTGGTCGGCGTCATCGACACGCTGGGGCGGTTCCTGCTCCCAAAATTGGTTGGCGCGTTTCTTGGTCCCGTGCAGGGCGCGACCGTCGGCGCCGCGCTGTCGGCAATGCTCATCTACATCGTCATGGCGTTGGTCCTCGCGTTCAAGCCACGCGGTCTGTTTTCTGGAGGCGCATGATCATGCGGGAAAACGTCATCAACGCCGCGCTGTCGGCTCTCCTTCTGGCGCTGCCATTCGCGGCTGTCGCCATGGACGAGCCATTCTATGTCGCGCTCGCATCGCGCATGGCCGTTCTTGGCCTTGCGGCCGTAGGGCTCAATCTCGCGCTTGGCCTCGGTGGACTTGTATCCTTCGGCCATGCCGCCTTCTTCGGTATCGGCGGCTATGTCGCAGGCATCATGTCGACAAGCGTCTTCAACACGGAGCCGCTGTTCTCGGTTCCTTTCACGCTCTACGGCACGGATCTCCTGCCAGTGGTATGCTTGATCTCGATGCTCCTGTGCGCCGCCGTGGCGCTGCCGATCGGCGCCGTCAGCCTGCGTACAAGCGGCGTCTACTTCATCATGATCACGCTGGCGTTTGCCCAGATGGTCTACTATTTCGCCATCTCCTGGCCCGCCTATGGAGGCGAGGATGGCCTGGCGCTCTACGCCCGCAACCAACTACCGGGCGTGGATACGGCAGACTCGCTGACGTTTTTCCTTGTCTGCTATGCAGCGCTGATGGCTGGTCTGGGCGTCTTTGCCGTCTTGCGGAACTCGCGCTTCGGCACCGCGCTGGAAGTTGCCCGTCAAAACGAGGTCAGGCTGGCGGCGGCCGGAGTCGGGCCGTTTCAAGTGCGACTCGTCGCATTCCTGCTATCGGCGGCAATGACCGGTGTCGCCGGCGCGCTCTTTGCCGATCTCAATCGCTTCGTCAGCCCATCGATGCTGTCCTGGCACATGTCCGGCGTACTGATCGTTCTGGTGATCCTCGGTGGGGTAGGACGCCTGTTTGGTCCCGTCGCGGGCGCAATGCTTTATGTGGCGCTGGAGTTTGTACTCGGCGGTCTGACCGAACGATGGCAACTGTTCCTTGGCCTGATCCTGCTTGGCGTCGTCCTGTTCGCGCGCGGTGGCCTCATCGGACTGCTGGCTGGGAGGCCCCGTCATGGTTGAGCCGCTGCTTGAAATCCGCAACCTCAAGAAGAGCTTCGGCGCGCTCAGGGCGACGAACGATGTCAGCCTCGATCTGAGACCAGGTGAAATCCATGCTTTGATCGGACCGAACGGCGCCGGAAAAAGCACGCTGATCCACCAGATATCGGGCTTTCTAAGACCCGACGCCGGCAGTGTCGTTTTTAGCGGCCGCGACGTTACCGGCACGGATATGGCTGGACGATCCCGCCTTGGACTTGGACGCACGTTCCAGATCTCTTCGCTTGCTTTGGAGTTTTCGGCGCTACGCAATGTGATGCTCGCGACGCAGTCGCGGCAGGGGTCGAGCTTCCGGTTCCTTCGCTCCGTGCATCGCGACGGGTCGCTGATCGGCCCCGCCATGGAGGCGCTCGAGCGAGCAGGGCTTGCGGACCGCGCGCGGGTGCCGGCGGCGGAGCTTTCGCACGGCGAGCGACGTCAACTCGAGATCGCCATGGCGCTGGCGCTTGGCGCCAAGGCCTTCCTTTTTGATGAACCAATGGCCGGCATGGGGCCGGAGGGATCAAAGAAGCTCACCGGCTTCCTTGATACGCTCAGAGAAGAAGCGCCCATCCTCCTCGTCGAACACGATATGGACGCCGTGTTTGCCTTGGCTGATCGTATTTCGGTTCTTGTCTACGGCGCCGTCATCGCCACCGGAACGGTCGATGAAATACGCCGCAACGCAGATGTCCGCCGCGCCTATCTGGGGGATGCATCATGAGTCTGCTCGCAATTTCCGGGCTTGAGACGTTCTACGGAGCTTCCCAGGCGCTGTTCGGTGTCGACCTGGATATAGAGGAAGGAGAAGTGGTTGCGCTTATGGGGCGCAATGGAATGGGAAAGACCACGACGATCCGCTCGATCTTTGGCCTCGAACGGGTACGCGGCGGAAGCGTGCAATTCTCCGGTAAGGAGGTGGTCGGTATGCGGCCGCATCGTATCGCGCGCCTCGGAATTGGGCTTGTTCCGGAAGGACGACGCTGCTTTCGAAGTCTAACGGTCCATGAAAATCTTATTGCCGCTGCTCAACCCGGCGTCTGGACCGAACAAAGTGTGATCGATCTCTTTCCGCGTCTTGGTGAACGGCGGGATCAACTGGCCAATTCATTGTCGGGTGGCGAGCAGCAGATGCTTGCCGTTGGCCGTGCATTGATGACCAATCCGCAGCTGCTGGTTATCGATGAAGCGACAGAAGGACTGGCGCCGATCATCCGGCAGGATATCTGGTCCGTGATCCGCAAGCTGAAGACCAACGGGCAATCTATCCTTGTCGTTGACAAGACTCTTTCTGAGCTGCTCCCGACCGTTGATCGCTGCTTTATCCTTGAGAAGGGGCGGACGGTCCACACCGGGGTACCGGCCTCGCTGACTGCCGAAGTTCTCGACCGCTATCTTGGGGTCTAATCACGCTGGCTTGGCCTACGACCAGTTTTCCTTGTGACCACCGATGCTTCATGACTGAACTGATTCTCGGTGCCATCGCCGTCTAGGGCACTTTCCTCAATTCTCGGGGATCGTGCGAGAGCAAAGCGATCCAGCAAGGCCTCGAGGCCGAGCCTGAAGGTCTCCATCGCATTGATGTGGGCGAATTCACGCAACGCATATTTCAATCCGGGCATGGACCCGTTCGGATAGCTCGCGGCCTTGTCCAACAGAAAGCTCTCGTGCTCCGCCGGCGCCAGGCGCGATGCCTCGGAGCCGGCAGCGGTCAGGCAGTGGAGCGCCAGCGCGTGATAGAATTGAGCTGTCTGTCGGGGGTCAAATCCTGCTTCCCCAAACATCAGAAAAACCCGGTCGAGATAGAGCGCGCCGTAGTCAGTCTCCCCTTCGCGGACCTTTTGGAAGACGCGGAACCGGGAATGCGTGAGAATATATCCAGCCACCCCACGGTGCGCGCTATATGCATCTCGCAACAGAGTTGCAAAACTGCTTATCCGTTCGCGCCAATTTGGACATGATGGCAGCGCAGCCAGCTTTGCCAACAACTCCTTGTAGAAGCGATTCAGGATCGCGGAGACGAGGTCATCCTTCGTTCCAAGATGGTAGTGCAAAGCCCCCGGCACTACGCCAAGTTCTTTGGCCAGACCGACAAACGAGACGTTGTCCAAGGACTGCTGCCTTGCCTGATCATAGGCAAGGTCTACTACCGCGTGGCGGCTCACAAGGCCTGAATCGTCACCCCCGTCGAGCCTGGGTCTGCCCCGCCCACGGGAAATTTTCTGCTTCTCATTCGACATTGCGCGATTTTGACATGATGTGAAATTGGATGCCAGCAACAATCTAATTGATATAGTCTCAATATTTGCTATGATGCCCATATCGAGATAGCGAAAGGAGCACCCAATGGCAGAAACGATCGAAAGACTGGGCAAGCGCGACGATGCGGCATCCGCCAAGACCTTCAATGAGGCCTATGGCATTAGCGATGGCGGTATGACCGGCCTCAAGCATGCGAGTCTGGATGGGGTCCAACTTGCGCTGAATGGCGTCGACCATACGGCAAGGCCGACCTGGAAGCTGAACGAGACCGTAGAATTCTATCGGGATATTCTTGGCCTGCCGCTGGTGCATGCGATCAGTGCGCGCGGTTGGGGGCCTCCCGGCCATCACGATTTCCTGCACTTCTTCTTCGATGCCGGGAAAGGCGCGACGATAGCGTTCTTCTACTACATCGGCTCGGAGCGTCCGCAAAAATACGAGCCGGAAGAGCATCACTTCTATTTCGCCACGCACACGGCATGGGCCGTCGATACCGAGGAACAACTGGTAGAATGGAAGGAGACGCTGGAAGCTCGTGGCATCAAGGTTTCGCCTTACACGAAGCACGAGATTCTGGAGTCTATCTACTTCACGGATCCCAACGGCTATCCTGTTGAAGTAACGCGCCGGCTGCGCGAGACCGAGGTGATCGACGAAGTCGACGCCAAGCTGACCATACAGGCTGCGATGGAGACCGAAGCGGAGGCTCGCACCGAAAATCGGCTTCTGGACGACATCGATACGGTGTGGCGCCGCAAGGCTAAACTCGTAGACGCCTATAAGGGAGTTCCGGCATGATCTCGATCTATGTCGTGGACGTTCCGGAATTTCGACCGATGGTCGAAACGAAACGCGGGGAGGAAGGCGTGACGATCTCGGGCCCGACCAAGGGCTACTGGACGATTGAAGCGCCAACGGAAATACGCTTCAGCCGCAAAGACATGAAAATGAAGCCTGCCGTCTGGTACGGCATCTTCACTGGAGGCCTCGACGGCGAAATCGCTGAGTGGGGCCGCGACGAGGTGCGTGTGATAGGCACCAACAAGCCGCTCTGACAGTTGCGAGCGAGCCTGCCGGGCGCTATCGGCGCCGGGCCGGCTTTTTTTGTGACAGCAAAAGTGGCTCTGCTCCCCGCTACGCTTGCCGCGATCCTGTCGCGCTAATCGGCCGCCAGGTCATAATGGTGCCCTGGCGGCCGAACTGTTGGTGCTAAGAGACTGTTTGGAAATTGAGGTTTTGGGGTTTTGCGGGCGCTCCAGATGTGATTCACACTTTTGATGTGGACAGATGAAGCCCGAAGCCGGATGGCCAAGATCGCCCGTAGGACCAAGCGC
>JBFWUS010000007.1:0-102288 GCA_050247155.1 Rhizobiaceae bacterium
TCCCCGTCGGCCGTCTCGGCGAGCCGGAAGAAATCGCCCGCGCGGTGGTGTTCCTCGCCTCCGACGACGCCGGCTTCATCACCGGCTCGACCATCTCGGCCAATGGCGGCCAGTTCTTTAGCTGAGGCTGGCGCCAATCTCTCTGAAGGACGGGTCGAGACAAGTGGCTCGACCCGAGTGCCCGCAGGGCCGGGCGAGGGGCGCTTGCGGCCTGGCGACCAAGGTTGCCTTGCCTTGGTCATGACCTTGTCCCGTTCAATCGCTTTTTGAAAATGAGGCTGATGTTCCATTTTGGCTGACGACCTGCCGGCCGTCAGCGTGCGGATGGAAGGGCGCAAAAGCTTGATCACACGAACGCGCTGAGGCCCGTGATTGCCTTGCCGACGATCAATGTGTTCATCTCGCGGGTGCCTTCATAGGAATAGATTGCCTCGGCGTCAGCGACGAAGCGGCCAACATGATGCTCCAGCAGGATGCCGTTGCCGCCCAGGAGTTCGCGCGCATAGCCGACCGTCTCGCGGCATTTGACCGTTGTATACGCCTTGGCGAGCGACGCCTGATCGTCCTGCATCCGGTCGAGATCCTGCAACTGCGCCAGACGCAACATCATCGACTGCGTGGCCGTGACGTTGCCCAGCATTCGCACCAGCAGGTCCTGGACGAGCTGGAAGCCGCCGATCGGTTTGCCGAACTGCTGCCGCTGGGTGGCGTAGCGCAACGCGTGCTCATAAGCGCCCATGCCGCAACCGACGGCGAACCAGGCGACGCCGGTGCGGGTCATCTTGAGGACCTTCGCCGTGTCCTTGAATGAGTCGGCCTTCTGCAACCTGTCCGACTCAGGCACGCGGCAATCGGTGAGCGTTATGAGTCCATTCTGGACCACCCGCAGAGCCATCTTGTTCTTCAGCTTCTCCACCGAGAAACCGGGGGTCTCCTTTTCGACGACGAAGCCCTTCACCTGGTTGGAATCGACGTCTCGAGCCCAGATCACGTTGAGGTCGGAGAAGGTTGAATTGCCGATCCACTTTTTCTGGCCGTTCAGAATCCACGAATTCCCATCGCGTTTGCAGGTTGTGGTCATGCCGCCGGATGTAGCCGAACCGATCAAAGGTTCGGTCAGGCCGAACGAGCCGATCTTTTCGAAGCGCATCATGGCGGGTAGCCAGCGTCGTTTCTGCTCCTCGTCGCCGCACAGGTAAATCGACCCTGCGGCCAGACCGGTATGGACGCCATAGAATGTCGCCACGGAGCAGTCACCCCGCGCCAGCTCCATGCAGATAATTCCGTTGAGCAACCAACTGCCTCCGGCTGCTCCATAGCCCTGGTAACCGACGCCGGCGATATCGAGCGCGGCGATCTTGGGGATGAGATCGAAGGGAAACTGATCCCTGTTCCAATAGTCGCCGATGATCGGCGAGACCTCGTTCTCGACGAAGGCACGGACGCGATCGGCAACAGCTCGCTCCCGTTCGTCGAGCACATCAAGAATGTGATAGTAGTCGCCATTGACCGGCGGCGGCACATATACCGGCTTGTCGGAATGCGTCGTGGCCTTGTTCATCCTTTTTGTCCTCCGTCAAAGGCCGGTATGGATAGGGTTATCGGCAGACTAGCGCGCGCCTTACCTCTCCGCCATGGCTTCTACCCGAGCAACGCGTTGTAGAAGATGCGCGGCAGCTTGACGAAGCTCGGCTTGTACTGGAACGCCGTCAGCAACTTGCCGAGCCTGTCCTGGCGGCGGTTGGTGACAAACCACGGCGGACGTGGCAGCAGTGACAGACGACCCGACAACAGGTTGCGCGGGAACGGAGCCCATGGCGCTGTCACGACCGTGCGTTCGGTATTGTCCAGCATGAAGCTGTTGTGGGCGGTGCCTATCCCGGACTGCACGTTCTGCAACGTTGCGCCCGCGAACCCGCCCCACGGCACGGCGCTGATCAGAAAGCCAAGACCGGTCCAGGCGTTGATGGCGATGGTGCCGTACCGGAACTCGGCCAGGATTTCCTCGAAGCGCTTCTTGCCGATCTTCCGGATCGTCGCCGGGTGAATGATAATGTTGCCGCCGAGCGTGCCGTAGAGATTGTCATTGGCCCAGGCGATTGCAGCCCTCAGATAGGTTTCGGCGTCCGCTGACGCGATCATCTTCTTGCCCAGCGCCGGGGCGAACACTTCGTTGTCCCGCAGCCAATCGGTATCGCCTTGATCCATGTCGGCCACGACACAAGCCGGCGCATCCGGACCACGATCAATCGTCTCGACCTTGCCGGCATGGCTCATGAATTCGGCCAGGCGTTTCTCCGCGCCGGGATAATAGGCCTCGCGCTGCGCCGCGCGGCCCATGACTTTCTCGATCTCGCGCTGCAGGACGTCGGTCTTGTCCCAATCCCTGGGCAGGATCAGTGTCTGGCAGGCGACGCAATTGAAGCCCGAATTGTGCAGCTTCTGCGTTGCGATGTGTTCGGCCTGGTAACGGATGTCAGCGGCCGACCAGGGGCCGGGGACGACGATCGTGGGACACACCGCGCCGAGTTCGGACGTGATGTGACGCCGGTTCTTCGGCGTATTTGCCGCCTTGTTGCGTCTGCCCTCATCACCGCCGCCCCAGACGATCGCATCGTGGGTTGCGCCGGCGCCGGTGATGTGGATGTCGCTGACCAGCGGATGATTGGTCAGGTAGGCGCCGACATCGCCGCCGCCCTTGACGATGCGCAATGCATCGTGATCGATCAGCGGCCTCAGCGCCGATTGGAGGTAGTCGGTCAGGTAATCATTGACCGGGTTCATCTTCAGAAGGACGACCTGGTTTTCGAGGAACAGTTTCTGGAAGGCGTCTAGCGGCGAGATTGCGGCGATGTTGCCGGCGCCCAGCACCAGCGCGACCTTGCCGGTGCGTTTCTCGGCCGGGGTATCGTAGGCGGTGGCGGCATGCTTGGCGACGTCCGCTTTGCTGATACCGGGCTGCATCCAGACCTCGGCTTTGACGCCCGACAGCAGCAGCCGATCCCAGATCGAGTGAGGTAGGACGCGCACGGCGGTCTGGCCGTTCGCCAGCCTGCGCATCGGCAGGTGCTTGACGAATTCCTTGCCCTGCATCTGCGACAGCGTGTGCAGCAGGCCGTTGCAGCCGGCCATCAGAGCGTAGGGGCCGCTGATCCACTCTTCGCCGGTCAGGGGTGAGCCGGCAGAAATGCGCTTGCGCCGCGCCGCTATCTCGGCCCAGCCCTCGGCGACCTTTATCAGCCGCTCCTTGACGGCAGCGAGGAGCGCCATCCGTTCGGCGACGGAGGTTCGCGCCCACGCGTCCTTGGCTCTGTCCAGCGTTTCCAGGTCCGCGTCGAGACGGGCCTTTACCTCCACTTCGATGGGAGGTGTCCAATTCATGTTCATCTTCCCGTCTCCTGTGTTGGTCGATTCGCTTCTGTTTCCGGTCCTACGCCGCGATCCTGCCGACGCGTTCTCCGGCGATCAGGTCGGCGGCCTTTTCGGCGATCATGATGGTTGGCGCGTTGGTATTGCCGCCGATAAGCGTCGGCATGACCGAGGCATCGACCACGCGAAGCCCTTCCATGCCGCGGACGCGCAGTTCGGGATCGACCACCGCCATGTCATCCACACCCATTTTGCAGGTGCCGACGGGGTGGTAGATCGTGTCGGCGCGGGCGCGGATATGCTCTTCCCACTGCTTGTCGCTCAGGCCGGCCTGAACGCCGAAGAGTTCTTTGTGCCGATATTTCGCCATCGGTTCGCTCATCAGGATTTCCCGCGTGATCCTGGCGCCGCGGATCATCGTCTGCAGGTCGCGCTCGTCCGACAGGAACTTCGGATCAATGCCAGGGTCTGCAAGCGGATCGGCTGACTGCAGGAAAACCTCGCCGCGCGAATAGGGTCGCAGCGCGCAAAGATGGCAGGAGAAACCGTAACCTGGATGCAGCCTGCGCGCGTGATCATCGACGATCGAGATCACGAAATGCAGCTGCAAGTCCGCGACGTCGAGTGACGGGTCCGTTTTCAGGAAGCCGGCGCCTTCTGCGAAGGGCGACGACAGCATGCCGGTGCCGTTCTTGCGCCAGGCGAGGATATGGCCGAGCAGGTTGATGGAGCCCTTCACACCGATGCCGAAATTGTCGGTGTCCTTGGATTTCCACGCCAGGATGAAATCCAGGTGATCCTGCAGGTTCTGGCCGACGCCCGGCAGTTCGTGCACCATCTTGATGCCATTGTGGGTAATGTCTTCCGGTCGGCCAACGCCGGAGAGCTGCAACAGTTGGGGCGAATTGAACGCGCCACCGCTCAGGATCACCTCGCGCCGCGCCTTGACCTGACGGTCCTGCTTGCCCTGACGATAGCTGACACCGATCGCCCGCTTGCCGTCGAACAGGATGCGCGTGGCGCGCGCGCCGGTCATTACGGTCAGGTTCTTGCGGCTGTCCATAACCGGATGCAGATAGGCCGCCGCTGCGGAACAGCGCTCGCCGTTGCGCTTGGCATCGTGGAACTGCGTCACCTGATAGTGGCCAAAACCCTCATTGTCGCCGTCGTTGAAGTCGTCCCGGCGACGAAACTGGAGCTGTGTCGCCGCCTCGACGAAAGCCGAGGTGATCGGACGGGGGCTTTTCTGGTTGCTGACTTGCAGCGGGCCTGCATTGCCGTGGAATTCATCGGCGCCGCGCTCGTTGTTTTCCGCGCGCTTGAAATAGGGCAGCACGGACTCCCAGTCCCAGCCATCGCAGCCGAGGTCGGCCCAATGGTCGTAGTCAGAACTGTGGCCGCGGACGTAGAGCATCGCGTTGATAGCGGACGATCCGCCTAGCGTGCGGCCGCGCGGCTGATAGCCGCGGCGGCCGTTGAGGCCGGGCTGCGGCACGGTGTTGAAGGCCCAGTTGTTGATCTTGCCGTAACCAGGCAGCATCGCCACCACGCCGGTCGGCAGCCGGATCAGTATGCCATCGCCGCGTCCGCCCGCCTCCAGCAGACACACGCTCACATCGGGTCGTTCACTGAGGCGGGATGCCAGTGTAGCCCCTGCGGAACCGCCTCCCACGATCACATAGTCGAATTCCATGGTCCTCTCCTTTCGTGCCGATTTGTGACGGCATTCTCATGGTTCCATTTCAGGGTCGACCTGCGGTTGCGGGCTCGGCTGTCGGTTCGTATGATCCATCGTCCATGGGAGGAGCGATGGGCCGGTATTTCACGCGGGCGAGCAAGCTGATCGGCCTGGAGCAGATCGCGGCGCAGCGTGGCGTGGCGCTCGGACCGTTCCTTGATCGCGCGAAGATCGATCCGGCGGCGCTGCGGCGGCCGGACGCTTATATTGACTATGAGGCTCTCTGCGAACTGCTGGAAGACTGCGCCGCCGCATGGGATCTGCCCGATATCGGTCTGCGCATGGCACGGCATCAACATATCGACATACTCGGACCCGTAGCCCT
Source organism: Rhizobiaceae bacterium (assembly GCA_050247155.1). Classification (GTDB taxonomy): domain Bacteria; phylum Pseudomonadota; class Alphaproteobacteria; order Rhizobiales; family Rhizobiaceae; genus Mesorhizobium_G. The sequence continues at coordinate 5,433 of JBFWUS010000007.1, forward strand.
GATCGCGCGTATGGAGCGCAATGTCAGGGACGCTATCAACCAGATCATCGCCAATCTGGTGGTCCACTCCAACGTCGTCGTCGCCGCGCTCGACGAGACAGGCCGATCTGGGGTCGCCTCGCTGGTCGTCGATGTGCGCGATGACGCCCGCGTCTCGAACCCGTTCGCCGAACTTCTGCTCGCCGAGGGGAGGGTCGTGCTCGATTCGGTCGCCAACGGCCCCGTCGATCTGATCCAGGTAGAGTTTCATCAGCGCAAGGGAGGGTCGGCTGGCGCGGTGGGTACCCATTTCGGCTGCCCTGTCGTTTATGACGCCAACCGCAACGCGATGACGTTCGACCGCTCCGTCCTTGATCGTCCGATAGAACGGATGGATATGGCCTATCATGCGCTGGTCAAACGCTATCTGCGGGACTCGAAGGCCGAAATCGAGGTCGGTCCCGTCGAAGAGGTGCGTATCGAGATCGCGCGCCAGATGGAGCTCGGCATTTGCACCCTCGACAACGTCGCCCAAGGCCTGCACGTCACATCCCGCAGTCTCCAGCGCCGGCTCAAGGACAACCGGACCTCCTTCCGGGACCTCTTGGATGCGTGGCGCCGCGACCGAGCGCTCTCGCTTGTGACGCATACGCGGCTGCCGCTGTCCGAAGTTTCCATCGCGCTGGGCTATTCCGAGCAGTCGGTGTTCACCCAGGCGTTTCGCCGCTGGTTCGGGCGCAGCCCGTTGCGCGTCCGCCATGCCGGATACATGGAGGCGGCCGAGTAAGACCGACTCCCTCAGTGCCGAACCACCGGAGATGATGAAGGCTCTGGGGGCGAGCATGCGTGCGCCGGACATCACGAACGTCTTTCAGGCGACCGTGTCGCGCAGTTCGCGGCGCAGGATCTTGCCGACATTGGACTTCGGCAGCGCATCGATGAAGACGATCTGCTTCGGCACCTTGTAGCCGGCCAGAACCTTACGGCAATGGGCGATGATGGTGTCAGCGTCGATATCGGCTCCGCTGGCCTTCACGGCGAAGACGCGCAGCGCTTCGCCGGTCTTCTCGTCCGGGACGCCGATGCAGGCGCATTCCAAGACACCGTCGACAGCCTGGACGGCTGCTTCGATTTCGTTCGGATAGACGTTGAAGCCGGAGACGAGCACCATATCCTTCTTGCGGTCAACGATCTTGACAAAGCCGCCCTCGGTGAAGATTCCGACGTCGCCTGTGCGGAAGAAGCCGTCCTTCGTGAAGGCCGCCTTGTTGGCCTCGTCATTGTTCCAGTAGCCCGACATCACTTGCGGTCCGCGTGCGCAGATCTCGCCGGATTCGCCCTCGGCGGCGTCATTGTCGTTTGCATCCAGCAGACGGATTTCGGTCGACGGAACCGGCAGGCCGCATGTGCCGGTAAATTCGGTCACCGACATCGGATTGATGCACAGCACGGGCGATGTCTCGGAAAGGCCGTAACCCTCCTTGATGTGGTAGCCGGTCAGCGCCTTCCACTTTTCCGACGTTGCCTGGATGACGGCCGCGCCGCCGCCGATTGCTACCTTATAGTTTGAAAGATCGATCTCCTTCGCGCCGGGATTAGCGAGGATACCCTGGAACAGCGTGTTGACGCCCGGGATGACTGAGAACCGCGCCTTCTTCAGCGTGTTGACGAAGCCGTCCATGTCGCGCGGATTGGGGATGAGGATCGCCTTGGCCCCAACGGCCGCATAGGCCAGCATGACCATCAGGCCGAATATGTGGTAGAGCGGTAGCGCCAGTACGACGACCTCGCGCCCGGGCTCGATCGCTTCGGGCACGATCGCCTTGAACTGTTCGGTGTTGGCGACAATATTGCGATGGCTCAGCACCGCGCCCTTGGACAGGCCGGTTGTGCCGCCCGTATACTGGAAAAACAGCGTGTCCTCGCCGGTCAACTCGACAGGCTGGAGTTTGAGGGCCTGCCCTTCTTTGAGTACGTCGGCGAAACGGATTGCCGAAGTGAGCCGGGCGTCGACAGCGGGAGAAGGCACCGCCAGATCGCCGCCGTCGCTCAGGTCGACTGTGATGATTGTCTTGACCGGCGTTTGGCCAACAATCTCGGCCAGCACCGGGGTCGAGCCGCCATAGATGATGATCGTCTCGGCGCCGGCATCGTTGAGCTGGTGAGCGAGTTCGCGCGGCGTGTAGAGCGGGTTGACATTCACTTGCGCAGCGCCGGCGCGCATGATGCCATGCATCGCGATGGGGAAAGCGAAAACGTTGGGGCACATCAGCGCGATCCGGTCGCCCCGCTTGACCCTGAGCTTTGTCTGGAGCCAGGCGGCTACGGCCGTCGCGGCGCGGTCGATATCGGCATAGGTCAGCGTCTTGCCGAAACACTCATAGGCGGGCTTTTCGGCATACCTGCCAACCGCTTGACCGAAGAGTTCCACGACCGACGGATAGATATCTGCGTCGATTTCCGCCGGTATCTTGTCACCGTATGTGGCCAGCCATGGATTGTTCATTCTTTCCTCCCTGAATTCAGGATAGGATGCCAATGATCGCATCCACATTCTTGATGCGATCCTCCCGATTTTTTGAGTTCAGGCGCCAAATCGCGTGCGCAGAAATGTCACAGAAACACAGCGTACGCGGTTAAGCACGCTCTCAAAGATGGCCGGCGGGACATTCGATGCTTCGACATAGGTGCCAGCTACTGGCACGCTTCTGGTTAGCCGAACTTCCTTGACGATCGCGTCTCGGGTGCCCGCAATGGCCTGGCGTCGACGATTTGCGTCGCACGTTCGCATCGACCATCGCTTGGACGGTTGTCCATGGTCTCGACGATCAGGTGCTCGTGCTGACATACGGCACTTGTGCGCCCATCGTTCCAGAGGCCATGTCGCTACGTGCGGCTGTCCTGACGCAGCTTCCAGCTCTCGTAGAGGTCCGGCTCGCATTCGGACCGGATCGGCACGTAGCTGATCTTCATGGATTGCTCGGCGAACGGTCTGGCCAGTTCTGCATAGATAGCCGCCGTCGACAGCCCAAAAGGAGCGGCGTCCTCGTTGGAGTAGGCGTAGGCGACCTCGTCGATCCCGGCGATGCGCATCGCCGCCATGCACATCGGACAAGGATGACCGCTGGCATAGATTGTGCACCCTTCGAGGTTAGACATACCCAGCTTGCGGCTGGCGGCGCGCAGCGCCGTCATTTCCGCGTGCGCGGTCGGATCGTTGGTACTGTGGATCTCATTGACGCCCCTAGCGACGACTGAGCCTCTCATGACCACGACCGCACCGAACGGACGCCCCCCGGCTGCGACATTGGCCCGCGCCAGATCGATGGCTTCGCACAGGAAGTGTGTCTTCTGTTCCATAGTAGCCTACACAATGTGCTTCGGCATCGAAGCTGGCCTCGGCCTGTCGCTTCTGCCTATAGGCACGGCGGCCGGACGACGGGTTCGCCGGTATGCGCCGTTCGGCGCGGAGCTTCCCATGGCTGCGTCCATCCATGCAAGGGAGAAGATCGGGCCGGTGTCGCAACTGGTCGAGAATATGAGCGCCGTGCTGTCTGCCAGGCTCGAAACGATCGGTTGAGGGCGATCTTGACCAGAAAAGCGAACCGCCGCTTCAGTCGGCGCGTGCAAACTGCAAGAATGCGCCGATGAGACGTGATCGCCCGATGCTCGAAAACTCGTTCAAGCTGGCCGCCATCTGGCTGGCCCTGCTGGCCGCCGTGGCCGGCGCGCTGGCGCTCTATCAACGTCACGCGCTGGTTGCCGAATTGGAGCAGGAAAGCAACGTCCTGCACCGGCTCGCCTCCCAGCGCGCGGACCAGCACGACGCACACCTGACGTCGCTGTCGGCAGTCGCTGTCGCGGCAGGCGCAGAGCGGCGCGACCTGTTCCTCGATGTCGCCGCGACCATCACCCGCTTCTATCCGCGCATCGACGAGATGTTGCTTGCGCCGCTCGATCCGCGGGCCGAGACGATCGGCACGGGACCGCTCGACCCCGCCACGGCGGACCTCGTCCGTTCGGCCGCCCACGCATCCGATGGCCAGGTTTCGCTGATGCCATATCCCGGCAAGCCCGACCATTACATCATCGTCAAGCGCAGCCCCAACAGTGACGCGGCGCTCTATGGCTTGATGCTGGCGGTCGATGCGCGGAAACTGCTTGAGGATGCCGGGCCATTCTGGTTGAGGCCGGGCGTCATGCTGCGTCTGACCCTGCCGAACGGCCATCCTCTCGTCAGCCAGCCCGAGAGAACGCCGGCGATCCGGTTTTCCAAAGTGCTGAGCAGCGCCTCCCAGCCGCTATTGCTTGAAACCGGAACCGACGTCGGGTTTGCCGACCTGTTGCCGCCTCGGCGCACCGCGCTGGTCCTTGTTCTCGCGAGCCTCACCTATCTTGCAATCCTCGGCGTCCTGCGCCAGCGGGCCCGTGCACGCGTCGCCGTGGAGCAGGCGCGGCTCAGCGCGCTGGAGACGCGCCTTGCCCACGCATCGCGGGTCAACACACTCGGCGAGATGGCGAGCGGGCTGGCGCACGAGTTGACGCAACCGCTCACCGCGATCCTGGCGCAGGCGCAAGCCGGCCGACGGTTGCTCGACCGGGGCGACGCTGCTGCGCTCGCATCAGTGTTCGATGACACGGTGAGCCAGGCGCGCCGCGGCTCGGCCATCCTGGAACGATTTCGCAATTGGTCGCGGCCGCAACGCGCGATGGTCGTGTCGATCGACTTGGGCGATACGCTGCGCAATGTGCAGGCGCTGCTGGCGCAGGAGGCGGCGGCGCAGGGCGTGCGGCTGGATTTCGCCATGCCGCAACAGCCTGTCACCGTCGTGGCCGATCCGGTGGAAATGGAGCAGGTCGCGTTCAACCTCGTCCGCAACGCTATCGAGGCGTCTGGCGGCGGAGCCGAAGCCGGCCTGGTCTCCATCACGCTGACGCAGGATTCCGGTCGGGCCTTGCTGGAGATATCCGATAACGGACCCGGAGTCGCAGAAGACTTGCGGCCGCGGCTGTTCACGCCGTTCACGACGACGCGCGCCGATGGCACCGGGCTTGGGCTGGCGCTTAGCCAGCGCCTCGTGGAACGCGCCGGTGGGGAGATCGCACTGGCCGACGGCGGGCCGGGCGCGACCTTTCGTGTCGTCCTGCCGCGCAGCGAAGGCGCCATGGAGGCCGCGCAGTGAGCCGTCCCGTCTATCTGGTCGACGACGACGAGGCGGTGCGCCGGGCGCTCGGGCTGCTTCTTTCCACGGTCGGCATAGACGCCAGGGGCTTCGCCGATCCGCAGACCTTCCTGGCGCAGGCGCCGAAGCTCGACCCCGGCTGTCTGGTCCTCGATATCCGCATGCCCGCGATTTCCGGGTTGAAGCTGCAGGAAAGGCTCAACAAACTGGGTATCGACTGGCCAACCATCATCATTTCAGGCCACGGAGACATCGAGGCCTGCCGGCGTGCCTTCCGCAACGGCGCGATCGATTTCCTGTCCAAGCCGGTTGACGAGCAAGACCTGATCGACGCCATCCAGAAGGGCCAGCAGGCGCTGGAGCGCAGGCTGCGGCAACGCGCCGAGAAAGCCGAGACGCTGGCGCTGCTCGCGGCCCTCAGCCCGCGCGAGCGTGAAGTTCTCGACCGCATCGCCCAAGGCTTCACCACACGCCAGATCGCCGAAGGGCTCGGCCTTTCGCCGCGCACCGTCGAAAGCCACCGCGCCGCGATTGGCGCGAAGCTCGGCACGACCTCGCAGGCCGAGATGACACGCCTATGGCTCGAAGGTCGCGAAGCTCCGTAGAACTACGGAATCCCGCGTAAAGGCTACGAATACCGGCCGTCCGATGCGCTCGCTAACTTCTCTCCATCAACCGGAAAGGAGAACTCACCGATGATCCGCAACTTCGTCTTGGCCGCCGCTCTTCTCTCTCCGCTGGCGGCCACCGCACAGGAACTGCCAACGGCCCCATATCTGCCGCTCGAACTGGCGGCCAAGGCCGCCGATGCCGCGCTGAAAGCCTGCGTCGCCGAAGGTCACAATGTCAGCGTCGCCATAGTTGCGCGCGATGGCTCGACCAAAGCTCTGCTGAAGGCCGACAATTCCGGCCCGCACACCGCGGCGAGCGCCACCGGTAAGGCTTTCACTTCGGCCGCGATGGGCCGCGATACCGCCGGCCTCGCAGAATTCATAGCGTCCAAGCCGGCCAATGACGGCCTGCGCGACATGGATGCTCGCATGGTGATCCAGGCCGGCGGCTTGCCGGTGAAGTTTGGCAAGGCCCTAGTCGGCGGCATTGGCGTGGGCGGCGCGCCCTCGGGCGACATTGACGCCAACTGCGCCGCGGCCGGGTTGAAGGCAATCGGCGCAGGCGAATAGTCTGTCGCCACGTGGTGATGATGCGACCCGCTGGTCTGCGGGTCGCTCCCTGGCCAGAGGCGCCGCTAAACGGCGCATAGTCATCGTTTGCGGCTTGCCTACCATGACATCCTTCGCACGAGCAGAGCCGCGCCATCGCGCGCTGACATGGACGCCTAGGGCGCCGACCAGCGTTACGACGAAAATCATCAGGAGCCGCCCGCTCGGCTGTCGTCCAGCGCCGACGCCGCTGCACCGAGGTTATCACTTTAACATGCGACGAATGGGAGAATGGATCAGAAGTCATAGTCATAATCATAGACGTATGCCTATGCCTTATCTGCTATGCCGGCTGGCCGTCAAAACAGCCTGCGCTCCATTCCGATCATGTCAACAGAATGTCAGCCATTCGCTCGCCTATGATTACCGTTGGAGCCATAGTGTTGCCAGTTGACACTTGAGGCATGACGGATGCGTCAGCGATTGAAAGACCCTCGACGCCATAGACAGAAAGATGCCCGTCGACGACCGACATCTCATCTCTTCCCATTTTGCAGGTACAGCTTTCGTGGAAATACGTGCCGGCCGCGTTTCTGGCAAAGTCTTGCATCTGCTTCGCATCGAGAGACCCAGGCATGACTTCGCGCTTCACGAAAGGCTTCATCACATCCGAATTGCCGACCTCTCGGCACAACTCTATCCCACGCAGCACGGCCTTTAGGTCCGCTGGATCGGAAAGGAACTGAGCGTTCACCCGCGCCATCGTCTTCGGGTCCGACGAAGTCAGGTGGACACGCCCGCGGCTCTTGGGCCTGACAAGTCCGGGTGCAATTGTCCAGGCACCGGGCGGCGGCTGGAACTTCGGACCCGTCACTTCAGAGGCATAAGGGACCTCGATCTGAAATGGCTGCAGGTCGGGTGTGACCAGCGAATTATCACTTTTCCAGAAGAATGTTGCTTCAGCGAGATTGTTGGCCGGGGGCAGCGCTTCGTTGTATTCCCAGATGCAACCCGCGACGAGGACGTGATCCTGAAAGTTGCGGCCGACTCCCGCAAGCTTCACTTTCGTCTCAATACCGTGAGCCTTGAGCTCATCTTCGTCGCCAATCCCCGACAACATAAGGATCTTCGGCGTATTGATTGCACCCGCCGATACGATCACGCGGCTGGATGCCATGGTCGACTGCACGTGGCCGTCCTTGACAAAAGTTGCGCCGGTGACGCGCGTTCCCTCCATCGTCAGCCCGATCACCTCCGCCCCGGTGAGCAGGGTCAGGTTTGGCCTGCGCAAGGCTGAGTACAGGTAGTCTTGCGCAAGATTCACGCGGCGACCCTCGCGGATGCGGAGATTGGCGATGGATGCGCCACCCGCGCCTTCCATCATGATGCCGTTCATGTCGTCGAACGCCGGGATGCCAACGCTGTTGGCGGCGGCAACCATTGCAGGAGCTATGGCCGCAGGGTTCTGGGCCGGCGTTACCCAGAGGCGACCTCCCTTGCCGCGACGCTCTGGGTCAGGAGCGCCTTGCCAATCCTCGATCCGTTTGTAGATTTCGAGAACGGAAGCATAGTTCCAGGCGTCATCTCCCGTCTCGGCAGCCCAGAGGTCGAAGTCGTTCTTGTGGCCGCGAGCCCAAACCGTTGCGTTTACCGATGAGCCACCCCCTACGACCTTGCCCATTGGAAGAATTAGCGCGCGCCCGTTCACGGCCGCAGAGGGGTCGGCTGTGTGACCCCAATCTCGGTCGGAACGGATGTTGGTTGGCCACACACCTGGATCAAGGACCGCGTCGGCTTGGTCGGTACCGCCCGCCTCGAGCAACAGGACCTGGGCATCGGACTCGGTCGCCAAACGGCCTGCCACGACTGCCCCGCCGCCACCGCTTCCAATGACGATAAAGTCATAAGAGGGCTTCAAGTTCTGGGCATTGTACAGCTGAGTGACGGCTGCATCGCCGCCGTCCTGCGCCATAGCTTGGACAGCGATCTGAGAAACGCCTATGGCAAGCGCCATCTTCATAAATTGCCGTCGACCGATGCTGCCGCGATATAGCGCCGCCTCCAGCACGTTTAAGCGGTCACCCTGCTGCAGCCCGAAATTGATCGGCAATTTCATTGCTAATCCTCTCCAACTGGACGATTGGAGCGGATGCATCGGTCTCGACCTGACTGGCACGCCGATGCCTTCCCCTCACGGTAAGAACGCCAGGAATTTCTTCCCGGATTGATGGCCGCTCCCTCACAAGCGCCGGCCATTGGAATTGTAAGTCGACGTCAGCTTTTCAGATCGAATTGAACCCACCAATGCCTGGCTTGGTATTGTGCAATATCTATCAGGTTCGCGAGCGTTCTTGAGACTGCGAAGAACTGCGTCGAGCATTGATCGACACGTTCGGCAGTCGAACCGGACGCAGATAAGATATCCTCTCGTCAGAGGCCGAGATCTCCGGCGAACCCCCGTAGGTCTGCGGCCAAAAGGTCGGGCCTCTCGAAACCTGGGAAGTGGCCGCCTGCTGGCATATCCGTCCAGCGGGTGACGTCATACCAGCGTTCGCCCCAGACACGCGGCGCCGGGAGGATGTCTTTCGGAAAGATCGCAACGGCAACCGGGATGCCGTGCTTTGGTGGTGGAGACATCACACCGGCATCGCGGAAGGCCTCATGATAGAGATAAAGGGATGAGCCGATCGTGCCGGTCGCCCAATAGATCGTCAGCAAGGTGCAGATCGTGTCGAGCGGCAGGCCACCGTCGCCGTCCGTCCAGGCATCGAGCTTTTCAACAATCCAGGCAGCAAGGCCGACCGGTGAATCGGCGAGCGCCGCAGCGATGGTCTGCGGCTTGCTGCCGTGAAGCATCGCATAGGCTCCCTCCTGCATCCGCCAAACCTCTGCGGCGCCAAGATAGGCTTCTTCGGTCGATGTGATATCGGGCGGGCGGGGATAGAACCAGTTGACGTTCATCATATGCACGCCAAGTACCCTGTCGGCGTGGTTTGCGCGCAGCCGCTCGACCACGCCCGCGCCCATGTCGCTACCGTGCGCAAGAAACCGGTCATAGCCAAGCCCCACCATCAGATCGGTCCACATCGCTGCGATCCGGCTGATGTTCAGCCCAGGTGCCTGTGGCAGGCCGGAAAAACCGTAGCCGGGCAGCGACGGTATGACGACATCGAAGGAGAGGCCCTCCACCGACTCCGTCAACAAGGGGATCAGCGGCAACAACTCCACAAAGCAGCTCGGCCAGCCGTTCGTCAACACAAGAGGAATGCTGTTCGGGCTTTTGCCACGCACGTGGATGAAGTGAATGGGGGTGCCGTCGATCACTATGCTGAAGGCAGGCACCGCGTTGATCGCCGCTTCTGCCTTGCGCCAGTTGAAGGACTGCCAGTGGTTCACGATCTGTCGCAAGCGTGCACCGGCAAGGCCGAGATGAGCCGCGGGCGCGGGCAGGACATCGGCGATCCGGCTTTCGGCAAGGCGGCGACGAAGGTCTGCGAGCATGTTGTCTGACATAGCGATTCGGAAGGGTTCTGGCGCTGTGATGGGCATGGGATCTCTTGCTGCCGTTGATACGCAGCAGTTTCTGGCCGCTCTTCGGTGGGATTGAAATTGCATATCAACGTCGATCCTCTATTCATGAATGAATGGCGAAGCCGTATCCTGACTGGTCTCTCTATCGCTCCTTTCTCGCCGTGCTGCGGGAAGGGTCGCTATCAGGTGCGGGGCGGGTGTTGGGGCTTAGCCAGCCGACGCTCGGTCGGCATGTCGCGGCACTGGAAACGGCCCTTGGCCACAGCCTGTTCACCCGCTCGCAGGACGGGCTTCTGCCCACTCAAGCAGCGGAAGCGCTGCGCCCGAAGGCAGAAGCGCTGGCGGCAGCGGCCGAAGCACTTTTGCGCGCAGCATCCGGACTGCCTGGCGACGATGTAGGCACCGTTCGCATCACGGCTAGCGAGATCATCGCCGCGGAGGTCCTCGCCCCCGTCCTTGCCGAACTGCAGGAGGAACACCCGGGCATCGTCGTGGAACTCGTCGTCAGCAACCGTCTGGAGAATCTCCTGCGGCGCGATGCCGATATCGCGGTGCGCATGACCTCGCCGCAACAAGAGGCGCTGCTGGTAAGACGTATCGGCGACGTGGATTTGGGGCTCTTCGCGGCACCCCATTATCTCGCGCGCCGGCCTGCGCCGGAAAACGTGGCGGCGCTGTTTGCGCGGCATGCCATCGTCGGCTTTGATGTTGCGTTGCCCTATACGCGGACCTTCCAGTTTGACGGCGAGCCCGTGACGCGCGAGCGCTTCTCGCTGCGCACGGATAGCGACGTAGGCCAGTTCGCCGCCATTCGCGCCGGCTGCGGTATCGGTGTCTGCCACGGACCGCTTGCCCGGCGCGAAAAGCTGCTGCCAGTTCTGCCGCAAGCATTTTCGCCAAAGGTCGGCATGTGGCTTTGCATGCATGAGGACCAGAAGACCGTTCCCCAGTGCCGCCTCGTCTTCGACAGGCTGGCGGATGGGCTCAAGGTCTATGTCAGGAGCTGAGACTTCTCGGCAGGCGCGCCACTTCGCGGCCATCTTCAAGTCGATCCCGTGACGTTTGGCCTTGTCGTTTCGCGCGACGGACCGCTTCTGTCGTCGTGGCCGGCGGCCAGATGACCTCGGGCGACGTCTTGAAGTGCGTCGCCCTGTTTCGCCTGGGGACAAGTTCCCCTGGTGCCGCCGCATGCCTCTTGGTCGGCTGAGACAGTCGTGTGATGAAGCGAATCTGCTTGCGATCCGCGGTTTGGCTCGTCTATCTGGAAGGCAATTCGGACGGCCCGCGTGGACGACTGGTATCTCTAGCTTAGGCCCGCGGGCTCCGAAAAGGCGTGCAACAGAAAGATGTGTCCGGCGCAAGTGAACGTGAATTCGACCCGAGGATACATAATTCCGATCGGCGGAGGCGAAGACCGTATCAAGGAGCGTCGCATCCATGGTCGCTTTGTCGATCTGTCGGGCGGACGCGAGGCGGACATCGTGGTGATCCCGACAGCTTCCGAACTGGAGACGACCGGGCAGGACTATAATCGCATCTTCCGTGACCTTGGCGCAGCCCGTGTAGACATACTGCCGATCGCGCGACGGGCGGACTGCGACAATCCCCGCTACCTTGAAATGCTTGACCGGGCGACCGGCATCTTCCTGACCGGCGGCAACCAGTTGCGGCTCTCGACGATCCTCGGCGGCACCGGCATTGCCCAGCGTATCCGCCGGCGCAATGCCGCGGGCACGCATGTCGCGGGCACATCGGCCGGGGCATCCATCATGTCGGAGCACATGATCGCGGGCGGCGACAGCAATTCCGCTCCGGTGGAGGGCGCCGTCAGCCTGGCCCCGGGGCTGGGCCTGACCAACGCCGTCATCATCGATCAGCATTTCACCCAGCGCAACCGCCTGGGGCGGCTGCTGTCGGCCTCGTCCTACAACCCGTTTCTGATCGGGCTTGGCATCGACGAGGATACGGCAGCCTTCATCGGCCCGGAGGGGGTGTTTGAAGTGGTGGGGTCGGGCACGGTCACCGTCGTCGACGCCTCGGGTCTGACACATTCGTCGATGTGGGAGGCCGGCCCCGGCCAGGCGCTGACGTTGCTGGGTCTGAAGATCCATGTGATGGGCGGGGGCTGCCGCTACGACCTGGTCGACCGCCAAGCCTATCCGCCCGACGAGCACGCTGCATTTTGCGCTTTGCCATACGACAAGGTTAGTCCACACTGACCCCATGGATAGGAAGGGGACTGGTCCGTGAAGGTTGTTTCGACGAACGTTTTTGTCGGCCCAAATATATGGGCAGGGTTTCCGGTAATCCGACATGTCGTCGACTTGGGCGCGCTAGAGGAGTGGCCGTCGGCCAAGCTTGGCGATGCCTGGATCGATGCCCTGATCGATGCGCTCCCGGGCCTGCGCGAGCACGGCTGTTCCTATCGCGAACCAGGCGGCCTGATCCGCCGCCTGCGTGAGGGCGAGGGCACTTGGCTTGGCCATGTCGCCGAACATGTGGCGCTGGAAATTCAGGGCGTGGCCGGGTCGGACGTGACCTTTGGCCGAACACGCGGCACCGGCGTGCATGGCCAGTACAACCTAGTCTATGAATATCGCCAGCGCGACGTCGGGCTTGAGGCCGGCCGCCTTGCCATCCAGTTGTTGATGAACCTTCTGCCGGACGATGTGAAGGCGCTGACCGATTACGAATACGACGCGGAATTCGACTTCCCGGCCGAGCTGAAAAGCTTTGTGCTGATGGCGCAGCGCAAGGAGTTCGGCCCGTCGACCGGATCGCTGGTCAAGGCTGCGGACGAGCGCGACATCCCCTGGATCCGGCTGAACAACAACTCGCTCGTTCAGTTCGGCCACGGCAAGTACCAGCAGCGCATCCAGGCCACCATCACCAGCCAGACCAAGCACATCGCGGTCGAGATTTCCTGCGACAAGGAAGACACCCACAACATGCTCAGCGACCTGGGCCTGCCGGTGCCGCAGCAACGGCTGGTCTATTCGCCGGCCGAGGCGGTCAGGGCGGCCAAGCGCATAGGCTTTCCCGTCGTAGTCAAGCCGCTGGACGGCAATCACGGGCGTGGCGTGTCGATAAACCTGACCGAAGATGCGCAGGTCGAGGTGGCTTTTCACGAAGCAAAGGCTCAGTCGAGAAGCCGCGGCATCCTGCTCGAGCAGTTCGTGACCGGCATGGACCACCGCATGCTGGTGGTGAACGGCCAACTGGTTGCCGTGGCCAAGCGGGTGCCGGGGCATGTGGTCGGTGACGGCAAGCACACCATCGCCCAACTCATCGACATCGTGAACCAGGATCCGCGCCGCGGCATTGGCCATGAAAAAGTGCTGACGAATCTGGAGCTGGATACACAGGCCGAGCGGCTGATGGCGGCCGCGGGCCACACTGCCGAAACGGTTCTGCCCAAGGGCGAAACATTCTACCTGCGCTCGACGGCAAATCTGTCCACGGGAGGCACGGCAATCGACATGACCGATGTCTGCCACCCCGACAACAAGGATATGGCCGAGCGCACAATCAACGCCGTAGGCCTCGACGTCGGAGGCGTTGATTTCCTGACCGACGACATCACCAAGAGCTACAAGGATATCGGTGGCGCGATCGTGGAGGTGAACGCTGCCCCTGGCTTCCGTATGCATGTGGCGCCTTCCGAAGGCCAGCCCCGCGATGTGTCGGGCAAGGTGATGGACATGCTGTTTCCGCCAGGCACCCAGGCACGCATCCCGATCGCGGCGATTACCGGCACCAACGGCAAGACGACGACCAGCCGGATGTTGGCCCATATCATGAAGTCCTCCGGCAGGATCGTCGGCATGACCTCCACCGATGGCGTCTATGTCGACGGCAAGCTCAGTGTGAAAGGGGATATGACGGGACCGGCCTCGGCGCAGATGGTGTTGCGCGATCCGTCCGTCGATTTCGCGGTGATGGAGACGGCGCGCGGCGGCCTTGTCCGCTCGGGACTTGGTTATCAGCGCTGCGATGTTTCGGCCTGCCTGAATGTGACCTCTGACCATCTTGGGATGGGCGGCATCAACACGCTTGAAGAACTGGCTGTCGTGAAGCGCGTGGTGGTGGAAACTGCGACCGACACGGTTGTCTTGAACGCCGATGACATGCACTGCCTGCGTATGGCCGATTTCTGCCACGCGACGCATATCTGCTATGTCACGATGAATTCCGACCATCCTTTGGTGAAGGAGCATATCCGCGCCGGGGGCCGTGCCGTCGTGCTGGAAAAGGCGATGAACGGCGACATGATCACCATCTATTCCAGGGGGCTGCACTTGCCCGTCCTCTGGTCGCACCTGATCCCGGCAACGCTGGAAGGCAAGGCGCTTTACAACGTGCAGAACGCAATGTTCGCCTGCGCCATGGCGTTTTCCTTCGAGCTTGACCTGGACAACATCCGCCACGGATTGCGCACCTTCGACACGAGCTTTTTCCAGGCGCCCGGTCGGACGAACGTCTTCGACGAACATCCCTTCAAAGTCATCCTCGATTATGCCCACAACCCGGCGGCCATTGCCGCCATGGCGGGGCTGGCGGACCGACTCGACGTCAAGGGCCGCCGTCTGGTCGTCGCGGCCATGCCGGGTGACCGGCGCGACGAGGATATCGTCGCTGGCGCGAAAGAACTTGCCGGGCACTTCGACCACTTCTACCTGAAGCCTGACGATGATCGCCGCCGCCGCACAGAGATGGAAGTGCCCACTCTTATGCGCGAGATACTGCTGCGCGAGGGCGTGAAAGACAGCCAGATCACCCTCGTAGCGAGCGAGATTGCTGCCATCGACATGGCGCTGGCGGCCGCGCAGGAAGGCGATCTTCTGGTGATCTTCGCCGACGAACTTGCCCGTTCCTGGAAGCAGATCATCTACTTCCAGAAGGCGGAGCGGGAAGCGATGGCCGCCGCCCAACCGACGAAAACCCTACGGCCAGCGGTCGGCTTTGAAGAGCTTCTGGCAGGTGGAGATGCGCTGATCCGCGACGAACGCGGCGTGCGACTGGCTAAAGGCGCCAAAGAAGACGCCGATTGAGCCATGCCCGCCCGTTCCGAGGAGTTGCAACAGGCACTGGGGATCCCGGTGCCGGACGATCCGTCGCTGGTTCTGGACGGCTGCCGCCGACTGCTTGGCCCGAACGTTTATTCCGATCAGCTGGGGGCGGTAGGCGACGGCCTCATTTCGGCCTTTGATCCCGCCGCTGTTCTCGGCCAGTGGCAGGGACATGTGAGAGCGCTGATCGATAGCTTGGGCTGGCGGACCGATATCGTGACCAGGCCGTTTGATGGCGGTGCAAGCCTCTTCTTTGCGGTTCAGGCCGATCAATTGATGACGGCGGCCTATGTGATCGAGGCGGGATGGTACTTTACGGCCTGCGATCTGCTCGGCCAGACCGCTATCGCCTTTGACCGCATGGCCACTGACATCGCCACCATTGCATTGCGAGAAGCCAGCCCGCCGCTCGTGCAACTCCTGGAGCAGGCGCGGCGGCGCGGCATCGATCAACTTCTCGACGATGACGCTGTGACGCTTGGCCATGGCGAGGGCGGGCAGACCTTCGACACGGCGGCGC
Organism: Rhizobiaceae bacterium; assembly: GCA_050247155.1. Lineage (GTDB taxonomy): Bacteria > Pseudomonadota > Alphaproteobacteria > Rhizobiales > Rhizobiaceae > Mesorhizobium_G. The sequence goes on from JBFWUS010000007.1 coordinate 20,875, forward strand.
TCCCGACCAACCCCGATTGGTCGGCGCTGCACGACATCCCCCTGGCGCTGGTGACCGGCACCAATGGCAAGACCACGACAACGCGCCTGATTGCCGCGATGGGGCAGAAGGCGGGCAAGGTTTCGGGCCTGTCCTCGACGGACTTCGTCCGCGTCGGGGACGAAATCCTGGACCGCGGCGATTATTCCGGTCCCGCGGGAGCGCGGCTTTTGTTGCGCGACCCACGGCTGGAGCTTGGCGTTCTGGAAGTCGCGCGTGGCGGTATCTTGCGGCGCGGCCTTCCGGTGACGCGGGCGCGCGCGGCGGTGGTGACAAATGTGGCGGCCGACCATCTGGGCCAATACGGCATCAACACGGTGCGAGACATGGCCGAGATCAAGCTGACTGTCCGGCGCGGTCTTGCGTCCGGCGGCTGGCTGATCCTGAACGCCGAGGATGCGATGCTGCGCGCGGCCGCGCGCGGCCTTGGCGAGAAGCCCGTCTGGTTCGCGCTGGACGCTGCGCGCGATGAAATCCGTGCGGCCCGCGCAGCACGGCAGCCCTGCGGCTGGCTACAGGACGAAGTCCTGATCCTGTCCGACGGCGCGCACGAGATACCGCTGATCGCGGCCGCGAATGTTCCGCTGACCCTGGGCGGGGCTGCACGCTACAACATCGAGAACGCGCTCGGCGCGGCTCTGGCCGGTCGAGCGCTTGGGCTGCCTGACGCCGCCATTCGCGATACGCTTGCCACCTTCCGGAGCGATGCAAAAGACAATCCCGGCCGCGCCAACGAGTTCTCGGTGAACGGCGCGCGCGTCTTTGTCGACTTCGCCCACAATCCCCATTCAATCGCCGCGGTCACCTCAGCTCTGGCGGCACTGCCCGCCAAGCGCCGCCTCGTGCTTTTGATGCATGCCGGCGACAGGTCGGATGACGAGATTCGGGCTCTGGTGGAGGGCGCCTTCGCCCTCCGACCGGATCATGTCGTCATCGCCGAGAATCCCAAATATCTGCGCGGTCGCCAACCGGGCGTGATCCCGACGCTGATACGCGCGACCGCGATCAGCCTGGGATGCCCCGCTGACCGGATCCTTCTTTCTGAAACCCCGACTGACGGGGCAAGGCGGATTATTAGCCAGTTGCAGCCTGGCGACCTTGCGCTCTTGCTTGTTCATGCGGAGAGGCAAGAGATATTCGACATGCTGAGTGCCGCAACCGGATTGTAGCAATTACGGTCAGGCAGTTTCGCCGCCACATGCCTGACGCTTCAGAATCGCTGGCAGGCCACCTGGTTGACAAATGGCAATAAGGGCACGGCGTCCGAAGCAGACTCGCCCCGCTAAGCCGCGCGCGTGGACCAAGCAGAAGCTGATGGCTATCGTCAGGAGACCATCTATAACTGTCAATAAGCTTGCGACAACCAAGGGGAGACGATGCGCTACATACGTCCGCTTTCAATCGAAGATGCCGTTGGCCAAATTGCCGGATCAACCGGCATTACGGCCATTCTCGCGGGGGGCAGCGACCTGCTGGTGAGGATGAAAGGCGGCTTCATCGAGCCTGACCTGATCGTCGACATCAAGGCAATCGACGGCCTCAGCGACATTAGGGAAACTGCCGAGGGGTTCAGCATTGGCGCGGCAGTGCCCTGCGCGGTGCTGGGAGAGAACGCGGCGCTGAAGAAGGCATGGCCGGGCGTCGTCGAGGCGGCGAAGCTGATCGGCTCGAAACAGGTGCAGGGACGCTGTACCATCGTCGGTAATCTCTGCAACGCCTCGCCCGCCGCCGACAGCGTGCCGGCGTTGGTCGCCGCCGGCGCAAAGGCCGTGGTCGCAGGACCAGCGGGCAAGCGCACGATTGCCGTCGAGAGCGTACCGACCGGGCCGGGTAAGACCTCCCTTGCCAAGGGCGAGATCATCGATGCGATCCTGCTCGACAAGCGGCCGCCGCGTTCGAGTGACGCGTATCTGCGCTTCATTCCGCGAACCGAAATGGATATCGCGGTGGTGAGCGCCGGCGCCAACCTGACGCGCGACGAGCATGGCGTCGTCAAAGCGGCCCGGGTGACCTTGGGCGCTGCCGCTCCGACCGTTCTTTTGGTCGAGGAGGCAGCGGAGGTTCTTGTCGGTTCGAAGCTCGATGAATCGACGCTGGAACGGCTGGCGGTGGTCTGCGCAGGCGCGTGCCGCCCCATCGACGACAAGCGCGGCACGATCGAATTCAGAAGAAAAGTCGCGGGCGTGCTGGCCACACGGGCCGCCACCATCGCCTACAAGCGCGCGGGAGGCAAATAATGGCGGGCATTGCGGTTTCAACGACAATCAACGGCGATAGCGTCGAATATCTCTGCCAGCCCGACGAGACGATGCTCGAGGTGCTGCGCGACCGGCTCGGGCTTACCGGGGCCAAGGAAGGCTGCGGCACCGGGGACTGTGGCGCCTGCAGCATCATCCTCGACAACCGGCTGGTCTGTTCGTGCCTTGTGCTTGGCGCGGAAGCTGAGGGCCGGCGTATCGAAACGATCGAGGGCATGGCCCACGGCGACCAGTTGCATCCGCTGCAGCAGAAGTTCCTGGAGCATGCAGCGTTGCAATGCGGCATCTGCACCCCGGGCTTCTTGATCGCGGCGAAAGACCTGTTGGCAAAAAACCCGGACCCGACCGAGGAGGAAATCCGCTTCGGGCTGGCCGGAAACCTGTGCCGCTGCACCGGCTATGACAAGATCGTGCGCGCCGTTCAGGACGCCGCTAGCGTGATGAAGGGTTGATGACGATGAATTTCGATCCCCGCTTTGCCAGCCGTAGTTTCTCTTCCGTCGGCACGCGCCCTATCCGACCGGACGGCGTCGACAAGGTGACAGGCCGCGCCCGCTACGGCGCAGACTTCAACATGGCCGGACAGCTGGTCGGGCGCGTTCTGCGCAGCCCGCATGCCCACGCCAAGATCCGCAAGATCGACACTTCGAAGGCGGAAAAACTTGCCGGCGTGAAAGCGGTCGTCACGGCGGCCGATCTGCCGGACCTGACTGACGGCGATGCGGCGTTGTACGACATCCTCGATAACTGCATGGCGCGCAAGAAGGCGCTGTATGACGGACACGCGGTCGCCGCCGTGGCGGCCGTTGATGCCCGCACCGCGCGACAGGCTCTGAAGCTTATCGAGGTCGACTATGAAGTGCTGCCGCATGTGACTGACGTCGATGAGGCCATGAAGCACACAGCGCCCCTGGTCAACGACGTCATCTTCACCGAGGGTCTGGAGCAAAAGCCGACAAAACCGTCCAATGTTCCCAAGCGTACGCAGTTCGGGCACGGGGATGTGCACAAAGGTTTCGGCGAGGCCGACTTCGTTGTCGAGCGCTCCTTCAAGACCGAGCAGACGCACCAAGGCTATATCGAACCGCATGCCTGCGTGGCGAGCGTCAGTTCCGACGGAACCGCCGACCTGTGGGTCTGCACGCAAGGCCATTTTGTCTACCGGCAGCACTGCGCCCAACTGCTTGGTCTGGATGTCTCGAAGCTGCGCGTCACGGCGTCGGAAATCGGCGGCGGTTTCGGCGGCAAGACGCATGTCTGGGCCGAGCCCGTGGCGCTGGCGCTCTCGCGCAAGGCGGGCCGACCCGTGAAGCTGGTGATGACGCGCGACGAGGTGTTCCGTGCTTCCGGCCCAACCAGCGCCACCTCCATCGACGTGCGGATCGGGGCGCGCAAGGACGGCACGATCACCGCGGCGGAAGCGACGCTGCGTTATAGCTGCGGCCCGTATGCCGGCATGTGGGCCGAGATCGGCGCCATGACGGCGTTTGCCTGCTACAAGCTCGAAAACGTCAAGACGGTCGGCTTTGAGGTGCTGGTCAACCGGCCGAAGACAGCGGCCTATCGCGCTCCTTCCGCCCCGATGGCGGCCTTCGCCGTGGAAAGCGTGGTCGACGAATTGGCCAAGGAGATCGGCATCGATCCCGTGGATTTCCGCATCAAGAATGCGGCCCAGGAGGGTACGCGCGCCTCTTACGGGCCGGTCTACGGTCCGATCGGCATCGGTCCCACGCTGGAAGCGGTGAAGAACCATGCGCACATGAAGGCGCCGCTCGGCAAGAACCAGGGACGCGGCATGGCCTGCGGCTTCTGGTTCAACTTCGGCGGCCAGACCTGCACCGACCTCAACATCGGCATGGATGGCTCGGTCTCTCTTGCGGTCGGAACCGTGGATGTCGGCGGCTCGCGCGCGTCGCTGTCGCTGGTGGCGGCGGAAGAGCTCGGCATCGACTACAGCCAGGTGAAGGCCGTTGTCGCGGACACTTCCAGCTTGGGCTACAACGACATGACGGACGGCAGCCGCGGCACATTCTCGTCCTCCATGGCGACGATTTCGGCCGCCCGCAACGCGATAAAAATCCTGCGCGAGCGTGCAGCGCAAACATGGGACATCCCGGTCGACGACGTGGTGTGGGAGAAGGGCCATGCCATCGCAAAGGGCGAGAAGTACGGCAACCTTTCGCCGCTTCCATTGAAGGAGATCGCGGCCAAGTCGGGCACGACCGGCGGTCCCATCGCTGGCCACAGCGAGCTCGTCGCCGATGGCGCGGGCGTGTCCTTCGCCACCCATATTTGCGATATCGAGGTGGACCCCGAGACCGGCGCGACCAAGGTGCTGCGCTATACCGTCGTGCAGGACGCCGGCAAAGCGGTGCACCCGACCTATGTCGAGGGCCAGTATCAGGGCGGCGCGGCGCAAGGCATCGGCTGGGCTCTCAACGAGGAATATATCTACGGCAAGGACGGGCGGCTGCAGAACGCCGGCTTCCTCGATTATCGCATCCCGGTCTGCTCGGACCTGCCGATGATCGACACCCAGATACTGGAGATACCCAACCCCAACCACCCCTATGGTGTGCGCGGCGTTGGCGAGACCTCGATCGTGCCGCCATTGGCGGCGATCGCTAATGCCGTCTCGAATGCCGTGGGCGTGCGCATGACCCACATCCCGATGTCGCCGCCGCGCATCCTCTCCTCTCTGGAGGCTGCGCGGGGAACCTGATGGTCGCCGTCAAGCTTTGGGGATCGTTGGTCGCCGCTGCCGGAGGCAAAGACAGGCTCGAGGTCGACGCCAAGGACATAAGGGAACTGTTCAGGAAACTCTCTGAACAGTATCCCGGCATCGAGCCGTTCATCGACCGGGGGATCGCGGTTGCGATCGACGGCACGATTTATCGCGACACCTGGTCGAAGAAGTTGCCTGAAGGCTCGGAGATCTTTTTGCTGCCGCGGCTTGCCGGTGGCTAGAGCACCAGTGCTCCCGGTCCCTTGGTGGTCCGCCTGTAGGCGATGCGCATGAGCATATCGTCATACGAATAAGATATTAGAATTAAACGATTTTTTGTAACATTCGGCCTCGCCGCTGTGAGTGGCCAGTTTGCTGTTTGGAGTTTGCGGGAGAGGCCGCCGGCCAAAATCGAGCTAAGGGGCTGGTCGGGATTTATGCTTTCTTTATTCTCGCGCTCCGCATTTCCAATCGAGATTTGATCGGGTCCGGCGCCATCTTCGCAGCGAATTTCGCTTCGGAGACTTCCATGTCTGACATTTTCTATCTCGCGCTGGGGCTAGGGGTGCTTGTCACGCTTGGCCTCTATGCCCGCGCTCTCAGCCGTATCTGAGGATATCGCGATGCTTGAACCTTTGATTGGACTCGCCGTCGCGCTGGCGCTCGGCGTTTATCTCGTCGTCACCCTGATCAGGCCTGAACGGTTCTGACCGACGGCCCGGAGTTATTCCTATGACACTTATCGGTTGGCTGCAGATCGGCCTGCTTTTTCTTGTTGTTGCGGCGCTCGTCAAGCCGCTCGGCCTGTTCATGGCGAGCGTCTTTACGGGCGAACGCGTTTTTCTGTCACCCGCACTCGCGCCGGTCGAACGCGGCTTCTATGCCGCCGCCGGCGTCGACCCGAAGGCCGAGCAGGGCTGGCTTGCCTATGCGCTGTCGATGCTTGCCTTTTCGATGGCGGGCCTCGCTGTGCTCTACGCCATCCTGCGCTTGCAGTTCTATCTGCCGCTGAACCCCCAAGGTTTTGCCGGTATGAGCCCGCACCTTGCCTTCAACACGGCAGTAAGCTTCGTCACCAACACCAACTGGCAGTCCTATGGCGGCGAAACGACCCTCAGCCATTTCAGCCAGATGGCCGGCCTGACCGTTCAGAACTTCGTCTCAGCCGCGGCCGGCATTGCCATGGCTCTCGCCCTGACGCGCGCCTTCGCCCGCTCTCAGGCCCAGACCGTCGGCAATTTCTGGGTCGATCTGACCCGAGCGACGCTCTATGTTCTGCTGCCTCTCGCCTTTATCGTGGCCCTGATCTTCGTCGCGATGGGCTTGCCGCAAACATTGGACGCGTCGGTGACCGCGACGACGCTCGAGGGCGCGCAACAGACAATCGCGCTTGGACCGGTCGCCAGCCAGGAGGCGATCAAGCAACTCGGCACCAATGGCGGCGGCTTTTTCAACGCCAACGCCGCCCACCCATTCGAGAACCCGACGGCGCTATCCAACTATCTGAACATCGTCGCAATGCTCTCGGTTTCAGCCGCGCTCGTCTACGCGTTCGGCCAGATGGTGGGCGATCGGCGGCAGGGCTGGGCGTTTCTGGCCGCCACGGGCTTTTTCCTGCTGGTCGGCATCGGCGTGATCTACTGGGCTGAAACGAATGGCAATCCAATCCTTACCGCCCTCGGCGTTGATCCCACGATGGGCAACATGGAAGGCAAGGAGGTCCGCTTCGGTCAGGCCATGACGGCCGCCTATGCCGCCGTCACCACGGGTCTTTCGGATGGCGGCGTCAACGGCATGCATGGCTCGTTTACCGGCCTCGGCGGCATGGTGCCCATGTTCCTGATCCAGCTCGGCGAGGTGCTGCCCGGCGGCGTCGGGTCCGGTCTCTACGGCATGGTGGTATTCGCCATCCTGGCCGTGTTCGTGGCCGGTCTGATGGTGGGCCGCACGCCGGAACTGCTTGGCAAGAAGATCGAAAGCCGCGAAATGAAATTCGCCATGCTGGCGGTGCTCATCCTGCCGCTGGCGATCCTCGGCTTCACGGCGGTGTCGGCCATGCTGCCTTTCGCGGTGGCGAGCGTCGGCACCGGCGGGCCGCACGGCCTATCCGAAATCCTCTACGCCTTCACCTCGGCCACCGGCAACAACGGTTCTGCCTTCGGCGGCCTGAGCGCCAACACCCCCTGGTACAACACGACGCTCGGTATCGCGATGCTGCTCGGCCGCTTCGCCTATGCCGTGCCGGTGCTGGCCATAGCCGGCTCGATCGCGGCCAAGACGCGCGTTCCGGCATCCGCTGGTACTTTTCCAACCCACACGCCGCTGTTTGTTGGCCTGCTGATCGGCATCATCCTGATCCTCGGCGGCCTGCAATTCTTCCCGGCGCTCGCGCTTGGGCCCATCGTCGAGCATTTCGCGATGCTGGCCGGCCAGACCTTCTAAGGGCCCATATCATGTCCAAACATCCCGCAATGGCGCACAGCCTGTTCGATCCGGCGATCCTCATCCCCGCCGTCCGCCAGGCATTCGTCAAACTCGACCCGCGCCATTTGATGCGCAACCCGGTCATCTTCGTCACCGAGGTCGTGGCCGCTCTGGTCACCCTATTCTTCCTGCGCGACCTGTTCCTCGGAACCGGCGCATCCTTCTCCGGCCAAATCGCCGTTTGGCTGTGGTTCACGGTGCTCTTCGCGACATTCGCAGAAGCCGTAGCTGAGGGCCGGGGCAAGGCGCAGGCCGACAGCTTGCGGCGCAGCAAGTCGCAGCTGACAGCCCGCAAACTGGTGACGCCAGATGGCTTCGACGTGATCGAGGTCGCTGCAACCGACCTGAAGATCGGCGACATGGTGATCGTCGAGGCGAACGAACTTATTCCCGGCGACGGCGAAGTGATCGAAGGCGTCGCCTCGGTCAACGAAAGCGCCATCACCGGCGAATCCGCGCCGGTGATCCGCGAATCCGGCGGCGACCGTTCGGCGGTGACAGGCGGCACGCAGGTGCTGTCGGACTGGCTGAGGATCCGCATCACCGTTGCGCCTGGTTCCAGCTTCGTCGACCGTATGATCGCGCTGATCGAGGGCGCGGAACGCCAGAAGACGCCGAACGAGATCGCGCTGTCGATCCTGCTTTCCGGCCTGACGCTGGTGTTTCTGATCGCCGTCGTCACCCTGTGGGGTCTGGCTGGATATTCCGGCACAGTGCTGACCGTTACGGTGTTGGCTGCGCTCCTGGTCACACTGATCCCGACGACGATCGGCGGGCTACTGTCGGCCATCGGCATCGCCGGCATGGATCGGTTGGTGCGGTTCAACGTCATCGCCACGTCTGGCCGCGCCGTCGAAGCCGCCGGCGACGTCGATACCCTACTGCTCGACAAGACAGGCACAATCACCTTCGGCAACCGTATGGCCAGCGACTTCATGCCGGTTGCGGGCGTGTCGCAAGCCGATCTGGCCGAAGCGGCGCTTTTCGCCAGTCTGGGCGACGAAACGCCGGAGGGCAGGTCCATCGTGTCGTTGGCCACTGGCGATTTCGGCCAGCAGCCGCGCGACGTGAAGCCGCAGGCTGTCGTTCCCTTTGCCGCCGAGACCCGGCTGTCTGGCGTCGATCTCGACGGCAGGCAACTGCGCAAGGGTGCTGTCGATTCCGCCCTGAAATTTGCCGGCATCGATGCGAAGGACGCGCCGCCCGAGTTCCGCCAGGCTGTCGACACCGTGGCCCGCACCGGGGGTACGCCGCTGGCGGTGGTCGATGGCAAGAGACTGCTCGGCGTGATCCACCTCAAGGACGTGGTCAAGCCAGACATCAAGGACCGTTTCGCTGCTTTGCGCCGCATGGGCATCCGCACCGTCATGGTGACCGGCGACAATCCCGTGACCGCGGCAGCGATTGCGTCGGAGGCCGGCGTCGATGATTTCCTCGCCGAGGCGACACCCGAGCAGAAGCTGGCCTTTATCCGCAAGGAACAGCAGGGCGGACGGCTCATAGCCATGTGCGGTGACGGCACCAATGACGCGCCGGCGCTGGCGCAGGCGGATGTCGGCGTGGCGATGCAGAGCGGCACCCAGGCGGCGCGCGAGGCTGCCAACATGGTCGACCTCGATTCCAGCCCGACCAAGCTGATCGAGATCGTCGAAATCGGCAAACAATTGCTGATGACGCGCGGTTCGCTGACCACCTTCTCCATCGCAAACGACGTAGCGAAATACTTCGCCATCATCCCGGCACTGTTCCTCACCACCTATCCGGCGCTGGCGGCGCTCAACATCATGGGGCTCGCCTCGCCGCAATCGGCGATCCTGTCGGCGGTCATCTTCAACGCGCTCATCATCATCGCGCTGATCCCGCTGGCGCTGAAAGGCGTCGCCTATCGTCCGGTCGGCGCGGCCGCACTGCTGCGCCGCAATCTTCTCGTCTACGGCCTTGGCGGCATCATGCTGCCCTTCGCCGGCATCAAAATCATCGACCTCGCCGTCTCGGCGCTTCATCTGGTGTGATCATGTTGAACCAACTTCGTCCCGCCCTGGTCCTCACGGTCCTGTTCATTCTGTTGACAGGACTGGCCTATCCTCTCGCGATCACAGGCATCGCACAGGTTGCATTGCCCGCGCAGGCCAATGGAAGCCTGCTCCGCAACGGAGACGCCGTCGTCGGCTCGTCGCTGATCGGCCAGAGCTTTGCCTCGGACCGTTACTTCTGGCTGCGTCCCTCAGCGGCAGGCGCGGGTCATGACGCCAGCGCCTCCAGTGGCTCCAACCTCGGCCCGACCTCGGCAAAGCTTGCGGAGCGCGTGAAAGCCGACATTGAGCGCCTGCGCGCGTCCGGCATTTCCGATGTGGTTCCGAATGACGCCGCGACCACATCTGGTTCGGGACTCGATCCGCATATCTCGCCAAAGTTTGCTGAAGCGCAGATCGCCCGGGTCGCCAAGGCGCGGGGTATGGTGGAGGCCGATGTCTCCGCGCTTGTCTCCCGCTTCACCGAAGGGCGGCTGTTGGGTATTGTGGGTGAACCTCGTATCAACGTGCTGGAGCTCAACTTGGCGCTCGACGCGTTCAAAACCGGCGGATGATGGCAGACCGCAACCTCGAAATCCGGCCCGACCCCGACGCGCTGCTGGCACTGGCTGGCAGCAGCCGGGGTCGTTTTACGCTTTTTCTTGGTGCAGCGCCTGGCGTAGGCAAGACCTACGCGATGCTCACAGGGGCACGGCGACTGAAAGCAGAAGGGGTCGATATCGTCGCCGGATTTGTCGAGACGCACGGGCGCAGCGAGACGGTGGCCCTGCTTGACGGATTGGAGGTGTTGCCGCGCCGTAGCGTCGCACATGCTGGTCTGCCCACCGAGGAGTTCGATCTCGACGCTGCTCTTGCCCGCAGGCCCAAGATCATCATCGTCGATGAGCTGGCGCACAGCAATGCTCCGGGGAGTCGCCACCCGAAGCGTTATCTCGACGTGGAGGAACTGCTAGCCGCCGGCATAGATGTCTGGTCGGCCATGAACATCCAGCACCTCGAAAGCCTGTCCGAGCTGGTGCAGCAGATTGCCGGCGTTCAGGTGCGCGAACGAATTCCCGATGTTGTGCTGCAACGCGCCGATGAGGTGCTGCTTGTCGACCTTCCGCCAGCCGAATTGCTGGAACGGCTGAAGGAGGGCAAGGTCTATCTGCCGGACAACGCCAAGCGCGCGGCGGACGGTTTCTTTCGCCTCGGGAATTTGATCGCTCTACGCGAAATGGCGCTGCGACGCACGGCCGATCGCGTCGACGACCAGATGGACCATTACCTGCGACAGCATGCCATCGAAGATCCCTGGCCCGTCGCTGACCGCCTGCTGGTTTGTATTGGGCCGGATGCGCAGTCCGAGAGGGTCATTCGCACGGCGGCGCGGTTAGCCTCGGGACTCAACGCGCCGTGGCTGGTCATAACGATCGAGCGTGCCGACCAGCCGATCGCTCCAGAGGCCAGCCGACGGCTCGACGCGACCTTCAAGTTGGCTGAAAGCCTGGGCGCGGAAACGCGCCGCGTTACCGGCAACGATTTCGTCGCCGAAATCCTCAAGGCGGCACGGCGCGAGCGCGCGACGCAGATCGTGATCGGCGGTCGCCGGCCGGCCTTTCCAGCCAAGCTCTTTCGCAAGTCACTGCCGGACGCATTGACCGAGAACGCGTCTGGGATCGGCATTCACATCGTCACCGACGAGGCAGTTTTGCCAGCACCGGTGAGCCGATCCGAGTGGAAATGGACATCAACGAACCTGTGGCGCGCGCTAGGCGTATCATGCGCGGCGGTCGCGACCGCGACCTTGGTCGGCGCGGCAATCGACCAAGTGATCAACCTGCCGAATATCTCGCTGCTCTATCTGCTCGCGGTGCTGGTCTCTGCGGTCTATGCCGGCTACACGGCTGCGTTGATTGCAGCAGTGCTTTCGGCGCTAGCCTACAATTTTTTCTTCATCGCGCCGTTCGAAACCTTCTCCATTGCTTCCCCGCACGAGGTCTTCGGGCTGATCGTATTTGTGATCGCGGCGCTGATCGCCGGCGGGCTCGCTTCGCGTATTAGTGCGCAGGCCCTGTTCGCGAGCAAGCGCGCCGCGTCGATCCAGTCTCTCTATGCTTTCTCGGAAAAGCTGTCTGGCACGGTGAAGGAAGACGACGTGGTCTGGGCGGCGGTGAACCAGATGCATGCATCCCTCAAGCGCGACGTCGTGCTGCTCTCGCTAGCGGAAGGCGAATTGCAGCTAGCGGGGGCCTGGCCGCCGGACACTGAGCTCGACGTGACCGACACGACCGCCGCCCGCTGGACAATGGAAAAGAAGGAGCCTGCGGGTCACGCCACCGGCACCTTGCCCAACAGCCCTTACCAGTTCCGTTCGCTTGTCACCCCGGCCGGCATCGCTGCCGTGGTCGGTTGTCGTATCGCCGAAAAGCCGCTCGACCCTGAAGAGGAGCAGACGCTGAGCGCGATCCTCGACCAGACCGCTGTCGCCATCGACCGGGCCCGTCTCTCGCGCGAAATTCTGGAGCAGGCGGCCAAGTTGGCCGGCGACCGCTTCCGCTCATCGCTCCTGTCGTCGATTTCTCATGACCTGAAGACGCCGCTTGCAACGATCACCGGTGCGGTGTCGACGCTGCGCCAGCTAGGCGACAAGATGAAACCCGCCAGCCGCGCCGACCTTTTGGCGTCTATCGAAGAGGAGAGCAACCGGCTGACGCGTTTCGTTTCCAACCTGCTCGACATGACGAAGATCGATGCCGGCACGGTCGATCCCAGGCATGATTGGGTCGATGTCGCCGACGTGGTGCAAACCGCGGTGCAGCGAGCTGCGCGCTATTTTCCCGGTCGCGTGATCGAGACCAGTCTGGCCGATGGCCTGCCGCTGATCCGTGGCGACACGGTGCTGCTCGGTCAGGTGCTGTTCAACCTGCTCGACAACGCGATCAAATATGGCGGCGACGAGCCGGTTGGCATTTTTGCTCGCCAAACCGGATCGGAACTCTTGCTGGCGGTCACCGATATGGGCAAGGGCATTCCTGAGAAGGAATTGGAACTGGTGTTCGAGAAGTTCTTCCGGCGCGGCAAGCCGGATGGGCGTACGCCCGGGACCGGGCTTGGCCTCGCCATCGCCAAGGGCTTTGTCGAGGCAATGGGCGGTTCAATCAAGGTCGAGAGCCCGGCGGTGAAAAAGCGCGGCACGCGCATCGCAATGCGTTTCCCCATACCGCCGCAAGACGCGTCGAACGCAGAGGCAGCATGAGCCGGCCACGCGTCCTGGTCGTCGACGACGAGCCGCAAATCCAGCGTTTCCTGAGGCCGGCGCTGGATGCCGCCGGCTACGAGGTGGTCGAAGCGATGACCGGCGCGGATGCGTTGAAGCTGGCGGTGACGACAGCACCGGCGTTGATCATCCTCGACCTTGGCCTTCCAGACATGGATGGCAAGGATATCATCGCCAGGTTGCGCGCATGGTCGCAGATGCCGATCATCATCCTTTCCGCGCGGGACATGGAGACTGAGAAGATTGCAGCGCTCGATCTCGGCGCGGACGACTATGTCGAGAAGCCCTTCGGCATCGGTGAGTTGACTGCGCGCATGCGCACAGCGCTGCGCCGGAGCATCAAAGCCGATGGGGGAACGGACAAGATAGCAGTCGACGGCCTGACGATCGATGTAGTGCGACGGATCGTCAGTCGCGACGGTGAAGAACTCAAGCTGACGCCGAAGGAGTACGACCTGCTGCTCTTGCTGGCGCGCCACGCTGGGCGTGTGGTCACGCACAAGACATTGCTGATCTCTGTATGGGGTCCGGCCCATGCCGAGGACATGCAATATTTGCGGGTCTTCATTGGTCATCTCAGGGCCAAGGTCGAACGTAACCCAGCCGACCCAAGAATCATCCGAACTGAACCCGGCGTTGGCTATCGATTCATGGACGGCTAGTCTGGCTCGCCACCAAATGACGCTATGTCGCCGATGCGCCTGCTCCCGACAGGCTCACAGACCGATGCTCGATCGCGGAGCGCTGCGCCGCCTGTCCCGTGGCCACTGCCCATAGGCCGTCGTCGAGGCTCACCTCCACCCGGCTCCTGCCGCACACGGCGTCGACAAACTTCCTATGCTGGTAGAACGTCGATCCGTTGTGATCGCCGGCGGCGAGCAAATCAGGATCGACCGGGATGTCGAGGGCGCGAGGTCCGGGCGGATTGCGCGGGCTGATGATCACCTGCGGCGTCGGCGCTTCGCCCAGATGTGCCGGCCAGAACCGCCCCGGGCCGGGGACGAGACACTCGATCTTACCGGCTGGCCCGACGGCCGAGATTTCTTCCTGATAACGGCTGCCCTCGGCAAACATGGCGAGCTCGAGCATCGCGCGCGCGCCATTGGCGAAATCGATGAGCACGTAGCCGTGATCCCAGATGTCGGGCGTCTTTCCATCATAGCGCTCGTCCAGATGGTTCACTGCCTGCCCGGCGCTTGCCATAACCCGCACCGGGTCCGACTGCAGGATCAACCGCATCAGGTCGAAGAAATGGCAGCATTTTTCAACGAAAGTGCCGCCGGTGTTGCGGTTGAAGCGATTCCAGTCTCCGACCTTCGAGAGGAATGGGAAACGATGCTCGCGGATCGTGAGCATGCGAATGCCGCCGGTGACCTTCTCCGCGTCGTTGATGAAAGCCGCGACCGGCGGCATGTAGCGATATTCCATGGCGACCCAGACCAGCGGCAGCCTCTCGCCGATTGCTTTCAGCCGCGCCGCGTCGGCGATGTCGGTGAATAGCGGCTTTTCGACGAGAACCGGCAGGGGTCGCGTTGAAGAAATCTGCTCAAGCTGTTCGACATGACGAAAATTCGGGCTGGCGATCAGGACGCAGCCGACCTCCGGCATGGAAAGAAGCTCCCCAATCGAGGCGACGGGTTTCGCTTCGGACGCAAGCTCCAACGCGCGCGCGATCATGGCGGCGTCCGGCTCGAAGATGGCCGCGACATGAGCGTCGCCGAGCAGTTTGATGTTGCGAATGTGCTCCTGGCCCATCATGCCGCAGCCGATGATGCCGTAACCAAGAGAGGGGGCGGACATGGATTTCCTTTCAGCGGAATCGCGCGACGTATCGCGCAAGTGCCGGATCGAACCAACTGCGTGAAAACTCTGCGCTGCGGTCATCGCCATCCCACGAGATGCGCTCGATGAAGCCTGCCGAAGCGCCGCCGGACAAGTCAAATGCCTGCGGTCTCCAGTCGGGCACCGGCGCGACGCCGACGCGATCCTCTATGCGGGCGATGGAGAAGCCGAGCGTGCTGCGATAATGCAGATAAAGCGACTCCGAAATATCGCCGGCGTCGAGATGCTCGGCGCGATCACCGTCAAGCCAAATCTCCTCCAGCGCCGCAGCCACACCGTTGAGGCGGCGAATGCGGCGAATGCGATGCGCGTGTGTCGATGTTCCAAATGCCGGCAGATCACTGGGCTTGGCCGCGTGGTCAACAGACAGGATGTCGGCTGTCGGCAGACCGCCACCGCCGATCAACTCCAGCCGGAAGAACGCGTAGACACCGACGGCATCACTCTTGGCGCGGACATAATTGCCGGAGCCCTGGATGCGTTCGAGTAGCCCCTGTTCGGTGAGGTCGAGGAGTGCCCGTCTCAGGGTGCCGACCGCCACGCCCATCTCGCTCGCCATCTCGCGCTCCGGCGGCAGGCGAGCGCCATTGGCGAGACGGCCTGAGCCGATCTCGCGGATCAGCAATTCGCTGATCTGCATGTGCACGGGCAGGGGACCGCGCGACTGAGTCGCCCGCTGCCCTTCGCCTGCACGCCTGAAATTCACGTCGACCATAGCCGCATCGGTAAATTGATGCAGTATTGATCTATAGTATTCTCGGTGTTAGGCAAGGGGCATTCTGAAGCTGGATCAGCCGATGAGCATTGTACCCATCACGTCAGCCGATCTTGACGCTGCGGAAGTCGCGTGGTTCTCGGCGCTGTGCTCTGACGACTATCGTTTTCTGGGCGTCCCCGACGGAGCGTTGCGCTCAAGCTGGGAACATTGCTCCGACATCGTAAGACTGTCGGAGGAATTGGGCTTCCGCAACATCCTGTGCCCGTCCTCCTATCAAGTGGGGCAGGACACGCTGAGCTTTGTTGCGGGCTGTGCGACGATCACCTCGAAGATGAACCTGCTCGCGGCCGTCCGTTGCGGCGAGATGCAGCCGATCATGCTAGCGCGCACCATCGCCACGCTCGACCACATGCTGAAGGGGCGGCTCACCGTCAACATCATCTCGTCGGACTTCCCCGGCGAGACCGCCGATAGCGCTTACCGCTACCAACGCTCGCGTGAAGTCGTGCAGATCCTGCGCCAGGCGTGGGAGCGCGACACATTCGATTTCGAAGGGCAGATCTACAATTTCAAGAACCTCACCACGGCGCCCGCAAAGCCCTATCAGCAGAACGGCGGCCCGCTGCTCTATTTTGGTGGCTATTCGCCTGACGCGCTGGAGCTCTGCGCCGAGCAATGCGACGTCTATCTGATGTGGCCTGCGAAGAAGGACGAGATCGCCGGCCATATGAAGGCCGTGCATGAGCGGGCGGCGCAACACGGGCGCACTCTGGACTACGGTTTGCGCATCCACATGATCGTGCGCGACACCGAGGCCGAGGCGAAGGAATACGCACGCGAACTGGTGTCCAGGCTGGATGCGGATCAGGGCGCGGCGATCCGTTCGCGGGCGCTGGACGCCAAATCGCTGGGCGTTGCGCAGCAGGCGCGCAACCGCGACCTCGCCGACGACGAAGGCTATGTCGAGCCGCATCTGTGGACCGGCATCGGCCGCGCGCGCTCCGGCTGCGGTGCGGCCATTGTCGGGTCGGTCGATCAGGTGATGAGCCAGATCGAAGCCTACCGGAAGATGGGCATCCGCGCCTTCATCTTCTCGGGCTATCCGCATCTGGATGAATGCCGGCACTTCGGGACGAAGGTGCTGCCGCACCTGAAAACCTGCTCGCTGCCGGAAGCCTATGGCCGCGTGCCGGCATCGACCCCGGCTACGCCGCTGGGCGCTGGAGCCCGCACCTGATGCAGGAGGACACCCCGTGATGTTGATGGAATCCGGTGTAGCAAGCACGGCACAATGCAGGCCGGCGCCGTCGCAGCAGGATGACACTAAGCCGCTGCGCAACACTTTCGGGCGTTTTGCGACCGGCGTAACCATCGTCACCGTCCAAACGCCGGATGGACCATTGGGCATTACGGCCAACAGTTTTTCGTCCGTGTCGCTCGATCCGCCACTGATCATGTGGAGCATTGCCAGGCACTCCAGCCGCTTCGCGCCATTTGCCGAAGCCGAGCATTTCGCCATTCACGTGCTGGCGCGCGAACAGGATCATCTCTGCTGGCGCTTCGCCAAATCAGGGCGCGATTTCTCGGGCGTCGAATTGGCCTTCAATCCGGAAGGCGCGCCGTTGCTCCCCGGCGCCTTGGCGCGATTTGAATGCGAGATCGCCAGTCGCATCGATGCGGGCGACCACGTGATGCTGCTCGCGCGCGTGCAAAGGATGGCTGCGCGAGACGGCGAACCGATGGTGTTCTTTGGCGGTCATTATCGCCGGATTGCATCGGATGGTTGAGCGCTGGCGCCAGGACCAGGGCAGACTTCAGGTCCTGGCCGGTGCAGTCGATTGCCGCACGACCAAGCGGCAGGCGAGTTCAACACGCCGGGGCAGCATGGGCCCGCCGCTCAAATGATCCAGAAGCAGGCTCAGCGCCTCCGATCCCATTTCGCGCATGGGAATATGCATGGCCGACAGCGGCGGCGAGCTGAATGCCGATTGCGGCAGGTCGTCCATGCCGATCACCGACACGTCGCCGGGAACGGAAACGCCTTTTTGTTCGAGCCCCATCATTGCGCCATAGGCAAGGCTGTCGCCGGCGGTAAGCACGGCGGTGAAGTCGAGCCCGCGCCGCTCGATGCGTCTGGCGACCTCCTTGGCAGCCAGCTCCGGCAGCCAGTCCTCAACCTCCACCACGAGATCATCGACCTCGCCGACACCCGCTGCGAGCAGTGCGTCGCGCCAGCCTTCGTAACGCCGCTGGATCGTGCGTCGGCCTCGCCTCAGCACGAACAGGATGCGGCGGTGGCCGAGTTCAAGCAGGTGACTGGCAGCAAATTGCGCCGCGGCTCGGTTGCAAGGCGTGACACTGGAATGGCGCATGGTGGGATCGTCGCCGTTGATGAGCACGATCGGCTTGGAGAAGCCTTCGGTCAGCGGCAACATGTCGTCTTCCAGCGTCAGAAACAGACATCCAGCCACCAACGGATCGGCCTCCGCTTCCCGCAGCAGAGCAAGTTCGTCTTCGCTGTTTGCCACCGGTCGCGTGGCGAGTTCGACACCAAGCACCCGCGCGCGATCGTTCAGGCCGTCAAGGACGTGGAAGGTGAATTGCGCGCGCGAATTGTCGATGATCGCAGCGCTGCTGGCGGCCACCATGACCTTGCGCCCCACCACCGAGGTGGGGATGGCGTAGCTCAGGTTTCGAGCCGCCTCGATTATGTCGGCACGAAGCTGCCCGCGCACGCCCGCAGCGCCCGTCAGCGCGCGCGAGGCGGTGCTGACCGAGACGCCGCAACGCTGCGCGATTTCCTCGAGACGTACCCGCCGGTTCGGTTTGCCGCGCTTTCCGTCCATCGCGCCCCCATTTCCCAATTCTGCAAAAAATTTTCAGATTGCGCAACGGGTGATGTGATGTGACGTTAGGCAAATGCGGGCGTGGAGGCGCCCCGGGAGGATTGATGCCGTTTGTCGCAGATCAGGTGGAGACGACGCTTGCCAGTCTTGTGAAGGGCATGACCGGTCTGCGCGCCGACGGCCGCTTCCACGAACCCAATCTTGATGGCACGCCTGGCGACTATGTCAGCTTCGATAGCTGGGAATGGCCGCAAGGCGTCGGCCTCTACGGCCTCGTGAAGCTGTGGCAACAGACAGGCGATGCCTCTCTGCTGAAGACCGTCGAGGATTGGTATGACCGCCGGATCACCGCGGGGTTGCCGGCGATGAACGTGAATACGACGGCGCCGATGCTGGCGCTCAGCGAACTCTGGCGCGCAAAGCGTCAGCCGCGCTTTGCCGGCGTCCTGGCCGATTGGGCAAGGCGCGTTGTCACCACCATGCCCCGAACGCCGGAAGGCGGTTTTCAGCACAACGTCTCCGACAGGATCAATGACGACGAATTGTGGGACGACACACTCTTCATGGTCGCGCTGTTCCTCGCCTCCTACGGTCAGGCGACGGGCGAGCGGCGTTATGTCGATGAAGCCGAACGGCAGTTTCTCGTCCACGCGCGTTATCTCGCCGACACGAAGACGGGCCTCTGGTTCCATGGCTGGACATTTGCCGGGCGGCACAATTTCGCCCGGGCGCTGTGGGGGCGCGGCAATAGCTGGATCACCGTCGGCGTGCTCGACCTGGTGGATATGGCGGACCTCTCGCTCGCGGTGCGCGAATTTCTGCTTGGCGTGGTTGGTGCTCAGATCGACGCGCTGCTGAAGCTGCAGGCGCCGTCCGGCGCATGGCATACGCTGCTCGACGACCGGAACTCCTATGAGGAAATATCGGCCACCGCCGGGTTCGGTTATGGGCTGATGAAGGCTGCCCGGCTGGGGCTGGCCAGTGAAGAATGTCGCCAAGCAGGCTTGCGCGCGCTCGACGCCGTGATGCGCAACGTCACGCCGGACGGCGTTGTCGAGAATGTCTCCTACGGCACGCGCATGGGCCACGATTTGCAATTCTATCGCGATATCCCCATCCAGCCGACCGGTTACGGCCAGGCGCTGTCGATCCTGTGTCTCGCCGAAGGGCTAGAGACGCTGAAGGCGCGGAGGGCGGCGGCATGATGCGCGTTCTCTACGGCGTCGGCCCGACCGACATTCCCAACATGGATACCGGCCGGCTGCGGTCCGAGTTTCTGGTCGAGGATCTGTTCGCGCCGGGCGAGATCAATTTCGTCTACACCCATGTCGATCGAATGATCCTCGGTGGCGCGGTTCCGCTGGCCAAACCATTGTCGTTCGGCGACGGGGCGGATGTCGGCACCGGTCATTTCTTCACGGCCCGCGAGATGGGTGTCGCCAATCTCGGCGGGGCAGGCTCGGTGACGGTCGACGGCCGGCGTTTCGCCGTCGCCAACCGTGACATCGTCTATATCGGACGCGGCGCCAAAACGATCGAGCTTGCCAGCGACGATGCTGCAACGCCCGCTCGGTTCTACATGAACTCGGTTCCCGCCGGCGCCGACATCCCTCACCGCCTGATCACGCGGGCCGAGGGCAAGCCTCTCGATCTTGGCGACGCCGTCCGCTCCAACAAGCGCCGTCTCGTGATGTATATTCACCCGGAAGTCGCGCCGTCCTGCCTGCTTCTGATGGGCATCACCGACCTCGCGCCGGGCAGCATCTGGAACACGATGCCGCCGCATCTGCATGAGCGGCGCATGGAGGCCTATTGTTACTTCGATCTGGCCGACGAAGACCGCGTCATCCACCTGATGGGGCGACCCGACCAGACGCGCAGCCTCATCGTCGCCAACGGGAACGCCGTGCTGTCTCCCGCATGGTCGATCCATATGGGCGCGGGCTCCGGGCCTTATGCGTTTGTCTGGGGCATGACCGGCGAGAACCAGGCCTACAACGACGTCGCGCCTGTCGCGCTCAAGGATCTGAAATGACGGCCTTCGTGAAGATGGCTCAGGCCGATCACGCGCTGCGCCGCCCGTTGGCTGCCGGCGAGCCGGTGACCTATTGGCGGCTGGGGGCGACCGACAACGCGCGCTATGACGTGCCTGACCAGCCGATGAAGGGCGAGATGGACCCCTTCTTCTTCCTGACCAAGCACAAGAATTTCATTCCGCACGAATATCCCTGCCGCACGCAGTTTGCGGCTGAGCGGCGCGGCAAGCGCCCGCACGTGACGACGGAACCGCGGATGGACCGTGTCTGGCTGCCGTTTGCGTCGCCGCGCGTCGATCTCTCCGGCTTCTGGTTCCGCCCGACCGTGATCGGAACTTGGGCGCAAACGTCCATAGAGGCGCAATCGTCGGGTCCGGCGCGGCTGCGCTTGCGTACCTGCGGCGGCGCGATCCTGTTCGTCAACGGCCAGGAGGCCGGCTGGATGGCCCCCTACGGCCGCAACCTCGAAACCGCCGAGGAGTTCGAGGTCGCGCTGGAGGCAGGCCGCAACGACATCCGCATCTGGTTCGACGATCTCGCCGAGCGCGACGCGCGCTACTATTTCCAGCTCGACTACCTCGCCGGTCCAGCCGTCAGCCACGCTTTGCCGATCCCGGTTGACCCGGCCATCGCCGAGGCGCTGGAGGCGGCGCTTGACTCCATGCGCTTCGAGCACGCGACCTATGACAGCCAGGAGGTGGCGCTCGTTTCGGACGTCGCCATGCCGGCGGAAGCCAGGGCGACCGTCGTCATCGAAGGCGACTTCATGTCGATCGAGAAGCCGGTGCGTTTTGAGCTGGCCCTGAAACAGGGCGCCAGGCGACTGGCGATCGCCCACGCCGACGACCTGCCGGCCGATTTCCGCCACTTCAAGGTGACGCTCGACATTGGCGGCTATGCGGTGTCGCGTGTCTACGGCGTCGAGATCGCGCATGCCACGCGGCAGGGAGCAGCTCCCGCCGATCTCGCCGCGCGCATTGCGGAAGCCTTGGATGAGGTGTCCGAGCACGCCGAGATGGACACGGTTTGCGCGCTGGCGCGGCTTGCCACCGGGCGCGCGGGCAGCAAAACCGATGCGATGATCGCCGCCTCGCTGCCAGCGATCGAGGATTGCCACGACTGCGCCGATTTCATCCTCGTGCCGCTTCTATGGTCGCGGGCCAAATACGCCGACAAGCTCGACACCGCGCTGGTCGAACGGATCGACGCGGCGATGCTCGGCTATCGCTACTGGATGGACGAGCGCGGCAATGACGTGCAGTGGTATTTCTCCGAAAACCACGCGCTGCTGTTCCACACGGCCGCCTATCTCGCCGGCCATATCTTGCCCGAAGGCCGCTTTGTCCGCTCGGGGCGCATCGGCAAGGAGCAATCTGCCGTCGGCGCCGGTCGGGTTCGCGCCTGGCTCGACCATTTCGAGAAGTGGGAGATGGCCGAGTTCAATTCCGCGCCCTATTTCCCGATCGACCTGAAAGGCCTTTGCGCGCTCTATGCGCTGGCGCCCGATGCCGACATCCGTGAGCGCGCGGGAAAAGCGATCGTGCGTCTGCTCGAAGTCGTGGCGCGTTCGGCGCATCACGGCCAGATCACCGGGGCACAAGGCCGCTCCTACGAGCACACGCTGCGCGCCTCGCGCTCGCTGGAGCTGTCGGGCATCTGCCGCATGCTCTGGGGCAGAGGCAATTTCGGCATGCGGTTTCACGCGCTGCCGCAACTGGCGCTTTGCCTGCGCGATCACGGCCTCCACATTCCGGCCGAGCTTGCCAGCGTGGCGTCGGTCGACGGCGACGAGCACTGGGAATGGACCTTCGCGCAGGGGCAGGACTGCTTCGCCCGCCTCTATCACTTCAAGACGCGCGCCTATGCCATGGGCACAGCCGCGGCCTACCGCTGGAACCAGTGGGGCTACCAGGAAACGGTCATCCAGGTTCGGCTGGGGCGCAATCCCGACGCACAGATCTGGATCAATCATCCAGGCGAGGTTCTACAGTCGGGTTATGGCCGTCCGTCCTATTGGGGTGGCTCGGGCACTCTTCCACGGGTTCACCAATATCGCGGGCTTGCGGTCGTGATGTTCGATTGTTTCGCGGAACAGCCCGATTTCTCTCATGCCTGGTTCCCGCGGGAGATGTTCACGACATCGCGACTGGACGGATCGATGGCGTTTGCCGAGGCTGACGACGCCTTTGTAATGCTGAAGGCGAGTGGGCCGCTGAACTTGATCACTTCAGGCCCGACCGCCGGCAACGAATTGCGAGTGGCCGGCCATAGGACGACGTGGATCGTGCGGCTGGGAGATCGCGCCTCGGCAGGATCGCTCGACGCCTTTGCAGCGCGCTTCGGCGCCATTGAGGTGTCGCCCGGTGCAGATGGCGAGCTGGTCGTCAACGACCCGGACTATGGCGAAGTGGTTTTCGCCACGGACGGCTCGGTGCTGGCCGAAGGGCGCAAAGTGGACCCCGCGACGTGGAGCATCGAAGGCAAGGCCACTCTTTTGAACTGAAACATGACAAGCGGGCGCAGCCCGCATCCAGGGAGGAAGGAATGAAAACCAAATCGACGATTCTCGGCGCGCTGACCGCGTCGCTAATGGCTACAGGCGCTGCCTTTGCCGGTGACGTCCGCATCATGTGGTATTCGGATGGCGTCGAGGGCGACGTGATCAAGGACATTCTGGACCGTTTCCAGAAGGACAACCCTGAGATCAAGATCACGCTCGACAACGTCGCCTACAAGGTGGTGCAAGAGCAGCTGCCGATCCAGCTCGAAGCAGGGCAGGGCCCAGACATCGCCCGTGTCACCAACATCAAGGAACTCGCCAATCACTGGCTCGACATGCGTTCCCAGCTCAAGGACGCGAAATATTGGGACGACAATTTCGGCTCTACGCTGGACTGGATGCGACCTGATGGATCCGACGCCATCACCGGCTTCATGACGCAGCTCACGTTGACCGGCGGTTTCGCCAACAAGACGCTGTTCGACCAGGCCGGCGTCGCGATCCCGGGCGAAAAGGCGACGTGGGATGAATGGGTGGACGCCTCTGACAAGGTTGCCAAGAGCCAGAGCTTGCCTGCCGCCTTCGCCATCGACCGGTCCGGCCACCGCATCTCCGGGCCGAACGTCTCCTACGGAGCGAACTATATCGGCGGCGACGGCTTACCGGCAAAAGTGGACGACGGCACGAAGGCGTTCGGTTCCAAGCTGGTGCAATGGGTGGCCGACGGCAAGATGCTGAAGGAAACCTGGGTCGCCGCCGCCGGCTCGACCTATCGCGCCGGCGCCGACGATTTCATCAACGCGCAGGTGCCGTATTACTATTCGGGAAGCTGGCAGGTCTCGAACCTCTCGTCGAAGATCAAGGACGGTTTCGATTGGGTCGCGACCGGTTCGCCCTGCGGTACGGCGGGCTGCTCCGGCCTGAAGGGCGGCGCCGCCCTGGTGGCGGTCAAGTACACCAAGAACCCCGGCGACGTCGTGAAGGTGATGGAGTATCTGTCGCGCGAGGAGATCGTGAAGGAGTTCAGCGAACGCACGCTGTTCCTGCCCGCCCACAAGGCCGTCGTCGACAAGGGTGGCTTGAAATGGGTAAGCGAGGACAAGAACGTCGCGCCCGCCATGGACGCCTTCGTCAAGGCCGCCGCGCAGACGCTGCCTGCCGCCGACGCGCTGCCTTCGTGGAAGTGGGCTAGCGCCTACTACGGCGCGCTGGTCACCCGCCTGTCGCAGGTGATGGCCGGCGAAATGAAAATCGACGACGCCTGGGGCAAGATCGATCAGGATGTCGCCGACAAGGTCGCGCAGGCGAAGTAGGGCGCGATGGCGGACCAGCCCTCCCAAGGTGCAAGGATCGGCGCGGCGCTCGCTGCGCCGCTCGGCTGGCTTGGCGCGATCATCGATGCGCCGCTGAAGCTTTGGCAGCGGCTCACCGGCCTAAGCGGGATGGCGGCGTTTTTCCTCGCGCCGAACATGTTGATCTTCGGCATCTTCGTCCTGGCGCCTTTCGTCATCAATTTCTTCTACTCCACGACCTCGGGCAACGCCTTCTTCCTCTCGGGCCGCGACTATGTCGGCGCGGAACAATATCAGCGGCTGCTCGACTGCGGCAGCTATCTGAATCCTTCCACGTGCCGCGAGGACCTTTTCTGGAGCGCGGTTCACAACACCTTCTGGTTCGTGATTTTGCAGGTCGCGCTGCTGATCGTCGTGTCGATGATCACGGCGCTGATCCTCAATCGCGAAATTGTCGGGCGCAGCTTCTGGCGGGCCGTCTTTTTCTTCCCCGTGCTGCTCTCGCCGGTCGTCGTCGGCCTGATCTGGAAATGGATCCTGCAGCGGCAGGGCCTGCTCAACTCCGTCATGATGAATTTCGGCTACCAGCCGACCGAATGGCTGACCGACCGCTTCTGGGCCTTCACGGCGGGCATCACGGTCTCGGTCTGGGCCCATATGGGCTTCTTCACGCTGATCCTGCTCGCGGGTCTGCAGGCGATCCCGCGCGATCTTTACGAAGCTGCCGAGATGGACGGCACGAAACCTGGTCGCGTGTTCTGGCGCATAACGCTGCCGCTGCTGATGCCGAACCTGCTTGTCGTCGTCATCCTGGCGCTGATCCGCGCCGTGCAGATATTCGACGAAGTCTACGTTCTGACCGGAGGCGGTCCGGGCACCTCGACCCTGTTCCTGACGCAGTACGTTTATGAAGTCGGCTTCGCGTCGCTGCTGCGCAATCCGGGCCTCGCCGCGGCCGCCTCGATCCTGATGGGTTCGGTGCTTGTCGTGCTGACGCTGGTCCAGCTTCAGATCGGCCGTCGCGGTGAAAAGAAGGGAGAACGCCAATGAGTCGGGTCGTCTCCTTCCTTACTCGTCGGCGCGGCGGCAAATCTTGGCATTGGACCGACGTGTTCGTCTGGGTCTGGCTGATCGGTGGCCTGGTGCTCATGTTCGGACCGGCGCTCTGGCTCGCCATGTCGTCGTTCAAGACGCCGCAGCAACTGGCGGAATTTCCGCCGTCGTTCCTGCCCTATGCGACGCAGCAGGTGACCGTCGAAGGCTACGACAAGCCGCTGAGCCTCTTCACGGCCAAACTGCCTGATGGGTCCACCAAGGTGATGGCCGAGGTGCGCCGCATTGGCACCGTTTCGCAGCTTGTCGACCCGCAATCGCCCGGCGAGATCGTCAAGGTCAACATCGCGGATCGCCAGCCGGTGCGCGAAATGCGCTTCGCGACGGAAAACTATTCCGAGCCCTTCGCGCATTTCGATTTCCTGCAATATTTCAAGAATTCGGTGTTCGTCACCGTGATCGCCACGCTGATCACGCTCCTGACCAATTCCATGGCGGCGTTCGCACTGTCGAAATACCAGTTCCGCGGCCGCAACGTGGTGCTCCTCTTGATCGTCGGCACGCTGATGGTGCCGCTCTCGGTGCTGCTCGTGCCGCTCTATTCGGTCATCAGCGCGGTCGGCCTGTTCGATTCGCTGTGGGGCGTCATCCTGCCGACGGTGGCGACGCCGACGGGCGTTTTTCTGCTGCGCCAATATATGCTGACCATTCCCGACGAGTTGATCGACGCAGCGCGCATGGACAATGCATCCGAATGGCAGATCTACTGGCGCATCGTCTTGCCACTGGCCGCGCCGGCGCTCGCGGTGCTCGCCATCTTCTCGGTGGTCTGGCGCTGGAACGACTTCCTGTGGCCGCTGGTCGTTCTGTCGCGCAAGGAGCTCTACACGCTGCAGGTGGGTCTCAACACCTATGCCGGCGAGCTGAACGTGCAGTGGCATTTCATTCTCGCCATGACCGTCGTGACGATGATCCCCGTCGTGCTCGTCTTCATCTTCCTGCAGCGCTACATCACCGCCGGCATCGCCGGTACCGGTCTGAAATAGGAGGCCGGCATGGGTCGCATCACCCTCACGAACATCGACCGCGCCTATGGCAAGCTGAAGATCCTGCATGACATCAATCTCGACATTCGCGACGGCGAGCTGTTGGTGCTGGTAGGCCCCTCGGGCTGTGGCAAGTCCACGCTGCTCAGACTGATCGCCGGGCTGGACCAGCCCACATCAGGCAAGCTGGAGATCGATGGCCGCGATGTGACCAGGGTTACGGCGGCGGATCGCGGGCTCGCCATGGTCTTTCAGTCTTACGCCCTCTATCCGCATATGACCGTGCGCCAGAACCTCGCCTTCGGCCTGGAGAACATCCGCATGGCGAAAGCGGAAATAGACAGCCGCATTTCCGAGGCGGCGCGCATGCTGGAGATCGGGCAATATCTCGACCGGCGTCCTGGCCAGCTTTCGGGCGGCCAGCGCCAGCGGGTCGCAATCGGCCGCGCCGTGGTACGCAATCCGACCGCGTTCCTGTTGGACGAGCCGCTGTCCAATCTCGATGCCGAGCTGCGCATCTCCACCCGCGCCGAAATCGCGGCGCTGCACAAACGACTGGCCACCACGATGATCTACGTCACGCACGATCAGGTCGAGGCGATGACGTTGGCCGACCGCATCGTGGTCATGCGCGCAGGCCGTGTCGAACAGATCGGCCGCCCGCTTGACCTTTACAATGAACCGGCAAATCTCTTCGTCGCGGGCTTCATTGGCGCGCCGCGCATGAACCTGTTGCCCGGCAAGGTGGCAGCCGTGGCGGGTGGCTCTATCGCCGTCGACGGTCCTGGCGGATTGAACCTCAAGCTTGCCGGCAACGGGGCGCAGTTGGCGGTCGGCGATGCCGTGACTGTCGGTATCCGGCCGCACGAAATCACTATTGGCGAAGTATCGGCCGCCGGCGTGGAGGCGCAGGTTACGCTTGTAGAGGCGCTAGGTCCGGAAACCGTCACCCATGCGCAAACGAGCGACGGTCAGAAGATTGTCGCGGTGCTCAGCGGCCAGCAGCTGGACGCGGCCGGCGGAACGGTAAAAATGCGATTCGATCCCGCCAAAGCGCATCTGTTTGATCGCGACGGCGCGCGCGTCAGCTAACCGTCGAGCAGGTGGCGACGAAAGAAGGCGAGCATAGCTGAACGCATGGCGGGCGTCTCGACATGGCCTGTATCCGGCTCGCGATGAAGGATCAGCCTGTCCTCAGCGCCGGCGGCTCGATAGGCAGCGCGTGTTTGCGCGAGCGCGACGTCGACCGCTTCGGGCGGCGTGAGCGGGTCGCGGTCGCCGATGCCGATGAATTGCGGCCGCGGCGCGATTAGCCCAGCGATTTCGCCGTTTGACCAACTGTTGAGCAGACCTGGAATCGTCAGATAAATGCCATGCAGATCATGCGCGCCACTTTCGATGAGCGTGGCAAAGTCGGCATAGCAGCACTCATACGCAACACAGGCGGCGCGTGGCTCGACTGCGGCCAGCCAGTAGCCGAGCGTTGCGCCCATCGAGAGCCCGAAAATGCCGATGCGGTCGGCAATGACATCGCCGCGAGCCGTCAGCCACGAAAAGGCGGCGGCCTGTTCCCCCAGCATCTGGCCTGCGAGAGATTTGCCGCGCCACAGCAGCGCTTTGGCGCGAGCGCTCTCTTTCGGTTCGGCCCGCGTCCCGAACGCGGGCGCTTCGACCGCCAGAACCGCAAACCCCATCTCGGCGAACACCGGACCGAGCGGCGATTGCAGCGCATCGCGCCCGTGCATGAGTTCGTCCACGCCGATGTCATAGCGTGCGCCGTGAGCGTGGATGTAGAGGATGGCCGGCACCTGTTGATCGCCCTGCGGCCGCACGAACACCCCACGAACAGTTTCGCCTCCGTTTGTCCGAAAGCGAAGCGTCTCCTGCGTCATGCCGCTATGCGCCGTAATCTCACGGTCGACCAGATCCAGACCGTGATCGCCGATTTCGAAGGTATGCGCGAGACTTGGCGCACCATTGGGCGGGCTCATCTCAGTGAGAAACCGCAGATGTGTGAATGAGCATGATGCAGCTTAATCCTTCAGCCTGGGTGGAGGTCCCGCAGATAGGTGTTTTCCGCGCGCGATTGATGAAACAAGGCTGGATCGATGTCGACAACGAGCAGCCCGGCATCGGCGTCGTTCGCGGTTGCCAACAATTGTCCGTCCGGAGCCGCGACGCAGGATCGGCCGGCATAAGAAAAAAGATCGTCGGCGCCGCAGTGATTCACATAGGCGACGAAAAGCTGGTTTTCGAACGCTCGCGTCCGGATCATATGCTCGACAATGAAACTGCCCGAAGCGCCCATCGGCAACGCCGTAGGCACCAGCACAAGGTCGGCGTTGGCGCGAGCAAGGCGGCGGACATTCTCGGGAAATTCCACATCATAGCAAATCAGGATGCCGCAGCGGACGCCGTCATGTTCGAAGGTGACGGCGCTCGGAACCGCGGGTCGGAACAGACCGCGCTCGTAGTCGCCATACAGGTGCGATTTGCGATAGACGATGGGTGACGAGCGACCGTCGACGTAGGCGGCGCTGTTGAAGACGGTACCCTCATCCTGCTCGGCGAAACCGGCAATAATGGCTATCCCGGTTTCGCCGGCAATCTGGCTTAGCCGGGTGATAGACGGTCCTTCTGCCGGTTCCGCAAGCGCCCGCATCTGCTCTCCCGCGCCGTAGCCGGTCACAACAAGCTCCGGGGCGACAAGCAAAGTCGCGCCGGACCGCGCCGCCTCGCGCGCGGCTTGTTCTATGCGGTCCAGATTGGATGCGACATCGCCGCAGACCGCCTGCATCTGAAGGATGGCAAGGCGCATCATTTGTCGTTGGTCGACATCGCGCCGAGCAGTTTCGGTAAGTCGCCGAAGCGCGCGACGAGGCTGAAGATTACCGCCGCCGTCACCACGAACAGGATCGTCACCGACGCCATGGTCGGCGTGTAGCCGTAGCGCAGCGCGTTGAAAATCTTGATCGGCAGTGTCTCCACGGTGAACCCGACGGTCATGTAGGCGACGATATATTCGTTCAGCGACAGCACGAAGGCGAAAGCGTAACCCGACACGACATAGGGCAGGATGAGCGGCAAGACGACAGTGCGGAACACCGTGCGGTCATCCGCGCCAAGCGTCGATGCCGCCTCGACCAGAGAGCGGTCGATGGCGGAGAACCCCAGCGACAGCGTCACCAGCGGCAGCGTGACGAAAAAGATCGCGTGGCTGACGACGGCCGTCCAGGGTTGGCCGTAAAAGCCGATCGTCGCCCAGAACGTCAGTAGGCCGAGCGCCGTGATGACCGGTGGCAGCGTGAACGGAGCGATGCCCAAGAGCTGAAAAATGTTCGCCCACGGCGCGTGCCGACGCCACAGGAACCAGGCCAGTGGCAAGGCGATGGCAACAGCCAGCGCCGCCGACAACAGGGCCAGCGTGACGGAAGCGAACAGCGCGTTGCGCCACTCGGGATTGAGAAAGATCTCGCCATACCAGCCGAGCGAAAAGCCTTGTGGCGGGAAGGCCAGCGTCTGCTTTTCGTTGACCGAGACGCCAGCCACGACAATCAGCGGCAGCGCAAGGAAAAGGCCGATCGCGGCGAAGAAGAGATTGCGCAGTGCATTGCTCATGCCGCCTCTCCCTTGCGTCCCGCAATCACGGTCAGCGCGACCAGAGCTAGCGTGACCAGAACCAGGAACACCGCCATCGCTGCCGCGAACGGCATGTTGGACTGGTAGATGGCTTGGTCGGTAATCAGCACCGACAGCGTCCAGTGTTGTGGCCTACCGAGCAGTTGCGGCAGCAGGTAGGAACCCAGCGCGAAGATGAAGACCATGATCAGCGTCGCCACGATCGTGTTGCGCAGGGCCGGCACGACGACGGTGAAAAATGACTTGATCGGCGAGGCGCCAAGAGTACGTGCGGCTTCGGTCAGAGTCGGGTCGAGCCGCACCAGCGCCGGATAAAGCACCAGAACCGTATAGGGGAAAGCCTGATAGACCATGCCCGTCAACACCGCGCCAGCACTCGGTGTCAGCGCGACGGCCTGCTCCATCAAGCCGAGCGAGACGAAGAGGTTGGTGATGCCGGCGGTGCGGGAAAACAGCGTCGACCATGCAAAACCGATGATCACTTCGGAGAGCGACAGGATCGAAAGCAGTGCGACCAGCCAGACTATCTGCGCGCGGCGGGCCATACGGGTCAGAAGGTAGGTGAAGGGTAGCGCGAGCACGACGCAGCAGATGGCGACGACGATCGCCAGCAGCAAAGAAAACCCCAGCACGCTGCCGAAGAATGTCGATAGGAAGCGCGCGTAATTGTCGAACACAAAGTCCGGCGTGTAGAATCCGCCCTGCTGGCGTTTGAAGAAGCTGACCGCGATCATCGTGCCGAATGGCATGACGAAGAAGATGACCAGCATCGCCGCCGGGAAGAACAGCGGTCCATAGTCACTCAGTGTTTGTGGCCGTTCGCGTCTCATAGGCGCACGCCCCACATCATACGCTTGCGACGACAAACACCCCCACCCTTAACCCCTTTCCACAAGGGGGAGGGGGACTTGGCGGCAGCGCTGGCGAATTCCCCTCCCCCTTGTGGGGAGGGGTTAGGGGTGGGGATAGAAAGACAGAGTTCGCGTCTCATTTTTTGAGCACCACGCAGTCCTTGTCGGTGAGAGCAATGCCCACCTTTTGGCCGACTGAAACGTCTGGCCGTTCGCGCGGCGTCGAGACGGCGATCAGTTGCTGGTCGCCGACCGCAACGAAGGTCTCAATCGTGCCGCCGAGATCACGGACGAAGCTCACGGTTCCCGTCAGGATGCCGGGCTTCGGCGCTGTCAGATGCAGGTCTTCCGGTCGGATGGAAAGCATTGCTTTCGCTGTGCCGACCGGCAGCGTCAAGCCCGCGATTGATTGGCCAAGCACCATGACTTGCCCACCGTCCTGCCTGGCCTCAACCAGATTGGTCTGGCCGATGAAATCGGCGACAAAACTGTCGGCCGGCCTGCGATAAATTTCGATTGGCGACGCAGCCTGACGAATCTCGCCGCCGCTCATCACCACCACCGTATCGGCCATGGTCATCGCCTCGCGCTGATCGTGCGTGACGACGATCGTTGTGATGCCGAGCTTCTGCTGTAGTTGGCGCAACTCCACCTGCATGGCCTCGCGCAGCTTGGCGTCGAGCGCCGACAACGGCTCGTCGAGCAGGAAAAGCTTTGGCGAAATCGAAAGCGCCCGCGCAATGGCGACACGCTGACGCTGGCCGCCCGAGAGCTTCGACACCGGCCGGTCAGCATAGCCGGGCAAATGAATCATCGCCAGAAGCTCGTCGACGCGCTTCGCCTGTTCTTCCTTGGGACGTCGGCGAATGCGCAAAGGATAGGCGATGTTCTCGCCGACCGTCAGATGTGGGAACAGCGCGAGTGACTGGAACACCATGCCGAGTTCGCGCTGATGCGTCGGCACGTTGGTGATGTCCTGCCCATCGAGCGCGATCTTGCCGGAACTCGGCAGGTCAAGTCCGGCTATCATGCGCAGCAACGTTGTCTTGCCGCAGCCCGACGGACCGAGCAGGCAGACGAAAGTGCCATGCGGCACAGTCAGATCGACATTGTTGACCGCACGAAAGGAGCCGAACTCCTTGACTACGTTCTGAAGCGCAAGCCCCGACATCTGTACCTTCCAAAAAATCCAGAGGAGCCTGTCCCGCTCCATCCACGGGACAGGGTCGGACGACCGCCGTTATCCGGCGATCATCTCCGTCCATTTCTCGTTCAACCAGTCGGCCTTGGTCGTATAAAGATCGTAGCGCGGGATGATCGGTTCGATGTCGGACGAAACCGCGGCGAACTCCTTATCGGTCAGGTCTGTCGTCTCACGCTTGACGGTTGGCGCGGTGCCGACCTTGCGCGACAGGATCGCCTGGATCGACGGCTGTGACATGTAGTCGATGAAGATGTGCGCTTCCTCGCCCTTTTGCGAGGCGCGCGACAGAGCCCAGCAGCCGGAATCCTGGATGCCGCCTTCCTTGGGGAAGGTCGAGCGCACCGGCTGGCCGTCGGCCGCCGCAAGGCCGGTCACGTCGTGATAATATTGCCCCATCGGGATTTCGCCGGACTTCAGCGCCTGCTCGAACTGCGCTTCGTCGCGATACCAAAGGCGGACATTCGGCTTCAATTCGGCGAGCTTTTCGAGCGCCTTGAGGATGCCCTCTTCGGTATCCAGCGCATTGGTGCCGCCCATGAAGGTTTTCGCCGTGACCTCCAGCAAGAAGGAGTTGGAGACCAGCGCCAGCAGACCGAGCTTGTCGGCGTTCGCCGGATCCCAGAAGGCTTGCCACGAGGTCGGCGCTTCCTTGTACGCGTCCGTGTTAGTGACCAGCGTGATGTACCAGGACACCGCGCCGACGCCGGCGACTCGGCCGTCCGGATACTTGTTGATGAAGCGGTCGAGCAGGCTGCCCGCATTCTTGATCCTGGCCATGTCGATCGGCGTCCAAAGGTCGGTCGACTGACCTTTCAGCATCGCCACTTGGCTCATCATCGAAACGTCGGCCGGAGCCTGATTCGCGCGCGCTGCCTGCTCGAGTTGGACCAGCCATGCCTCGCCAGTCGGCTCGGCGATCGACTCGACGGCGATGCCGGTGGCCTTGGTGAATTCCGGAAAGATGTTCTTGTCGAACGAGTCTTTGAAATAGCCGCCATAGACCCCGACCTTCAGCGATTTATCCTGCGCGCGAAGCACGGACGGCATGGCAAGCAGTGAAACGCCTGCGACGCCGGCGCCGAGCACAGCACGGCGATTGATCCTCATCGTTGTCATTGTTCTTCTCCTGATTGTGCGGCCTGGCCGCGTTCCCTGTTGTTATCGGTCATCCATGGGCCGCCCGCCTCTCGAGCATGCGGGCATATTGCGTCAGTGGGTAGCAGAGCACAAAGAAGATCAACGCCACGAGACCATAGACCGTGAAAGGTTCGAACGTGGCGTTGTTGATGGCGTTCGCCGTCTTCAGCAGTTCATTGAAGCCGATGATCGACGTCAGCGCCGTTTGCTTGACGAGTTGCACCATGAACCCAACCGCGGCCGGCCGCGTGATGGCGAATGCCTGGGGCAGGATGACCAGCCGCAGCTCCTGAAATCGATGCAGCCCGAGGCTGGCGCCGGCATCCCATTGGCCGCGCGGCAGCGCTTGGACACCGGCGCGCCAGATGTCGGCAAGATAGGCGCTGGCGTAGAATGTCAGGCCGAGCAGCGCCGCTGTCCAGGCTTCGATGCGGAAGCCCAGCATCGGCAAGCCGAAGAACATCAGAAAGAGCTGCATCAGCAGCGGCGTGCCCTGGAAGAGGGTGATGTAGCCTATGGCCAGGCGCTGAACCCAGTTTCGAGTTGCGATGCGCGCCATAAGGATCGCGACGCCCACCAACGCACCGAGCGCGAGCGCGGCAACAGCCAGCACAACCGTCCACCGTGTCGCCAGAAGCAGATTGCGGACGATATCCCAGAAGGTGAACTCGATCATGACACCCCCGCACCCAGGATACGGCGGCCACCGGCGACGAAGAGCTTGCGCAGAGCGATTGTCATTCCAAGATAGACCAAGGTTATGACCAGATAGGTCTCGAACGAACGGAACGTACGCGCTTGAAGGAGATCGGCTTCGTGCGCCAGTTCGCGCACAGCGATCTGAGAGACCACAGCCGATTCCAGCATCATGATGACGACCTGGCTGGTGAGCGCTGGGTAGATGATCTTGAGGGCCTGCGGCAGCACGATCTTGACGAAAGTCTGGATTGGCCGCAGGCCGAGCGCCATTGCTGCTTCCGTCTGGCCGCGCGGCACGGCGTCCAGACCGGCGCCGACGATGGCAATTGTATAGGCCGCCATGTTGAGCGTCATCGCCAGGACCGCCGCCGCCAGAGGATCGAGCCTAACGCCTAGCGCCGGCAGGCCGAAGAAGATGAAGAACAACTGCACCAGAAACGGCGTGTTGCGCATCACCTCGACATAGGCCGCGATGGCCCAGCGCAATGCCGGCCAGCGGCTTCGGCCTGCCGCCGCGCCGGCGATGCTCAAGGCAATGCCGACGACGGTGGTGCAGGTGATCAGAAGCAGCGTCATTGCCGCGCCGTGCGCGATCGCTCCCAGCGCCCCTGGCAGCCAGGCAAAACTCAGACCGGACGCCATTTGCTTGGCTCCCTTCGGACGATTAGTCCTTCAGATTGTCGGGGTTGAGCGGCGTCTTCAGCCAGTTCTCTGAGCTTGCGTTCAACGCGCCGTCGGTCAGCATCTTGGCAACCGTGTCATTGACGCTCTGTTTCAGGCGATCCTCGCCCTTGTTAAGCCCGATGTGGGACGGGGACGTCAGCAACTGAAATTTCTGCTCCGGCTTGAGCGCTTCCTGACGCGCCAGAACCTGCGCGCCGACATCGTTGCCGACGACCATCAACTGCGTCTGGCCTGAAATGAACGCCTGGATGACGGCATTATAGTTGTCGAAGCGCTGGATCGTCGCCGATGCAGGCGCAGCTTCCGTCAACGACGTGTCTTCGAGTGTGCCGCGGTTGACCGCGATCGTCTTGTCGGCAAGGTCTTCCTTGCCCTTCACACTAAGCTCCGCCGGTCCGATGACGGCGATGTAGTATGGCGCGTAGGCTGCGGCGAAGTCGATGACCTCGGCACGCTCCTTAGAAAAGCCGACGCTCATCAGGATGTCGACGCGCTTGTCGTTCAGAAAGGGAATCCGGTTCTGGCCGGTGACGCTGACCAAGTTCAGCTTGACGCCGAGATCCGCGGCGATCTTCTCCGCAACGTCGACATCATAGCCCTTGATGCTCATGTCGGCGCTCGCCGACGAAAAGGGCGGGAAGTCCGAGAAGATGCCGACATTGAGCTGGCCGGCCGCCTTGATGTCGTCGACGGCATCGGCTTGAGCCGCGATGGTCGCTGCTCCCAGCAACAGGGCCGCTGAAAGCATGGTCTTGAATGTCATGCGGTAGTTCATTTTTTATCCCCTCTTTGGTTTTTGAACGAACGCTTGCTCTGGCAATCACGCCTTCGCGAGTGCTGGGCTGAACACCATCAGGCTTAGTATTTCGAAGAGCATCTGCGCGCCGGCATGCGCGGTATTGGTCGTGGCGTCGTATTGTGGCGCGACCTCCACGACATCGCCGCCCACAAGGTTGACGCCCTTGAAACCACGCACCAGTTCCAGCGCTTCGCGGGTCGTCAGGCCACCGATTTCCGGCGTGCCGGTGCCCGGCGCAAACGCCGGATCGAGACTGTCGATATCGAAGGAAAGATAGGTCGGGCCGTCGCCGACGATCGCTTTTGCTTTCTCGATGATCGCCGGGATGCCTAGTCCGGAAATCTCCTCGGCATGGATCACAGTCATGCCGGACTCGTAGGAGAATTCCCACAGATATTCCGCCGAGCCACGGATGCCGATCTGCACGACACGGGTCGGATCCAGCACGCCGTCCAGCGCCGCGTTGCGGAACGGCCCGCCATGATGGAATTTCGTCAGGTCGTAAGCGCCGCCGGTGTCGCAATGCGCGTCGATATGGATCATGCCGACGGGCTGCTTCTTGCCGACCGCTTTCAGGATCGGATGGGTGATCGAGTGATCGCCGCCGACCGACAACGGCAGTACGCCAGCCTCGACGATCTGGCCGATGCGCTTTTCGATATCGTCATGCGACAACTCCAGCCGGTAGCGACTCTGGAAGGCCACATCGCCGATATCCGCGACACGCAGTTCCTGCACCGGCGTGCAGCCGAGAACATGATTGTAGGGACCGATGCGCTCGATGGTGCGCAACGCACGCGGGCCGAAGCGTGAGCCGGTGCGGTTGGTGACGCCGAGGTCCATCGGCACGCCGACGATCGCCACCTGGAGATTGCCGAAATCGGGATTGTCGTTGTCGACGGGCATATGAGGAGCCGAAAGAAAGGTCGGCATGCCCGCATAGGGCGCGAGACGCGTGCCGCTCTTGTCAAAGATCTTCTCGGCGACCTTGCGGAAAGTCGGGTCGAACAGCTCGCCGCCATGGCTTTCACCATATTTGGCCTTCAGCGCAGCAAGCTTGGCTTCATTCCAGGACATGCACGGCCCTTCGCGATTCAAGAAAAAATCAGGACGGAGCGGCGCGCCAAGCGGCGGCAATTACCCGGCTCCCATCCGGCTTGTTCCCTGGGCCTTTGCGGCCTCTTTCCGATATTGAACGGCAAGCCCGCTGGAAAATCAAATGACATTAATATAGCGTTTCATGTGAGATTTTCTCACAGAAGGGGTAGTCCCTTGCCCAGCCGCCTGCCGCCGCTCAACCCACTGCGCGCCTTCGAGGCCACGGCGCGCCGTGGTTCGGTGTCGGCCGCCGCGCGCGAGCTCAATGTCACGCATGGCGCGATAAGCCATCAGATCCGCGCACTGGAACAATCACTTAACGTGACCCTGTTCGAACGCGGCGGCAAATGGCTGAAACTGACGCCGCAGGGTGCGCTGTTGATGCCTGTCGTTTCCAATGCCTTTTCCGAGATCGCGGCCGTCAAAGTAGCGATGACGCGACCGGCGACCAGCGGCGAACTCAAGCTGACCTGCGTGCCGGCGCTGGTGTCGCTCTGGCTCATCCCGCGCCTGCACGAGTTCACAGATCAGTATCCGGACGTCCGGCTGACGCTCATTGCTTCGAACGACCCTGCCGGCATCTATGCGCCCGAAATCGATCTATGCGTGCTCTACGGCCACGGCAAATGGCAGAATTGCTGGTCAAGGCTTTGGAGCCGCATCGAACTCTTCCCCGTGGTCAGCCCGACGCTGATGAACAGGCGGCCCGTGCGCTCGGTCCGTGATCTGCGCGATCATGTGCTGCTGCATAGCGACGATGGAGCGGAATGGAACACCTGGCTGGCCGCGGCCGACGCAAGCAGCCTTCCGCGTGGCAGGCAATATGTGCTGAGCGACGCACATCTTTCGACGGAGGCGGCGATCCACAGTCAGGGCGTGGCGCTGGGCGATTCGATCACCTCGGCGCGCATGATCGCGCGCGGCGAACTGGTCGCGCCCTTCGATTTGACGGTGCCGGCCAACGACGCTTTTTATGTCGCATGCCGAAACGAGGTGCACGCTACACCGATCGTGCGCGTTTTCATCGACTGGCTCTACGCGGCGCTGGAAAGTTGAGCGGTAGTCACGAAGCTCGGCTGGGCATTATGACCGAGCGTGGAAATCAAGACGTGTCGAGGCGTTGCGCCGGGCGGTCGCGCAGGCTGGCGGCATTGAGAGGCCGCTCTTGCGCGGACCGGGGCAGCGGCTGGTTCATCAGTTCCCAGACCGCACGCTCCTTCAGGATCAACAGCCGGCCGGCGGCCTCAGCCAAGCACAGCAACACAAGGATGGCTTGGTTGAGATCATCAGGCGACGGCGAAAGATAGGTGCAGGGGGATAGATTGCTTTTTTCCGCCGAAAAGTCGTGCCGCTTCAAGGCTGGCGCTGGCGGAAAGAAAGTAAGCTGTCCCCGCAGTTCCCGCGACACCAGTCCGGTGCGGATGATGAGCAGGGCCATGACGACGAACATCAGGAAGACGCGCCACCGCGTCTCCTGTTGCTGTTCGTTCGCCGCCCTAAACTCCATTGCCTTTCCTTCGTGCAAAAATGCAGTCGGAGGCATTATCGCGCGGGTTGAGAGCGCGTTGACAGATTCTGTGCGAAAAAGTTCCGCCAGCCTCGCAAGGTATTGAAAAAACTGAGCAAAATTATTCCCTTGCGCAGAATTGGCTGAAATCTGTCCATCAGATCGGGCTTGGCGGGTCGTCTACACCGGCTTTGTGCTGGTGAGTCCGAAGCTTGAATGCCTGACCTTGCGGGGGAGATTCGAGTGTCCAATCATGCCGCATCTTGAAGGATGCAACTCGCGCCCTTTTCGGCGATCATCGCCGTCGGTGTGTTCGTATTCCCGGACGTGATCGTCGGCATCACGGAGGCATCGATGACCCGCAGGCCCGCGATCCCATGGACGCGCAGGCGCTCGTCCACCACGGCGTGCGGATCGCTTGCAAGCCCCATCTTCGCCGTGCCTGTCGGATGAAAGATCGTGGTGCCTATGTCGCCGGCGGCTTTGGCCAGGGCAACATCGTCGTCACCGACCTGCGGTCCAGGGAGGTATTCTTCCGGTCGATAGGGTGCCAGAGCCGGCTGCCGCATCAACCGGCGGGTGACGCGAATAGCATCGGCCGCCACCTGCCTGTCCTCGAGCGTGGAGAGATAATTCGGCGCGATCCGGGGCGCAGCATCGAGGGCGCTCGAGCCGATCCGGATCGTTCCGCGTGAGGTCGGCCGCAGATTGCAGGCGGCGACCGTGATGGCTGGGAAACGGTGTAGCGGATCGCCGAATTTGTCGAGCGACAGTGGCTGGACGTGGAACTGGATATCGGCTCGATCCTTATCGCCGTTCGAGCGCGTGAAGATGCCGAGTTGCGACGGCGCCATGGTCAGGGGACCTCGACGCCCGAACGCATATTCCGCCCCCATCCAGGCGCGCCTGATCAGCGAATGATAGGTCTCGTTCAGGGTGCGGATGCCGTGCATCTTGTAGATGGCGCGCTGCTGGAGGTGGTCCTGAAGGTTGCGGCCGACGCCCTGCCGATCCAGCGCCACGTCTATGCCGAGCGGTTGGAGCCATTCGGCCGGCCCGATGCCCGAACGATGCAGGATCTGGATTGAGCCGATCGATCCCGCACACAGGATAACCTCGCCTTTTGCCCGAACCTCGATCGTCTCGCTGCCCTGCTTGAAGCGCACGCCGACGGCGCGGCCCTGTTCCAGGAGGAGACGGTCCGCCGTCACGCCGGTTTCGAGGCGCAGATTGGGGCGGGACAGCACGGGTTTCAGGAAACCGCGCGCCGAGGACCAGCGCCGTCCGCGTTTCTGGTTGACGTGGAAATAGCCGACGCCCTCATTGTCGCCCGTGTTGAAATCCGGCGTCCGGCGAATACCCATCTGCGTTGCCGCGTCCGCCACCGTGTCGAGGACCTTCCAGGAAATGCGCGGCGCTTCGATGCGCCACCCGCCTCCAGTCCCATGGTGCTCGCTTGCGCCGAGAAAATGGTCTTCCAGCTTCTTGAACGCCGGCAGGACGTCATCCCACCCCCAGCCAGTCAGGCCGAGCTGACGCCAGTGATTGTAGTCGGCGGCCTGTCCGCGCATTGAAATCATCGCGTTGATCGCCGACGATCCACCGATGACCTTGCCGCGCGGATAGGCGAGGGTGCGGCCGTTGAGGCCCGGCTCGACCTCCGTCTTGAACATCCAGTCCGCGCGTGGATTGCCGATCGCGAACAGATAGCCGACCGGAATGTGAAACCAGATCCAGTTGTCTCTGCCGCCTGCTTCGAGGAGCAGTACGCGTTTGCGAGGATCTGCAGACAGCCGGTTCGCGACGATGCACCCAGCCGTGCCCGCGCCGACAACGACGTAATCAAAATCTCCTTCGAGACGCTGCGCCATTTTTCCTCTCTCCCCATGATCGGGAGCGTGTATCGCATTCTGGATTATTGCACTCAATGCCGATAATCTCAGTTTCATTCTGCATTTTTGCAGAAGTGACGAGGGTCAAGGCCTCGCACCAAACTAGCGGATTCCGGCGCCAATGGACTGGGATGATCTTAGAATTTTTCTGCAGCTCTCCCGGACGCGGCAGATGACGAATGCGGGCAAAGCCCTGGGATTGGACGATTCCACGGTTGGACGCCGCATAGCCAGGCTCGAGCAGACCCTTGGCGTATCGCTGATCAAGCGAGCCGGCCGCAGGACAGCAATCACGGAGCAGGGCGAAAAGCTCGCGCAAGCGGTGGAGGAGGTCGAATCCGTCGTCCTGCGCAAGATCGTCGGCCTTGGCGATGACCAGATGGAGGCGGCGGGGCGCGTCCGGGTTGGCGCACCCGAAGGCATCGGGGTTGGCTACCTGGCGCAGAAGCTTGCCGAAATGTCGGGCTTGAACGAGCGCCTCGAAACGGAACTGGTCGCGCTGCCGAGAACCTATTCGCTGGCGACGCGCGAGGTCGACATCGCGATTACCCTGGAACGGCCGAGCGCCGGTCTGGTCACCATGCAAAAGCTGACCGACTACACCTTGGAACTCTATGGCACCGACCGCTATTTCGAACAGCGCGGAAAGCCGAAAAGGATGGCCGAGCTCGGCCAACACAGGTTTGCCGGATATATTCCCGAGCTGCTGTTCACGAAGGAGCTGAATTTCTCCAAGCTGAACGAAGGCATCGAAGTCGCTCCCGTGATCCGCAGCACCAGTGTCATCGCCCAGGTGAACGCCGTTCTTTCCGGGGCGGCGATTGGTGTCCTGCCGCGCTTTCTGGCAGTGACGCATGAAGAGCTGAGACCTGTGCTCGAAAGCGAGTTCCAGCTTACGCGCAGCTACTGGATTTCCGTGCACGACGACCTGCGGCATCTGCATCGCATCCAGGTCGTCCTCGATGCGATGATCGCGATGGTGCGCGGTGACCGTTCAAGATTTATTCGACGCTGACCCAGATCGTCACCGCTATGCAACGCGGTCCGGATCTGAATCACGCCGGCAGGCGCCTCGCGCGGGTGACACTTGCCGGACGCTGTGCCTTTCCAAACGTCGCATGGCCAACCGTTCGCGCTCCCAAACGCCCACCCTCACTGCGAGTCGCTGGGAGCCTGATTTTGCATCAGCGATCGATGCGCGCTCGGACCCGAGCAACACCCTCGGCTATGTTGGCGCGCGGGATGGATGAGTAACCCATGCGGAAGTAGCGGCAGGGGACGTCAGATGTCGGGAAGAACGGCGAACCGGATTCGACGAGCACACCATCCTGCCGCAAAGTGTCAACCAGGACATCGGCGTCAAGCCCCTCCGGCCCCTCTATCCAAAACGACGTGCCGCCAAAGGCTGACGAGCCGGCGATCGTCAGCCCTTCCCGCTGAAGCGCTTCCGCCATCAGCATATGGCGACCGTGATACTCCGCCCGCATCCGGTGCAGCACGGCGTCATAATGGCCGAGCGCCAGAAAATAGGCGGCCGTGCGCTGGAGATGCCCGGGGGGGTGACGCAACATCATGGAACGCAGCGCACGCGCCTCGCGGATGAATGGGGCAGGCGCCACCAGATAGCCGAGGCGCAGCCCCGGAAAAAGCGACTTCGAAAAGCTGCCGATATAGAGGACGCGGCCGGCTTCATCGAAAGCCTTGAGCGCCGGTGAAGGCGGCGCAAGAAAGCTGATCTCGAACTCGTAGTCGTCTTCGATGATGATGAAATCCTTCTCGGCGGCCGCCTGCAGAAGCTTTGCGCGGCGGTCGACCGGCATGGTCGCGCCGGTCGGCGAGTGATGACTTGGCGTCACGACGACGGCGTCGACCCGCGCCGGCAAGGCATCCGGAGGCAGGCCGTCGCCATCGACGTCGATCGCCGCGACGCGCGCACCGCTCAGCGCCAGCGATGCGCTGATGTCCGGGTGGCAGGGGTTTTCGCAGACGGCGGTCGAGCCCTCGCCCAAAATCAGCCGAGTCACGATCCAAAGCGCATTCTGAGCACCGACCGTCACCAGAATTTCATCAGGGTTGGCGTGGATGCCGCGCCGCGGCAAGGTGTGGGTGGAGATGTAGTCGACCAGCCTGACATCGTCGGCCGCGGCGAAATCGCTGGCCATCAGGATGAAGTCTTCCCGCGCCAGCGCGCGTCGAGCGCAATCCCGCCAAGCGTTGAGGTCGAATAGCGTTGGGTCCATCTGGCCATAGAGGAACGGATAGGGATATCGACGCCAGTCGAGAGGCTTGGGGATCTGCCTGACCACCCCGAAGTCGAGCTTCACCTTGCGCGCCCAGTCGACCACGCCGGCGCCGACGACAGGCCGGCTGCTGGCAAGCGCGCGCTCCGGCGGATTGTCGACGATACGATAGGAGCTGCGGGTTGCGGCTTCCACATACCCTTGCGAGACGAGTTCCTGATAGGCAAGCGTCACCGTGATGCGGGAAATGCCCAGATAGTCGGCGAGGCGGCGTGTCGATGGCAGGTGCGCGCCCGGCCGGATACGACCCGCAAGGACGGCCGACACCACAGTCTCGCGCAACTGCGCCTGAAGCCCCAGACCGCGCTCGCGATCGATGAAGAAGATTGTCTCGGAAACGTTGGTGCGCACGGCCGTCAGCCTGATTTCATCTGGAGTCATTCAACTCCCAAGCTGGATATAAGGCAATTCTGCG
This sequence comes from Rhizobiaceae bacterium, assembly GCA_050247155.1. GTDB lineage: Bacteria > Pseudomonadota > Alphaproteobacteria > Rhizobiales > Rhizobiaceae > Mesorhizobium_G. The sequence continues at coordinate 63,231 of JBFWUS010000007.1, forward strand.
CCCCGACTTATTCAATCAGCAACAAGACCAAGTGAATGGCAAATCGGACGGAGGAACGATGATACACTTCAAGCACATCAAACGCATGGCAGCGACCGCGAGCATGATTGCGGGCCTGCTTTCATCCGGCATCGCCTATGCCGAAACCAGCCTCGTCGTCGGCTACCAGCAGATCGTCGGTCCGTTCGTCGCGGCCATCGCAGACGGCAGCCTTGACGCCGCCGCCAAGGAAGCGGGCTACACGATCGACTGGCGGCAATTCAGTTCCGCCGGCGACATCACCACCGCGCTTGCGTCGGGCGACGTGCCGATCGGCGTGATCGGCTCGACGGGAGCGGCCGCTGCTGCGACACGCGGCGTCGACCTCCAGGTGTTCTGGATCCTCGACAATATCGGCAAGTCCGAAGCGCTGGTTGCGCGGGAAGGATCCGGCATCGCAAGCCCCGCCGACCTGAAGGGCAAGAAAGTCGCCGTACCTTTCGTCTCGACCTCGCATTTCCATCTGCTGGTCGGCATGAACCAGGTCTGGAAGATCGATCCGACCGAGGTCGAAATCCTCAACCTGAAGCCACCGCAGATCGTTGCCGCCTGGACGCGTGGCGACATCGATGCCGCTTATGTCTGGCCGCCGGCTCTTTCCGAAATCCTCAAGACCGGCAAGGTCATTTCGGACTCCGAGGTTATCGGCGCCGCGAGCGTGCCGACATTCGACGGCCTTGTGGTGGCGACCGATTGGGCCGCGGAACACCCGCAACTGATGGAAGCCTTCACCAAGGCGCTGGGAAAATCCTACGCCGACTACAACGCCAACAAGGCGGCCTGGACGGCGGATTCGCCCCAGGTGCAGAGCATCGTCAAGCTGATCGGCGGCGACGGTCCCAGCACCGTAGAAGCGTTGGGCCTACTCTCCTTCCCCAACGCCGATGAACAGGCCTCCGCGACCTGGTTAGGCGGCGGCGTCACGAAGGCGTTGGCAGAGAGCGCGAAGTTCCTGAAGGAGCAGAAGCAGATCGACTCGGCCCTGGACGACTACGCTCCATTCGTCAACGCGACCTTCGCGCAGTCGGCCGCAAAATAATCCGCCGGGCTTGGTCCGACCGGCCGCGATCGGCGGCCGGCGGACGTCGCCTTCAGATCAGCAGGACCGAGTACGGGAGGCTTTCCGCATGGAAACGCTGAGTGTCAAGAATGTCGGCCTGACATATCCGGGACTATACTCGGACCAGGCCGTGATCGCCCTCCAGGGCGTCAATCTCACCATAAACAGTGGCGATTTCGTCGTTGCGCTGGGTGCATCGGGTTGCGGCAAGACCACGCTGCTCAATCTGATGGCCGGCTTCATGGCCCCATCGGGCGGGGACATTTCACTGGGCAACCGCCGCGTGGCCGGACCGGGAGCCGAACGCGGTGTCGTCTTCCAGAAGCACGCTTTGCTGCCCTGGCTCAACGTCATCGACAACACGGAATTCGGCCTGAAGCTGCGCGGTGTCGATAAGGCGCAGCGGCGCGAAATCGCGACCAAAAACCTTGCCCTGGTCGGGCTGCAGGATTTCCACCGGCACATGATCTACCACCTGTCGGGCGGCATGCAGCAGCGCGTCGGCATTGCTCGCGCACTGACCTGCGATCCCGCCATGCTGTTGATGGATGAGCCGATGGCAGCGCTCGACGCACTGACGCGCGAGACCATCCAGGAGTTGCTCCTGAAGGTCTGGAGTCTCACCAACAAGATGTTCTTCTTCATCACCCACAGTGTTGAGGAGGCGCTCTTCCTGGGATCGCGGCTGATTGTGATGTCGCCGAGGCCAGGCCGCATCACCCACACCTACGAGCTCGACTTCAATCGCCGCTTCCTCGCAGAGGGCAACGCCCGCGCGATCAAGTCCAGCCCGGAATTCATCAAGATGCGCGAAGAAGTGCTCGGCATCATCTATGGCGACGAACGCCAGTCTGGCAATCCGGAGATGGCACATGCTTGAGAATGTTTTGAGAGCCCGTCCGGTACAGCCGGGCAAGATCTTCGGCGCGCCCGGCGACGGGAAAAGCGGTATGATCAGCCTGGTCACCGCGCTGGTGTTGATCGCGCTGTGGTTCCTGGTCACGCAGGCCGGCTGGGTGAAGCCACTGTTTCTCCCGTCACCTATCGCGGTGTGGAACAAGTTCGTGCTGGCGCTGACGGAAGGCGTGTCCAACTCGACACTGACGCAGCATACATTTGCCAGCCTTGGCCGCGTGCTCGGCGCTTTCGTTCTGGCCTTGGTGACGGCGGTGCCGATCGGCATCCTGATGGGTGTGAATCGCTTCGTGCGCGGTCTGTTCGACCCCATCATCGAATTCTACCGGCCGCTGCCGCCGCTGGCCTACCTGCCGCTGATCATCATCTGGCTGGGCATCGGCGAATTCCCGAAAGTGTTCCTGATCTTCCTGGCGATCTTCGCGCCGATGGCGATCGCTGCAAGGGCCGGTGTCCGATCGGTCTCCACCGAACAGATCCACGCCGCCTATGCCATGGGCGCAACCCGTGCCCAGGTCATCAGCCAGGTGATCATGAAGGCCGCCATGCCCGAAATCTTCACCGGCATGCGCATCGGCATCGGGGTGGGTTGGACGACGCTGGTGGCGGCCGAAATGGTCGCGGCGAACCGAGGCCTTGGCTTCATGGTGCTTAACGCAGCGGAGAATCTCGAAAGCGACACCGTCATCATGGGCATCTTCATCATCGGGATATTCGCCTTCGCCTTCGATCTTTTGATCCGCTACCTCGAAAAGGTTCTGATCCCCTGGAAAGGCCGCCTCTAGGCGAGACAAGACCAACCCAACACGCCTGATCGGACGGGGCGGCTCCCACGGCCATCCCGTCGAGGGCGGAGCCATGCCGATGGCTATAAATTGGAAGGATTTCGACAATGACACTCTCAGCGACCGATCTCGAAAGCCTGTTCGACGCTTTCAACCGGCACGACATCGACTCCGTCATGCAGTTTTTCGACGAAGACTGCATCTTCAACGCAGTTGGTGGCCCGGAAGTCTACGGCACGCGCTTTCAGGGCATCCAACCAATCGCGGATGCCTTCAGCGGCGTCTGGAAATCGATGCCCGATGCGCAGTGGGCCAACCACAGTCACTTCGTGCAGGGCGACCGCGGCGTCTCTGAATGGACATTCTGCGGAACCGCTGCCGACGGCAGCCGGATCGAAGCCGAAGGCTGCGACCTCTTCACCATCAGGAACGGCAAGATCGTCCGCAAGCAGGCGTTCCGCAAGAGCCGGCCGCCGATCCAGTCGCGCGCCTAGTGCCGGAGCAAGGGATATGGAAACGCACACCATCAATTCCAGAACGCGCCGTGAGCCGTTCGATCCGGCTTACGACCCGGTGCACGACCGCAGCCCGGGAACGGGCAAGGACTATGCGCCAACTTACTGGATAGCGACAGCCGGTCCCGAGCCGGATGACGATGGTCCCATCACCGCTGATGTCGACGTCGATGTCGCCATCATCGGCTCCGGCTACACGGGTCTCTCCTGCGCCATCCATCTGGCCAGGGAGCACGGCATCAAGGCCACCGTTCTGGAGGCGAACGGCGTCGCCTGGGGTTGCAGCACCCGCAATGGCGGCCAGGCGCAGATTTCCGCCGGACGGCTGAAGCGTTCGCAATGGATCGCGCGCTGGGGCGTCGAGGTCGCCAAGAAAATGCACGCCGAGATATCGGAAGGTTTCGACCTGTTCCGCGCGTTAATTCACGAGCCGGAGATCCAATGCGACCCGCAGGACGGCGGCCACCTCTATATCGCGCATCGTGACAAGATGCTTCCTGCGCTGGAAAGCGAGGTGCGCGTCCTCAACGACGTCTTCGGCTACCGAGCGCGCATGGTTTCACGCGATGAAATCCGCAGCGATTTCGTCCGCGACGAGGAAGCGCGCGGCGCCATGTATGAGCCGGACGGCATCGGCATCCACGCGGCCAAGCTCGCCTTCGGCTATCTCAGGCTGGCGCGCCGGCTGGGTGCGAAGGTGCATACGTCAAGCCCGGTTCTCGATTGCGCGTCGAAGGGCGGCGTCCATTATCTGCGCACACCTGGCGGAACCGTGCGCGCGCGCGCCGTGTGCATCGCGACCGCCGGCTACACCTCGCCGAGCATGAACAATTTGACCAAGCATCGGCTGATGCCGATCCTGTCCAATTCGGTTGTCACCAGGCCGCTATCGGCATCGGAGCAGGACGCGTTGAGCTTCAAGGCGCGTATCCCGCTGACCGACACGCGCACCCTGCGCCACTATTACCGGATGTTTCCGGACGGCCGAGTCCAGATCGGCAGCCGCAGCGCCATCAGCGGCCGTGACGCAAGCAATCCGAAGCATTTGGAGCTGCTTTTGACCGGCCTCTACCGGAAGTTCCCAAGCCTGCGCGGCGTCGAGATCGACTATTCGTGGTGGGGCTGGGTCGATGTCAGTCACGACATGATGCCTCGCATCTTCCAGCCGGACCCGAGCCAGAAGCTGTTCTACGCCATGGGTTATGGCGGCAACGGCGTCATGTATTCGGCCCAGGCGGGCCGCCGCATGGCGCAGATGGTCGCCGGCAAGGGCGGCGCGCTCGATTTGCCGATCTTCACCTCTCCATTGCCGAGTCACGGGGTGCTGACGCCGTTCCGACGGCTCGGCCAGTGGGGGATGTACCGCTGGTACTACCTCAGGGACGAAATCCTCTAACCGCCAGAAACCAGACAATTCCTCCAGGGAAAGGAACCACGCCATGAAAATGACCACGGAAGAAGCCTTCATCAAGGTTCTGCAGATGCATGGGCTAGAACATGCTTTCGGCATTATCGGCTCGGCCATGATGCCAGTGTCGGACCTGTTTCCGAAGGCCGGCATCAAGTTCTGGGACTGCGCCCACGAAACCAATGCCGGTATCATGGCCGACGGCTTCAGCCGCGCCACGGGCACCATGGCGATTGCGATAGGCCAGAACGGCCCGGGCGTCACCGGCTTCATCACCGCGATGAAGACGGCCTACTGGAATCACACGCCGCTGCTCATGGTCACGCCGCAGGCGGCCAACAGGACTATCGGCCAGGGTGGCTTCCAGGAAGTCGAGCAGATGGCGATGTTCAAGGAGATGGTGTGCTACCAGGAGGAAGTGCGCGACCCGTCGCGTATTCCCGAAGTGCTGAACCGCGTTATCGAAAAGGCCTGGCGCGGTTGCGCTCCGGCGCAGATCAACATCCCGCGCGATTTCTGGACTCAGGTGATCGACGTCGATCTGCCGGCGATCGTCCGTCTCGAGCGCCCAGCCGGCGGCCCGCAGGCGATCGCGGAGGCGGCGAAGCTGCTGTCCGAAGCGAAGTTCCCCGTCATCCTCAATGGCGCCGGCGTGGTCATCGGCGACGCCATTGGTGAATCGATGGCGCTGGCCGAGCGGCTCGATGCCCCCGTTTGCTGCGGCTATCAGCACAACGACGCCTTCCCGGGCAGCCATCGCCTGGCCGTCGGTCCGCTCGGCTACAATGGGTCCAAGGCCGCGATGGAGTTGATCAGCAAAGCCGACGTCGTGCTGGCGCTCGGCACCCGGCTTAATCCGTTCTCGACACTGCCGGGCTACGGCATCGACTATTGGCCGAAGAACGCTTCGATCATTCAGGTCGATATCAACAGCGACCGCATCGGCCTGACCAAGCGCGTGTCGGTCGGCATCTGCGGCGATGCCAAGCAGGTGGCTCGCCAGATCATCGAACAGTTGTCCTCGTCCGCTGGCGATGCCGGCCGCGAGGAGCGCAAGGCGACCATCCACCAGACCCGTTCGGCCTGGCTGCAGCAACTCTCCTCGATGGACCACGAGGACGACGACCCGGGCACGGAGTGGAACGACAGCGCCCGCAAGCGCGAGCCGAACCGCATGTCGCCGCGTCAGGCCTGGCGGGCCATTCAGGCCGCGCTGCCGAAGGAGGCGATCATCTCGACCGACATCGGTAACAACTGCGCCATCGGCAATGCCTATCCGAGCTTCGAGAACGGCCGCAAATATCTGGCGCCAGGCATGTTTGGTCCTTGCGGTTACGGCTTCCCGTCGATCGTCGGCGCGAAGATCGGCTGCCCCGACGTTCCGGTGGTCGGCTTTGCGGGCGACGGCGCGTTCGGCATCTCGATGAACGAGATGGGGGCGATCGGCCGCGAGGGCTGGCCGGCGATCACGATGGTGATCTTCCGTAACTATCAGTGGGGCGCCGAGAAGCGCAACACGACGCTCTGGTACGCCAACAACTTCGTCGGCACCGAGCTCAATCCCAATCTGAGCTACGCCAAGGTGGCCGAGGGGTGTGGGCTGAAGGGCGTTACGGTCGACAATCCCTCAGACCTGACGCAAGCGCTGGCCAAGGCGATCGAAGACCAGGCCAACGGGGTGACTACCTTCGTCGAGGTCGTGCTCAACCAGGAACTCGGCGAACCCTTCCGTCGCGACGCGATGAAGAAGCCGGTGCCGGTCGCCGGCATCGACAAGGCCGACATGCGCCCGCAGAAGCGGGCGGCCTGATCCAAGCTAGCGCCTGCCCGGCTTGTCGGGCAGGCGCATGGACCAGCGTGCTCACAAATCTCGACAACAGGACAGGCAACCATGACAACGAGCGCAACGTCGTCCGGCCAGTTTGGTGGACTGCCCGCAATGGCTGCCAAATATTGGCCCGGCATCGCCATCACCGGCGCGACGGCCATCGCCGCGCAGTTCCTGTCCGACCATTATGGCGCGCCGGCCCTGCTGATGGCGCTGCTGCTCGGCATCGCCTTTCACTTCCTGTCGGAGGAAGGGCGCTGCGTACCAGGCATCGATCTCTGCGCCAAGAAGGTGCTGCGCATCGGTGTCGCGCTGCTCGGCATGCGCATCAGTGTTGACCTGCTGATCAGTCTTGGGCCGGGCACCATCTTGTTGCTTGTCGGGGCGATCGCCGCGACGATCGGATTTGGGCTGGCCGCCGCCAAAATGCTCGGGCGGGGCTGGCGGCTGGCGCTGATCACCGGCGGCTCCGTGGCGATCTGCGGCGCTTCGGCGGCGATGGCGATCGCTGCGGTATTGCCGAAGAATGAGTTTTCCGAGCGCAATCTGATTTTCACCGTACTGTCCGTTACCGTGCTTTCCACCATCGCCATGATCGTCTATCCGATCGTCGCTCATTCGATCGGGCTGGATGCGCGGGCAACCGGCATCTTCTTCGGCGGCACCATCCACGACGTGGCGCAAGTGGTGGGCGCGGGCTTCTCAGTCTCGCCCGAAGCGGGTGAAACCGCGACCTTGGTCAAGCTGATCAGGGTCGCCATGTTGGCGCCAGTGGTGCTGATCTATTCGCTGGCGACCCGCACCGTTGCCGGCCCGGCTGGCACGTCCGAACGCCCGCCGCTTTTGCCCGGCTTCGTCGTGGCGTTTTTGGTTCTTGCTGCGATCAATTCCTTCGGCCTGATCCCGCAGGCGGTTTCAGAAGCCGGATCCGTGGTTTCTCGTTGGGCGCTTCTGGTCGGCATCGTGTCGGTCGGCATGAAGACGGCGCTGCGCCGCGTGCTTGAGGTCGGTGGCGATGCAGTCGCGCTCATCGTGGCCGAGACGATCTTCATTGCCCTTTTCTTCCTCGCTGGCATGTACGTCCTGGGATATGTGTCATGAAGCCTCTGGAGCGTATTCTCGATACAGCGCGCCGCGCCCCAAAAAGCATCGTCTTGGCGGAAGGCGAGGACGACCGCATCCTGGAGGGTGCTGTCAGGGCTTCGCGAGACGGCATCGCCGAGATCATTCTTGTCGGCAACGGTAAGGTTATCGCAGACAAGCTGGCAGGCATAGGCGCTGGTGACGCAGCGGTCCGCATCGAGGATCCGGCTTCGTCCGCGCTGACGTCAAAACTTGCCGCCGCCTATCATGCGTTGCGCAAGTCCAAAGGCGTCGACGAGGACGCGGCCCGGCGGGCGCTTCTCAATCCGCTCAATTTCGCCGCGATGATGGTGCGGGAAGGCGAAGCGGATGGCACGGTCGGCGGCGCGGTCGCCACCACGGCGGACACCGTGCGGGCAGCTTTGCAGACCATCGGCCGAGCCCCAGGCGTCGATCTGGTGTCGAGCTTTTTCCTGATGATGCTGTGCCAGCCGCATCACGTGAAGAAGGGCGCGTTCGTGTTTGCCGATTGCGGCCTGGTGGTCGATCCGGATGCCGCCGCTTTGGCCGACATCGCCCGCATGTCGGCGAAATCCTACGAGGCGCTGATCACCGCTCCGGCGCGGGTCGCGATGCTGTCTTTCTCGACCGGCGGCAGCGCCTCGCATGAAAAGGTCTCGAAGGTTGTCGAGGCGACGCGACGGGTGCGCGAAGCCGATCCGAGCCTTGTCATCGATGGCGAACTGCAATTCGACAGCGCCTTCGTGGAAGCGGTCAGCGCAGCCAAGGCGCCGAATTCCGCTTTGCACGGACAGGCCAACGTCTTCGTGTTTCCCAACCTCGACGCCGCCAATATCGGCTACAAGATCGCGCAGCGCATCGGTGAGGCCGAAGCCATCGGCCCAGTCCTCCAGGGCCTCGCCAGGCCCGCCAACGATCTTTCGCGCGGCTGCAACGCCGCCGACGTATTCCATATGATCGCGATCACGGTGGTCCAGGCGGCGGCAGACGCGTAACAGCCATGGCGCAAGATTTCGCGAAGAATGGAACCCGCATTCACCGTGCTCAGCCGGCTTTCGACCCGAAACCGCTCAGGAAGGACGTAAGGTTGTCGCCGAGTTCGTCGCAGAGATAGCCGCCCTCCTGCACGATCACGGTCGGCAAACGCAGCGCGCCGATCGCCTCCGCGATGCGCGCAAAGCCCGGTGTGGAGACCGACAGCCCGCCGAACGGATCCTTTTCGAAGGCGTCGAGGCCGAGCGCCACGACGAGCGCGTCCGGCGAAAAGGCTTCGACGCGGCGAATGGCGGCTGCCAGCGCCTCGAGGAAAACATTGTCGCCGGATTTGCGCGGCAGCGGCAGATTGAGATTGTAGCCGAGCCCAAGCCCTTCGCCGCGCTCGTCCGCATAGCCCCAGAAGAAAGGGTAGAAACGCGCGGGGTCGGCGTGGATCGAAACCGTGAGAACATCGGCGCGATCGTAGAACATGCCCTGCGTGCCGTTGCCGTGATGCAGGTCGACGTCGAGGATCGCAACGCGGTTTGCTTGCATCAAAAGATGCTGCGCGGCGATGCCGGAATTGTTGAAGAAACAGAAGCCGCCGGCGACGTCGCGGAAGGCGTGGTGACCCGGCGGACGGCAGAGCGCGTAAGACCATTTCTCGCCGGCCATGACAGTCTCGGTCGCCGAGACGGCCGTCGAAGCGCTCCAGCGGGCGCTTTCAAAGGTGTGCTCGGAAATCGGACAGGACGTATCGGCCATATGATAGCCGGCTTGGCCGACAGCCGAGGCTGGATAGCTGCCGGTACGAGCGATCGGATGGATATTCGGGATGACCTCGGCGGAAGCCCCATCGATGCGCTGCCAGCGCTCGTGGATGCGGCCCAGGAAATCGAGATATTCCGGCGTGTGCACGGCGGAGACCGGGCCGAGACCATGATCCTTCGGCCGCACGATTTCCGTGCCGGCAGCCCGCGCGCCGGCCAGCAGGCGCTCGATGCGTTCCGGTTGTTCCGGGTTCGGCTGCGGCGCGCCGCTCGACAGGAAGAACCTCGGATCGTGGCGTTTCTGTTCTTCCGCAAAAAACGTCTTCATGCGTTTTCCCCACCGGCGAATGCTTCGAAATCCGCGCCCTTGATCATATGGATATGCTCGTCGCGGCAATGGCGGATGCCGAGGCGGTCATAGAACGCCTGCGCGCGAACATTCTCTACGTCGACCGACAGGCGCAGGTAACGCGCGCCGCGCGCGTGGCCGCGCTGGGCCGCGGCCTGCAACAGTCGTTCGCCGATCCGCCCGCCGCGAAAGGCGTCAGCCACATAGAGATCCTGCACATAGAGGCCAGGCGTACCCATCCAGGTCGAAAAGCTTGGAAAGTTCAGGCAGAGGCCGGCGAAGGTTCCGCCCGCCTCGGCAATCAGCACCTCGAAGGCGGGACTCGGGCCAAAACCATGGCGGCGAATATCGTCAGCCGTCGAGACGAACTTCGACCCCGCCTTCATGCCGGCGGCCATCGTCTTCAGCGCGGCGTGGATGGTCTCGGCATCCTCCGCTACCGCCGGCCGTATTCGGATATCGTCTCGCATGGCCGCTCCTCAGAATGCGACGCGGTCGCCGCCCTTGAGGCCAAGCATAGCCCGAGCCTCCTCGGGCGTAGCGACGTCCAGCGAAAGACCGCCCAGAATGGCGCGGATGCGGCGAACCTGGACGGCATTCGATGTGGCCAGCTCGCTGCCATCGTAAAGACTGTCCTCCAGTCCCACGCGCACGCTGCCGCCCATAGTTGCGGCCATGGTGATCATCGGCATCTGCCTGCGCCCGGCGGCGAGCACGGAGAAGCGGTAATCGTCGCCGAACAGCTTGTCGGCGATGCGCTTCATATGGACAAGGTTTTCGGGGTCCGCGCCGATGCCGCCGAGCACGCCGAAAACGAACTGCATGAAGGGCGTGCCAGGAATGAGGCCGCGATCGCGGAAATGGGCGAGCGTGTAGAGATGCCCGACATCGTAACATTCGAATTCGAAGCGCGTGCCGCAGCCCTCGCCGAGGCGTTTGAGGATGACCTCGATATCGGCGAAGGTGTTGCGGAAGATGGTGCTGCGCGTCGCCTCCAGCAGTTCCGGCTCCCAGCCGTGCTGCCAATCGCGCGGTCGGTCGAGCATGGGATAGAGGCCGAAATTCATCGAACCCATATTGAGCGAGCACATCTCTGGCTCGGCGGCAAGCGCAGCCGCCAGCCGGTCTTCCAGCGTCATGACGGAGGACCCGCCGGTGGAGATGTTAATCACAGCGTCGCTTGCCTGCTTGATGATCGGCAGGAAGCGCATGAAGACTTTTGGATCGGCGGTCGGCCGGCCGTCGTCGGGGTTTCGCGCATGCAGATGCAGGATCGAAGCGCCGGCCTCTGCCGCTTCTATGGACTGGGCCGCGATATCCTCGGGCCGGTAGGGCAGGTGAGGGGACATGGAAGGCGTGTGCACCGAACCGGTGACCGCGCAGGTGATGATGACCTTGTTCGATTTCATGGCCGGCTCCTATTTGCTGACCGGCAGCGAAAGCTCGTCCGCGAGCTGGGCCAAAGTGGCATCGAGGATTGTCACGATCTCGCCTACCTGATCTTCGGTCGTGATCATCGGCGGGCAGACGAGGAAATGATCGCCCTCGACGCCGCCGCGTGTGCGGCGCGAATAGATGATGAGGCCACGCTCATAGGCGATGTCGACGACGCGTTGATGCGCTTCGAGCGCTTTCGGCAGGGGCGCCATGGTATCCCGTTCAGAGACGAATTCGGCTGCGAGCAGTAGGCCCTTGCCGCGCACGTCGCCGATGAAGGGATAACGTTCGGCAAGGCGCTCCAGCTCCGCCTTCAGCAGGTCGCCGATGCGGGTTGCGTTGCCGAGCAGGTCTTGCCGCTCGATCTCTTCGAGCACGGCAAGCCCGGCCGCACAGGCGAGCGGATTGCCGGCATAGGTATAGCCGTGGGCGAAGCCACCACGATCGAGCACAGGCTTGACCAGCTTCGAATGCGCCATCATCGCGCCGAGCGGGCAATAGCCTGCGCCAAGTCCTTTGGAGAGGGCGATGAGGTCCGGCCGGCAATTCCAGTGGTCGCCGCCGAGATAGCGGCCGGTGCGGCCAGCGCCGCTCATCACCTCATCATGGATCAGCAGGATGCCGTATCTGTCGCAAATCTCGCGGATACGCGGGTAGTAACTGTCGGGCGCGACCAGCGCGCCGGTGGAAGCGCCACCGATCGGCTCCATGATGAAGGCAAGCACGCTTGCCGGCCCTTCCGCCAGTATTTTGTCTTCCAGCATGTCCGCGTAGCGGAGGCCGCGCTCTTCCATCGAAAAGTTGTCGCGGTCGAGATAGGCGGTCGGGGCTTTGATGTACGGCATGTCGCGCAGCATCGGCAGGAAGAGCTTTTTCAGCGCGTCGTAGCCGGTGACAGCAAGCGCGCCGAGCGTCGAGCCGTGATAGGAGGGAAAACGTGAAATTACCTTCCAGCGCTCCGGCTGGTCGGTGGCGAGCGCCCATTGCCGGGCGAGTTTCAGGCAGGATTCCACCGCCTCCGAGCCCCCGGAAACGAAGAACACGCGGTCGAGCCCCTCGGGCATGTAGCCGGCAAGCCGCCGCGCCAAATCTTCCGCGGGCTGGTTCTCGAAATGCAGGCGATAAGCAAAGGTCGCCTTATCCATCTGCCGCTTCATCGCGTCGAGCACATTGCGGTTGGAATGGCCGATATTGACGACCATCGCGCCGCTCGATCCGTCGATGAGCTTGCGGCCGTGTTCGTCCCAAATGTAGATGCCCTCGGCGTGGTCGGCGAGCGGCCGGCGCAAGCGCGACTGGTAGAAGAGGTGGGATGCCGCTTTTGCTGGCTTGTCCATGATTGATCCGTAAGGTCAGACGATTTGACGGCCGAACATCAGCGGTCGCTGCGCACAAGGCAAGTCCGGTCTTGCCTAAAGGATATGGAACCAGTGCTTTGCGCGCTGCCTAAGAAACCGATCTAGGTCGTCTGCGCTTAACGGCTTTCTTGACCCTGTCTCTGAACGGTTCAGCTTAGACGGCTGCGCAGATTTGCCGACCATTTACGAACTTGCCGCGCTCAGCCCCTCATCGAGCGCCGAGACGATGCGGGCGACGTCCTTGGCAGTGACGATGAGCGGCGGCGACATGATGACGTTGGGGCCGGAGGTGCGCACCATCACGCCGGCGTCATAAGCCACATCATGCACCTTCTGCACCACATCCTTGGCGGCCGGCGTCTTCTTCGCGCGGTCGAAGACCAGCTCCAGCGCGCACATCAAGCCCTTGCCGCGCACATCGCCGATCAGTTCGTGTTTTGCTGCGAGTTCGGTCAGGCCCTTGAGCAGTTCCACGCCGCGAGCCGCGGCATTCGCCGCCACATCGAGCCGCTTCGTCTCCGCCAGCGTAGCCAGCGCCGCCGCAGCACCCACCGGATGGCCGGAATAGGTGTAGCCATGGCCGATATTGCCGAAGCCGGTCTTGTCGGCCTCGAAGGCGTCAGTCACCTTTTCCGAAATCATCACCGCGCCAAACGGGAAGTAGCCGTTGGTGATCGCCTTGGCGGTGGACATCAGATCTGGCTTCACGCCCCACAACCGAGAACCGGTCCAGGCACCGGTGCGCCCAAAGGCTGTAATCACCTCGTCGGCGATCAGCAGGATGCCGTGACGATCACAAATCTCGCGGATCAAGGGCATGAAGGTCCCGTGCGGCACGATCACACCGCCAGCGCCGAGCACCGGCTCCATGATGAAAGCCGCGATCGTGTCCGCGCCCTGGAACGCGATCTCGTCCTCGAAGAGCTGGGCAATGCCTTGGGCGATCGCCGCGCCGTCGGTCGTGCCGAACGGATTGCGATAGGTGTAGGGGGCAGGCAGATGGAAGACGCCGGGCAGCAGCGGCTCATAGTTGCGACGGAAATTCGCGTTGCCGTTGACCGACGCGCCGCCGAAATGCGTGCCGTGATAGCCCTTCTTCAAGGAGATGAACTTCGTGCGCTCCGGCTGACCCTTCACCTTGTGATATTGCCGCGCCAGCCGCAGGCAGGTCTCGACCGAATCCGAGCCGCCTGACGTGAAGAAGGCGCGCATCAGTCCGTCCGGCCGGAACCACTCTTCGAGTTCATAGGACAGCTCGATCAGCGGCGAATTGCTGGTGCCGCGAAAGGTCGAATAGTAAGGCAGCTCGTCGAGCTGGTCGCGGATCGCCTTCTTCACCGGCTCGCAGGAATAACCGAGATTGACGTTCCACAATCCGCCGACCGCGTCGAGCACCTTCTTGCCATGCACGTCGACGATCTCGACGCCTTCCGCCGCGTTGATGATGCGGGGCGGGTTGGCGCGCATCTCCGCCGGATGCGCCATCGGATGCCAGAGATGACGGGCATTGTTCTCGATCAGAAAATTCGTTTCGCGCATCTCAGGCTCCTACAGTTTCGAGGCCCAGCATCGACAATGCCAGGGCATATCCTTCCGCCGGCCGCGTGACATCGAAATGTACATGCGGCAGACCGACAGCGACCGCGCCGTCGATGTTTTTCTTCTGGTCGTCGACGAAGACGCAGTTTTCGCGCGGCAGGCCGAGTTCGGCGAGCACCTGCTCATAAGCGCGCGGGTCGGGCTTCAGGATCTTCGTATAGGTCGCGTCGACGATAACCTCGAAGCGGTCGAGCAATGGCAGCCGCTTGCGGAAATCCTCGCCATAAAAGAGGTCAAGTTCATTCGACAGGATCGCAAGGCGAATGCCGGTCGCAGCAGCGCGTTCGATCGCGTCCCGGGCCTCCGGTCGGATAACGGTTTCAACATCCGCACCCCGCGCCCGCTGCACGAATGTCATCATGTCGGTCCAGTCTTCGCCAACCAGTTTTCCGACTTCCCGCGAACGTTGAAGCCAGTAATCTCGCTCGGTGATTTCGCGCTTCTGCATGGACACCCACAAAGGGTCGGTGTCGGGGTCGAACGGCCCGCGCCAGGTCAGCGCGCAGGGCGCGAGCCCCAGAGCGCGTTCGGTGACATCATGCGTCTCGAACAGCGTGCGCGTGACGACGCCGCCGAAATCGAGGATCAGCGCGCGGTCGCTCATGGCCGTCCAGCCACGACGGCGCCGCGTCGCACCCAATCGTCGAAGATTTCCAGTGCACGCTGCGAGAACGCCAGCTCGTTGATATGCGCCGCGACTTCATGCGCCTCAACATTGGCTGGCACGCTGGCCCGCATCGCCTCAATGAAAGCGTCCAGCGCCTCTGGCTCATGCAGCGGCTCGCCTTGACGGTCCCATTCCTGGATGCCGCCGGTCGGCAGTACGAAGGCAACCGGTCCCACCGCCTTCTGGAGCTTTTCTCCGATGACGCGGGCGATATCGCGACGGTCCTCCTGCGAGATGGTGACCGAGCCGAGAAGGCGGTTGTGTGCATGATAAGGCCGGTTGGCCAGCGCCGACGGCAGGCTTTGCCAGGCGGGCAGGTCGACCATGTCCACCGCTCCAGGAGCGACGATCTGCGGAATTCCGCATCTGCCTGCGTTCTCCAACCGGTCCGGGCCGGACGTGACGACGGAACGATGGTGGTGGTTGTTCACTTCCTGGATACAAAAGTCGAACACGGCGGCAAAGCCGTTCTGCGCCGCGATCGCCTCAAAGGCACGCCCGCCCATGCCTGTGGCGTGGAACACCGCGACGTCATAGCCGCGCTTTTCGAGTTCAGGCTTCAGATGCTTCATATATTTCAGGCAGCTCGAGCCGAGCGACGTCATGCCGATCAGCGGCCGTTCGCCGGCTGGCGGCGTGCCGAAGCGGGCCGCGCCCACCACCGCGCCGCAGGCTTGCGACAGCACTGAACGGCAAATGCCGTTCAGCCCATAAAGGCCGCCTGCCCACAGGATCATCATCAAATCCGGCGCGATGCGTTCCGGCGGCACCAGATGCGAATAGGCTATAGTGGAGACCACAAATTTCGGCACGCCGAGCGGCAGTGCAGCCGTAACATCCAGCGCCAGGTCGGTGCCCATCGAGCCGCCGAGGATGATGACGCCGTCCGCTTGTCCGGCATCGTGCAACTGCCGCGCCAGCTTCGAAGCGCCCAGCGCCATCAGCGCCATGGCGCTGTTCTCGTCGCCACTGGCAATGATCGCCGCGATCGTGGTTTGAGCTGCCGCCGCGACATCGTGCTTCGAATATTCGGGCGTAGTGCGCGGATCACCGAGCACACTGACATCCATCATGACGGGAACCGCATCCGCATCACGGATGATGCCGGCCATGAATTCGAGTTCGTCGCTCTTGGTGTCGCCGGTGCCGATAACCAGGATATTGGGCGTCTTGCTCATCCCGCCCTCCGCAAGAGCACCGCTTCGCCATCGAGGCCGAAATATCTTTGCGTGATGGCCGCCGCCGCTTCGGCCGCCGCCTTGCCCAATGCGTGCAGCGTTTCCTCATCAACGCGGATCTGCGGAGCGGCGATAGCGATGGTGCCGACCGGCTGGCCGCCCGACGCCTTGATGGCCGCACCGGTGCTGACGGTGCCTGTTTCCAGCCCCTGCTCGCAAATCGAATAGCCACGCTCACGCGTTTCCGAGACCAGCTCCTTGAGCCTCGTGCGACTTGTCACAGTGTGTTCGGTGTACCGCTCAAGATCGTCCGCCAGAAAAGCGTCCACATCTTGCCATGCGCAGCCTGCCAGCAAGGCGATACCGGAAGCGGTCGCATGCAGCGGCAGCATCGTGCCGACATCCAGCGACACGCGATGCGCCTTGGAAGATTCCGCCACATGCACGGTCGACAACCGTCCGCCGGCGAATTTTGACAGGTGCACCGTCTCGCCGACCCGCTCGGCCAACTCGTCGGCAATCTGCCCGCCGATCCTCAGAAACGGAAACCGCATTTCGCGAATGCGCGCCAGACGCACGGGCGCGGAGCCGAGATCGTATTTCTTCGTTTCGGCATCCTGCTCGATGAAGCCGTGCCGGCCAAGCTCGACAAGCAGCCGCCGCGCGGTCGCCTTGTCGGTGCCGCAGAGCTTGGCGATCTCGGCCAGCCCCATGCCCCGCTCCGCGCGCGACACGACGTCGAGCAACGACAAGGCTTTGCCGACTGTACCCATCGTCCTCCTCCGACCGGTTTTTGATAGAGCCTCGGCACTGTCCTCGCAGCGCCGGGATACTTAACATGACAATTAGCTTGACATAGCCGACTGCTTTCTGCAAGTCTATATTTGAAATGATGGTTCAAATAATGAACCTATCTGGCGAGTGATGGCAGGAGGTGCCTGAGCTGGCCAACGGGAGAGCGTCCGGCCTGCGCAGCCGACGCGTGATGGAGGGAGGACCATGACAGACACAACGATCTCAAATGGCGCGGGGGCGAACCAGCTCCGGCCGAACACGCTCGGCGTCGGGGCGGTGACGTTCCTGGTCGTCTCGGCCGCAGCACCTCTGACGGCGGTCGCCGGCGGCGTGCCGCTGGCCATGCTGCTCGGCAATGGCGCGGGCATGGCGGCATCTTTCGCGATCGTCACGGCGATCCTGCTGCTCTTCTCGATCGGCTATGTCGCCATGGCGCGACACATCCGCAACGCCGGCGCGTTCTACGCTTACAGCGCCCAAGGCCTCGGCGGCCTGTGGGGCGGCGCCGCGGCGATGATCGCCATTCTTGGCTACAACGCCATGCAGATCGGCGTCTTCGGCCTGTTCGGCGCGGCGACCTCGGGTTTGTTCGCCGGGCTCGGCCTCGAATTGCCCTGGTGGGTTTGGAGCTTCATCGGCATCGCTGTTGTCGCCGTGCTGGGCTATCGCCGGGTCGATCTTTCGGCCAAGCTGCTGACGATACTGGTCATTCTCGAATATCTGATCGTGCTGATCATCGATGTCGCCATCATTGCCAAGGGCGGCGACAGCGGCCTGTCGATGGCCCCGTTCTCGCCGGCGCAATTCTTCTCCGGTTCGCCGGCCATCGGCATCCTGTTCGCCTTTGCCGCCTTCATCGGCTTCGAGGCGACGACGATCTACAGCGAGGAGGCCCGCGAACCGCACCGCACCGTGCCCCGTGCCACCTACATTTCAGTGCTGATCATCGGCCTGTTCTACATGTTCACCGCCTGGCTGATGGCCAACGCCGCCGGCGTCGACAAGCTGGTGCCTGAACTGCAGGGCCTGCAGGACCCGACCACCTTCCTATTCGGCATTGCCGCGCGTTATGCCGGGTCTTGGGTGCCGCCAGTGATGAATGTGCTTTTTGTCACTAGCCTCTTCGCGGCGGTGCTCGCCTTCCATAATAGCGTCGCACGTTATCTGTACGTCGCTGGCCGCGAGGGGTTGCTGCCGTCGTCGGTCGGCGTCACGCACCCGGTCTTCCAGAGCCCGCATATCGGCTCGATCATCCAGACGGTCATCGCCGCGCTGGTCGTGGCGTTGTTTGCGGTCACCGGACAAGACCCAGTGCTGGCGCTGTTCTCCTGGCTCACCAATGTGGGCACGCTTGCGGTGATCGCGCTCATGGTGCTGACAGCCTTCGCCATCGTCAGCTACTTTGGGCGCAATCCGAATCTGGAGCCCAACGCCTTCACGACGCGCATCCTGCCGGCCATCACAGGGGTGATCCTCGTCATGGTCATCATCGCGATCACTGTGAAGTTCGGCGACCTTGCCGGTGCGACAGGCTTCCTGGCAATCTTCCTGCCAGGGCTGGTGCTGATCGCCGGTCTTATCGGCTTTGTGCTGGCTTCGCAGCTCAAGGCGTCCAACCCGGCCAAATTCGCCAAGCTGGGTTCCGGCCAATAGAGCAACAGGGGCCGTCGCCGACGGCCCCACAAAGACCAGGGATAGTTCCATGCAGGATCAGATCGATCGGCTGCGCGATCTTACCGTTCCCGAGCAGCGGCTGTTCATCGGCGGCGACTGGCGTCCGGCTCGCTCCGGCGGCAGTCTCGAAGTGATTTCGCCGATCGACGGCTCGCGGCTGACAACCATCGCTGCGGCGGACTATGGCGATGTCGATACGGCGGTCGCCGCGGCGCGCATGGCCTTCGAGAAAGGAAACTGGTCGAAAGCCTCTCCCGCCGAGCGCAAGAAAGTGCTGCTGCGCCTCGCAGAGCTGATCGAGCGTGACGCCCTGCAACTGGCCGTTCTCGGCGTGCGCGACAATGGCACCGAGATCGGCATGGCGCTCAAGGCCGAGCCCGGCAGTGCGGCCGGCACATTCCGCTATTATGCCGAGGCGATCGACAAGGTCTATGGCGAGATCGCGCCGACGCCTGCGAATGTGCTCGGCCTGATCCATCGCGAGCCGGTTGGCGTGGTCGCCGCCATCGTGCCGTGGAATTTCCCGATGATGATCGGCGCATGGAAGGTTGCGCCCGCGCTCGCCGCCGGCAATTCCGTCGTGTTGAAACCGGCCGAAGGCGCGTCGCTCACTCTGCTGCGGCTGGCCGAACTCGCGGCGGAAGCCGGGCTGCCGGAGGGCGTGTTCAACGTCGTCACCGGTCTGGGCGCTGAAACCGGTGAAGCCATCGGCCTGCACAACGACATCGATGTGCTGGCCTTCACGGGTTCGGGGGGCGTCGGTCGCCGCCTGCTCGAATATGCGGCCCGCTCGAACCTCAAGCGCGTCTATCTCGAACTCGGCGGAAAGTCGCCGAATATCGTCTTCGCCGACGCGCCCAACCTCGACCAGGCAGCCAAGATCTCCGCCAACGGCATTTTCCGCAATTCGGGTCAGGTTTGCGTTGCCGGCTCGCGCCTGCTTGTCGAGCGCTCGATCCACGAGGAGTTCGCAGAAAAGGTTTCGACCATCGCCGCCAAAATGCGCGTCGGCGACCCGCTGCTCCTGACGACCGAAGCAGGTGCGGTGTCGAGCGAGGTCCAGCTCAACAAAGACCTTCGCTATGCGCAACAGGCGCTCGTTGAAGGCGCCGCGCTGCGTACAGGTGGCAAACGCATCCTGGAAGAGACCGGCGGCTTCTACATGCAGCCGACCGTCTTCGACGTTACGCCGGACATGACGCTCGCCCGGGAAGAAGTATTCGGTCCGATTCTCTCGATTATTCCTTTCGACGGTGAGGTTGAAGCGCTGAAGATCGCCAATACGACGAGCTATGGGCTTGCCTCAGCGGTCTGGACCGGCAATCTTTCGCGGGCGCATCGCATGATCCGGGGCATCCAGGCGGGCGTCGTGCATGTGAACACCTATGGCGGAGCGGACGGCACGGTTCCGCTCGGCGGCGTCAAGCAATCCGGCAACGGGCATGACAAGTCGCTGCACGCCTTCGACAAATATACCGACCTGAAGACGGCCTGGATCCAGCTTTAGGTCATTGGAGAAGATCATTGGATTCTGAATCATTCCGTCACTGGTCGAGAAAAGCCGCCGACTGGGGCGTCGACTACCGCGAGACCGTTCAAGAAAAGCCTGTCCGCGCGCAGGTCGCGCCGGGCGATATCCTCGCGCAACTCCAGCCGTCGCCGCCGGAACAACCCGAGCCGATGGAGGCCATTTTCCGCGACTTCGAAGCGATCGTGATGCCCGGCATGACGCATTGGCAGCACCCGCGCTTCTTCGCCTATTTCCCGTCCAACGCCGCGCCCGCCTCTGTTGTCGCGGACTATCTGACCACCGCGATGGCGCCGCAATGCATGCTCTGGCAAACCTCGCCGGCCGCCACGGAACTCGAAACCCGCATGATCGACTGGCTGCGCCAGGCGGTGGGCCTGCCGGAAGGTTTTTCCGGCGTGCTGCAGGATTCGGCCTCGTCGGCCACGCTGGTCGCCGTGCTAACGATGCGCGAAAAGGCGCTCGCCTGGGCCGGGAACAAAGCTGGCCTCGCCGGCCAGCCGCGGCTGCGCATCTATGCGTCCGATCAGGTGCACACCTCTATTGACCGCGCCATCTGGGTGGCCGGCATCGGCGCGGATAATCTTGTGCGCATCGAGACGGAAGGTAAGTTGCGCGGCATGAAGCCGGCCGCCCTGGAAGCCGCGATTAAGGTCGACAAGGCAGCGGGATATCTGCCGGCGGGTATCATCGCCTGTGTTGGCGGCACCAGCGTCGGCGCAACCGATGATATCGCCGCAGTCTGCGAGATCGCGCACCGCCACGGGCTCTACGTGCATGTCGACGCCGCCTGGGCCGGCACGGCAATGATCTGCCCCGAATACCGCCACTACTGGGCCGGCGCGGAAGCCGCCGATTCGATCGTCTTCAACCCGCACAAATGGCTCGGCGCGCAGTTCGACTGTTCGGCGCATTTCATCCGCAACCCTGACGAGGTCGTGCAGACGCTGGCGATCCGCCCCGAATATCTGAAAACGCACGGCAAGACCGGCCTGATCAATTACTCCGAATGGTCTGTGCCGCTCGGCCGCCGCTTCCGCGCACTAAAGGTCTGGTTCTTGCTGCGCGAGCAAGGGCTGGAAGGCCTGCGCACGATGATCCGCAACCATGTCGCCTTGGCCGAGCATCTGGCAGGCCGCATGGAGGAGACGGAAGGTTTCGAGATCGTGACGCAGCCGATGCTGTCCCTGTTTTCATTCCGCCATCTGCCGCCAGACGGCGGAGACGTGGATACGCACACCCGCGCGCTGGTCGACCGCATCAATGACGATGCGCGTATCTATGTCACCCAGACGCTGGTCGACGGCCGGCTGGCCGTCCGCATTCAAGTCGGACAGTGGGATACTGCGCTTGCTGATGTCGACATGGCGTTCGACGTCATCAGCGAGCTTGCGAACAGGGGCTAGAAAAATGGCAAAAGTGTTTGCGTCGCAGGGCGATCTTGCCGAGAAGAAAATCTCGTTCACCGAGGTTGGCAAGGACCTCTGGGCCTTCACCGCCGAGGGCGATCCAAACACGGGCGTGATCATCGGCGACGACGGCGTGATGATCGTCGATGCGCAGGCGACACCGCGTCTGGCCAACAAGGTGGTCGAGAAGATCAGAACCGTCACCGACAAACCGATCAAATATGTGGTGCTCACCCACTATCATGCGGTGCGTGTGCTCGGCGCATCGGCCTATGGCGCGGAACAGATATTCATGTCTGAAAAAGCTCGGTCCATGGTGGCGGAACGGGGGCAAGAAGACTGGGATTCGGAGTTCCAGCGTTTTCCGCGCTTGTTCCAGGGCCATGAAAGCATTCCCGGCCTCACCTGGCCGACCATGACTTTCAACGATCGGATGTCGGTCTATATGGGCAAGCGCCGCGTCGACCTGATGTTTTTGGGCCGAGCGCACACCGCAGGCGATATTGTCGCGCTGGTGCCGGATGCCAATGTCATGTTCACCGGCGACATCATCGAATACCACTCGGCCTGCTATTGCGGCGACGGCCATTTCAACGATTGGCCGGGCACGATCGAGGCGATCCGCCGCTTCGATGTCGACGCCATCGCGCCGGGTCGCGGCAATGCGCTGGTCGGCAAGGAGATGGTCGACAAGGCGCTCTCCAACACCGCCGATTTCGTCGCCTCGACCTACCGGCCGGTAGCGCGGGTGGCGCAGGGCGGCGGCTCGCTGAAGGAAGCCTGGGATGCCTGCCGCGCCGCCTGCGATCCGAAGTTCGCGAACTACGCCATCTACGAGCACTGTCTGCCGTTCAACGTCGCACGCGCCTATGACGAAGCGCTCGGCATCGACACGCCGCGCATCTGGACCGCCGAGCGCGACCGCCAGATGTGGGACGCCTTGCAGGGGTGAGCGCGACCGGCCCATGACCAAAATCTTCGAGACGCCGCTTTATCCCTATCGCCGGTCGGCTGACCAGGACGCGGTTAAGCCCGTGCGCCGTCCCGTCGCCATCGTCGGCGCGGGACCGGTCGGCCTCGCTCTGGCGATCGATCTGGCCCAGCAGGGAGTCCCGGTGGTCGTGCTGGATGACAATGACAAGGTGAGCTTCGGTTCGCGCGCCATCTGTTTCGCCAAGCGCACGCTGGAGATTCTCGACCGGCTCGGCTGCGGCGACGAGCTGGTCGACAGGGGCGTGCAATGGAGCGTCGGAAAAGTCTATTTCGACGAGCGGCAGGTGTTTGAATTCAACTTGCTGCCGGAGGATGGCCACAAGCGGCCGGCCTTCATCAATCTGCAGCAATATTATCTCGAACAGCGGCTGGTCGAGCGCCTGCGTGAGCTCGAGGCCGGCGGCGCTGCGGTCGAACTGCGTGGCAAAAGCGAGGTTGTCGGCGTAGAGGAAACGTCCGATGGCGTGCTTATCGGCATCGAGACACCGGACGGCGAGTACACGCTTCTGGCCGACTGGCTGGTCACTTGCGACGGCGCTGGTTCGCCGGTACGCAAGGCGCTAGGCCTCGATTTTGTCGGCCGTGTCTTTGAAGACAATTTCCTGATCGCCGATATTGTCATGGAGGATAGCGCGGCTTTCCCCATCGAGCGGCGTTTCTGGTTCGACCCGCCGTTCAACCGTGGCCAGTCGGCGCTCTTACACAAGCAGCCCGACAATGTGTGGCGCATCGATCTCCAACTCGGCTGGAATATCGAGAAGAAGGAAGAATCCAGGCCGGAAAACGTCATCCCGCGTCTGAAAGCCTTTCTGGGCGATGACGCTCAGTTCGAGCTGGACTGGGTCTCGATCTACACTTTTCAGTGCCGGCGCATGGAAAAATTCCGCCACGGCCATGTGATCTTCGCCGGCGACAGCGCGCATCAGGTTTCGCCCTTCGGCGCACGCGGGGCGAATTCCGGCTTGCAGGATACCGACAATCTGGCCTGGAAACTGAAGCTCGTCCTCGATGGCAAGGCGTCGGATAGTCTGATCGACAGCTACGACATCGAACGCATGCATGCAGCCGACGAGAACATCCTGAACTCCACGCGTTCGACCGATTTCATAACGCCGAAATCCGAGGTCAGCCGGCTGTTTCGTGATGCCGTCCTTGACCTTTCGGAAAACTTTGCCGCCACGCGGCCGATGGTCAATTCCGGCCGGCTGTCGGTTCCGGCCACCTATGACGGCTCGCCGCTCAACGGCGCTGACGATGCCAGCTTGCCGCCGCGCACGCGCCCTGGCGCACCGGCCGTCGACGCGCCGCTGCCGGACGGAGGCTGGCTGTTGGACCGGCTCGGTAACGGCTTCCAGCTTCTGACCATCGACGCGGATGCACCCGGCCAGCTCGACTTCGACGGGATTCTGGTCACGCGACTGGCGCTGGCCTCGGACGCGCTGGACGCCGGCGCCACCAGCGACGCCCTGCGCCAGCGCTGGCTGGGTGAGGCGGCGTGCGCTGTCTATCTCATTCGCCCCGACCAGCACGTCGCCGCGCGCTGGACCGCATACGACGAGGCCGCCGTCCGTGCAGCCCTTCACACCGCCATTGGGAAGTAGGTTCATGGCCAAGCTGATCACCGCCGCCAACATCGACAGGCCGGACGACTTTTATGCCGAGCTGCTGACCGCCCACGAAGGCCTGTCAAAGTCCGACAGCGACGCCCTCAACGCGCGCCTCATCCTGCTGCTCGCCAATCATATCGGTGATCGGCAGGTATTGGCCGAAGCATTCAAGGCAGCCGCCACAGCACCGTACAGGAAATAGCAGTCGCCTCGTCTGGCCGGCGATCTCGAGTTCGCCGGTCAGGAAAAGTGCAGGCTTATCGATCCGTACTGGCCGAAATCTGCATGGATACTGTCGCCATGCCGGGCTTCGACGGGCCGGATGAACGAGCCGGCGAGGACGATCTGGCCGGGTTCGATTGCAGCGCCGTATTGCGCAAGCCGGTTGACAAGCCACACCACGCCTGTGGCGGGCTGGTTCAGCACGCCCGCCCCGAGCCCGGTTTCCTCCACTTCGGCGTTGCGGCTGACGATCGCCCCCATCCAGCGCATGTCGACGTCATTCGGGCGCATTGCCCGGCCGCCGGTGACGATGCCGGCATTGGCTGCATTATCGGCGATGGTGTCGACGATCGTCCGCGCCTTCTTCGTTTCGGGATCGATACGCAGGATACGCGTATCCAGAATCTCCAGCGCGGGCGTCACATAGTCGGTGGCGTCGAGGACATCATCTATGGTTACGTCAGGACCTTTCAGCGCGGACTTCATGATGAAGGCAATTTCCGCCTCGACGCGCGGCTGGATAAAGCGGTCGGCGGGAACGCTCGCGCCGTCCTCGAACAGCATGTCGTCGAACAGCACGCCGGAGTCGGGGCTGTCGATGTTCAGTGCATATTGCATCGCCTTGGAAGTAAGACCGATTTTCCATCCTATCTGCTTGCGTCCGGCAGCGATCTTACGCTTCACCCATTCCGCCTGGATCGCATAGGCGTCGTCCATCGTCATGGCGGCGCGCCGAAGCGACAGCAGACCGATCTGGGTTCGCGTTCGCTCGGCATTGTCGAGGTCCGCAACTGCAGCCTCGATTTCTTCCCGCGTCAGCGTAATCATGCCTCGTCCGCCACTGTGTTGCGCAGGATGCCGATGCCATCTGCTTCGACTTCGACGATGTCACCGGGCTTCAGCCAGACTGGAGGGTCGAGCCGCGCGCCGGCGCCGGTCGGTGTCCCTGTTGCGATCATGTCTCCAGGAGCCAGCGTTGTGAACGTGGAGATGTAGTTGATGATCCTGCGGAAGGAGAACATCATCCGGGAGGTGCGGTCGCTTTGTCGGGTCTGGCCGTTCACCCGCGTCTCCAACCGGATGTCGGCCAGTTGCGCCTCGTTGGAATAGGGGATCAGCCATGGGCCGATCGCGCCACTGCGGTCGAAATTCTTGCCTTGAGTGACGTTGAATTTGGCGTGCCGCACCCAGTCGCGGATGGTGCCTTCGTTGCAAAGCGAAAGCGCCGCGACGTGTCCCAGCGCGTCGGCTTCCGGAATACGGCGTCCGCCCTTGCCGATGACGATGACGATTTCGCCTTCATAGTCGAGCTGCGGGCTTTCCGGCGGGCGGATCAGCGGCTGTTCATGTCCAACGAAAGAGCGTGGAAACCGAATAAACAATGATGGGTTGGAGGGTGTGGCCTGGCCGTCCTTGTATTCCTCGTTTCGGTCGGGATAGTTCACGCCGACGCAGATGATTTTTTCCGGCGCGGGAATGGGGATTTCAAAATCGATCTCCGCGACTGGGAAATCGGCGGCAAATTTCGCGCTTTCTTCGGCGAGGCGCCCCAGCGCACTGTCGGCAATCACCTCGCGCAGGGTCGCCCAGCGCGCTCCATATCGCGCCGACAAGTCCACGATGCCATCGGCCAAGATAACACCGTAGCCCGGTGCGCCGTTGCGCGAAAAGCTCACGAATTTCACGGCAGTCAAGACCGTTCCTCCATCGTCAGGGAGCCACGATCGGCTGCGCATCCAGTTGCGCGGCGCGCACCGGCGTGCCAGCGAATATGCTGCCGTTCTCGAACCACGATCTTGGCGCGGGCGCACCCCACAACGTCTGGCGCTGCGGGTCCTTGAGATCCCATTTGATCGGCTCGAGGTCCGGATCAACGGTCTGGTAATCGGAACAGTAGATCTCTATGCGGTGGCCGTCCGGGTCGACAATGTAGAGGAAGAAGGCATTTGAGATGCCGTGGCGGCCTGGACCGCGCTCGATGTTGGGTAGCCAGCCCGTGGTCGCCATCAGGTCAAGCAAGTCGATGATGTTGAGCGGCGTGGGCACCCAGAACGCGGTGTGGTGGAGACGCGGGCCACGGCCGTTCGTGAAGGCGATATCGTGCACGCCGCCCTTGCGATGGGTCCACGCGGCCCATAGCCGCCCTGTCTCTTCGTCCTCTGTGTATTCCGTAACCCGAAAGCCGATCTCGTTGTAGAAGGCGACGCTTTCATCGACATTGGGCGAGAAGCAGTTGAAGTGGTCGATGCGTAAAGGCTTCACGCCCTTATAGAGTGCGTATTTCTGGTGGATCGGCGGCAGGCGGTCCATCCGCGCGTAAAATTCGAGCGGAATGCCGTGCGGGTCGCGGGTGCGGAAAGTGCGTCCCTGGTACGGGCGCTCAACCCATTCGACCGGCAGGCCCTTGTCCTTGAAGAAGCGCGCAGCTTTGTCGATGTCCTCTTCGCCGAATAGCTTGAAGCCAAGGTCGCGCGCCTCGGGCTGTTCCGATTTCCTGAGCACGATGCAGTGGTGGCCGCGCTCTTCCATGGCCCGCAAATATATGGCGTCAGCGCTCTCGTCCGTGACTTGAAGGCCGAGCGTGTCGACATAAAACGCGCGCGACCTGGCCAGATCCGTCACTCCGAACTCGACATGTGAGAGCCGCACGATGTTGAACGGCGGATAAAGATTGGGTGCGGGTAGGGGCATCGTTTCCTCCTGGGCCTTGCCGATAAGCGAGGCCGACGCGATATTTCTCAGACGCCTCTCAGCGGTCCAACCTGGTGATGGCGTGCGGTCTGGTGGCGAAGGCGATATTCTTTGTCTCCATGTAGAAGTCGAAGGACCAGTCGCCGCCGTCGCGGCCGATGCCTGAATTCTTGACGCCGCCAAATGGCGTCGGCAGGTGACGGACATTTTCCGAATTTACCCAGATCATGCCGGCTTCCAGATGGTCGGTGAAACGCAGCGCGCGCGTTACGTCGGACGTCCAGAGATAACCCGTCAGGCCGTATTCGCTGTCATTGGCCAGCGCCAGCGCCTCTGCCTCGTCCTTGAAAGGAATCGCGGTCAAGACCGGCCCGAAGATTTCTTCCTTCGCGATGCGCATGTCGTTGGTCGCATCGGTAAAAAGCGTCGGCGAGACGTAGCATCCGCCGCCAGGGCCATCGAACTTGCCGCCGCCGGCCGCAACCGTGGCGCCTTCGGAGCGGCCGACCGCGATATATTCAAGCACCTTCTTCTCATGCACCGGATGAATCAGCGGACCGACGACCGTGTCCGGATCGAGCGGATGACCGACCTTGATGCGCCTGGCCTTCTCCGCCACCAGAGCAGTGAAGCTTTGATAGATGCTGTCTTCGACAAGCAGGCGCGACGATGAGGTACAGCGCTCGCCGTTCAGCGAATAGATCATGAACACCGCTGCATCCGCGGCCCGCTCGAGATCGGCGTCGGCAAAAACGATCACCGGGTTCTTGCCGCCAAGTTCGAAATGCACGCGCTTCAAAGTCTCGGCGCCCTGTTTCATGATGAGCGATCCGGTGCGGCTCTCGCCGACGAAGCCGATGGCCTTGATCAGCGGATGCTCGGTCAACGCCTTGCCGGCCTCCTCGCCAAGGCCATTGACGAGATTCCACACGCCCTTCGGCAGTCCCGCCTCTTCGGCGATCTCGACGAGCAGGCGTGCCGTCAGCGGCGAAAACTCGGCCGGTTTGTGGACGATCGTGCAGCCAGCGGCGAGCGCCGGCGCGATCTTCCAGGTGGACAGCATGAATGGCGTGTTCCATGGCGTGATGACGCCCACCGGGCCGATCGGAACACGCGTGGTGATGTTGAGCTGGCCTTCGGCGCGCAGCGATTTGCCGTCGCGCGCTTCCGGTGCGCGGTCTGCAAAGAACCGGAAATTCTCAGCGCCGCGCAACGCCGCCTTGGCCATGAACTTCAGCGACTGTCCCGTATCCATGCACTCGACGAAGGCAATTTCGTCGGCGCGCGCGACAATGGCGTCGGCGATCTTGTGAAGCAGCTTCTTGCGCTGTTCGCCGGGCATGGCTGCCCAGTCGGAAAAGGCGGCTTTGGCCGCACGAGCGGCGCGGTCGATGTCTACCGCCCTGCCGCGCGCTACTTTCGCGAGCGGGCTAAGATCGACCGGCGAAATTGTCTCGAACCATTCGCCATCGGCGCTCGCCAGATCCTCGCCGCCGACGCGGTTCAGGACGCCGTCGTTGCGAAAACGTTTGAGATAGGTTTCGGCGCGCCGCAGATTATCGTCAAATCCTGCCATGATGGCTCCTCATTTGCTGTCGCGCAGCCGTGCGTGGATCGCATTCTTCTTCCAGGATAACTCGGAAGCGATCTCGCGAATTTCGAGCGACAGGGCGAAGTGCGGCGCAGCGAACAGTGGCGACAGATATTCCGCCGCAGCCGAAAAAATTGCCTCGCCGGCACGTTTCTTCTCTTCCGTGCTCCGCCCTTTTCCGACGCGGAAGTTCAGGTCGATGAAGCCGTTCGCCGGCAAAAGGTCCGCCACCGCATACACCTCTGCCCGCAAGGCGCGGACACGAACCGCACCCAGTTCGAACAGACCGGTGTCGAGGATCGCACGATACAGGACGGCGCACATTTCGGACATGTCGACCACCGTGTCCAGGTTTGCGGAATACTCGATCGTCAGATGCGGCACAGGGTACCTCGATCAATATAATTAACATGTGAATTACATATGGCTAGGCTCTTGTCAAGCGACGATCATTGCCGCTGCGTGTCAAATCTGAATAGTGTGGCGCGATGTTTGTTATGGAGACCGGATTTGCTGCCTTCCACGACCCGGCGATCGCTGCCCATGGCCCTGTTGCGCGCCCGCGAAGTGGTGATGGCGAGGTTCCGGCCGATGCTGGCTCGTCACGACATCACCGAGCAACAATGGCGTGCGCTGCGGGAGCTGGCGGAAGGTGGCCCGATGGAAGCCACGGAACTTGCCAATCGAGCGTCAATTCTGCCGCCGAGCCTCACGCGCATGCTCAAGACGATGGAGGATCGCGGCTTAATATTGCGGGGCAGGGTTGAGGGTGACGGTCGTCGCGTGATGCTCTCCATCAGTGCGGCCGGAACCACGCTTATAGATGAACTCGCGCCGGAGCGGCAGGCCATCTACGAGGCGATCGAGCAGCGCTTCGGCGCCACGCAACACGAAGAGTTGCTCGACATGCTGGATGCGTTGATCAAGTCGGACGCCAATGGGTCGTGACGCAAGGGTCAGAAACGGCCTTTGCGCATAAGGGTGACCGCTCATTGGGTCCGGTGGCGCGTTCACTATCCGCGCCGGTCGACGCCTGCCTTCAATCGAAGAAGCCGGCATCCTCCTCGCGCAGATATTTCTTTGCGCCTTCGGCATCGATGTCGAGGCCGAGTCCCGGCGCTTCGAGTAGGTCGATGATCGAGTCCTTGACGATCTGTCCCTTGGGCAGGCCGATGACAATGTCGTTCCACCACGGATCGGAAGCGCTCGGATATTCGAAGGCGATGTAGTTTGCCGGCAGCGTCGCGCAAACATTGATCAGCGCGCCGAGGCCGAGCAGGCCGTTCGCCGTGCCGTGCGGCGCCATCATGATCGAGTGCATATAGGCGTGTTCGGCCACCCATTTGAGTTCGGCGATGCCGCCGATGTCGGCCGGGTCCGGACCGACGACACGCACGGCTTGCGTTTCGATCAGCTCCTTGAAGTTGTGGCGCAGATAGATCTGCTCGCCGGTATGGATCGGCGTCGAGGTGGACACCGTCAGTTCGCGATAGGCTTGCGAGTTGACCCAAGGCACATAGTCGCCGGTTAACATGTCCTCCAGCCACATCAGATTGTATTTCTCGACCGCCTGGGCGAAGCGGATGGCGTCGGGCAGGAACCAGCCCGGGCCGCAGTCCAGCGCCAGCGAAACCTTGTCGCCCAGCACTTCTTTCATCGCGGCGACGCAGTCGAGCGTATGCGCCATGCCGCGCTCGCTGATCTGCCCTTGCTCCATCATGCCGTGATAACCGGACTTCGGCGGTTTTACGCCATAGTGGAAGCCGGGCACGTTGTCCTTCATGTCGGAATGAAAGGAGATGCCCTGCTTTACCATGAAGAAGTTCTGCGGCTGCTCCATCATCCATTTGACGTCGGCGGCGTAATCCTCGGGCCTGTCGCCAGCACGCTTGCGCCGGATCGAGCCGTTGTAGACACGGACCTGATCTCGCACCTTGCCGCCGAGCAATTTGTAGACCGGTACGCCGGCTGCCTTACCGGCGATGTCCCACAGCGCGTGTTCGATTGCGCTCACCGCCGCGCCGTAGGGCTTGAAGGAGCCGCGCTGCCGGATCTTCAGCATCACGCGCTCGACGTCAGTCGGGTCTTCACCGATCAGCGCATCGCGAAAGTGCAGCACGAACGGTTTCAGATAGGTCTTGGTGAACTCGACCTCACCGAGGCCATAGAGCCCTTCGTCAGTGACGATGCGGACAATCGGATGCTTGCCGATGACGGCACAACGCAGGTCGGTGATCTTCATGGCGCCCTCGTGAGATTACTGATTTGGAGTCGCCGACTGAGCATCAGTCGAAGAAGTCGGCATCGCCGTCGGTGAGAAATTTCTTGGCTTCCTTGGCGATGAGGTTGACGCCAAGGCCCGGACGATCCGGCACGTCCACCAGGCCGCCTTTGACCGGCATCCCGTCAAAGCCTTCGGTAATGTCGTACCAGAACGGTTCGAAACGGGCCGGATACTCGAAAGCGATCAGATTGTCGGGCATCGTCGCGCAGACCTGAACCAGAGCCGCAAGGCCGAAGATGCCGTTCGCGGTGCCGTGCGGAGCGATGGCGATTCCGTGCAGATCGGCGTGTTCGGCGACCCACTTGATTTCGGCCAGCCCGCCAACGTCGCATGGATCGGGACCCACGACGTGGACGGCATGGCCTTCGATCAGGTGCTTGTAGTTTTGCCGGAGATAAATCTGTTCGCCGGTGTGGATCGGCGTCGTGGTGGCGCGCGTGACCTCACGATAGACGTCGTGGTTCACGAAGGGCGAATAATCGCCCGTGATCATGTCCTCGACCCACATCAGGTTCAAGTGCTCGACCGCCTTGGCGAAGCGCAATGCATCAAGCGGCATGTAGCCCGGACCCGCATCGACTGCCGTATTGTAGCCAGCTCCCAGTTCTTCCTTTGCGGCGGTGACGCAGGCGACCAGGTGCTCCATGCCGGCTTGGGTTTTCAGCCCTTTGTGAGGATAGGGGTAGGGCGCATCCGCCTGGACGTCTCCGTAGAAGTAGTCCGGATAGTCCCGAACCATGGACGAATGGAACGAGGTCGGTAGCTTGAACAGGTGAAACTCACCCGGCAGCGATTTGCCATACTGCGCCCACTTCCGGTAGCCCTCGGGCGTATGCGGCGCGCCTCCGGGCACTTCGGCTTGATAGAGTGTGCGATAGGTTCGCACCTTGTCTCTCACCTTGCCCCCGAGCAGGCGGTAAACAGGGGTATTGAGAGCCTTGCCGGCAATGTCCCAGAGCGCATGTTCGATTGCCGAGACGGCCGAGCCGAACGGCTTGAAGCCGCCGCGCACACGAATACGGCGCATCACGCGTTCCACGTCGCGGGGATCCTGGCCGACGATCCAGTCCTTGAGGTCCAGGACCTGCGGTTTGACATATGGCTTGGGTGTCTCGATCTGACTCCAGCCCGTGATGCCTTCATCCGTCGTGATGCGAATGACCGGGCTTTGCCTGATGATCGCGCATTTCAGGTCGGTTATCTTCACTGGACGATCTCCGAGACCCCGATTTCTTCAATCTCGGCGATGCGCGGCTTGCCTGGGCTTGATGTCATGCGCGCGGCGCAGGCGATCGTCTCGCCACTTCTCATATCCATCGTTCCTCCAGTCAGCCGCCAACTTGCGCAGCGCGGTTGGCAATGCGCATTTGTTCGATGATATGCCGCCCCGATCCTTCGACATGCCGTGCGACGACGGCCGCCGCGCCCTCCGCATCCTGCGCCTTGAGCCGTTCGATCAGCTCGCGGTGTTCGCGAATGACCGCCTGGCGCCGGCTGAGTGACGTCGGAAAACGACGGCTGATCGCGCGCAGGATTTCGCGATGTTTCCACCACAGCTCGGCGGCATGTCGGTTGTAGTGGCGGTCGTAGATGATCTGATGGAATTTTGTGTCGAGCTGGCCGTGCTTGGTCAGATCGGCGAAATTCAACGCCTCTATCTCGGCCTCGACCGCCTCGAGCTTTTCGATATCCGCGTCGTCGACGATGGAGACGAACCATTTCGTCAGCGTGGGTTCGATCAGAACCTCGATTTCGATGATGTCGCGCACGAAGTTCTCGTCGATCGGCCGCACGCGCGCGCCGCGGTTTGGCTCGATGACGACAAAACCCTCGCCGCGCAGCTGCTGCAGCGCCTCCCGAACCGGATTGGTCGATGTGCCGTACCGGGCTGCAAGATCGCTGACCTTCAGCCGCTCGTTGGGCATCAAACGCCCGGAGATGATCTCGTCCCGGATACGCTCATAAACCCAGCCGGGCTGCTCGAAAGCCTCCCCGGATGGTTTGTCGATGACCGCCAAGTTGCCCATGAGCCATTGGTGTAGGCGGCTTTTTTCCGCAAGCCAAGCCTTATCGTGTGTGGTTCAACAAAAATAATGTATGATCTTATTCATATTGACAGATGAGATTTTGTTTGGAACTCTCGCAGAACTCGGGTGACGGCGGAGGAAATCGTCACCCCAAGGCGAATTAGCGCCAGTTTCGAGGACGTTGCGCGGCCGTTTGGCTGCGCCCGTTCGCGTCATCAGGGAGGAGAAATCTCAATGCAGCATTCGCGCATCAGCGAAGCCGGTCGTTCAGCATTCCGGCGGCTTCTCGCATCATCCGTCGCACTGTCGCTGGCCGCGTCGTTTTCCATGCCGGCCTATGCGCAGAGCGTCGATCTGAGCAAATGGTCGCCCGATTACGTGAAGAGCATCGCCGGCACGGAAGAAGTAGATACGGCCGCCGAGTGCGCCAAGATCACGCCGCTCGACTACAAAGGGCGGGTGACCGTGTGGTGGACCGGCCCGACCGACGCTTCGCCGGACCTCAGCCGCAAGGTTCACGAGGAATTCTGGGCGGCCTGGAAAAAAACCTATCCGAACATCGAAACTGACTACCAGAACATCGACTACAACCAGCTTCTCGACAAGCTGCGCACCGCCACGTTGGGCAATGCCGCGCCGATGGTCGTACGCCTGCAAATCCTCGGCGGCATCGAGTTCTCCTCCAAGGGCTACTTCGCGGAATTGAAGCCGGAGGATGTCGGCTATCCGACCGCTGATTTCTGGCCGGGCGCCATGAAGTCGGTGATGTATGACGGCAAGCCCTACGGCATCCCGACCAACAACGAGACGATGGCGCTCATCTGGAACGCCGACATCTTCAAGCGGGCAGGCCTCGATCCCGAGAATCCGCCCAAGACCTGGGACGACGTCGTCGCCTATTCCAAGACAATCAAGGAAAAGGTTGGTGTCGCCGGTTACGGTCTTGTCGCCAAGCAGAATGCCGGCAACACGCCGTTCCGTTTCATGCCGGAATTGTGGGCCTTCGGCGGCGGTGCGCTCGATGAGTCGACCGACAAGCCGGAATACAAGACCGTCATGATCAACAACGACGGCGCCAAGAAAGCGCTGCAGACGGCCTATGACATGTATGTGCGCGACAAGTCCGTTCCCGCCTCGGCGCTGACCAACACGCAGAACGAGAACCAGGCGCCCTTCATCGCCGGCCAGCTTGGCATGATGATCGCCCACCCGGCCGAATACGCCAAAATGGTCGACCTCGCCGGCAAGGCGACCGGGGCCGACAAGGAAGTGGCCGACAAGGTCGTCGCCAATATGCGTTATGGCCTGATCCCTGAGGGTCCGGCGCGCCGCGCCGTGGTGTTCGGCGGGTCCAACATCCACATCTTCAAGAACGAGTACGTGGAAGGCGGCCTCGACGAACAGGCGGCGAAGGCGCTGGTCTGTTTCTGGACCAGCCCGGAATGGTCGACCAAGCTAGCTTGGGTGGACTCCAACCCCGGCAATCTGCGCGGCTTCAAGACCAAGTGGATGAAAGAGCGGCTGGACACGATCAAGTTCTTGGACGTCACGACCTCGATGCTGCCGAACGGCATTCCGTTCCCGGTAGTGCCCGAGGCGACCGAGATCATGAACCACATCGTTCCCGACATGCTGCAGAACGCGTTGACGGAGAAGATGACGGTCGAGGAAGCCACCAACGACGCGGCCGATAAGATCGAAAAGCTGATGTCGGGAATGTGAGAGTGGCGGCAGGCCGTCCGGCGGAGCGGCGGCCTGTTGCAACTGCCGCCTAACCCGGCCCTTCGGGCTACCCTCTCCCCGCTGGGGAGAGGAGTTCCGGTTCTGAAACGCCGGCGTTCGTCCAGCTTGTTTCCTCTCCCCGGCGGGGAGAGGGTAGCCCGAAAGGCCGGGTGAGGGGGCGTTTTTGAATGATGCAATGCGGCCAGTGACGTCAGATCGATGAGTTCAATCCCTCAACAAGTCGCAACCATTCCGCGCATGCGGGAACGCAACCTGCTGCAGCGGATCGTCGACCACCGCTACGACTATCTCTACGTCGCACCCGCGCTGCTGGTGATGCTGATCGTCATCGCCTATCCGATCTATTACACGATCGAACTCAGCTTCTACAAAACACCACCGAACTTGCAGATGAAGGACAAGGTCTTCGTCGGCCTCGACAATTACGCGCTAGTGCTGTCGAGTTCGCAGTTCCATCGCGTCACCATCCAGACCTTCATCTGGACGATCGCCTCGACCGGCTTTGCCTTCATCCTGGGTCTTGCCGCGGCACTCGCACTTCATCGCGAGTTCGCGGGCAGGGGCATGCTGCGGGCGCTGTTCCTGATACCCTATGTCGTCAGCGCCGTTGCCGCCTCCTATGTTTGGAAGTGGCTCTATCATTCCGATTTCGGCGTCATCGGCGCGGCTGCCGTCGCGCTCGGCCTGACCGACAAGCCGATCAACTTCATCGACAACACCACGACCGTTCTGCCGGCGCTGATCGTCGTGAATGTGTGGAAGGAGTTTTCCTTCGCGATGGTCATGCTGACGGCCGGATTGCAGACCGTTCCGGAGCAGCTTTTGCGCGCGGCCCAGGTTGACGGGGCAAACGCCTGGCAGCGCTTCTGGCACGTGACCTTTCCGCATTTGAGAGGCGTGTCGATGGTCACGGTGCTGTTGCTGATGGTGGCCAACTTCAACTCCTTCATCATTCCCTGGATCGTCACCGGCGGCGGGCCGGCCGGCGCTTCCGACATCTGGATCACCGATATCTACAACATCGCTTTCGGCCGCCAACGCTACGGCACGGCGTCGGCCTATGCGGTGGTTCTTTTCGTGGTGATGATGATCCTGGGCTATTTCTACGTGAAGGCGCTGACGCGCGGCGACGAGGGGGCCCGACATGGCTGACGACCGCCCCGTCACGCGAAAACAAATCGATTGGTGGCGCTGGGCAGGACGCGGCGTCATCGTCGTGCTGACGATCTTCACCGTGTTGCCGATGTTCTGGATGGTGCTGACGTCGCTGAAGTCGCAATTCGCGGCCATGCAATACCCGCCGCAATGGTGGCCGGCCGAACCGACGCTGGCCAATTACTGGAAACTCATCAACCCGGCCGACAATACCGGCCGCGAGTTCCTGCGCTATTTCTGGAATAGCTTCTATGTCTCGCTGATCACGACGGTCCTCGGCGTCATCATCGCCGTGCCGGCCGCCTATGCGTTCTCGCGCTTCCGGTTTCCGGGACGCACGTTCCTGTTCTTCACCGTGCTGGTGCGCAACATGTTTCCGGCGGTCGTTTTCCTGATGCCGCTCTTCCTGCTGATGCGCTGGATGGGTCTGGTCAACACGCACGGCTCACTGATCCTGACCTATCTGACCTTCGGCCTGCCGCTGTCGATCTGGCTCCTGAAAGGTTTCTTCGACAACATCCCGATCCAACTTGAGCAGGCCGCGCGGATCGACGGCGCGACGCGTTTCCAGGCGTTTTTCCTGATCGTCATGCCGCTGTCGACGCCGGGCATCATCGCAACCTCGATCTTTTCCTTCATCGGCGCGTGGAACGAATATGTCTACGCCTACACCTTCCTGTCGCGGCAGGAGACGATGACGCTGCCG
Source organism: Rhizobiaceae bacterium (assembly GCA_050247155.1). Taxonomy (GTDB): domain Bacteria; phylum Pseudomonadota; class Alphaproteobacteria; order Rhizobiales; family Rhizobiaceae; genus Mesorhizobium_G. Next base: position 99,643 of record JBFWUS010000007.1, read on the forward strand.
GTCGGCATCCAGCGTTTCTTCACAGAGTTCGCGACTGACTGGCCGGGCCTGATGGCGGCGACCTTCCTGATGAGCGTCCCGGTGGTCGTGCTGTTCCTCATCCTGCAGAAATATTTCGTGCGTGCCCTCACCGAAGGCGCCGTCAAGCATTAGGAGCGGCCGATGGCTGAGGTGGTGCTGAAACATGTGAACAAGACCTACGGCACGATGGCAGCCGTCAACGATGTCTCGTTTCATGTCCAGGATGGGGAGTTCGTCGCCCTGGTCGGACCGTCCGGCTGCGGCAAAACGACGACGCTCAATCTGATCGCGGGCCTGATCCCTCTGACTTCCGGTGAGATACGGATCGGCAACCGGGAAGTCAGCACGCTGGACCCGAAAGATCGCGACATCGCGATGGTGTTCCAGAATTATGCGCTCTACCCGAACAAGACGGTGTTCAACAATCTCGCCTTCCCCTTGCAGATGCGAAAACAATCCAAGGATGTCATCGACAAGAAGGTGCGCGATGCGGCTAGGGTGCTCGACATTACGCATCTATTGGAGCGCAAGCCGCGTGAGCTGTCCGGCGGCCAGCAGCAGCGCGTGGCGCTCGGCCGGGCGCTGGTGCGTGACCCTGCAGCCTTCCTGATGGACGAACCGCTGTCCAATCTCGACGCCAAGCTGCGCGTGCAGATGCGCTCGGAGATCAAGCGTTTCCACCACAACCTCAACGCCACGATCGTTTACGTCACCCACGACCAGCTCGAAGCCGTGACCATGGCCGACAAGATGGCGGTCATGCACGGCGGCGTGCTTCAGCAATACGATTCGCCGGCGAATGTCTTCGCCAATCCGGTCAACACGTTCGTGGCAAGTTTTGTCGGCAGCCCGGCGATGAGCCTGATCCCGGTGGATGTTGCGTCCAGCGGCGGCAGGACGGCACTGAAAGGGCAAGGGTGGGAGCTGGCGCTCTCCGATCTCAACGCTCGCAAGGCTTCTGCAACAAGCAACGGTAAGGCAGTTCTTGGGGCACGGCACTCGACACTGAAGCTGCACCCCAGCGCCGCGCCAGGCAGTGTTCCCGGCAAAGTGCATACGGTCGAGCCCACCGGTGACGTAACCTTCGCGCAGATTCTGATCGACAACGAAATCGTCAACATCAGCCTGCCGCCGACAGTGGTCATCGAGCCCGATCAGCAGGTATGGGTCGAGTTCGACCAGGAGCGCCTGCATCTGTTCGACGGCGCGACCACGATGGCGCTGAAGGCGGCGTGACATCACATTTGTTCAAGCATTTCGAGGGACGTCTTGATGAATACCCCCACCCCCAACCCCTCCCCACAAGGGGGAGGGGGGCACGGACACACCGACGCGAAGTTCCCCTCCCCTTTGTGGGGAGGGGTTAGGGGTGGGGGTAAATTTGTTGAACGTTTAGGCTGTGGCTTCGGACCCGTCTCTCCAACTTTGCCCAGGTCCGCTCCATGAAAATCACCGCTATCACGCCCTACCCAACCTGGGTCGGCATCAGAAACCAGCTCATCGTCAAGGTCGAGACCGACGAGGGCATTTACGGCTGGGGTGAAAGTGGGCTGTCAGGCCGCGAGAAAGCCGTCGCAGGCGCGATCGAGCACTATCGTGAGTTCCTGATCGGCCGTGACGCGTTCGCTATCGGCGCGTTGTGGCAGGAGATGTACCGCAGCCAGTATTTCGAGGGCGGACGCGTGCTGACAGCAGCGATCTCCGCGATTGACATCGCGCTGCACGATATCAAGGGCAAGGCGCTTGGCGTGCCCGTCCACCAACTGCTCGGCGGCAAGCAGCGCGATCAGATTCCCACCTTTGCCACGACGCGCGGGCCGTGCGGTCCGGAAATGATCGAACAGGCGAAAGAGCTGATGGACATGGGCTGGAACGTCATCCGCCTGTTCCCGGCCGATCACGACAGCAAGGGCATTTATGAACCGCGCGCTAGCATTCCCGAAACCGCGAAATGGTGCGTGAAGGCGCGCGAGGCGCTGGGCGACGCTGTTGTGCTCGGGGTGGATTACCATCACCGGCTCTCCGTCGCCGAAGCCGCGAGCTATTGCCAAAAAATGCCGTCTGGCACGCTCGACTTTCTGGAAGAACCAATCCGCGACGAAACGCCGGAAGCCTATGAGGCATTACGAAAAATGACCGACGTGCCCTTCGCCATTGGCGAGGAGTTTTCATCCAAATGGCAGTTCCTGCCCTACATCGAGCGCGACATCCATCAGTTCAGCCGCATCGATGTCTGCAATGTTGGCGGCCTGACGGAAGCGATGAAGGTCGCCGGCTGGTCCGAAGCGCACTATGTCGACATGATGCCGCACAACCCGCTCGGGCCGATCTGCACGGCGGCGACGATCCATTTCGCAGCGGCGGTGCCGAATTTCGCCTGGCTGGAGACACGGGCGACTCCCGGCGAACTCTATCACGGTTTCGACGATGCCGGCATTTTCCCGGTCCAGCCCAAGCTGAACGGCGCCGTCTACGACGTACCGGACGGCCCCGGACTCGGCGTCGAAGTCGATGAAGCGCTGGTGAAGAGACAAAGCTTCAAATTTTGGGAGCCGCCGCACCTCAGGCGCACGGACGGATCGTTCACGAATTGGTGATGGTCTCCGTTTCGCTCGGCCAGATCGG
>JBFWUS010000008.1:0-101653 GCA_050247155.1 Rhizobiaceae bacterium
GTCGCGTAGGCTGGCACCGCTCCCGCCAGCGGCGAGAAGAACAGCGCCAATAGGAAGAGCCCGGCAATGGTGAGCGCGGTCAAGCCCGTGCGGCCGCCAGCCTGTACGCCCGAGGCGCTTTCGACATAGGCGGTGGTCGATGAGGTGCCGATCAGCGAGCCACCGAGAATGGCGGCGGAGTCGGCGAACAGCGCCTTGCCCAGATTGTTCGGCTTGCCTTCCTCGATCAGCTTGGCGCGCTTGGCGACACCGATCAGCGTGCCGGTGGCGTCGAACACCTCGACCAGCACGAACACCAGGATGACCTGGATGATGCCGGCATGCAGGATGCCCGCGATGTCGAGCTGCAGGAAGGTCGGCGCGATCGACGGCGGCATGGAGACGATGCCGGTGAACTGGCTGATGCCGAACATCATAGACAACACGGTGACGACGAGAATGCCGATCAGGATGGCCCCGCGCACCTTCAATGCGTCGAGCGCGGCGATGATGAAGAAGCCGAGGATCGACAGCAGCGTGCCGGTGTTGTGCAGCGAGCCGAGGCCGATCAGCGTCGCCGGGTTGTCGACGACGATGCCGGCGTTCTTCAAGGCAATGATCGCCAGGAAGAGGCCGATACCGGCGGCAATCGCGCTGCGCAGCGAATGCGGAATGCCCGCCACCAGCCAGCTTCGGACGCCGGTCACCGTGAGCAGGAAGAAGATGACGCCGGAGATGAACACCGCGCCGAGCGCCTGCTGCCAGGTGAAGCCGAGAGCGGCGACGACCGTGAAGGCGAAGAAGGCGTTGAGGCCCATGCCGGGCGCCATGCCGATCGGCCAGTTGGCGACCAGCGCCATGACGGCCGAGCCGAGCGCGGCTGCAAGACAGGTTGCGACGAATACCGAGCCACGATCCATGCCGGTGGTCGACAGAATTTCAGGATTGACGAAGATGATGTACGACATTGTGAGAAATGTCGTGAGACCTGCGAGCACTTCCGTACGTACGCTCGTACCGTGCTCCGAGAGCTTGAATAACTTTTCCACTTGATCCTCCCTCCGCCGACACCCCGTCTGGCGGCAAACACGTCTGGGTAGCAAAGAAAGCCGCCGGAGACTTTCAAGAAGTTCTTCGAACAGTTTGGAATTTTCGGTGGGTGCTGCGGATCGCGAAACGCACACCTCGGAATATTTGTGCCTGCCGCCCCTGGATGCTTCAGCGTCGGTTCGAAGTCGTGCACGCCGGGCCGCTGCCGGACGGTAGACAAACATGATTGAATCGGTCTAGTTAAAATTTTGACATTTGGCTGAAGTGCTGGATGCGTAGCGTTCTGAGGGGATGTAGCGTTGCTGAAAAACGAGGCTGGGACTTTTTTTGGCCGCCACAGACTCGCCCTGATGATGGGCGCCGCTGGCATTTTGATGCTGTCTGGGAACCATGCGACGGCGCAGGACACCGTTCTCGATGAGGTAGTCATCGGGAGCGAGGGCCAGCCTGCCGGCACGGGCGGACAATCCGATACCGACGACAACAAGGACTACGTCGCGAAAAAGACGACGACGGGATCGAAGACCGACACACCACTCAAGGAAATTCCGCAGTCCGTTTCGGTGATCACGCGCGAGGAGCTGGACGACCGCAAGCCGGCACAACTCGAAGATGCAATTGCTTACTCGTCCGGTGTAGTCGCGTCGCCGTGGGGCCTCGACGACCGTTTTGACGAATGTCTGATCCGCGGGTTCGACATCTGCACGTCCACGCTCTATCGCGATGGTCTCAACCAGCGGGCTGTGGGCTTTTCCGGCTTCAAGATCGAGCCTTACGGCATGGAGCGCATCGAGGTGCTGAAGGGGCCGGCGTCGGTGCTGTATGGCGAGAATGATGTCGGCGGGTTGGTCAACGCGATCACCAAGCGTCCGCCAAGCGAGCCTCTCTACGAGGCTTTCACGAGCTATGGCAGCTTCAACACCGTCGAAGCGGGGCTCGATGTCGGTGGTCCGATCGACGACGCAGGTGTGTGGACATACCGGCTCACCGGGCTGTTCCGCGATGGAGAGACACAGCAGGACTTCACCCAGAATGACCGCATCTATATTGCTCCGGCCTTGACGTGGCAGCCCGACGAACAAACGTCGCTGACGATTTTGGCCAATTATCAATGGGACAAGCTGGCGCCGATCTATTCCGTGCCGGTGCCCGGGATGAATGGCTATACCGGGCCAGTGACGCCACGAAGCTTCTTTACGGGTGCTCCGGGCTTCGACGGTTTCGACGCCGACCACGGCTTGATTGGCTATCAGTTCAGTCATGAATTCAACGACGCCTGGACTGTACGCCAAAACCTTCGTTATGCGCGGCAGGTGACGGACTACCGCCAGCTCTATTTCGGCGATTTCGACGGCAATCCTGCCGTACGCCCGGATGGCCATACCATCGCCCGGACGATCTTTGCCGTCGACGAAGTGGCAACGATTTTCAATGTCGACAACCAAGCCCAATACGACGCCCAGTTCGGCGTGGTGGAGAACAAGCTGCTGGTCGGCCTCGACTATAATCGATGGAATGTCGACGGGACGACCTACTACGGCGTCGGGCCGGACCTCGACATGCTGAACCCGGATTACGCGATCCCGATTGAACTGCCACCTGTCTTCGACGACTCCAACCAGACTGTCGGCCAGCTCGGACTGTACATCCAAAACCAGAGCAAGATCGCCGATCGCTTCCTGATCTCGTTTGGCGGTCGGCAGTCCTGGGTGGACAATCGCACCGACGACCGTCTCAACGAAACCACGACGACACAGAAGGACGACCCTTTTGTCGGCCAGGTCGGCGTCGGCTATCTCTTCGATAATGGGATAACGCCTTATGCGAGCTATGCCGAATCGTTCACCGTCAATCTCGGCCAGACGCGCGAAGGCGCAAACTTCGAACCGTCACACGGCAAGCAATACGAAGTCGGCGTCAAGTACCAACCGACATTCTTTCCGGGCTCCGTCACGGCGGCTGTATTCGACCTGCGCAAGACAAACATTCTGACCACGGACCCGGTCGACCCCAATTTCTCCGTCCAGACGGGAGAGGTGCGTCATCGCGGCTTCGAACTGGAAGCCAAGGCCGAACTCGATTTCGGGCTGAGCGTCACCGGAGCCTACACCTATCTCGACGCGGAGATCACGAAAAGTGAGGACGGCTATGTGGGCAAACGGCCTGCACTGGTGCCGGAACATACCGCATCACTTTGGGCCAATTACGAGTTCGGCGACAACACAGTGCTGCCGGGGCTGAGCATCGGCGCCGGCGTGCGTTATGTCGGCTCCTCGTTCGGCGATGACGACAATACGCTCGCCGTGCCGAGCTACGCGGTGGCTGACGCAGCGCTACGCTATAAGCGCGGCAGTTGGGAGGCGGCGCTGAACGTATCCAATCTGTTCGACAAGAAATACTTCTCGACCTGCTATCCCAGCGAGGGCTGCTATTACGGCGAAGGCCGCAATATAAAAGGCAGCCTGAACGTAAAGTTCTAAGGGCCGTTCGACCATGACGGCTGCCACAGTGCCCAAAAAGAAGAAGCGGTCATCGCTGTGGTTGGCCATCCATGGCTGGCTCGGCTTGCCGATCTGGGCTTTCCTGTTCCTGATCTGCCTGACCGGCTCCTTCGCCACGATCAGCCAGGAGATCATCTGGTTGATCGAGCCGGCGGCGCGGTCGAATGCTCCCGCCGGCGATGCACAACGCCTGTCCTATACGCAAATAGTAGCTCGGGTCGAAGAACAGGCGCCGGGCACCGCGGTCATGTTCTTCGACATTCCCGTCAAGGAGCAATTCGCGCTGCAGCTTTATGTCGGCCGTCCGGATGGCGGCGAGCGCACCATCTATGTGAACCCCTATACCGGGAAGATACAGGGTGAGAAATCGACATTTGATCTGCGCCAGCTTCTGCGCGAGCTGCATGGCTGGCTGCTGATCCCCTTCACGGCCACCTATAGTCCGGGCTGGTACATCGTGTCGGCGATGTCGATACCGTTGCTCGGTTCGCTGATCACCGGACTGTTCGTCTACAAGAAATTCTGGCGCGCTATCCTTCGGCCGAGACTGCGGCTAAGGCAGGGTAGCCGTGTCTTCTGGGGCGATCTTCACCGGCTGGTCGGACTATGGTCGATCCCCTTCATCCTGATCATGAGCGTTACCGCTTTGTGGTTCCTTATCGAAGCGACGCTGCACGACACCGGCTACACCGTACCGACCGAGTTCGAACATCCGCACGTGCCGCGCAGCCAGGTGGTGACCGGCCCGAACCGCCAATCCGTACAGACCATTTCGCCGGATCGGGCGCTCGAGATCGCGCGCGGCAATTTTCCGGATCTCGAGCCTGCCTTTATCGTGCTGCCGACCACCGGCTATCATCCGATCGAGGTGATTGGGCGCAGCGCCTATCCGCTGGTCTTCGAAAGCGCCTATATCAACCCCTATTCCGGGAAGGTGCTGGCGGCGCGCGGCATCGGCCACCGCACGGCCATACAATTGGTGACGGAGAGCATGCGGCCGCTGCACACCGGCGATTTTGCCGGCTTGTGGCTTAAATTCGTCTATTTCTTCTTCGGCCTGCTGCTCACGGCGCTCACGCTGTCCGGCATGATGGTGTGGACGCGGCGCTCCGTGCAGGCTTCCGGGCAATATATCCGCGAGCGGCGCATGACTGCCCTGACCATGCGGACGGAGGCGGCTGAATGACAACGGTTCCGGCTTCCACGACATTCGGAAGGCTCTGGCGGCGATGGTGGTTCCACCTGAGCGCGCTGATGATCCTTGTCCCGCTCTGGTTCCTGAAGAGCTATATCGATGCGCAGGCTATGTTGCTGCATGCCGATGAGACCGACATGCGAACTGTCAGCGTGGTTGTCGGGCCCTGGAGCCTGAAGCTGCAGGAAAAGGCGGCGGACGAGCCCTTCTGGCATCCCGGCGAAGGCTATGAGAAATCCTTCTGGGTGGTTTCCTGTCCAGCTTGCGTCGACCAGATCAGGTCCATTCACGTCGGCCTGAAGCGACCGGGATCGACGGCCTTCGAGGACAACGAGGCGGGCGGCAATCCGCATCGTCTGCTGGCCGACATGAAAATCCGCCGAAACCCATCGGGCGACGACATGGTCTGGATCACCGCGGAAGGATGGGACGGAGTACGCTACCAGGCGAAGTTGCCGTTGGCCTCCGCCTCGCCTGTGACCGCCGACTGGGCCGAACGCCAATCCGCGTCGCGTAGTGGAAATTAGAGCGCATCGAGGCTGTCTCCTCTCCATAAAAAACAGTTCGCCATTGTATTCGAAAATGCGCTAAGGCCGTTGTGACCTGACCAGCCACGGAAGCCTCCGCATGCCGCGCCCCATGACCTGCATCGCCGACCTGCAAGCGCTGGCCAAGCGGCGCGTACCGCGCATGTTTTACGATTATGCGGATTCGGGCTCCTGGACCGAAAGCACCTATCGGGCCAATGAAGAGGATTTCCAGAAGATCAAATTCCGCCAGCGCGTGGCGGTCGACATGCGCGATCGCACGCTGGCCTCGACCATGATCGGCATTCCGGTAGCGATGCCGGTGGCGATCGCGCCGACCGGCCTGACAGGGATGCAGCACGCCGATGGTGAAATCCTTGCCGCCAAGGCGGCGGAGAAGGCCCGCATTCCGTTCACGCTGTCGACAATGTCGATCTGTTCGATCGAGGATATTGCGGAGAACACCAGCGCGCCATTCTGGTTTCAGCTCTATGTCATGCGCGATCAGGAATTTTCCAACGGGCTGATCGACCGCGCGAAGAAGGCCAACTGTTCGGCGCTGGTGTTGACGCTGGACCTCCAGATCCTCGGCCAGCGCCATAAGGACATCAAGAACGGGCTGACCGCCCCGCCACAGCCGACCATCGCCAATATGATCAACCTGGCGACCAAGCCGCGCTGGGTGTGGAATATGGCGCAGACAAAGCGCCGCACCTTCCGCAATATCGTCGGCCACGCCAAAGGCGCTGACAATATGAAGTCGCTCGGCAAATGGACGGCCGAACAGTTCGACCCGGCGCTGGATTGGGATGCGGTGAAACGCATCAAGGACCGCTGGGGCGGCAAGCTGATCCTGAAGGGCATTCTGGACGAGGAGGATGCGGCAACCGCAGCCAAGAGCGGCGCCGACGCCATTATCGTATCAAACCATGGCGGCCGCCAGCTTGACGGGGCGGTATCGTCGATCTCGATTCTGCCGAAGATCGTGCGCGAGGTGGGCGACAAGATCGAGGTGCATATGGATGGCGGCATTCGCTCCGGCCAGGACGTGCTGAAGGCCCGCGCGCTCGGCGCGCGTGGCACGTATATCGGCCGGGCGATGCTCTATGGGCTGGGCGCCGGCGGCGAGGCGGGCGTGACCGAGGCGCTGCGCATCATCCGCAACGAAATGGATATCACCATGGCATTCTGCGGCCTGCGCGATATCGAGAAGGTGGACCGGAATATTATTGCCGAGAACCCGTTCGACGTGGAGCCGAAGAACTGGAAGTAGTGTGGTTCCTATCCCTTACCCGGCGCTTCGCAATATTCGCCGTGTGTCGCCGGGATATCGTTCTGCAAGGGCTTTGTAGCGGCGACTCCGAGGCCTGGATGCCCGACCCTCCGCTTCGCTTGCGCTGCGCTCCAGGCCGAGCATGACGCGTTCCATTTAGGTTTCCGCGAGTCGTCGACGCTCGTGGTTGGCAGGAACAAAAACTGACATGCGTCATGCTCGGCCTGGAGCGCAGCGCAAGCGAAGCGAAGGGTCGGGCATCCAGGCCTAGGAGTCGAAACAGCAAAGCCCATGCAGAACGATTTTACCTTCCCGCAACTCACTGAATAATTTCGTCGAAGGCCTGTCGGCAACCCACCCAACCATCCGTCCTAGAAGCATGGCGGACATAGCGTCCGCGCTTCGGGAGTGACGGACATGACCAGCCTATCGATCGCCCTGCATTTCACCGGCGCGCTGCTGCTGGCGCTGCCGCTGCTCCTCTCGCTGCACAAGGCGATGGCGCGCTCCCGTCATCAGCCTGTGCGGAAATGGCGCTCCGTGCATTAAAGTCGAAGACTGCAACCGACCGTTGGAGGATCCGCCATGCTCACCACCATTCTGCTCCTCATCCTGCTGATCATCGTCGCACTGCTAGCCTATGCGGCAACCAGGCCGGGCAGCTTCCGCATCGAACGCAATACGAGCATCAAGGCAACGCCTGAAAAGATCAGCGCGCTGCTTGAGGATTTTCGCGAATGGCGCAAATGGTCGCCGTGGGAAGAGCTCGACCCAAATCTGAAACGAAATTATTCGGGCGCCGAGAAGGGTGTCGGCGCGGCCTATGCCTGGGAAGGCAACAACAAAGCCGGCCATGGACGCATGGAAATCCTCGAAGCTTCGCCGCGCCGCGTGCGCATCAAGCTGGATTTCCTAAAACCGTTCAAGGCGAGCAACACGGCCGAGTTCACGCTGACGCCGGCCGGCGAGAACACGACTGTCAATTGGGCGATGCACGGCGCGCAGCCCTTTATGGTGAAGCTGATGAGCATCTTCATGGATATGGAGAAGATGGTCGGGCCCGACTTCGAAAAGGGCCTGGCCGCGATGAAACGCGCCGCCGAACAATAGGTCCATCCTCGCTGTAAGGCGACGCGAAATGCTCTATGCCCTGCTTTGTTACGGCTCCGAAGATGAGGTCGCGGCGCGGTCGCGCGAACAAGAGCAGGCCGTGTTGTCGCGCTGCGCCGACGCGGCCGACAGGATGGAAAATTTCGGAGCACGCGGTCCGGCCTTACGGCTGATGCCGACGACGACGGCGATCACGCTGCGCCCCGGGGCCGAGCCGAAAGTGCTCGACGGTCCCTTCGACGAAACGCGGGAACAATTGCTCGGCCTGTGGCTTCTTGATTGCCCGACGCTGAATGACGCCATGGCCGCGGCCCGCTTGCTGGCAGAGGCGCGGGGCATGGACGCAGGCTCGCTGGAAGTGCGGCCTGTCGCGACATTCGAAAGATGAGAGCCTGATGCAAAAGTCGGCATGCCGGACTGCCGCTTTCCGAGCCTCCTCCAGGAGCTTACAATTTACGTTGACGTAAAGGTAAGAATTGGCTAGAGGCGATAGCGACCGGCAGCGAATACCTCGCGGCCTTAACTCCGCGGAGGATTTTATGAGCGTTGAATCGATTGCCGACAAGATGAAAGACAAGGTCGCAAGCTCGGGCTTCGATCGTTCGGTCAAGTTCGACACCGGCTCCGATGGCGTCATCGTCATCAATGGCGCCACGATTTCGACCACCGATGCGCCGGCCGACTGCACGATCAAGTTGTCGCTGGAAGACCTGGATTCGCTGGTGGCGGGCGATCTGAATCCGACCATGGCCTTTATGACCGGCAAGATCAAAATCGAAGGCGACATGTCGATTGCCATGGCGCTGAGTCAGGTGCTTTGATGCGCCGCGCCGAACACAGCCGGCAGTTTTTCAGATAGAATGTTCGGGCCGCGATCGATGTCGCGGCCTTTTTTGCAGTCGGGGGGGCAATCCCACAATTGCCTCACCGACATTCCTGGGGGAGCGGGATGAAAGTGTTACTGCGTCTTGTTCTTGGCCTGCTGGCGCTGCTGGTCGTTCTGGCGGCCGTGCTTGTTTTTCGCACGCTCACCCTCCAGCCGACTGTGCGGACCGGGCCGACGGAGACTTTGGCGGCTAGCCCGCCGATCGACGTGGACATCGCCGCACGGCATTTGTCCGAGGTGATCCGCATCAAGACGATAAGCCAACAAGACGAGGCCACAACCGACCGCAACGAATGGCGGCGACTGCTCGACTGGGTACAGCAAACCTATCCGAAGTCGGCGGCTGCCATGCAACGGGAGCTCGTGGCGGACTATACGCCCATCTACACCTGGCCGGGCAGCGATGCGTCGCTGAAGCCGATCGTGCTGATGGCGCATCAGGACGTAGTGCCGGCGGAAGGCAACTGGAAACATCCGCCGTTCGACGGCGTGATCGCCGAAGGGGCAGTGTGGGGACGCGGCTCGATCGACGACAAGGGATCGCTGGTGGCGATCTTCGAGGCGACCGAGGCCTTGCTTGCGGCCGGCTTCCAGCCGAAGCGTACCGTTATCATCGTCAACGGGCATGATGAGGAAGTCGCGCAGACGGGTGCGGCGGCGGCGGCAAGCGCGCTCAAGGCGCGCGGCGTCGAGGCCGAATTCGTGCTCGACGAGGGGCTGGTGACGATAGCCGACTTCCCGCTGTTGAATGGACCGGCCGCAATGGTCGGCATTGCCGAGAAGGGCTATGCGACGCTCATGGTGACGGCTGAAGGCGAAGGCGGTCATTCGTCGCTGCCGCCGCCAAAGACGGCCGTACACCTGCTGGCCGAGGCAGTCGTGGCCATTGCGGACAATCAGGATCCTTACGATCTCTCCGGGCCGGGAGCACAGACTCTCAGGGGCGTCGCCCCTTACACATCCTTTGTCACGAAGATGGCCATTGCAAACGACTGGCTGTTCGCGCCGGTGCTGATTGGTGAAATCACCAAAACCAACGGCGGCGCGGCGCTGCTGCACACGACGACAGCCCCCACCATGCTGGAGGGCAGTTCGAAGGAGAACGTGCTGCCGCGCACCGCCACTGCCGCCATCAACTATCGCATCCTGCCCGGCCAGACCGGCGACGATGTAATGGCGCGAGCGAAGTCGTCGGTCGGCGACCTGCCGGTTACGCTCGACTGGATCGGCAAGGTGAAAAACCCTTCGCCCGTTTCCTCAACTGAGTCGGACGGCTGGAAAGTGATCTCGGCGCTCGCCTCGCAAGAGAACACCGTGCCGGTGACCCCTGCCCTCGTGCTGGGAGCAACGGACGCCTATCAGATGACGCCGATCGCGAACGACATCTACCGCTTTCAGCCGATCGTGCTGACGCTGGAGGAGACCAAGTTAGTGCACGGCGAGAACGAGCACCTGACTTTGGAAAACCTCAAGCGCATGATCGAGTTCTACGCACGGCTGATCGCAACGAGTGCAGGATAAGAAGAACTCCCCGCACCGGGGCAGCCAGCATTCTTGCCGCCTCGTTGACGGCTGCCGTCCTCGTGTCCGGCTGAACGCAGACTGCCCCGGCTCTCCCGCGCCCCAGCGGGAGAGTGTGATCTCTCAGGCGGCAAGTTTGCGCAGTTCGGCCCTGTGGCTTTTTTTCGCCTTGCGGCCGGTCGGACGGATAACGCCATGGGCGCCGTCCAGCGCGCCTGGCACGAGTTCGAACGCCAGCAGGCGATGCTTTTCGAACGGACCGGGCATGGCGAGATCGCCGGTCTTGTCCGCCGAGAAGCCGAAGCGGCCGTAGTATGGCGCGTCGCCGACCAGGATGATCGAACGGTGGCCGAGGCGGGTTGCTTCGGCGATGGCGTGATGCATCAAGGCCGAGCCAATGCCGGCGGACTTGATCGACGGATCGACGGCGAGCGGACCGAGAAGCAGTGCCGACGTCTGCCCGACCGCCACGTCCCAGAGCCGGACGGTGCCGACAACTTTGCCCGCGGCGTCCCGCGCCACAAGCGCAAGACCTTCCGACGGCTTGCGGCCACGGCGGATCTTTTCCGACGATTTGCGTTTGCGGCCCGCGCCCATGGCAGCGTCGAGCAGCGCTTCGCGCGCGGCGATGTCGGCGTCCTGCTCGGCTACGATGGTGACGCGCGTGATCTCCCCCCTTGTGGGGGAGATGCCCGACAGGGCAGAGGGGGGCAACGTAGAACGCGAGGTCGGCGGGACAGCGCCCCCCTCTGTCGGCTGCGCCGACATCTCCCCCACAAGGGGGGAGATCAGCAGCTTCGGCTGCGCGCCAAACGTTGAAATATCAATTCCGGTGCTCACTTCGAAAAATCCTTCACGAGCGGAGGTGTGTTCCACAAGCGAACCCGCGCGGGCGCATGAAACGCCCGCAACGGGAGCGATCTGGGAGGCCGAAGCCTCTCAGATCACGTAGGATCGGAGCGGCTCGAAGCCGTTGAAGGCGACCGCCGAATAGGTGGTCGTGTAGGCGCCAGTGCCTTCGATCAGCACCTCGTCGCCGATGGTGAGTGTGAGCGGCAGCGGGTACGGCGTCTTCTCGTACATCACGTCGGCCGAATCGCAGGTCGGACCGGCGAGCACGCAAGGCGCAACCGCGTCGCCATCGCGTGGCGTCACGATCGGGTAGCGGATCGCCTCATCCATTGTTTCGGCGAGGCCACCGAACTTGCCAATGTCGAGATAGACCCAGCGCACATTGTCGTTGTCGGCCTTCCTGGAGATCAGCACGACTTCCGACTTGATGACACCGGCATTGCCCACCATGCCGCGGCCCGGCTCGATGATCGTCTCCGGGATGTTGTTGCCGAAATGCTTCGACAGCGCCTCGAAGATCGCCTGCCCATAGGCCTGCGCCACCGGCACATCCTTGAGGTAACGGGTCGGGAAACCGCCGCCCATATTGACCATCTTCAGAACGATGCCCTCGTCAGCCAGGGTCGCGAACACCTTCTTCGCATCGCCGAGCGCGCGGTCCCAGGCCGACAAATCGCACTGCTGCGAGCCGACATGGAACGACACGCCATAGGCGTCGAGGCCGAGCGAAGCCGCATGACGCAGCACGTCGACGGCCATCGCCGGAACGCAGCCGAACTTGCGCGACAGCGGCCACTCGGCGCCCTCGCCGTCGGTCAGCACGCGGCAGAACACACGGGCCTGCGGCGCGACACGCGCGATCTTCTCCACTTCCTCGACGCAATCGACGGCAAAGAGGCGAATGCCGAGCTCATAGGCGCGCGCGATGTCGCGCTCCTTCTTGATGGTGTTGCCGAAGGAGATGCGCTCAGCCGGCGCACCGGCGTCCATCGCCATCTCGACCTCGGCAACCGACGCGGTGTCAAAGGACGAGCCCATGCCAGCGAGCAGGCGCAGAATTTCCGGCGCCGGGTTCGCTTTCACCGCGTAGAAAATCTTGGATTCGGGCAACGCCTTGCGGAAGGCGTTGAAATTGTCGCGCACGACATCGAGGTCGACGACCAGGCAAGGACCGGCCGGACGTCGGGTCGCGAGGAAATCGAGGATACGCTGGGTCGCAGCCATTTGGTCTCTCCATCGCCGCGACCTTTCGGATCGCGGTTTGCGGACCGCCCTTTTTGAGCGTTCATCCGCGGGTCAAACAAAGTGCGAGTAGGCTTCTTGTGGCGCCAGCCGGTGGAGACCCCGGAACCACGAAGCGCCGTCTCGCGGCGATGAACTTGGACCACCCGGTCCTCGTTCGCTTTGTCTGCCTTGGCTTGGATGGGAGACCCGTCCGCACTGCCGGCAATGAGGGTGTGCCTCAAAGGAGACCGGCATGTGGACAACCGGCTTCCAAAAAGGCCCGCACCGTCGTTGCTTCAAGGCGTCCTCGGATCGGCGGTTGGCCGCTGAACCGACCGGGTTCGTTACTCCCCGGTTACCTGCCCGACACCTCGCCATTCCGAGATCGGGGGACGCCCACAGGCACGTGCGACTTTGGGCAGGGGCGCATATAGGGAATGGGGATTTCACAATCAATAAAAATCGGACCCTGGGTTGAATTTTTTGTCTCGTCGAACAAATGTGCCGGCACCGTATTCCGAGGGTGAACGATGATCCGTGCCAACCGCCCCTTTGGCGACCCTTTCAACGCATTCCTCGACTACGGCCAAGCGCCTGTTTCCAATGCACAATCCGGGCCGTTGTCCGGCCTGACGCTGGCGGTGAAGGACATTTTTGACGTGACCGGCTATCCGAGCGGCTGGGGCAACTCGGTGCGGCTGTCCGAAGCTCCGATGGCGACCGCCTCGAACAGCGCCGTGCAGGCGATGCTTGATTCGGGCGCGCGCTTTGTCGGCAAGACGCAGACGGAAGAACTGGCCTTCTCTATGATCGGCCAGAACGTGCACTTTCCGCATCCGGTCAATCCGAGAGCGCCAGAGCGTGTAACCGGCGGCTCGTCGTCGGGCTCGGCTGCGGCCGTGGCAGGCGGATTGGTGGACATCGCAACCGGCTCGGACACCGGCGGCTCGGTGCGCTGCCCGGCAAGCTTCTGCGGATTGATCGGCCTGCGCACGACGCATGGGGCCATCCCGCTCGACCGTACGATGCCGCTGGCCCCGAGCTTCGATACTTTCGGGTGGTTCGCCAAGGATATGGAGACGTATCGGAAGGTAGCAGAAGTGCTGCTGGATACCCCCACCCCTAACCCCTCCCCTCAAGGGGGAGGGGGATCTGCCGGCCGCAACATCGCGCCAAGATTGCAAACCGTGGCGTCGAGCGGTATCCCTGCGAAGTCCCCCTCCCCCTTGAGGGGAGGGGTTAGGGGTGGGGGTTCGCTAGGCCGCCCGCTCTCCCTCCCCATACTCGACGCCCTTGTCATTCCCGCCTGCGCGCCCGAATACAGCCGGATGCGAAACCATGTGGCCGGCATCGTCGGCGAGCCGGCCAACGCCCCTGCCCCACCGCAATCGCTCGACGAACTCTATTGGACAACGCGCAAACTCCAGGCGCGCGAGGCGTGGGACGCTCATGGAGCATGGATCGAATCCGGCGACAGAAAGCTCGGCAAAGCCACTTACGACCGTTTCGCTTTTGGCAAAGGCGTAAGCGACGCGGATGTGCGCGAGGAAACAGCGAACCGGGATGCCTTCAGGGCCTGGCTCGCCGATCTGCTGGGACACGACGGGTTCATCGTCATGCCGACGGTGACCGACATCGCCCCGCGTGCCGACTCCACGCCGGAAGAATTCTCCACCTTCCGCGAAGCCTCGATCCGGCTGCTATGCTGGTCCGGGCTGTCGGGCTTTCCGCAACTGACCCTGCCGCTCGGGGCGGTTGACGGCGCGCCATTCGGCATTTCCTTGCTCGGGCCGGCTGGGAGCGATCTGGCTCTGCTGAATGTGGGCGCGCGGGTATTGGAGGCGGCATGAGAATGGTGCGTCCTTCGAGGCTCGCCCGTCACGGTGAGTCGTCAATATTGTCCTCTCGTGCGGGCTCGCACCTCAGGATGAGGACCGTTGGTGCAGTTCGCCAACCTATGGGGTTAGCGCATTTGGCGCCGACGGCCCTCATCCTGAGGTGCGAGCCCGCACGTCGAGAGAATGTTGGCCACAGCGCGAAATGGGCGAGCCTCGAAGGACGCACCAACAACGGGAACATTGCATGGACACACTGACCCGCATGCGTGCCTTCATCGACGTCGTGGAAGCCGAGGGCTTTTCTGCCGCGGGACGCAAGATCGGCCGCTCGAAAGCGCTGCTGTCGAAATATGTGCGTGAGCTGGAAGATGAGCTCGGCGCGTTGCTGCTCAACCGCACCACGCGGCAGTTTTCGCTCACCGAGGCCGGCCATACATACTACCGCCGCGCGACAGAACTGGTGCGCGAGATCGACAGCCTGGCCGATGCGGTGCGCGATTCGTCCGGCGACGTGCGAGGCCGCATAAAACTCTCCGCGCCGCGCAGCTTCGCCGATGCGGCGATCGGCCAGAGCTTGATCGATTTCGCCATGGCCCACCCGGACATCGTGCTGGACGTCAATCTGGATGATCGTTTCGTCGACCTGGTCGAGGAAGGCTTCGATCTCGCCATCCGCATCTCGCGATTGGAGAGTTCGTCGCTGATCGCGCGAAAACTCGCGCCATTTGCGGTGCGGCTGGTTGCCTCGCCCGTGCTGATTGCAAAACTCGGCACGCCGGCCAAGCCACAGGATCTCGGCAGCCTGCCTTGCATCATCGACACAAACGGTCGCTGGCTGTCCAATTGGCCGTTCAAGGGCGACGATGGCGACACCTTCACCGTCTCCGTGACGGGGCCGCTGGAGATCAACAGCCCTCACGCAGCGCGCGCGGCGGCCCTTTCAGGGCTCGGTTTTTCCATCATCCCGGATTTCATCGTGGCCGACGACTTGGCGTCTGGACGGCTGATCGCGTTACTCGAAAGCCATCTCCCGACCGGCGGCGGCATCTTCGCCGTCTACCCGCATCGCCGCTACCAGCCGGCCAAGGTGCGCGTGTTCATGGATTTTCTGAGCCAGTGGTTCAAGAAGCGGGAACAATTGTGAAGGCAAGCGTCCCAATTTTGCCCGCTTTGTGATACCACTCGCGGCATTCGACGCTTGGAGTTCTGCTCGCGCCCATGCGCCTGATTCGACCGCTGCTTGTTTCCGCCGCCTTGCTAGCCGTCTCCACCGTGCCGGCGACCGTGCACCCGCACGTCTTTGCCGAAGCGAAGCTCGACGTCGCCCTGACTCCCGACAAGCAGGCGATCCACTCGCTGAAACACCATTGGCTGTTCGACGACGTGTTTTCCTCGACTGTCATCGTCGAGTTCGACAAGAACGCCGACAACAAACTTGATGCCGAGGAGCTCAAGGAAGTCTCAAAAACGGTGTTCGAGTCGATCGGCGAATACGCCTATTTCCAGATAGTGACGCAGGACGACAAGGATGTCGCCATGAAGCCGCCGGCGGACCTCGCCGCGAGCTTTCAGGGCAACCAGTTGATCATCCAATTCCATTCGGAACCAGCGCAGCCATTCAGGCTGGCGGGCAAGATCGAGATCGGCATCTA
The DNA here is from genome assembly GCA_050247155.1 of Rhizobiaceae bacterium. GTDB lineage: Bacteria > Pseudomonadota > Alphaproteobacteria > Rhizobiales > Rhizobiaceae > Mesorhizobium_G. The sequence goes on from JBFWUS010000008.1 coordinate 15,609, forward strand.
CGATCCGACCTTCTACACGGCTATCGAATATCTCGACGACAAGGATCTGGTCGTCGGCGCCTTGCCGCCGGGTTGCGCCAGCAAGGTCATTCGGCCCGACCCCGACGAGGTGATCGCGCAGAACCAGAAGGCGATGGACGAGGCGTTCATGAGCGATCCCTCGAATGTGAACGCCGGCATGGGCAAGCTGTTTGCAACGAAGCTCGAACTGGCATGTCAGGCGAGCGGGTGAAACAAGTTTTTGATGAATTGACCCCCACCCCTAACCCCTCCCCACAAGGGGGAGGGGGATTCGCCAGCGCCGCCGCCAAGTTCCCCTCCCCCTTGTGGGGAGGGGTTAGGGGTGGGGGTCAATCAGCGCACGCGAAAGCATCCCCATGAACAAGACCTTCGTGCGCATCGTTTTCGCGCTGCTGGCGCTGAGCTATGTGCTGAGCCATTTCGTGGCGCGGGCGCATGCGCAGAGCTCGCTCGGCATCGGCACCAATGACGCGATCGTTCCCGCGCCGGGCTATTTCGCCGGGCTGATGCAATGGATCAACGCGCACCAGCAAGAATTCTACCGCTCGCTGACCGGCGCGCTGAAGGCGATGCGCGAGGACGGTTCGAAGCTCTGGGTACTGATCGGCCTTTCCTTCGCCTATGGGGTTTTCCATGCCGCAGGACCCGGACACGGCAAGGCGGTGATCTCGTCTTACATGCTAGCCAATGAAGTCGCTCTTCGGCGCGGTGTGATGCTGTCCTTCCTCTCGGCTTTCCTGCAGGCAGCGACGGCGATCGTGCTGATGGGCATCGTGTTCCTGGCGCTGCGCGGCACCGCCATACGCATGACCGACGCGGCCTGGTTCCTGGAGACGGTCAGTTATGCGGCCATCGCCGCCTTCGGGGCGTGGCTGCTGTGGACGAAACTCGCGCCGCGCCTGCGCGGCTGGATTGGCTCGGCCCCGGCGCACAGCCTGTCGGCGGCCGCCTTAGATGGAACACCGGATTATCGTTCCTCGACCACGTGGCGAAACGTTACCCCTAACCCCTCCCCTCAAGCGAGAGGGGGACTTGGCGGAGAGGTTGGCGAATCCCCCTCCCCCTTGTGGGGAGGGGTTAGGGGTGGGGGTAATTTTGTCTGTGCAGAGGCGACTCATGCCCGAGGCGGCGAGGTTTGCTCGACCTGCGGCCATTCGCATGCGCCGGACCCGTCGACGCTCGGCGGCGACCGGTTCGACTGGCGCACGGCATGGTCGGCCGTGGCGGCAGTGGGTATTCGCCCGTGCTCCGGCGCGCTGATCGTGCTCACCTTCGCGTTTCTCAACGGCCTCTGGGCAGGCGGCATCCTGTCCGTGCTGGCAATGGCGCTGGGCACCGGCATCACCGTGGCGATCCTCGCCACTCTTGCGGTGACCGCCAAGAACTGGGCGGTCGCTTTCGCCGGCGACGGCCGCATCGGCAACGCGGTCCATGCAACCATAGAGATCGGCGGCGCGGCGCTGGTAATGCTGCTCGGCCTGACGCTGCTGGCGGCGAGCCTGAGCGCTTAGAGCTCGAAACGGCAACACATCATGCCAAGGCTCTATCCTCATGATATTGCTTGGCGATGATGCGGATGAAACGATCGGGGCTGCGGTCCCACCTCTGGCCAATTGCATTTGTGGCCGTGCTGTCGACCGCCGGGGGCCAGGGCCATCCCGACAATCACGAAACCACGGCTATCGCCGGCGTCGAAGCCACACTGACGCCAGACGGCCGCGCCGTTCAGTCGATCAGCTATGGCTGGCGCTTCGACCAGAATTTTTCCGCCGACATGTTGGAGTCTTTTGACGACAATGGCGACGCCCGCCTCGATGCGGCGGAGCTGCGCGAGGCCTCGCAATCGGTTTACGATACGATCAAGGCCTATCGCTACTTCCTGCTGCTGACCCGCGACGGCACACCGGTGGACGTCAAGCCGCCCGCACAGATGGCCGCGACCTATCAGGACAGCCGACTGTCGGTCGCATTCAAGGCGACCCTGACCGAACCCATGTTGCTGACCGGGCGGGGCGAAATCGGTCTGTTCGATCCGACCTTTTCGATCAATTTCGAAGACACAAGGACAATCAAGGTCGAAGGCCTGCCGGCCAATTGCACGAGCGAACTCGTGCGCCCCGATTTCGATGCGGTGGTCGCCGCCAATCCGCAGGCGTTGAACGACGATCCGGCGGAAGATCCGGACGGTAGCAAAACTATTTCGCTGTTTGCGACACGCCTTGTGGTGACGTGCAGGCCTTAGCGAAGCGCCAGTCCTTAGTGTTTCTGCATTTTTTGGTATCGCTTAACCACCCGCTCGCGCCGCAACGGCGAAAGACGCTGCAGCCAGAATATCCCATCGAGCTGGTCGATCTCGTGCTGAAGGCACACGGCAAGCAGGCCGTCGGCATCCTCGACATGTTCAGCGCCATCGATGTCCTGGTAGCGGACCTGAACGCTCGCGGGGCGTTCGATCTCGTCGCTCACGCCGGGCATCGAGACGCTGCCTTCCAGGTGACGTTTGGTGTCGCTGGAGAACGAGACGACGACTGGATTGATATACGCCCGCCTGGGCTCCGTGGCGGCGAGCTGAATGACGACGATGCGCTTCAACATGCCGAGATGCGGACCGGTGATGCCGATGCCCGGCGCCGCACGCATTGTGTCGTAGATGTCATCGACCAGCGTCCGCAAGGCGTCGTCGAAAAGCGCAACCGGTTCGGCCACCTGCCGCAGGCGCGGATCGGGATATTTGACGATCGGTCTTACGGCCAAGGCGACCCACTCCCAAAGTTAGCGGTCGCTCAGTTCGTCCTCGATATGCGCCTTGATGATCTCGTCAAAGCTTTCCTCTGCCTTGAAGCCGAGAGCTTTGGCGCGCTTCGCCTCGAATTTGGTCGGCCAACCCTGGACGATCTTCCAGATGGTCTCGTCAGGAACGTCGCGGATCAGCTTCACCACATTGTTGCCGGCGACGCGCTCCAGCGCCTCGATCTGCTCGCCAACGGTCACGCCGACGCCCGGCATGGTGAGATTACGGCGCGGGCCGATCTCGTTGCCGTCGATCTCTGCGCCGCGGATCAGGAAATTGACCGCCGAACGCGGGCTGGCATGGGTGTGGATGACCGTGCGCGGCACCGGCAAGATAGCCTCCTGCCCTGCCAGCGGCTCGCGGATTATGCCCGAGAAGAAGCCGGAGGCAGCCTTGTTCGGCTTGCCGGGGCGAACGCAAATGGTTGGCAAACGGATGCCGACGCCATCGAAGAAGCCGCGCCGCGTATAGTCGGCCAGGATCAGTTCGCCGATCAGCTTTTGCGTGCCGTAGGATGTCAGCGGTGTCGGATGGAATTCGTCCGGGATGGCATCGGGAAACGGCGCGCCGAAGACGGCGATCGACGATGTGTAGACAACACGGGGGCTATATGTGGCCAGCCGGATCGCGTCGAACAGCGCCCGGGTGCCGTCGAGATTAACGCGGTAGCCAAGGTCGAAATTCGCCTCCGCCTCGCCCGACACGACGCCGGCGAGATGGAAGATGATGTCAGGCTTGTTGGCGACGAGTTTGGCCGCAGCGCCTTCGTCCGCCAGATCGCCCGTATGGATCGTGACGTCGATGCTTTCAGCCTTGGGATCTTCGGCCGGCACGATGTCGTGCAATTCGAGCGCAGTGATCTTATTGCCCGCGAGGCTGCCGTCCTTTACCAGCCGCGCGGTCAACTTGCGGCCGACCATGCCGGCCGCGCCCGTCATCAAAATGCGCATGTCATTCCCCCTTGGCGCGGCCGCGCAGCCAGAAAATCAGGAAGAAGGCAGCGACGAACGCGACCGCGATCAGCCCGGCAACGGCCGTCGAATACTGGCCGACCGCCAGCATGATGGTCGGCATGAAATAGGCGACCAGCCCGAAACCGAGCATGATGCAGGCGGCGGCGACGGCCGCGTTGCGCGTGCTGTTATCCATGCCGAACGAAATGCGCGCGCCGGGCCGAAAGGTCAATGCTTGTGGCCGGCATGCTCGCCAGAATGGTCGTGCCGAGAATGATCATGGCCTGCATGATTGTGACCGTGATGGTGGTCGTAGCTGGAATGATCTTGGCCTTCATGGTCATGATCATGCCCTTCCTTCTGGTCCGCGCAGGTCCCGAATTCGGGCTCGACGGTGGCATGCGCGATGCCATGCTCTGTCGCAAGCCTGCTCTTGATGCGGGAGACAACCGCATAGGGGTCGGCGCCGTCCTTGAGGCAGGCATGCAGCGTCGCCATGTTGCTGGTGCCGTCGATCGACCAGACATGCATGTGATGCACCTCGCGCACGCCTTCGATATTGGCCACGAGATCGCCGGCGATAGCGTCGCGGTCGAGATGCGCCGGCACGCCTTCGAGCAGCACGCGGGCCGCGTCCTTCATCAGCGACCAGGCGGTGGACAGGATGAGCACCGCCACCAGTACCGACAGGATGGGGTCGATCGGCGTCCAGCCGGTGAAGATGATAATGACCGCGGCAACGATGGCGGCCACGGAGCCCAGCATATCGCCGAGTACATGGAGGATCGCGCCACGCATATTGAGGCTTTCCTTGTCACCGCCGTGCAAGACGAAGAAGCCGATAATGTTTACCGCGAGCCCCGCGCAGGCGACGATCAGCATCGGCCCACCGAGCACCGGTCCGGGCTCCATGAAGCGGCGGATCGCCTCATAGACGATCCACAGCGCGACGGCGAAAATGGTGATGCCGTTGGTGAAGGCGACCAGTGTCTTGACGCGGCCAAAACCGTAGGTGTGGCGCACCGTGGCCGGACGCTCGGCGAGGTGGAAGGCATACCAGGCGAGCCACAGCGCGATAGAATCGGTCAGCATGTGGCCGGCATCCGCAAGCAGCGCCAGCGAGCCTGTGATCCAGCCGCCAATAGCTTCCGCGACCATGAAACCGCCGGTGAGAAGGGCCGCGATCAGCACCCGGATCTTGTCGGAAGCGCCCGCTCCATGGACATGGCCAGGCCCATGCGAATGGCCGGCGTGAGAATGATCGGAATGACTGTGCGCATGCGCCATGGAGAGCGCTCCTGTAACGAAATAACCTTACGCGCCAATCACTTACGGAAATCTTCAAGACGGCGCTTCTGGTTTCCGTCCCTATCAAAGTTGGATGGATCAAGCCAGCCCTCATAGGCCTTTTTGAGCACCGGCCATTCCTTGTCGATGATCGAGAACCAGGCCGTATCGCGGTTCTCTCCCTTGATCACCATCGCCTGCCGGAACACGCCTTCCGGCGTGAAGCCGAAGCGCAGCGCGGCGCGCTTCGATGGCTCGTTCCGGTCGTTGCATTTCCACTCCCAGCGCCGATAGCCGAGTTCGTCGAAGATGTATTTCATGAACAGATAATGCGCCTCGGTCGCCGCCGGCCTGCGCTGCATCAGCGGCCCCCAATGGATATGGCCGATCTCGGCGACGCCATTGGCGGGATCGATGCGCATCAAGGTCTGCCGACCGGCGACCTTGCCCGACGCCTGATCGACGCAGGCGAAATAGAGCGGGTCGTCACTCGCTTCGACCCTTTCGAGCCAGGGCTGGAAGGCTTCGCGGCTCTCCGGCGTCACCTCGCCAAGCCAGAGGAAGCGCTCGTCGGCATTGCCGACCGTCGCGGCCTCGAACAGCCCATCGCCATGCTTGTCAGCGCTGAGCGGCTCGAGACGCACAGTGCGGCCTTGCAACACCTTGCGCTCCGGGCGTAAGCGTGGCGTCCAGTTTTTGAGGTCTTCACTCACCAAAGCTTCCTTTCGATTTGACAGGCGCGACCGACCCTTTCAAATGCCCCGGCATATCATTAGCGCCAGTCTGGACCAACAGAATGCTCCACACCGTTCCCGCCTTTGATCGCCTCGGCGAAGAAAATGCCTTTGCCGTGCTCGCCCGCGCGACCGCACTCGCGCAACAGGGCAAGGACATCATCAACCTCGGCATCGGACAGCCGGATTTCCGGACACCGGATCACATCGTCGAAGCGGCCATCAAGGCGCTGCGTGACGGACATCACGGCTACACCCCGGCGACGGGCCTGCTGGCCTGCCGCGAGGCGGTGGTGCGGCGCACGCTGACGACGACCGGCATCGAAGTGTCGCCCGAGAACGTGATGATCCTGCCCGGCGGCAAGCCGACCATGTATGCCGCGATCATCATGTTCGGCGAGCCGGGCGCGGAAATCCTCTATCCGGACCCAGGCTTTCCGATCTATCGCTCGATGATCGAGTTCACCGGGGCCGAACCAATCCCGGTGCCGATCCGCGAGGAGAACGGTTTTGCCTTTTCGGCGGAAGAGACGCTGTCGCTGATCACGCCGAAGACACGGCTGCTTATCCTAAACTCACCCGCCAATCCGACCGGCGGTGTCACACCCCGCTCCGAGATCGAAAAGCTGGTGAAGGGGCTGGAAAAATACCCCGATGTGGCGATCCTTTCGGACGAGATCTACGACGTCATGACCTATGACGGCGAAGAGCAAACATCGCTGCTGCAATTTCCCGAAATCCGCGACCGGTTGATCGTCCTGAACGGCTGGTCGAAGACCTGGGCGATGACCGGCTGGCGCATGGGCTGGTCGATCTGGCCGAACGGCGACAGGGGCGGCAACCTTTACGACAAGGTGCGCAAGCTGGCCGTCAACTGTTGGTCCTGCGTGAATGCGCCGAGCCAATTTGCCGGCATCGCCGCCATCGACGGACCACAGGATGACGTGGCGAAGATGATGCGGGCCTTCGATAACCGCCGCAAGATCGTTGTCGAGGGCCTAAATGACCTTCCGGGCGTTTCCTGCATCACGCCGAAGGGCGCGTTCTACGCCTTCCCAATTATTTCCGGGACCGGCCGCAAGGCGAAGCCGCTGGCTGCGGCCCTGCTCGAGGAAACCGGCGTCGCCCTGATCGGCGGACCGGATTTCGGCGTGCTTGGCGAGGGTTACATCCGGCTGAGCTACGCCAACTCGGAGGAGAATATATTGAGGGCGCTGGAAAGGATTGCGGGGTTTCTGGAAAGTGCATGATTGCCCTCGGGATCCATCGAGTATATAAGGCTAATGAGTATCGTATATACAGATCGATTTGCGTCATGACTGTTTTGATCAAGAACCGCGAAACGGATGCCCTGATACGCCACCTGGCCAAGTTGAAGGGCGTGGGGCTGACAGAGGCAGTACACGAAGCTTTGGAGAACGAATTGAAGCGGCAGCATGAAGGACTGTCGCTCGTCGAGCGTAGTCGCGCGTTCACGCAACGCCTAATGGAACGTGCGCGGCCAGACCTCGGCAAGCCTGCCGACAAAGAGTTCATCGATTGGCTCTACGAGGATGATTGATGTTCATCGACGCCTCGGCCCTCGTCGCGATCCTCACGCAGGAGCGCGAAGCTGACGCCTTTGTCGAGCGGCTCCAAAAAACCGACATTCGGCTCACGTCGCCGATTGCAGTTTGGGAGACGGCAGTCGCTATCTCCCGAATCTTGGCACTGAAAGTCGAGGACGCTTCGTCTGTAGTGAAGGCCTATCTCGACGAAATACAGATTCGAATCATCGCAGTCGAACCAGAAACCGCTGTACTCGCGCTCCAAGCATTCGATCGCTACGGCAAGGGCCGCCATCCTGCCAAGCTCAACTTCGGCGATTGCTTTTCCTATGCATGTGCGAAGGTGTTGAACCAGCCGCTGCTCTATAAGGGAGATGACTTCGCCCAAACCGACATCGAGACGGCCTAATCGCTACAACTTCCTCTGAAACCACAAATGGGCAAACGGATTGTCGTTGTAGCGCCCGATCTCGACATACCCGCGCCCGCGATACATTGCGTGCGCTTCGGTAAGCACCTTGTTGGTGTCGAGGCGCAGGATGGCAAAACCCATCTCGCGCGCGGCGTCCTCCAGCCTGTCCATGATGCGGCTGGCGACGCCCAGTCCGCGCACGGACGATGAAACCCAGACCCGCTTGATCTCGCCGACGCCATCGCCGAGATCCTTCACCCCGCCGCAGCCAACCGGCGCCTCATCCTCCCGCGCAATCACGAACTGGCCATGCGGCGGCGCGAAATCCTCGCTGGTCGAGGCGTTGCCCAGGCTCTGGTCGAAGCCGTTCTCGAAGCGCCGGTCGAGCTCCGCATAATATTGCTCGAGGCACCAGAGCGCATCATCGCTGTCGGACGGCTCGGTGGCGACCGTGATCGCGGAGACCCGCAGCAGACGTTCGACATCCGCCATGCTCGTCACCAGTCGCTCGCGCTGCGCGGCGTTGAGGCCGGACAGGATCGATTCCGCCAGACGATCGGACAAGGCGTCATAGGCCTCGAATTCCCCCCTCCCCGCCTTCGTCAGGCGCAGGATGCGGACCCGAGCGTCGCTCTTCTTGGCCTCGAGTTCAATAAGGCCCTGCGTCTCGAGCGAGCGCAGGAGACGGCTTATATAGCCTGAATCCAGGCCGAGCTTTTGGCGGATTTCGCGCAGGTCTACCGCGCCATCGGACCCCGCTTCAAAGATCAGCCGCGCTTCGCCAAGCGGGCGTCCCCGCGAAAGATAGTCGTTCTGCAGCACGCCGATACGCTGCGTCACCGCTCGGTTGAAGCTTCGAAGCCGCCGGATTTGCTCGTTGTCCATTATCTGACTTTAGTCAGATAATTTCTCTGGAGCAAGGGCTCCCGATTGGGGCCGTGGCCCTACCTTACCCCCGCCCCACGAACGGCATTTTCGTTGCCATGACATTCATGAACAACACATTGGCCTCGAGCGGTAGGCTGGCCATATGCACGACCGCATTCGCCACATGCTGCACATCCATGACCTCTTCGACAGCCGTCGTACCGTTAGCCTGCGGCACACCCTTGGTCATAGCCACCGCCATGTCGGTCAGCGCATTGCCGATATCGATCTGGCCACAGGCGATGTCGAATGGCCGTCCGTCCAGCGCCAAAGTCTTTGTCAGGCCGGTGATTGCGTGTTTTGTCGCCGTGTAGGGCACGGAGCCTGGCCGTGGCGCATAGGCCGAGATTGAACCGTTGTTGATGATGCGCCCGCCTTGCGGCGACTGCTTGCGCATCGCCGCGAACGCAGCACGGGCACAGAGGAACGAGCCGGTGAGATTGACGGCGACAATCTCGTTCCAGAGCTCGACCGGAATCTCGTCGATCAGTTTGGAAGGGTTGCCTTTCCCGGCATTGTTGAACAGCAGGTCCACCCGGCCAAAAGTTGCGACGACCTGATTGAACAAGGCGTCGACCTCATTCGGCTGGGTGACGTCGCATGCCACCGCCAAGGCTTTTGTTTGGGTTGGTCCCGCTTCGGTGACGGCTTTATCCAGCTTGTCTTTCCGGCGGCCGACAAAGACAGTATTCCAGCCATTTTTCAGCAGCGCCGTGGCGACGGCTTTGCCGATGCCGGTGCCGGCACCCGTGACGATGGCGGTTCCGCGAATGCTCATACGCTCCTCCGAGATGTAAGGTATCGACATGACCGGCCAGTCGGATCGCGTCAAACAAAATCGGGGCTGTGCGCAGAAACAAAAAGGGCGGTCATTGGCGACCGCCCCAGGCTGAACCGGGCTTGGGAGGAGGATGCCCGGTTCGGATGATCAAATCATGCGCTTCAATGGTTAACGAGCCATTAAGACCTCAAATGCGGGGGGCTCAAGAACGACTACCATGGCGATTGCGTTCCGACCGGACTTGGCGCCGAGCCAACGGGAGCGAGCGTGACCTGTTCCACCGTCGCCTCGATATGGTCGACCAGCGTGTCGGGAAGATTGAGCCGGCCTGCCAACAAGTCGAGATAACCGCGCTCGGCGCGCGTGTCAGAAGTGATTGCAAGCCGCGACGCGGTATAAAGCTCCACCTTCTGCGCGTCGGTTTTCGCAGCCGACACGAGTTCGTCCAAATTATTCGGTTTCGCGAGCTCATCGTTGAGGAATTGCTCGGCCTCGCTGCCGATGCCGGACAGCGCGAGCTTGTCGCCGATCTTTTTGCGCTCCTCGTCGTCGATATGACCGTCGGCTTTTGCCGCCGCGATCATGGCGCGGATCAAGACCAAGGCGAACTCCGTCTCGCCTTGCGGCATTTGCGAAGGATGAAAACTGGTGTCTTCGGGTGGGGGCAAAAGCTCGGGCTGCTTTTCGGCGGAAGCCTCCGGCGCCTGGCCTTTCTGGTAGTTCTGGTAGGCCTTGTAGGCGAGGCCGCCGATGGCGGCCAACCCGCCCAATTTGATCGCGGAGCCGGTGATTGAGCGCCCTGCCCCGGTTCCAAGCAGAACGGCCGCGATGGCCCCTGCTGCGAGCGGATTGTCCTTGGCCATCTGCACCGCCTGACCGGCCTTGTCTCGAACCGTGCCGGTAGTGCCTGGAACGTTGGAGCCGAGCAATTCGTCGAGCAGCTTCTTGGGATCGAACATCAGTACCTCCGGTTGCGTGCCTCGTTCGCGCCAGCGTGACTTAGGCAGCGTAGCTCGACAATACAATGACGCGGTCGGATTTTTGGCCGGAAGAGCCCTTAGCTGCCGATATGCCGTCTTGCGCCACGACGCTCGGCAAGGTCAACCTGGCGCTGGCGCTCGGCGTACCGTTCGCGGTCATCTGTTGAACGCGTCTCGACGCAGTGTGCGCAGGAAATACCCAATACATAATGCGGCGAGGCGCGATCGTCCTGTGTGAGCGGACGGCGACAGGCGCGGCAGAGTTCTGCGTCGCCCTCCGCCAAGCCATGTGTCACCGATACGCGTTCATCGAAGACAAAACATTCGCCATCCCAAAGACTTTCGGATGCCGGCACCTCTTCCAGATATTTCAGGATACCGCCCTTCAGGTGATAGACGTCCTCAAGCCCGATCGATTTCAGATAGCTGGTCGCCTTCTCGCAGCGTATGCCGCCCGTACAGAACATGGCGACCTTGCGGCCCTCTAATTCCTGGCGATGCGCCGAGACCCAGGCTGGGAATTCACGAAAACTTGTCGTCTTCGGATCGACTGCGCCCTGGAACGTGCCGAGCTCGACCTCATAGTCGTTGCGGGTGTCGACGACGATCGTGTTCGGGTCGGAGATCAGTTCGTTCCACTCACGTGGCGCCACATAGGTGCCGGCATCCCTGGCTGGATCCAGGTTCTCGACGCCCATCGTCACGATCTCGCGTTTCAACCGCACCTTCATGCGGTGAAAGGGCATCTCGGACGCCTCGCTGAACTTGACCTCCATACCCCCGAATTCAGGCACAGCCGCGAACCAGGCCATCAGTTCGTCGATTGCTTGCGCTAACCCGGCGACGGTGCCGTTGATGCCTTCGGGCGCAAGCAGCAGCGTGCCCTTGATGCCGCGGGCGCAGCAGAAGGCAGCGAGCGGTTGCCGCAGCTCCGCAAAGCGATCGAGCCGGCAGAATTGGTAAAGCGCCACGACTTTCACGCTTGGCGAGGGTGTGAACAGATTCATGCCGAAAGCCGGTACGCGCTCGGCCTCGCCATTTCAAGCAAGAGCGATTTTTCCTATCCCTGCAACAGCTTAGAAGGGCGGCTCGAATCTCCCTGTGAAAGCAAAGCAGAAAGTTTCGTCCACCCCCTCCGTTGGAACCGCGACAATCGCGCGATCTCAACGAGAGGACTATCCATGCTGACCAAAGACACCATCCAGGACATCGCCGCGGTAGCGCGAGAGTTCAACCTCGAGCCTGCGGCGCTGCTGGCCGTTGTGGACGTGGAAAGCGGCGGACAGGTTTACGCCGTCATCGACGATAAGCCAGAACCCCTGATCCGCTTCGAATGTCACTATTTCGACCGTCGCTTGACCCCAGAGAAACAACTGCGCGCCCGCGCCGACAAACTTGCCTCGCCGATTGCCGGCAAAATCCCTAACCCCCGCACACAGTCCGGGCGCTGGCGCCTGCTCGAGCGAGCGGCCGCGATCGACCGCACGGCTGCTTACGAATCCGTTTCGTGGGGCCTTGGCCAGGTGATGGGCTCACATTGGAAATGGCTCGGCTTCGACTCCGTCGATGCCCTGGTCGAGGAAGCGCGGAGCGGAGCGGATGGCCAGGCGCGGCTGATGGCGCGGTATATAGAGAAGGCGGGTCTTGCCGAAGCCCTGACCGCACGCAACTGGAACGCTTTCGCCCGCGGCTACAATGGACCTGATTACCGTCGCTACCGCTATCACACAAGGATTGCTACGGCCTTTCAGCGGTATCGCAGCCTGAACACCGAAGCGGAACCCGAAACGCTGAAGCTCGGAGACCGGGGGCTGGCTGTGCGCAGACTGCAAGTTGACCTCATACACCACGGCCACCCCCTCAAAGCTGATGGACAGTTCGGCCGGCGTACCGAGCGCGCCATACGCGAGTTTCAGCGAATTCATGGGCTGTTGCCAGACGGGATTGCCGGCGACGACGTACGAGAACTGCTAGTCGCGCGCCCGCAATCGACGCGCTCAGCCGTCACCGACCGGCTGCTTGCGACGTTCAAAGGCCTGTTCAGACCTGTTTGACGACGGTGTATTGTATCGCGACGCCTGCCGGGCGCTCGGCATGGACAGCTCGATCCATGCCTGTTAAATCGGTTGAAATCGCGCAACGTTGGAGTGCATCGTGACCAGCAAGACGGAAAAACTTGTCGCTCTTCTCGACGGACAGCCGGTGATTCCGGTGCTGAAGATCGATCGGGCAGCGGACGCCGTCCCGCTGGCGCGTGCGCTCGCGGCGGGCGGACTGCGGGCGATCGAGATCACCTTGCGCACTCCGGATGCGCTGGAATGTATTCGTCGAGTCGCCGCCGAAGCACCGGAAGCAATCGTCGGGGCTGGCACCATCCTCAACCCGAAGCAGTTCGAGGAAGCGGCTGAGGCCGGCTCGCAGTTCATCGTCAGCCCTGGTCTGACCGCGGATCTGGCGAAAGCCGCCGCGAGCAGTCCGGTCCCGCTTTTGCCGGGCTGCATCACGCCTGGCGAAATCATGGCCGCGCTGGACGCCGGGCTCGATTTCCTGAAATTCTTTCCGGCCGAACAAGCGGGCGGAATACCCTTCCTCAAGGCATTGGCGTCCCCCATCGCGGGCGTACGCTTCTGCCCGACCGGCAGCGTGACCGCCAAATCCGCCCCGGATTATCTGGCGCTGCCGAATGTCGTGTGTGTCGGCGGATCCTGGGTGGCGCCAGATGCGATGGTCAAGGAAGGACGCTGGTCGGAGATTGAAGCTCTGGCGCGTGAGGCGAGCAAGCTGCGGCGCTAGGTCCGTCGAACAGCGCCTGCGAATGTCAAAAGTGGTGAAAAATCATGATTGTCAGCTGCTTTGAGCGCATCAATATAAGCGGCTCTGCGTTCTCCTGCCTTTAAGAGGTCAGCCCCTGCCAGCCAGTCAATCGGCGCGGCTGCGTAGACACGTTCGAGTACGACATCCGCCATGATGCGTGCATGACGGCCATTGCCGTTGGTGAAGGGATGAATAAACACCAGCCTGTGATGCAGGCGGACGGCAGCTTCCTGTGGCGGATAGACATCGTGTGCGAGCCAATATTGCGCATCATTCATCAAGCTGCGCAGCTGGATGCCGATTTGCACGGGATCAACGCCAATATTCTTTCCGGTACGCCGGAAGGTTCCGGCCCAACTCCATACCTCGCCGAAAAGACGGCGATGAAGTTCAATGGCAAAATCGTCGGACAAAATGTCTTTGCGACGCATGCGGCGTAGCCATAACAATCCGGCCGCTATATTGGCCTGCTCCAATTCGTTCAGTTGCGATTGCGTTCGGATGTGCTTGTGTTTCAGCCCGCCAATTTCATTGGGATCCAGCGGTGTCGCGCCCTCCGGATAGTCGAGCTTGAGCCTCACGGTCCGTCCCAGAAATCGACAGGCATGTCGTGCATCAAATCCGCCATGACACGACCGATTTCCTGCTTCGTGGAAGACTCAGGAAGAGCCTGGTTTTCAAGGGCCATGTGTTTAGCTGCCAAACCAACAATAGCTTCGGCCTTGCGCCGGGCCTGATCGATTATGACGTTTTCTATTATGGTGCCGGGTGGCTCGAACGCATAGACGAAACGGCATCCCATTGCCTCCGCCATCATCTGCATGGATTTGAGGGTGACGCCACCATCGAGCTCCGCCTTCTCCGCCTGCGCGATACGCGCCCGGGTTACGCCTAGACGTCGGGCGAGTTGCGCGCCGGACATGCCCAGCGCCTTGCGCACCGTGCGAATCCACCCTTCTTCGGGCACCTGGATCGCACTGCCCTGAGCAAAATCGACGATACTGCGATACTGCTCTTGTACGGTCTGCTTGACACTCATCGTAAACTTTTAAGTTAACAGGCCAGCATAGTATGTAAATATAAATCTATACGAAAATCGGAGGAATGTCAATAAATATGCATACGTAAGCGGCCAACCTATCAAGCGGGCGGCTGAGCAAAAGACGAGGAAATCAACCGGGGGCGGCCACATGGCAGCGGCCCCACCAACACCAAAAGTAAGCCGGGACCGGAAACTTATTGCGTCTCGAAGCGCGCGACCTGCAAGAACTTCACGGCCTTGCCGGTGAAGCGGTTGATGTCGCCCTGGTCCGGACCCTGTTGGAAGCCGGCCGTATAGACCTCGAGCGGCGCGGTGCGAACGATGTTGTAGGCATAGGACGGCGCCTTGGTGCCGGCCGATGACTTCGTGACATAGCTCTTGTCGATCGCCCAACGCGCGTCCTGCGGCTGAGCGGCAACCACAACCGGCTTCGGATCAGGCTTGCCGTCCTTCCGGCTTGGCCGCGATGCTTTCTGTGTGGTCTTGACCGGCGCCTGGACGGCGCCTCTCGCCTGTTTGACCGAAGGCTGCGCCGGGATCGCCCCCGTCATCTCGGCCGTCGTATTGCCGGCCATCGCGTCGGGGCGCTGCGTCGGGAGAACGGAGAACGCGTCGGAGGCAACATCGGTCGTGGAAGCAGAGGCCAGCGCCAGCAACGCGGTCGCATCGTCTTCTTTCACGGTGCTCTTGTGTTCCGGCCGCCATGTCGGCAACGGAATGCCAAGCGCGACCTCAGCCGGCCGTTCGTCAGGGACGACCGAGACAGCCTGTTCTGATGGCAGGCCGCCAGCGGCTTCGACCGGCAAGGCCGTCTCGTGGCTTTCGATCAAGGCGGCAACTTCCGTCGTCACGGGCGCCGGGCCTACTTCAACCTGCGGCCGCGGTGCAAACAGCGGCGTCGGCACCTTGCGGGTTGGCAAGCCGGCAATGATCGTTTCCGGCGTTTCGATGATCTCCTCGGGCTGCTGCTCTGGCGCAGCCGGGATTTCGGCCGGCGTCGCAAGTTCAGGCGGCACGATCTTGATCTTCGGCCCAGCGACCTCGGTCTCCTCCGGCTCGGACCTCGGCTTGGCGACAGCCTTTGGCGGTTTTGCGGCCATCTTCGGCGTCGCAATCTCCGCGTTATCTTCTTCCTCGTCGGCCCCGCCGCCGAACAGGCGCGCCAGCAAACCGCGTGATTTCGTCGAATCGTCGGACGCGAAGGCTACAACAGAACCGCCGCCACCGCCGCCGAAGCGCTTGCCTTTCCGAATCGCGGCAGCCACTTCCTCCGGCCGGGTCGGACCCCAGGTCCGCACGCGACCGACATCCATATGGACGAACGGAGAGCCGGATGACGGATAATAGCCAACGCCGCCTGCCTGGAGCGCCAGGCCGGCATCACGCAGGGTCTTCAGCTTGACGCCGGGAATATAGAAGTCGATCGCGTTGCCAACCATGTGCTGGCTTTTTTTGGCGACGCCACGGCTGCGGCCGCGCAACATCGAATTCGTCGCGGGCGAGCGATAGCCGCAGATAATGTGGATATATCCGGAAGCGCCGGTGTTGCGGTAGACCTCCCACAACACGTCGAGTGCTTTGGTGTTCATCTTGATCGGCTGGTTCTTGCGCCAATCGCGAAGGATGTAATTAGCCTTCTTCAGGCCTGCGGCGTCGTAGCTGTTGCCGCGCCGATAAACAATCTCGGCCTTTTCGCCGGTATGGACGTTCATCAGCTTCAACGTACGGGTCTGGGCTTCCGCCGCCGTAGCTCCGGCCATCATGCCCGCAAGGCACAAAGCGCCCGCAAACCAGCCTCGCCAGCCGTTACCGTTTTCGTCACGGCCGATTTTTGGTCCATCGATGCGTATCAAATCAAAAGGCCCTGCACGCTGCCGTTTGTCCCCGGATTTGATTCCGGATGCGAAAATATCACATCCCGACTATCCATCGTATTGGTTAACCGTCGCTTATAGAAGCTATTTCTTATCGGTTACCCACCGCTCTTTGAAGGCGAAATGCGGTAACACCATGGCAGCATTCCGACAAAAAATCGCGGCGCAAGAGCAGGCAAACCACACTCGCACAAGGAAGCTACGGGCGGTCGGACCGATCCGTCAACCTGCCAGGCGGCCTTCCTCCGACCCATCGGCGTCGAGCCCGTATTCCTTGAGCTTGCGGTAGAGTGTGGAGCGCCCGATGCCCAGACGCCGTGCGACCTCGCTCATCTGCCCATCGTAGTGATCTATGGCGAGCTTGATCATTTCCAATTCGACGTCGGCCAGCGAACGCACGTTGCCGCGCTCGTCCAATGCGCGCAAAAGACCGGCGGCGCTGTTCAACTCGGCGACGGCGGTGCGCACGGCCATTGATTCGATTTCCGAAGCGTCGAAGGTAACCGCCTCTTCCAACTGGCTTTTCTCAGACTGGCGTTCATCCAGGCCGGAGAACCCATCAACCTGGGCCCTGATGTGGGGAAATTCCGCCTCGGTCAGCTGCTCGCCTTCGCTCAGCACACAGGCCCGAAAAATTGTATTTTCGAGCTGCCGGATGTTTCCAGGCCAGTCATAGGCTTGCAGCATCGAAAGGGCTGCGCCGGAAATGCCTTGAACATGATACGATCCGGCATTGCCGAAACGGGCGATGAACCGATTGACCAGTTGCGGCAGGTCGCCGCGGCGGGCTCTCAGCGGCGGCACGACGATCGGATAGACGTTCAATCGGTAGAACAGGTCTTCCCTGAATTTGCCATCCTTGACCTGCTGCAAAAGGTCGCGGTGCGTGGCGGAAATAAGGCGGATGTCGACCTTTACCGTGGAGCGCCCGCCGACCGGGTCAACCTCGCCATCCTGCACCGCGCGCAAAAGCTTAACCTGGACGTGCAGCGGGAGATCGCCGATTTCATCCAGGAAGAGCGTGCCCCCGTGCGCCTCGACAAACTTGCCGGCATGTTTCTCGGTAGCGCCGGTAAACGACCCCTTCTCATGGCCGAACAGAATGCTTTCGACCAGATTGTCGGGGATCGCGCCGCAGTTGACTGTGACGAACGGCTTGCCGCGCCGGTCGCTCGCTGCCTGTATCGCGCGCGCGACAAACTCCTTACCGGCGCCTGACTCACCTTCGATGAGAATTGGGATGTCGGAAGCGGCAGCCTTTTGCGCCAGCTTCAGCGCCTTTTCCATCGCCGGGCTTTTGGTCGGGAAGTCCTTGAAGCTTGGCAGTTGCGAACGCCGCGTCAAAGTGCGCGCCCTGTCGCCAACGGCCTCAACCTTCATTGCATCGGATATGGCCTTGTTCAAACGCTCCGGCGATGCCGGCTTGACAACGAAGTCGAATGCGCCCTGCCGCATGGCATTGACGACCGTATCGATGCCCCCCTGCGCCGTCTGGACAATTACCGGCGTCGTCAAATCGCGCTCGCGCATTTTCCGCAGCACGCCGTGTCCGTCAGTATCCGGCATAACGAGATCGAGCACGACCACCGCCACGTCATGGCCGTGATGCTCGAGCGCCGTCAGCCCGGCTTCGCCGCTGTCGGCAACGATAGCGTGGTGACCGAATTTTGTGACGGCCGCCTCCAGCAGGCGGCGCTGTACGGGGTCATCGTCAACAATGAGGACGGATCGGGCCATGGATGGTGAATCAACCGCTTTTCGTGCGTAATGTGCCGTAGACCATTTTGGCACGGTCTCTTAAACAAACAGTGCAGGACGCACGGTAAACGAACCCTTTCGCGCCGCCTGCGTTTAGAGAGCCACAGCAAGCGGCTGAAATGACTCAGAGAACGACAGCAATGGCATCGACGAAGAAGCGTGACGCGCTGGAGCTTGGAAATCTGCCGGAGTGGAACCTGGCCGATCTTTATCCTTCAATGGATTCGCCGACGCTGAAGGCAGACCTCGCCCGCGCGGCGGCCGAAGCGGAATTGTTTGAAGCGAATTGGAAAGGCAAGCTCGAACAGGAGGCCGCGAAAGGCAAGGACGGCAAGCTCGGCCTGGCGGTAAAGCAATTCGAAGATCTGGAAGAGTTGATGGGCCGCATCGTGGCCTATGCGGGGCTGGTCTATGCCGGAGACACATCCGATCCGGCGCGTTCAAAACTCTACGGGGACATCCAGGAGCGGATGACGGATGCGTCGACGCATCTCCTGTTCTTCGGGCTGGAACTGAACCTGATTGACGATGCCTTGATCGAGAGCGCATTGGCCGGCGACTCGTTGTTCGCCCACTATCGGCCCTGGGTCATGGACCTGCGAAAGGAAAAGCCGTTCCAGCTCGAGGATCGAATCGAGCAGCTCTTTCACGAAAAATCGATCACCGGACGTGGCGCCTGGAACCGCCTGTTCGATGAGACGATGAGCGCCCTGCGCTTCGACGTCGACGGGGAAAGGCTGACCCTTGAGCCGACTTTGAACAAGTTGCAGGACGCGAGGCCGGAAACACGCCGAGCGGCGGCGGACGCGCTGGCAGCGACGTTTCGCGAAAACCTGCGCACCTTCACGCTCATCACCAACACGCTGGCGAAAGATCTCGACATATCGAACCGCTGGCGCGGTTACGTCGATATCGCCGACTTCCGCCATCTGTCGAACCGCGTCGAGCGCGACGTGGTCGACGCCTTGACCGCTGCCGTAGAGGACGCCTACCCGCGATTGTCGCACCGCTACTATGCAATGAAGGCGCGCTGGCTGGGTATGGACCAGATGAACCACTGGGACCGCAACGCACCCTTGCCTGAAACACCGCAGGCGGCGATCGGTTGGGACGAGGCACAGAACACCGTGCTCGCGGCCTACCACGCCTTTTCGCCGGATATGGCCGAGATTGCGCGCAGCTTCTTCGACCGCAACTGGATCGATGCGCCGGTGCGTCCCGGGAAGGCGCCAGGGGCGTTCGCGCACCCCACCGTGCCGTCGGTGCATCCTTATGTGCTGCTCAACTATCTCGGCAAGCCGCGCGACGTGATGACGCTGGCGCATGAGTTGGGCCACGGCGTGCACCAGGTGCTTGCCGGCGGGCAGGGAGCGCTGATGGCTTCGACGCCGCTGACGCTTGCCGAGACCGCGTCAGTGTTCGGCGAGATGCTGACCTTCCGTTCATTGCTGGACCGCACGACCGACAAGCGCGAACGCAAGGCCATGCTGGCCCAAAAAGTCGAGGACATGATCAATACGGTCGTGCGCCAGATCGCCTTCTATCAGTTCGAGCGGCGACTGCACACCGAACGCCGCAACGGCGAGTTGACCGCCGACAGGATCGGCCAATTCTGGCTGGAAGTGCAAGCCGAAAGCCTCGGTCCGGCGATCCGCCTGCGCGAGGGGTACGAGACGTTCTGGAGCTATGTCCCCCACTTCATTCATTCGCCGTTCTACGTCTACGCTTATGCCTTTGGCGACTGTCTCGTGAATTCGCTGTTCGCGGTTTATCAGAACACCGAACGCGGCTTTCAGCAGAAATATTTCGACATGCTGCGCGCCGGCGGCAGCAAGCATCACTCGGAACTCTTGAAGCCGTTCGGTCTCGACGCGACAGACCCGTCATTTTGGCAGCGTGGCCTAGCCGTGATCAGCGGCCTGATCGACGAGTTGGAAACTCTCGATTAGGCGCATCCGCGGGTCGGCGGACTTTGCAGAGCCCATTAGCGGACCCGTATCTTCCGCTAAGATATTGATATGATGATCTTTATCATGGGGACTTAAAGATGGGCGGCATTTTCGCTGGCAATCGAACCGCCCTGTGCTAGCGTGCGACCCGATACTTCGCGAAGGAGAACAGATGCGGGTGCTCCTGACCGTCGCATGGTTTTTTGCGGCTACGTTTCTGGCGTGGCACGCCATCGCACATCAAGCGCCGGCGATCGAGCAGGACATCCTCGCGAGATCGACACAAGCCGTCAAAGCGCTGAACCCGCAGGCCGAGGTCTTTGCCGACGGGCGCTATATCACTGTCCGCGGACAGGCTCCTGACTACTTGGCAAAGGCATCCACGCTGGCTGCGGCGCGCGATGTATGGGGCGTTCTCGGGCCCGGAGACCAACTGACGGTTTCTGCGCCGGCGCCTTTTGTCGTGGCCGAGAAGGCGATCGACGGCCCCTTGCGGCTGAGTGGCGCCGGGCTTTCGGAAGCGATGAAAACCGCCGTCGAAAGCGCTGCAAGGCAGGTATTTGGAACGTCGATTGACAGCAGGCTGACAACGACCAAGGCAGAGACGAAGCTGGCTGAGGGTCTCGAAGATGCCTTTGCTATTCTGGCCAGTTTGGATCAGGGCACATTGCTGGCTGAACCTGCCCGGCTTCTGATCGCCGGCGGCGTGTCAGACAATGCGAAGGCCGCCGCCGCACGCCAACAGGCGATGGCGCACAAGGCGACGATTCAGGTCTTCCTTGGCGAAGCTGGGTCGGCCGCGCCACGTTTCAACGCGGTCAAACTGCCAGACGGCACAATCGTGGCCTCCGGCGATGTGTCGTCCGAAGATGCGCGTTCTGCCCTGCTGACCATACTTCGCGACAACGACTCCGATCGACGCATCGTCGACCGCTTGACGGTTCGTGGCGGCGACATGTCGGCAGTATGGGCGACCAGCGCCGAAAAAGGCGCCACCGCTCTAGCTCAACTTGACTGGGGCTCGGTTTCGCTTGACGGAAGCAAGGCCTATCTTGAGGGGATGGCTGGCGCCGACGAGGTCGCGGCCATCAGCGAAAGCCTGGGCAGCGACTTTACGGCCGAATTGACGCCACGTGCGAACGACGCAACGCCGTCGCGCCTCTCATCGCTGGAGCGCGCGCTCGACGCCGCCAAATCCCGCATTCTGGATCTCAGCGCGGCGTCCGCGAAACATCTCGCCGATCTCAACGCCGCCGAGTTGAAGGCCGACGAACTTCGTCAGGTCGAGGCGGAAATCAAGTCTCGCGCCGAGGCCGCGACGACCCGGATCGCGGCGCTGGAGGCAGCCGCCGAGCAAAACAAGCGTGATCTTGAAACGGCGCAGGCGCGCATCGCCGGCCTGACGGAAATGTTGTCGTTGCGGCCGGAAAATGGGCAACTGCCGGCCGATGCGCTTCCGGCGCCATCCCAAAGCTCGCTCCAACGGCCCGCTGAGCCCCCTCGCACCGCTACATCGCCTGCGCAATCGACACCCGCCGAACCGCCTGCCGCCGCTCCGGAAGCCGAGCCTGTCCAATCGGCCGGACTGCCGCCCCAGCCTGCACCGCCCGAACCACCTGTACGGAATGCGGCGGTCTCGCCGGCACTGGAGGCAGAGCGCGTTGCCGCAGGCTGCAACCAGGCAGTACAGTCGATCCTGAGCGGCGCGGCAATTACGTTCGAGTCAAAATCGGCGCAGATCACTCGGGAAGGAAACGACGTGCTGGATCGGGTCATGGGCCAGATCATGCCCTGCATCGGCAATCCCGCATTGAAGGTCACCGTGGGCGGCCACACGGACAGCCGTGGTCAGGATCGCGACAATCTCCGCCTGAGCAAGGATCGCGCCGACTCGGTCAAGGAATCGCTGATCGTGCGCAGCATCCCGCCCGACGCCATCACCGCCATCGGATATGGCGAAACCATGCCGCTGGCCGACAACGATACGGACGAGGGACGCGCCGCCAACCGCCGCATCACCATCGACTGGTCGCTCCGTTAGCGCATGACCCACAAGCAGGAACAGGAGTTTGGATGAGCTATCTGGTTGCCCAAATGCTCTTCTATTTGCTGGTTGCTCTGCTGCTCGGCGTGCTGCTGGGCTGGATAGTGTGGGGCAAGCGAGCCGGTGGCCTGGCGGGAGCCCCGGCGGACCGTCTGTACCAAGAGAATGCCGGTCTTAGGCGCGATCTGGAGGCCTGTGGCGAAGCTCGCGCAACGTTGGAACGCCGCCTGGCCGACGCTCTGGCCGCAGGCCCCGGCACTATCTCGGCGTCCGACCAGGCGCCGGCCAATAATGCGATCTCCCTGCCCGTATCGCCTGAGCGGCCCATATCCGCCGAACGATCTGACACCGCGGCGGAAGAGACGCAGCCCACAGCCTTGATGTCGCATCCGTCTAGCATGAGACCGAAAAAGGCCGGCGGCAAAAAGACGGTAACGCATCGGCCGGAGCCGCCGCAAAAGTCCAAAAAAATGTCGGCTGCGGCCGAGGCTGAAAAGCCGAAAGGCATGGTGCAGCCGGACGACTTGCGGCGAATCATCGGGATAGGCCCTGTCAACGAGCGCCTTCTGCACGGCGAAGGCGTCCGCCGTTTTGCTCAGATTGCGGCGTGGAAAGACGCCGACGTGAAACATATTGAAGAAGTTCTGCAATTCGATGGGCGCATAGAGCGCGAGCGCTGGATCGAGCAGGCAAGCTTGCTGGCGGCGGGCGACGACGAAGAATTTGCGAAGCGCTTTCCGACGTCCGGCTCGAGCAAGAATACGTAGAAGCCTCTCCGGAGGCAGCCGATCGCTGTCGCATTACTCGTCGTCGGTCCGCTCCTGCGCAATTGCCGCAGTTGCATGGCACACAGGGCTTGGCTACAGCCAGCACTTTGCCATCGGACGTTGCCGACACGCATGCCGCAAAGTCCCGAGCCTTGCATAATTTTTCGCGACGATTCGGCGGCAACCGAACGCCGTTTCCAGAATCCGCTTGAGATCATCGAAGCATGGGACGCGACGGAATTCCGGCCAGCCCTTCGGCGGCTAGAGCAGGCACGAGACGACGGCAAATGGCTGGCCGGCTATTTTTCCTATGAGGCTGGCTATCTGCTCGAACCCAAGCTCCGGCCTCTATTGCCTGACGGCCGACGCACCCCGCTGTTGCAGTTCGGCGTTTTTGACCAGCCTACCGATGACGCCATCGGCCCACTCGGCGCACCGACGCAGAATCCGATCAGCGACCCGCATGCTGCCTGGACGTTCGGCGAATATGATCAGCGCTTTCAGATCTTGCACCGCCATTTGCGGCTCGGCGACTGCTATCAGGCCAACCTGACCTTTCCCGTTGCAGCACGGTGGGCTGGCGAGCCCATGGATGCTTTTGCCAATCTCGCCGTGCGCCAGCCGGTCAAGTACAGCGCATTGGTCCTGCTCGGCGAGCCGACGATCTTGTCACGTTCGCCAGAGCTGTTTTTCGCGATCGACGACGACGGTTGGATCGAAGCGCATCCGATGAAAGGCACCGCGCCTCGCGGCCACACCAAGGCCGAGGATGAAGCTCAAAAGCTCTTCCTCCAAACCGACGAGAAGAACCAGGCGGAAAATCGCATGATCGTCGACCTGCTGCGCAACGATATTTCCTTGGTGAGCGAGGTCGGCACATTGGAGGTGCCCGAGCTTTTCCGGATCGAGACCTATCCGACCGTGCACCAGATGGTCAGCCGTGTGCGCGCAAAACTACTGCCGGGGCTGACCATCGAGCGCCTGTTCGCGGCGCTGTTTCCCTGTGGATCGATCACCGGCGCGCCGAAGATCCGCGCGATGGAGATCTTGCGCGACCTGGAACACCAGCCCCGCGACGCCTATTGCGGCGCAATCGGCTGGATATCGCCGCATGGACCGATGCGCTTCAACGTGGCGATCCGCACCATCACCCTCTTTGCCGGCGGCGAGGCGGTCTATAACGTCGGCGGCGGCATCGTTTTCGATTCAACCTCCGAGAGCGAGTACAGGGAATGTCTGCTGAAAGCCCGCTTCGCGACGGGGACAGAGCCGGTTTCGAACTGATCGAAACGCTGCGCTGGGAGCCAGTCGGCGGCTTCGTGCGGCTGGAGCGGCATCTGGCACGACTTTATGCCTCGGCGAATGAATTGGGTTTTACCTGTGATCCGGAGAAGGTCGGGGCGACCCTTGGCAACGCCGTTGCCGATGCAGCGCGATCAAGCCAGGGCGCACTCCGCATTCGACTGACGCTCGCATCGAACGGCAACGCGGTTGCCACGGCTCAACCATTCGCGCTCCAGCCGAACGAAACGGTTTGGACATTGCGCATCGCGCGGACCCGGCTCAACTCGCACGACCCTTTGCTGCGATACAAGACGAGCCGGCGCTCGCTCTACGAGACCGCCCGCGCCGAGTTTACCCACAAACAAGCCGACGAAGTGATCCTGCTCAACGAGCGCGGCGAGGTGTGTGAAGGCACGATAACCACGCTGTTTGTCGAGCGCGACGATGACGGCAGTCTGCTCACACCTCCATTGACCTGCGGCTTGCTGGCCGGTGTCTTGCGGGCGCAGATGATCGAGACTGGGAAGGCACGGGAGGCGGTGCTGACTGAGGCTGAGCTACGCGCTGCCGGAGGCGTATTTGCAGGCAATTCGCTGCGCGGACTGATCCGGTGTAAATTGACCAGTTGAACGCAAGTGAATACATTGTGTTCATACGCAAGCTGAGGGTTTGTCCATGGCGGCGAATGCCACCTTTTCTGTGAGGCTTCCGGACGATTTGCGCCGTGAAGTCGACCAACTCGCCAGAGCGACGAAGCGGTCGCGCGCCTTCTTGGTCAAGGAAGCTGTGGCGACCTATATGGCAGACCAAAGGGCATATCTGGAGGCCATCGAGGAGGGTGAAAGGGAAGCTGACGAGGGAGTGTTCGTGTCAGGCGACGCTGTTATCCGTTGGCTGCAATCCTGGGGAACCGACAATGAACTCCCGCGGCCCGAGCCCGATATTTTCCCCGACAAGGCTCGAAAGCTGTGACACTCGTTGTCACGCCGCGGGCAACTCGAGACTTCGAAGAAATTCACGCATATATCGCACTCGATGACCGGCAGGCAGCAGACCGAGTTGCCCAAAAATTGGTGGCAGCCATGAAACTGCTCGACGCGAAACCGTTGATCGGACGGCCCGCTGGAGGTAGCCGAAGACGGGAGTGGTCCGTACCTAATCTTCCTTATGTTATTCCCTACCGAATCTCTGGCGACCGCGTGATCATCCTGCGCGTCTATCACACCGCGAGGAAACGTCCGCCCGAATGGTAAGCTCGTCCCCCACCCCCTACGACGGTTCGTCCACACCCTTCACCATCGGGTTGAAGCCGCTCGATCTTGCCCGATGGATCGAGCTCGACGCGACCTATGATGCCCAGATACGCGAAAAGCGCAGGCTCTATGCGTCTGTTGGCGAAAAGGTGTTTGTCGCCGAACCCAGCACCGAGCGCGCGCAGCAGGAAGTGTTGGATCTGGTCCATGCACACGTGATCGAGCACTTTCCGCAGCGCTTCCGGCAAGATTGCAAGGGCATTGCCATCACCGGCCACCCTGCCCTCTCCACAGCCGACATGCGGGCAATGCCGCCGCTGAAGGCGGCGTCGCTGCTGGTGCAGGAAGACCTGATCTTGATGCGCAAGGGCGACAACGGTTGGCGGCTGGCGGCGGGATCGCTATGTTTTCCATCGTCCTGGACGCTGACCGAGAAATTCGGACTACCGATCCACGAAATTCATCGGCCTGTGCCCGGCTTCGGCCCGGACACGCGCAACAATGATCTGATCGCGCGCATGTTCGACCGGTTGCATCAGCCAGTGCTGCGGTTCAACTGGTCGATTCAGGCCGGCAACGCACTTTATCACCCGCTGTCGCACGAGGGGCGAGTCGAGCGTGCCGAGGCCCGACCGTCGCGTTTCGGCGATACGGATCTGAACGCCGCAGCCTTCATCCGCGTCGAGCGCCAGACATTGCGCAAGCTGCCGGAGAGCGGCGATATCCTGTTCACGATCCGCATCTATCTCGACCCGCTCGGCTGGATCGCGCGGCGCCCTGACCGACAGACGCTGGCGACCAACTTTGCCGCGCAGCTAAGCGCGCTGGAAGCTGAACAACTCGACTACAAGGGTCTGACCGCGGACCGCGACAAACTTGTCCAGGCACTTGAGGCCATTGCCTCTGAATAGCGTACCGTCTCAGTGCAGCGTCGCTTCGGGCAGATGCGCGAGTTTGTCTGGATTACGCATGACATAGATGCCGACCACCTTGCCGTCGCGAATGTCGAAAGCGGTGGTCTGCAAGGTGTCGCCACCCTCCAGGCTGATGAAACCCGGCAATCCATCAATGAACGCATAGCGGATAATCTTCGACATCGATTTGGCGAAGACATGCGCCAGCGACGCATTGAGCCGCATGACCATCCCCAGCCCGATGATCGGCGCGCTGGCGGCCGATTTCTTGCCGCCGCCGTCCGAGTACATGGCAACGTCGGCTGCCAGCATCGCTTGCAGCGTTGACATGTCGCCACTGCGCGAGGCGGCAAAAAACGCCTCGGCGATCTCTAGCCCGCGCTGTTTCGGCACATCGAAGCGCGGCCGCTCGGCGCGAACATTGTCGCGGGCGCGGCTGGCAAGCTGGCGGCAGGCAGCGGGATCGCGGCCGATCGCGTCCGAAATCTCATCGAAACCGACGCCAAAGACATCGTGTAAAATGAAGGCGGCGCGCTCCAGCGGGGATAGCCGCTCCAGCGCCATCATCAGCGGCAGGGTAACATCGTCGATCTCGTCCTCGTCGGCTGCCACAATCGGCTCAGGCAGCCAGGTGCCGGGGTAGACCTCGCGCCGCTTCGCGGCAGACTTCATGACGTCGAGGCAAAGCCGCGTGACGACGCGGCGAAGATAGGCCTGCGGCTCCTTGACCGACGTCCGGTCTGTCCCCAGCCAGCGAATAAAAGCTTCCTGGACGACATCTTCAGCGTCGGCCACCGAGCCCAGCATGCGGTAGGCGACGCGGACGAGTTTTGGACGCAGCGGATCGAAACTCGCCGCCGCGTCCAGATTGATGGGCTCGCCCATCAGGCAGCCTTGCGCTGCTCGCCGATCGGCGGCACGTGGAAACCGGCGCCGATGCGGTTGAAACTGTTGATGACACCGATAATGAGCGTGAGCGCCACCTGCTCCTCGTCGTTGAACTGAGCTTTCACCTGCTCGTACACCTCGTCCGGCGCGCCCTTTTCGGCCAGTCGGGTCAGCGTTTCAGTCCAGGCAAGTGCCGCCTGTTCGCGTGGCGTGAACAGCTTCGTCTCGCGCCATGCATCGAGCATGATGATGCGCTCCGCCGTTTCACCGGCCGCGATTGCCTCCTTGGAATGCATGTCGAGGCATACGCCGCAGCCATTGATCTGCGAGGCGCGGATCTTGACCAGTTCGATGATGCTCTTTTCCAGCCCATAACCTTCCACCTTGCGGCCGAGTTCGATCAGCGGCTGCACCAGAGCAAAGGCCTTGGCATAGGGGTTGATGCGGGTGGTCATTGTCTTTCCTTTCGGTCTTGGGAACGATTTCCGAAAGACAGGACGAACTATCACACCGCCATTGTGACATAGGTCATGAAAAATCTTGCGGCAGTTGTCGCAAGGGTCAGCTCAGAGACGCCATGCCCAGTCTCTCGCGGTCGGGCGTAAGCATGAAGGGCTCCAGGTCAGCCATTGCGCGCGAACAGCGTTGTGCGCCCGCCACCGGGTACCACGACGAGCTGTTTGACCTTGCCCTTTTTGAACGCGGTCAGAAACTTGTTGTAGTCCTTGAAGGCGACGCAGCCATGCGACTCGGCGCGGCCGCCGCGCAAGAGATAGCTGTGCGTCAGCAGGCCGGTGCGGCCATGCGGATTCTTACCGTCGACGGGCAGCATGCGGATCGCTTCAACGCCGTGGAAACGGCTTTCCCGCATGCGCAGATTGTAGGTCGAGGGTGGCGTCGGACCGTTCATCTTCACATGAACATATTTGGGATTGTCTGCCATCTTGCCGATGCCGGAATGCGCCTCGAGCACGGAGCCATCAGGCATATAGACCTTCGCCGAGCTGATGTCGTAGACGGCGACACCCCTGCCCGCGCGCGGCCTGCCGAAGAGGTTCTTCAGACCCCAGCCGGGCCGATCGGACGATTGATCTTCGGGATTGTCGGGGCGCGCATAGGCCAGTTGCTGACGCTTGGGCGCATCGCGACGCGGTTCGAACTTTGCTTCCCGTCGATCTTCGCCAGGTTTGAGCGTTTCAACCGGCGCTTCCGCCGCGCGGCGCGAAGCCAGCGGTCGCATCCCGGGCAGCGGCGCCGCCGACGGCAAAACTTCCTGCTCCGACAGACCCTCCTGATCGGGCGGCGGCAATGCATCTTCGGCTTCGGCAGTATCTAACGCATTGCCTTCGGCAGATGTCATCCGCGCGATAGCGCCCAGCGCGCCGGTGGTCGGTGCTGGCGATGGATCGGCATAGGCCAGAGCCAATCGCGCATCGATATCGACAGTTGCGGAGGCGGAAGCGAAGCGCGCCGGCGCAACCTCCGGGATGACCAGCGTCTTCGGCTTGCCCACCGTATCGGCCCGCGCCTTGTCGAACAGGCCGACGAGCTTGGCGGGTGATAGATCCGCCTTCTCGGCAACGGCGTCGAAACGTTGCCGCGCCCTGTTCTGAGTGATTTGCGCCGGCTCGCCCTGGCCAAAATGATTATACCAATGCGGAAGGACCTTGCCGTCCGCATCAATGTCCGAGTCGCTCTCGATCAGAAATGCGTAGTCCGGCGCCTCATCGATCACTTGACTTAGTGACGGATTGATCGACGCAAGGCGAAAGTCGGGAGGCGCCGAAACGACCGATGCTGTTTCGATCGCGGGAGAGTTCGGCTCCGCCTGCAACGGCGACGCGATCCCTATCGAGAGGCCGAAAGCCACGACACACGGCGCGCCGACTTTGTGAAGGGATAAACGAAGGCCGCGCCGGCGCGCGAAAAATCCAGACGTCTGACTCACGAACCCGTACCAACTCACCCGGTTGAAACCCCACTCCCACGGCGAACCGCACGGAGAATGTGCTCGGCGACATGGCCCTCAGCCTGTCGCCGACCCGGGAAAAGATGAATCAGTAAGGTTAACGATCCCTTGCCCGGTCAGTCATATGGGACTTCACGCACGGCGCCGCGGTCGGCACTGGTTGCGAAGGCCGCATAGGCACGCAGGGCGGTGGTTACCTTGCGCTTGCGCTGTTCGGCTGGTTTCCAGCCCTTGGCGTCCTGCGCCGCTCGACGGGCCGCCAATTCGTCTTCACCGATCAAAAGCTTGATCGTGCGGCCGGGGATATCGATTTCAATTGTGTCGCCATTGTGGACGAGGCCGATCGCACCGCCGAGCGCTGCTTCCGGCGAGACATGGCCGATTGACAGGCCGGAAGTGCCTCCGGAGAAGCGGCCATCGGTCAGCAGCGCGCAGGCTTTGCCGAGCCCCTTCGATTTCAGATAGCTGGTCGGATAGAGCATTTCCTGCATGCCCGGCCCTCCGCGCGGCCCCTCGTAGCGGATCACGACGACATCGCCCGCCTTCACTTCGTTGCCCAGAATGCCCTTCACCGCGGCGTCCTGGCTTTCGAACACGACGGCCGGGCCGGTGAATTTCAGGATCGACTCGTCGACGCCGGCGGTTTTCACCACACAGCCGTCGAGCGCGATATTGCCCTTGAGAACGGCCAGCCCGCCATCCTTGGAAAATGGCGTCTCGGCCGAGCGGATGACGCCCTTTTCACGGTCGAGATCGAGATCGTCCCAGCGAGCCTCCTGGCTGAACGCGACCTGCGTCGGCACGCCGCCCGGCGCAGCGGAGAAGAATTTGTGCACCGCGCCGTTCTTGGTGCGCGAAATGTCCCAACGGTCGATGGCGTCGCCAAGCGTTGTCGCATGCACGGTCGGCTGGTCGCGATGAATGAGCCCGGCTTTGTCGAGCTGGCCGAGGATCGACATGATGCCGCCGGCCCGATGGACGTCTTCCATGTGCACGTCGCTCTTGGCAGGTGCTACCTTGCACAGCACCGGCACTTTTCGGCTCAGCGCGTCGATATCGTCCATAGTGAAATCGATGCCGCCCTCATGCGCGGCGGCCAGGATGTGGAGCACCGTGTTGGTCGAGCCGCCCATGGCGATATCGAGCGCCATCGCATTCTCGAAAGCGCCGCGCGAAGCGATATTGCGCGGCAGCGCGGTCTCGTCGTCCTGCTCGTAATAGCGGCGGGCGAGATCGACGGCGAGATGGCCGGCTTCGACGAACAGGCGCTTGCGGTCGGCATGGGTGGCCAGCGTCGAACCGTTGCCGGGCAGCGAGAGGCCCAAGGCTTCGGTGAGGCAATTCATCGAATTGGCCGTGAACATGCCCGAGCATGAGCCGCAGGTCGGGCAGGCCGAGCGCTCGATCACTTTGACATCCTCGTCGGGCACCTTGTCGTCGGCTGCGGCGACCATGGCGTCGACCAGGTCGAGCGCCACCTGTTTGCCCTTGAGCACGACCTTGCCGGCTTCCATCGGCCCGCCGGACACGAAGACCGCAGGGATGTTGAGCCGCAGCGCGGCCATCAGCATGCCGGGCGTGATCTTGTCGCAATTGGAGATGCAGACCATGGCGTCGGCGCAGTGGGCATTGACCATGTATTCGACCGAGTCCGCGATCAGTTCCCGCGACGGTAGCGAATAAAGCATGCCGTCATGGCCCATCGCGATACCGTCATCGACAGCGATCGTGTTGAATTCCTTGGCGACGCCGCCGGCGCTTTCGATCTCGCGCGCCACGAGCTGGCCGAGATCCTTCAGGTGCACATGGCCCGGCACGAATTGTGTGAACGAGTTGACGACCGCGATGATCGGCTTGCCGAAATCCTCATCCTTCATGCCCGTTGCGCGCCATAGCCCGCGCGCGCCGGCCATGTTGCGGCCATGGGTGGTGGTGCGGGAACGATATGCGGGCATCGGACTGGGCTCTCTTATGTGGAGAAGATTGGCTCAGATACAGCGAAAAGCGACAACACGAAACCCTTTGCGTTGTCCGGCAATCGCCCGGCGTCATGAGAGGAGACGTATGTAACCATGGCGTGCCGCTGCCTGGCGGAGCCTCCAGACCGCACGTGCGCCACAGCCGCCGCGACAAGCCTGCTGTCGGCCGGCGCGTCGCCCTCGCGTCATCACAACCGCCTAGATCGTGAATACGGATATCAACCGCTGCTGAACCGAGAGCGATAAAATCGATTTCACGACAAAGTTGCAGGAGTCGCGCCGTATTTTACCCTAGGTTGCAACCATTCTTTAATTTAGCAGTATTTAATTAAGCCAGGGAGCTATTTCACGTCAAGGCAACGACGGCGGCGTAGGGGGATTTTATGCAAGGAAAAGCCACCGCTTTTAAAGATGACCGCTCAGCGACGACCGCTGTTGAATTTGCGATACTTTCACCGATTTTCATCCTGCTGCTAATGGGAATGATAGCCTACGGCATATACTTCGGCGCCAGCCATTCTCTTCAGCAGATTGCGGCAGATGCGACGAGGACAGCTATCGCCGGGTTAGACACGACTGAACGGCGAGACCTGGCGATGCGTTTCATTTCGTTGAATGCGCCGACCTATCCTTTCATCGACGCGGCAAAACTTGTGATTGACACCCACGACTCCACCGCCGACGGCAGTCAGTTCGTTGTCGAACTGAAGTACGACGCCAGACAGTTGCCGATCTGGGGCGTGTTTAAGGACCTCCCATTGCCGGACACGACGATCATCAAACGATCGACGATTCGCGTGGGAGGAATCTGATGGGCATGCGCTTGATATCGGATAAGCTGCTTGGTCGCGGCCGAGGCTTTCTTGCGGATACTTCGGGCAATTTTGTCATTGTGACCGCTCTCACGATGCCGCTCGCGATCATACTCGCCGCGATCGCCGTCGATGTCGGATCACTCTACACGGAGCGCCGTGCTGCCCAGGCAATTACCGACCTGGCAGCGATTACCGCCGCCGCCAACCTGAAGCAGCCACGGGCTGCAATAGCGGCGACACTGGCTGACAACGATCTTCGGAACGTTGCAATCGATGACGATACACAGGCCCAGCAGACGCATCGACCCGACGAAGCCGTGATGTCGGTCGTTCGCGGGCATTACTCGGGTGATCCGCGAGAAGCGCCGACCTCGCGATTTAAGGCGGGTTCGGCACCAACGAACAGTGTGAAGGTGTATTACCGCAAGCTCGGCGGGCTCTTTTTCGGCAAATCCCTGATAAGCGAACCGACAATTACGACCGAGGCGGTAGCGCGTTCGTCGTCTGAAGCGGCATTCTCGGTCGGCTCGCGGCTCTTGCGGCTGGAAGACGGCATCCTGAATGCCATCCTGGGCGGCCTGCTTGGCACACGCCTGTCGTTGCGCGCTATGGACTACGAGGCGCTTGCCAGCGCCGACGTTGACGCATTCAAATTCATGGACGCGTTGGCGACCAAGCTCAACATAACCGCCGGCACCTACAACGACGTGCTGGATTCCGATGCCAGCGTCGGGCAGGTCGCATCGGCGATTGCGGCCATTCCTGGTATGGATGATGAGGCGAAAGTAGCCGCTCAAGCGCTGGGCTTGAGCGCTGCGAGGACACTGCCGCTCAAACAACTCATCGGCGTCGGTGATTTCGGCCAGCTTGGCATAGGCGAGCACGCGGCCGGCCTCGATGCATCAGTTACGGCATTGGAGATGCTGACCGCCGCAGCCGCAGTCGCCAACGGCGACCATCAGGTTGAAGTCAATCTAGGAACCTCGATCCCTGGCATTCTTGGCGCGAAGCTTCAGCTCGCAGTTGGCGAACCGGCGCAGCAATCGCCATGGTTCTCGATTGGAGATAAGGGCAAGGTTGTTCGGACGGCTCAGACGAGAACGCTCCTGACGACCAGCATCGGCGGGCCTGGCGGGTTGCTCGGCGCCTCCATCGAACTCCCCATATATGTCGAGGTTGCCTATGCGGAGGCAAAGCTGAACGACATTTCCTGCACCGGCAACAAGGTGGACTCGGTCAAGGTGGACGCGCGCCCTGGCGTTGTCACCGCGCAGATCGGCGCCCTGAACGGATCATCGCTGGACGATTTCGACCGGCCGCTCACCCTGGGGCCGGCGACAATCGTGAAGGCGCCATTGGTCACGGTAACCGGCCAGGCCTCCGCGGAAATGGCAAACCCCGATTTCAAAACCTTGAAATATGAGCCCGAGGACATCGCCGCCCACTCGATCCAGACAGTCGCGACGACCAACTTTACACAATCGCTGACAAGCTCACTGTTGAACAACCTGGATCTCAACGTTTCAGTCGCCGGGCTCGGCATCGGGACCGGAAATATCGCCTCGACCCTGGCCTCCGCATTGCAGCCGGTCACACCCGCCGTCGATAGCTTGCTCAATTCGGTGCTGGAAGCAGTCGGCATTCGATTGGGCGAAGCCGATGTGCGGGTCGTCGGCGCTGTCTGCAATCGATCGGTTCTTGTTCAATAGGTCGACGATCCACAGCCTTTATACGCTATCCGCCAATTGCAACTCGCGGCTTCATTGCAAGCCGTCTAATGAAATTACGGCTGCCAGCACAGGGTAACCATCGGCGCTGATTGGCAAATTTCGCTATTTATTATGACAGGCCGATGTGATTTGAGCCTCCATTGAGACAACAACAATGGAGTGCTGCCCAAAATGGCGTCGAGCCCAGCGAAGGAAAAATGGCCCAACTACGGTGAAATCACCGGTCCCATCGTGATGATCGGTTTCGGTTCGATCGGGCGCGGCACGCTGCCGCTGATCGAGCGCCATTTCAAATTCGACAAGTCGCGCATGGTAGTCATCGACCCCAGCGACGAGAACAAAAAGATCCTCGACGAGCGCGGCATCGCCTTCATCAAATCGGCAGTCACCAAGGACAATTACAAGGACCTGCTCACCCCGCTTCTGACCAAGGGCGACGGACAGGGCTTCTGCGTCAACCTCTCGGTCGACACCGGCTCGGTCGACCTGATGCGGCTCTGCCGGAAACTCGGCGCACTCTATGTCGATACGGTGGTCGAGCCTTGGCTCGGCTTCTACTTCGACAAGAACATGAACAATGCCGACCGCACCAACTACGCGTTGCGCGAAACGCTGCTGGCGGAGAAGCGGGACAATCCGGGCGGGCCGACGGCCGTCTCCACCTGCGGCGCCAATCCGGGTATGGTATCCTGGTTCGTCAAGCAGGCGCTGCTGAACCTTGCCAAGGATCTCGGCCTCGAATTCAAGGCACCCGGCCAAGGCGACCGCGAGGGCTGGGCCAAGTTGATGAAGAAGGCTGGCGTGAAGGGCATTCATATCGCCGAACGCGACACCCAGCGCACCAAAAAACCCAAGCCGATGAACGTGTTCTGGAACACATGGTCGGTGGAGGGCTTTATTTCTGAGGGCTTGCAGCCGGCGGAACTCGGCTGGGGCACGCACGAAAAATGGATGCCGAAGAACGGCAAGAAACACAAGGAAGGCTGCAAGGCCGCGATCTATCTGGAGCAGCCCGGCGCGAACACCCGCGTGCGGAGCTGGTGCCCGACACCCGGCGCGCAATACGGCTTCCTGGTGACGCATAACGAGGCGATTTCGATCGCCGATTATTTCACCGTGCGCAGCAAAAAGGATAACGTGAAATACCGGCCGACCTGCCATTACGCCTACCATCCGGCCAATGACGCGGTCCTGTCGCTGGACGAAATGTTCGGCGCAGCTGGAAAGGCGCAGCCGGT
The DNA here is from genome assembly GCA_050247155.1 of Rhizobiaceae bacterium. Lineage (GTDB taxonomy): Bacteria > Pseudomonadota > Alphaproteobacteria > Rhizobiales > Rhizobiaceae > Mesorhizobium_G. The sequence goes on from JBFWUS010000008.1 coordinate 50,360, forward strand.
CCACCATGTGCTTGACGAAAACGAGCTGGTCGACGGCGTCGACGAGCTCGGCGTGCTGCTCTACGGCCACGGCAAGAACGCCTATTGGTACGGCTCGCAGCTCTCGCTGGAAGAAGCCCGCAAATTGGCGCCCTACCAGAACGCGACCGGTTTGCAGGTGACATCGGCGGTGCTGGCCGGCATGGTGTGGGCGCTGGAAAATCCGAACGCCGGTATCGTCGAGGCGGACGAGACCGACTATCGCCGCTGCCTTGAAGTTCAGTTGCCGTATCTCGGCCCGGTCAAGGGATATTACACCAACTGGACCCCGCTGGAGGGACGGCCCGGACTTTTCCCGGAAGACATCGACGAAAAGGACCCTTGGCAATTCCGCAACATTCTAGTGCGTTAAGGCGCTGATTAGGCAACGAAATCGCCTCTTGCCTTGCTTTCTCCCTCATTTCGCGCCATGAAAACCGTGGCGGATCGAGGAGAGGTGCATCCATGACTGGACCACGGATTTGGGGTATCTTCGCGGTACTGACCGCGGGAACCCTGGCGGCTGGCTGCTCAACCACTGGCGGGGGTGGCGCCGAAGCGAGAGCGCCCGCGCCGACGCACTTCGACGGTGCGTGGATGAGCGCCGACGGGATCGCGGAGTCGCGCTTTGCTGGCGGCGTGTTCACCACGGTAGCCACCGAGAACGGGAACAAGCTCGCCGACGGCAGCTATGTGTTGACCGATCAGAGAACGGCGCAGATCACCGTGAAATCGCTGATCCGAAACACTACATCCAACGTGACCTGTTTAGCGGCCACCGAGACCCAGTTGAATTGCACCAGTTCGTCAGGCCAGACCTTTATTCTCAACCGGAAGCCGGCAGCAGCCGCCTGACGCGGCTTGGCATACGCTGATGGCGGCACTTCTTGTCGTCATCGTCTTGGCCGTGGTGTTGCTGCCGCAACTGTGGGTGCAGCACACCATCAAGCGCCATGCCGCGGAGCGCCCGGATCTACCCGGCACAGGTGCAGAGCTTGCACGACATCTGCTCAACCGTTTCGATCTCGCGCAAGTGAAGGTGGAAGTGACCGATAAGGGCGATCACTATGATCCGCTCTCCAAGACGGTAAGGCTTCTGAAGCAGCACCATGACGGACGCTCGCTCTCGGCTGTCGCCGTCGCGGCGCATGAAGTCTCGCACGCCATCCAAGATGCTCAGGGCGACCGAACGCTGGCGCTGCGGCAGCGGCTGGCGGGCCTGGCTCAGACCACCGATCGTCTGGCGGGCGTCTTCTTCATCGCCGCGCCCTTTCTCGCCGCCCTCGCCCGCACGCCCCTGGCGCTGGTGCTGGTCATCGGGCTTGGCATCGCCCTTTTGTCCGTCCGAGTCCTGACGACGCTTGTGACACTGCCTGTCGAGGTAGACGCCTCGTTCGGCAAGGCGCTGCCGATCCTCAAGGACGGAAATTATCTCGACGAAAGGGATATGCCGGCTGTACGCAGCGTGTTGCGGGCCGCTGCGTTCACCTATCTTGCCGGCGCTTTGATTTCGCTCATCAATCTGGCCCGCTGGGTGCGATTGCTGCGCTGAATGTCAGGCGACAAATCTCACCGCTCAGCATGGAATCGCGCTAGTCGTGGAAGGTCATGACGCCGCATCATTGTGTCCAGGAAAGCTATGGCATTTCGCATCCTGTCTCTGAATGCCTGGGGCGGGCGGCTCCACGAAACCTTGCTACCCTATCTCGCAAAGGTCGACGCCGACTTGCTCTGCCTCCAGGAGGTTGTGCGCTCGCATGACGGCCCGTCGGAAACGCGATTCTACCGCGACGGACCACTGGAATTGCCACAGCGATCAGATCTGTTTGGTGAGATCGCTGCTTTGTTGCCGGGCTACGATGGTTTCTATCTTCCCACGTCGGCGGGTCCATTGTTCGCGGGCACACAAATTATGCCGGCCGAGTTTGGCATTGCGACCTTCATTCGCAAAGGTCTTCCGATCGTCGCGCAAGCGGCTGACTTCGTTCATGGCTCGTATTCGCCACACGATTGGGGGGATCATCCCCGACCCAGGAACGCTCACTGTGTCCGTCTTTATGATCCTCGCAACCAGAGACTGGTCACTGTCGCCCATATGCATGGGCTGCGAACAAAATCTGGAAAGGACGAGTCACCGGAACGGATCGAGCAAGGCAAGGCCCTGCGGCGGTTGATCGAAAGCGTCTGGCGGCCTGGCGAGCCCCTCATCGTATGCGGCGACTTCAACGTGCTGCCTGGCAGCGCAACGTTCGATATTCTCGGCGAACTCGGCCTGCGCGACCTTGTGGTAGCGCGTGGCCACGCCGACACACGCACCTCATGGTACGAAAAGACCCCACGCTACGCGGACTACATGCTCGTGACGCCCGATGTCGAGGTGATGAGGTTCGCTGTCGTCGAACAGCCTGAGGTCTCGGACCACCGGGCGCTTGTTCTGGAGATATCTTGACGCGTCCATCACAGTAGAATGGCCGGCGCGTTACAATTTCCCAAGCAGTTCCGCCAAAGTCTTGGCCTCGGCCTCCGATAGCTTGTCACCCAGATGCCGGCGGATCGCCGCGCCGTAGGTTTCCCACATTTGCGACCGCTTTTGCCGACCAGCGGCAGTGATGACCACCCACTGGCCTCGCCCATCATCGCGAAACGCCTCCCGACGCACCAATCCGTCACGCTCCAGCCGGTCGATCATGCGCGACAAGTTCGGTTGCGCGAACAGCGTACGCTGCTCGATTTCGAAGGGACGCAAACGGCCCTCCTCCGCGCGGTCAAGTTCCAGCATCACGTCGTACCAGGTCAGCGGCGGCAGTCCGGCCTGTTTCAGCTCCTGCTCGATGGCCTCGAAGATCTTCCGCTGCGAGCGCATCAGGCCGACCCAGGCGAGCTCGACGGACTCGGGGATCATTTTCGGCCGGCGGGGTGTGAATGAAGCGTGCGCCATAGATGCAATTACATCTATCTTGACAGCAAGCGCAAGGTCGCCTATTTAGATGCATGTGAATGTATCTAATCGGAGAGACCACCATGAAACTTTACTACGCCCCAGGCGCCTGCTCGCTGTCGCCGCATATCGTGGCGCGCGAAGCCGGCCTCGATATCGATCTTGAACGAGTCGACATCACAAAAATGCCGCGTCGCACCCAGTCAGGCGCCGACTATGCCTCCATCAACCCAAACCTCTACGTGCCGGCGCTGGAGTTGGACGATGGTTCCATCCTGACCGAAGTTGGGGCTATCGTGCAGTACCTGGCGGATTTGAAGCCGTCGTCCGGCCTTGCACCGATGGTGGGCGCCGTGCCGCGCTATCGCTTCATCTCCTGGCTCAGCTTCATCGCCACGGAATTGCACAAGCACTACAGCCCGTGGCTCTTTCATCCGGACTACGGCACGCAGGTGCAGGACATCGCCCGCGGCAAGATCGCCACCCGCTTGGCTCATGTCGAACGCGAATTGGCGGCCGGCGGACCGTACCTGATGGGCAAGCAGTTTACGGCGGCGGACGCCTATCTGTTCACAATCGCTGGCTGGTCTCGCTTCGTGAAGGTCGATCTCATGCCCTACCCAGCCCTTCGTGCCTTCATGGATCGCGTCGCCGCCCGACCAGCGGTGCAGCAGGCTTTGCAGGCCGAAGGCCTGAAGGCGGCGGCATGAATAACGTCGCAAACCCCCGGCTGACCTTGGTCAGCCATCACCTTTGCCCGTACGTCCAGCGCGCCGCCATCGCGCTGGCCGAAAAAGGCGTTCCGTTCGAGCGGATCGTCGTCGACCTCGCAAACAAGCCCGACTGGTTTCTGAAGATTTCGCCACTCGGCAAAGTACCCCTGCTGATCGTACGCAAGGACGATGGCTCGGAGGCGGTCATCTTCGAAAGCGCCGTGATCTGCGAATATCTGGAGGAGACGCAAGACGGTCCCGCGCTTCACCCGACAGATCCGCTGGAGCGTGCGCAGCATCGCGCCTGGATCGAGTTCGGGTCTTCAATTTTGGGCGACCTCTGGGGCTTCGAGACTGCCACCGATGCGTCGACCTATGCGGCGAAGCTCGACGCCTTGACGCAAAAGTTCGCTCGCGTCGAAACGACGTTGGGATCAGGCCCTTACTTCGCCGGCGACCATTTTTCGATGGTGGACGCCGTATTCGCGCCAATCTTCCGCTATTTCGACGTGTTCGAGGCTCTTGGCATGCCTTCGATGTTCGACGCCATGCCGAAGGTGAAGGCATGGCGTGCAGCCCTGGCGCGGCGGCCGAGCGTGATCGCGGCCGTCGACGATGGTTACGGCCAAAGATTGCGGGATTTCCTGCGCGGCCATGACGCACACCTGCTCAAACTGGCTGCCTGACACGGCGTAAGAGTGATCGTCCGGTTGCCGGCGCGAGCACAAATCACTCCTCGAAATGGCGCAAGGCGGATTCATGTCGGCTTGCGCGCTTCACTGCCCATTGCGATAGTGCCGCCGCACTTGCGGGGAGGACTTTATGGGCTTGCATTTCGACAGTTCCGAAACCCGTAGGGTTACGGATCGCGAAGCAGCCTTGTTCGCCGCCTTGCCCGATTTTCTTGCTGAGGCGACTGCCGCAGCGCCTGGTTTGGCAAAGTGGCTGGACGGCATCGATCTCAGCCGCGTTAACGACCGCGCCGGGTTGGCAAAACTGCCTGTGCTCCGCAAAGCCGATCTGATGCAGTTTCAGGCTGCCGATCCGCCCTTTGGCGGCTTTGTCGACCAAAGAGCGCTCAAGCATGGGCGCGTTTTTCTCTCGCCCGGACCAATCTGGGAACCACAAGGCCTGGGGTCGGACCCATTCTCCAGTGCGCGGGCGCTCCATGCCGCCGGCATTCGCGCCGGCGATATCGTTCACAATTGTTTCGCTTACCACATGACGCCCGGAGGTTTCGTCATCGACGAGGGCGCGCGGGCGATGGGATGCCTGGTTTTTCCGGCCGGCACCGGCAACACGGATATGCAGGTCGACGCCGCGGCGGCGCTGAGGCCAAAAATTTATGCTGGCACGCCGGATTTCCTGAAAGTTATCCTTGACCGTGCCGCCGAGCTGGGCAGGGACGTGTCGTCTTACAAGATCGGCCTGGTGTCCGGCGGCGCGCTGTTTCCCTCGCTGCGCGAAGAGTACAAACGGCGTGGCATCACCGTGCTGCAAGCGTACGCGACCGCCGACCTCGGCGTCATCGCCTATGAAAGCGCCGACGAAAATGGGCATCCGCATGACGGCATGATCGTCAACGAAAGCATCATCGTCGAAATCGTGCGCCCCGGCACCGGCGATCCTGTGCCGGATGGCGAAGTCGGCGAACTGGTCGTCACGACGTTCAACCCCGCCTATCCGCTTATCCGATTCGGGACCGGCGACCTCTCCGCCGTGCTGCCGGGCCAATCGCCCTGCGGGCGCACCAACACGCGCATCAAGGGCTGGCTCGGCCGCGCCGACCAGCGCACCAAGGTGAAAGGTATGTTCGTCGACCCGAAGCAGGTAGCGGAGGTGTTGAAACGGCATCCCGAAATCAGCCGGGCACGCCTCGTGGTCGCGCGTGACGGCGAACAGGACGCGATGACGTTGCTGGTCGCAGCAACCGACGGCACACAACTTGACATAAAGGCTATCGCCGCCACCTTGCGGGACGCCACGAAGCTGGGCGGAACGGTGGAACTGGTCGAAGCCGCTACCCTGCCCAACGACGGCAAGGTGATCTCGGACGAGCGGGATTATTCGAAATAGGCTGCAGCCGCCAAGGCTTGTACGCATTATGTACGTACGTTATATAGCCTTCAGGAGATTTGCCATGCCCAGACCGGTCAGCGAAAAAACGGATCGCTTCAACATTCGCATCCCGCCCGTGCAGAAGGCGATGATCGCAAGGGCTGCCGCATTGTCGAACAAGGATATGACGGATTTCATTCTGGAAAAAATTGTGCCCGAGGCAGCCGCCGTCATCGAGGCCGCGGAGGTGGTGAAGGTGAGGGATCGCGATTTCCTGCGCATCCTCGATCTGCTTGAAAACCCGCCGAAACCCAACGCCAAATTGCGGGCAGCGATTTCCGCTTTGCCGCGCACTCTATGACGCTGCCGTCCTGGCACGAGGAACCGATCGCAAAATCGCATGATCGCGCCTCTTTCGACTGCGGCGATCTGCAAATGAATAGTTTTCTCCTGCGTTTCGCCCGCCAAAGTCATGAGCAGAACGCGGCGAAAACTTTCTGTGCGATCGATGACGTCGAGCCTACCAGGATTCTTGGGTTTTATACCATCACGCCATCTGCCGTAACGCACGACAAAGTGCCTTCTGCCATGACGAAAGGGCTTGCCCGACATGAGGTATCCGGCTTCAGACTGGCCCGTCTCGCCACAGACCTCGCGGTTGCCGGGCAGGGTCTGGGTGGGCAACTTCTTGCGGTGGCCGCACTGCGCTGCCTGCGGCTTGCCGGAGAAGGCGGGGGTACACTGCTTATCATCGACGCCAAAAGCGATCGCGCGGCTAGCTGGTATGCAGGCTATGGAGCCGCGCCTTTGATTGGCAGGCCTTTGACGCTCGTCATGCCTCTGGCCACCTTCGCCGACGACCTCAGATCGCGAGGTCTGCTTTAGGCATCTGGCCCGATTCCGCTTGCAACAGACTTTGCCGAATGGAAACATGTGTTTGAGCGGGCGTCGCCAAACCGACATCGAAGAGCGGTAGATGCCCGGTAGAAATTTGCTTGGGAGACTTTCGATGAAAAAACTCGCTGCGATCGCCGCCTTGTCGACATCGGTGCTTGGCCTGTCGGCTGGCGCATCCTTTGCCGACTACACGCTGAACATTCTGCACATCAACGACTGGCACAGCCGCATCGAGTCGAACAACAAGTTCGAATCGACTTGCTCTGCCGAGGAAGAAGGCAAGGGCGAATGTTTCGGCGGCGCGGCGCGCCTGATCACGGCCATCAAGCAGGAGCGCGACAAACTCAAGGACCAGAATGTCGTTCTGCTCTCGGCCGGCGACAATTTCCAGGGCTCGCTGTTCTACACGACCTACAAGGGCAAGGCCGAGGGCGAGTTCCTGAACCAGATGGGCTTCGACGCCATGGCGCTCGGCAACCACGAGTTTGACGATGGCGAGGAAGCGCTGGTTCCCTTCATCGACCAGGCAAAATTCCCGATCCTCGGCGTCAACATCAAGCCGAACAACCAGTCAAAGGCCAACGGCAAGATCAAGCCTTCGGTTGTGATTGAGGTTGGTGGGGAGAAGATCGGCATCGTCGGCGCGGTGACTACCGAAACGCCGGAAGTCGCCTCGCCCGGCCCGAACATCGCCATCGAGGACGACGTCGCAAACATCACGGCTGAGGTGAAAAAACTGTCGTCGGAAGGCGTCAGCAAGATCATTGCGCTGACTCATATCGGCTACCCGCGCGAAATGGAGATGATCGCCAAGATTCCGGGCGTTGATGTGGTCGTCGGCGGGCACTCGCACACCCTTCTGTCGAACAAACCCGAAGACAAGGCTGCCGGCCCGTATCCGACCTGGGTCGACAACCCTCTGGGTTACAAGGTGCCGGTGGTTCAGGCCGCCTCCTACTCGAAAGTGCTTGGCGAGCTCAACGTGACGTTCAACGACGTTGGGATCGTCAAAGAGGCGAAGGGCGATCCGCTCTGGCTCGACAAGTCGATCACGCCCGATCCGGACGTTCTGAAGCGGATTGCCGAACTCGGTGCGCCTATCGAGGATCTGAAGAAGAAGGAAGTCGGCGAAACGACCGGGCCGATCGACGGAAGCAGGGACAATTGCCGCGCCAAGGAATGCGAGATGGGCAATCTCGTGTCCGACGCCGTCCTTGATCGCGTCAAGGGCCAGGGCGTCACCATGGCGTTCACCAATGGCGGCGGCCTGCGTGCCTCGATCGACCAGGGCGTCGTGACGATGGGCGAAGTGCTGACGGTGCTGCCGTTCCAGAACACCATCGCCACCTTCCAGATCAAGGGCGAGGACGCGGTGGCGGCGCTTGAGAACGGCGCGAGCAAGATGGAAGAGGGCGCGGGCCGTTTCGCGCAGGTGGCCGGTTTGAAGTATTCCGTGGACGGCACCAAACCAGCCGGCAGCCGCATCTCGGACGTTCAGGTGATGGACGGCGACAAGTGGGTTCCGATCGACCCGGCAAAAACCTACACCGCCGCAGCCAACAACTATACGCGCGGCGGCGGCGACGGCTACAAGGTGTTCGCCGAGAAGGCGACAAACGTCTATGACTTTGGGCCGGGACTGGAGCAGACGGTTGCGGACTATCTGACCGCCAACCGACCATATAAGCCTTATCTCGACGGCCGTATCACGGTCATTGCTGCAGCGCCGAAGGCGGAAGCCCCGCCAGCGGCAGCCGCGCCTGCTGCTCCGGCAAAACCAGCCGAGCCGGCAAAGCCTGCCGATACGGCGGCGGCTCCGGCGGCGCCTGCCGCCCCCGCAGCCCCGGCTGCCGATGCGGCAACCCCACCACCGCCCGCCGGCTCCAACGACATCGCCAATACGCCGCCGGCGGTTGCGCCGCCGGCTGATGTCGCGGCTGCCCCTGCTCCGGCAGCACCAGCGACCCCGCCGGCAACGACCGAACCGGCTCCCGCTGCGACACCGCCCGCCGCCGGCGGCACGCAGGACTATGTAATCGCCAAGGGCGACACCTATTGGGCGCTGGCCGAAAAATTCCTTGGAGACCCCTTCAAATGGACCGAAATTCAGGCCGCGAACCCGGACTATAAGCCGGAAGACTTGCCAATCGGCGGCGCGTTGAAGATCCCGGCGAAGAGCTGAGATTAACAAGCCGCAACGACGCGACCTCGACAGAAAGGACCGCTCGGCTCGCCGGGCGGTCTTTTTCATGCCGGCATCAGGTCAGGCTGCGACGGCTCGCACCCTTGTCGGCTTTCAATGCACAGTGCACAAACCGGCACATGGATAAGACAGCCCAAGCGCCATCTGCGTTGCCAAACGGCCATCCGGCGATCCCAGACCGGAAAATCGGCGTTCTGCTAGTGAACCTGGGAACGCCCGACGGCACCGACTACTGGTCGATGTGGCGCTATCTGCGCGAGTTCCTGTCGGACCCGCGCGTCATCGAACTCAACAAGGCGATCTGGTATCCGATCCTCTATGGCCTCGTGCTAACGACGCGACCGCAGAAGTCTGGCAAGAACTACGAGAAAATCTGGAACCGCGAGAAAAACGAGTCTCCCCTGCGCACCATCACGCGGGCGCAGAGCGAGGCGTTGGCGGACATCTTCAAAGACGAGCCGAACGTCGTTGTCGACTGGGCGATGCGTTATGGCAATCCCTCGACCAAGAGCGTGGTCGAACGTATGGTCGCGCAGGGCGTCGACCGGCTGCTGACGGTGCCGCTCTACCCGCAATATTCGGCCACGACGACGGCGACGGCCAACGACAAGCTGTTCCGCGCGCTGATGGATATCCGGCATGCCCCGGCGGTGCGCTCGGTGCCGCCCTATTATGACGATCCAGTCTATATCGACGCGCTGGCGAACTCGATCAAAGCGCATCTGGCGACCCTGGAGTTCGAGCCCGAGATCGTGCTCGCCTCCTATCACGGCATCCCAAAGCTCTATTTCGAGAAGGGCGACCCCTATCACTGCCACTGCCAGAAGACGACGCGGCTGCTGAGGGAGAAACTTGGATGGGATGAAAGGCGGTTGATGACCACCTTCCAGTCACGCTTTGGCGCTCAGGAGTGGCTTCAGCCCTACACGGACAAGACCGTCGAAAAGCTGGCAAAAGAAGGGGTTAAGTCAATCGCCATTGTCAACCCCGGCTTCTCCGCCGACTGCATTGAAACGCTGGAGGAAATCGCCGGCGAGGCGGGCGAAATCTTCCATCACAATGGCGGCAAGAATTTTGCCCACATCCCCTGCCTCAACGACAGTCCCGACGGCATGAGCGTGATCGAGACGTTGGTCAGGCGCGAATTGTCGGGATGGCTGTAGGCGTTTGGAGCCCCGACAAGCCAGGCGTCCCCACATTTCTGCCTTTCTTTTCTCCTGCCCAACCCGCTGGGTGGCGTCCGGTGGTTGCGAAGCCTTTGTTTTCCCGGCACAATCCGACGCTGACTCTAATTCCGCCCGCTATGTCGTATTTGGTAGCGCCCGGACATTCAAAGGCCGACACTTCCAAAGTCGCCCGTGACTGAAAAGGCAATCGGGCGCTTGGAAGAGCCCATCTGCGCTTTCGCCCCATTCATGGGAGTGAAAGACCATGTTTCATAGCATAGTTGCCGATTCAGACCAGCTCTCGATGCTGACCAAGGTGCTGAACGAGTTCTGCTCCGCCAACGGCATTTCCGAGGCCTTTGACCGCGACAATGTCGCCTACCGGCTGATGCAGATTTTCGGCCAGGGCGCCCATACCGAAGCCTCGTTGATGGCTGGGCTGCGCGGGGAAATTTTCGTCGCAACCGCCGCCTGATGGGGTGAAGGCCACCGTTGGCGAAGGTGGTCTTCTTCATGCGCTCCAGCGTTCGAGTTGTGGCGTGTCATCTTGCCGACTTATCAAAAATTGATAAATTCCGGTGAAAGGATGACCGCCATGCCATCAAGCTACAATGTGGGCAGCCGCTACGAAGCGCTGATCAAGGACCTTGTCGACAGCGGGCGCTATGCCAGCGCCAGCGAGGTGGTGCGCGACGCCCTGCGCTTGATCGAGGAACGCGAGGAGCACCGGCAGGTGAAGCTCGCAGCCTTACGGCAGGCCATCCAAGACGGCATCGACAGCGGGCCTGCTGGACCGTTGAATATCGACCATATCATCGCGGAAGCGAAGGCGGCCAAGCGTGCGCCGCAGAATTGAACACACTAGACAGTCGCGCGCCGACCTTCTCGATATCTGGTCTTATATCGCCGACTACAGCGAAGTTGCCGCGACTCATACACTTGAACGTATAGATAGAGCTATCTCAACATTAGCGGATCAACCTTTCATGGGCCGTGCCCGCCCTGAACTGGGCATCGACATTCGAAGCTTTCCAGTCGGCAACTACCTGATCTTCTATATCGTCGATGAGGAGCAACTGAATCTGGTTCGCGTGATCGAAGGACATCGAGATCTGAAGGCGCAATTCAGCATCTCTACCGATCAGTAGGTCCTGACCTGCCCGTGTCCCGCAAACTGGACCTCCGAACCGGCCGCACTGTCTGGCAAGCCTATCGCGCGCCGCGTGTGCCCGTCGCGCCGCTGACACGCGACATCAAGACCGAAGTGCTCGTCGTCGGCATGGGCATCAGCGGCGCGATGATCGCCGAGATGTTGACGGCCGCCGGCCACGAGGTCGTCATCATTGACCGGCGCGGTCCGCTGCTCGGCTCGACCCTCGCGACGACGGCGCTCGTGCAATTCGAGATAGACGCCCCGCTCACCAAGCTCGCGAGGAAGATCGGCCGCGCAAAAGCGGAACGCGCCTGGCGGCGGTCGCGGCTTTCGCTCTCCAATCTGGCGGAACATATCGATGCGCTCGGCATCAAGTGCGGGGCTGCCCGGCGGGATTCGCTCTATCTTGCCGGCGCCGCTCTCGGGCCTTCCGGCCTCAAGAACGAAGCAGCCGCGCGTCGTGCCGCGGGGCTCGGCGCAACCTATCTCCCAAGGGCGTCGCTCGAGGAGCGTTTCGGCATTGCGCGCCCCGGCGCGATCCTCAGCCACGGCAATCTGGTGCTCGACCCGCGCAAGCTGACAGCCGGCTTGTTGCTCAAAGCACTGGAACGGAAAGCTCGCGCTTACGCGAAAGTAGAAGCAATCGATGTGAACGATTCAAAAGACTGCGTGATCGTCTCCACCAAGACGGGAGCGACGATCACCGCGCGTCACGTCATCCTGGCGACCGGCTATGAATTGATGGACGGCGTGCCGGCTGACAATCACCGCGTTATCTCGACCTGGGCCATCGCCACCGGACCGCAGAAGCGCGCGCTGTGGCCCGGACAGGTCCATATTTGGGAGGCGTCCGATCCCTATCTATACATGCGCACGACGCGCGATGGGCGCGTCATTGCCGGCGGCGAGGACGAGGATTTTGTCGATGAGGACAAGCGCGACGCCTTGCTTGCGACCAAGACGCGACGCATCAGCGCAAAGGTCAAAGTGCTCTTTCCGCAACTCGACACGGACCCCGCCTTTGCGTGGGCCGGCTCCTTCGGCACCACGACGACTGGCCTGCCGATCATCGGCCCATTGCCGCGCCGTCCGCGCGTCTTCGCTGTAATGGGCTATGGCGGCAACGGCATCACCTGGTCGCGCATCGCCGCCGAACTGGTTACGTCGGCGCTGGATGGGCGCGAAGACAGCGAGGCCGACCTCTTCGCTTTCTAAACCCGCCGAATCGCGGTCTATAAGAGCCTTGTTAAGAATATTCGGGGCCTCGGAGGCTCCGGCCCTGCGCACGCATTGTAACAGCCTGACACACTTCCTAAGTCGTTTGTGGGCTGGGCGCGGCAAGGGCGCCCGGAAAAAGGGAGCAAATCATGGTCGCCGGCCTCGACGTCATCGTCATTGTCCTCGCAATCCTCGTCATTCTGCTGATTTTCGCGGGCATCAAGACGGTGCCGCAGGGCTATAACTACACGGTCGAGCGCTTCGGCCGATACACCAAGACGCTGGCCCCCGGCCTCAACCTGATCGTTCCGTTCATCGACCGCATCGGCGCCAAGATGAACATGATGGAACAGGTGCTCGACGTTCCGACACAAGAGGTCATCACGAAGGACAACGCCATCGTCTCGGTCGACGGCGTGGCCTTCTATCAGGTGCTGAACGCGCCGCAGGCCGCCTATCAGGTAGCGGGACTACAGAACGCGATCCTCAACCTGACGATGACCAACATTCGTACTGTCATGGGCTCGATGGATCTGGACGAACTGCTGTCGAACCGCGATGCGATCAACGAGCGGCTGCTGCGTGTCGTCGACGAGGCGGCGCATCCCTGGGGCATCAAGGTTACGCGCGTCGAGATCAAGGACATCAATCCGCCGGCCAATCTGGTCGAATCGATGGCCCGCCAGATGATGGCCGAGCGCAACAAGCGCGCCCAAATTCTTGAGGCAGAAGGCCTGAAGGCCGCTCAGGTGCTGGAAGCCGAAGGCCGCCGCGAGGCTGCCTTCCGCGATGCCGAGGCGCGCGAGCGCGCGGCGGAAGCCGAAGCCAAGGCGACAACGGTCGTGTCCGAGGCAATCGCCAAGGGCGACGTACAGGCAATCAACTATTTCGTTGCGCAGAAATACACCGAGGCGCTGACGCAGATCGGCTCCGCCAACAATTCGAAGATCGTGTTGATGCCGATCGAGGCGGCTTCGCTGATCGGGTCGCTGGGCGGTATCGGCGCGATTGCGCAAGAAGTCTTCCGCGAAGGTGGCACGGCCGGCGCACAGCGCATTGCCGCCCGCCCGCCACGCACGGGCCCGACGCAAGGTTGATCTTCTCGAAGCGAGGTTGATCAGATGTTTGAGCGCATCTTCACCGAACTCGGGCCCTGGAACTGGATGGTTCTGGGCCTCATACTCTTGATTTTCGAGGTTCTCGCGCCGGGCGTTTTCCTGCTGTGGATCGGCATAGCGGCGCTGATTGTCGGCGCAATCACGCTGGCGCTCTGGAACAGCGCCTTCTGGGTGTGGCAGGCGCAGGTGGTTCTATTCCTGGTGCTGTCGCTGGTCGCCGCCTATTACGGCAAGAAGATCATGGACGGTCGCAAGGAAGTCTCCGATCTGCCGCTGCTCAACCAGCGCGGGGCTCAGATGATCGGCCGCACGGCAACCCTGTCGGAACCGATCCGTGAGGGCCGTGGCCGCATCCAGCTTGGCGACACCCTCTGGCGCGTTAGCGGCCCGGACCTGCCGGCGGGTTCACGCGTGCGGGTGGTCAAAGCGGCCGAGCAGGATTTGGAACTGATCGTCGAGGCGATTTGAGCGCGACTTTGCTCGCAATACCTCGCTGCACTGCAACAAGTGCGAAATTTTTGGTGAAAGCCCACCGGCCAGATGTTTTCCGGCGGATTGCACGATAGTAAGCGCCCTATGAGCGCCTCAAAGATTTTTGCCCAACTTGTCGCGATGGTTGGTGACGTTACCGTCTATCTGCGCCACCGCTCCGACGGCGTGCTGCCGCAGGCCATGGGCAGCGCCCCATCCATTCCCAAGGCAAAACCTCAGGGTATTCCGACGTTGAAAATGCCGACCGCGCGCGGCTGGAGCGGCGGCAAGAAGCCGGTCGCCGCGCCAGGATTGAAGGTAAACGCCTTTGCCACGGGCCTAAAGCATCCGCGCTGGATTCACGTGCTGCCCAACGGCGACGTTCTGACCGCCGAGGCGCTAAGCGTACCGGGCGGCATCCAGTCGGTATTCGACTATGCGATGGTCAGCACCATGCGCCGCGCGGCCGCTGTCGGCAACAGCCCGAACCGCATCACCCTGCTCCGCGATGCCGATGGCGACGGCGTTGCCGAGACGCGGCACGTGCTGCTCGACGGCCTCAACCAGCCATTCGGCATGGCGATGCTGGATGGCACGCTTTACATCGGCAACACGGATGGCGTCGTCGCCTTTCCCTACAGGGACGGCGACACGAAGATCACTGGCCCGGGCAAAAAGCTCTGCGACTTCAAGCCGGGCGGCCACTGGACGCGCAGCATCCTGCCCAACATCGACGGCACGAAACTTTACGTCGGCGTCGGCTCGCTGAGCAATATCGGCGACAAGAGCATGCAGGCCGAGGAAGGCCGCGCGGCGATCTATGAGCTTGATCTTGCCAGCGGCAAGGCGCGCATTTTTGCCGGCGGCCTGCGCAATCCCGTTGGCCTCGCCTGGGAGCCGACGACAGGCAGTCTCTGGACCGTCGTCAACGAGCGCGACGGGTTGGGCGATGAAACGCCGCCGGACTACCTGACCTCGGTGCGCGACGGCGGCTTCTATGGCTGGCCCTATTGCTACTGGGGCAAAACCGTGGACGACCGGGTGCCGCAGGATGCGGCACTGGTGGCAAGCGCAATCCAGCCGGATTTCGCGCTGGGCGGACACACCGCCTCGCTAGGACTCTGCTGGCTGCCGGCCGGCGCCCTGCCCGGCTTCCCGGACGGCATGGTGATCGGCCAGCACGGCTCATGGAACCGCAGCAAGCTGTCTGGTTACAAAGTGATTTTCGTGCCGTTCGAAAATGGCAAGCCAAAAGGTCCGACGCGCGACATCCTCACCGGCTTCCTGTCAGCGGACGAGAAATCGTCCTATGGTCGGCCGGTCGGCGTGACGATCGGGCCGGACGGTTCGCTGTTGGTGGCCGATGACGTCGGCGACGTGATCTGGCGCGTCACGGGGGTGGGATCGAGCAGCCCTGGCCGTCAGCCGACAAGTCAGTAAACCTTCACCGCCCCCCCTCTGTCCTGCCGGACATCTCCCCCTCAAGGGGGGAGATTGGCTGGCCGCATGGATTTCGCCAATCGTCGATGACAGCCGATCTCCCCCCTTGAGGGGGAGATGTCCGGCAGGACAGAGGGGGGGCGGTGAAGGAACCCGCTACCCCAGCAACTTCCTGACGAATGCCGCAACATTTTCCCGCATGTCGTCGCGGGCGAGTGCGAACGCGACGTTCGCCTCGACAAAGCCGTCCGGCGAGCCGCAATCGAACGTATTGCCCTGAAAGTGATAGCCGTAAAACTGCTGTTCGCTCTTTAGCCGCAGCATGCCGTCGGTCAACTGGATCTCGTCGCCAGCACCGCGCTCCTGTGTAGACAGGATATCGAAGATCTCCGGCTGCAGGATATAGCGGCCGTTGATGTAGAGATTCGATGGCGCCGTGCCCTTCTTGGGCTTTTCGACCATCTCGGTGATCTCGAATCCCGTGCCGGCCTGCCGCCCGACACCAACAATGCCGTATTTATGCGCCTCGTCGGGATCGCACTCCTGCACGCCGATGATGTTGCCGCCGGTCTTGTTGTAGAGCTCTACCATGGAATGCATGCAGCTCTGCTCGGCTTGCATAATCATGTCCGGCAACAGCAGCGCGAAGGGTTCGTTGCCGACCAGATCACGCGCGCACCAGACTGCATGGCCGAGCCCCAGCGGCGCTTGCTGCCGGGTAAAGCTGGTCTGGCCGGCGTCGGGCTGGAAACGCGAGAGGCGCTCGAGCTGCTCCGTCTTACCGCGTTGGGTCAGCGTGTTGTTCAGCTCGAACTGAAGGTCGAAATGGTCTTCGATCACGGCCTTGTTGCGCCCGGTCACGAAGATGAAATGCTCGATGCCCGCCTCACGGGCTTCGTCGACAACATATTGAATCACCGGGCGGTCGACGACCGTCAGCATCTCCTTCGGGATCGCCTTGGTTGCCGGCAGGAAGCGCGTGCCGAGACCCGCGACCGGAAAAACCGCCTTGCGAACCTTCTTCATGAACCCTCCAATACTCGCAAACGCTATGATTCTCGGACATGTTGATGCCGGAATTCGTCTGTAGCGGCAGATTTGTCAATTTTGTGAGAAAAGCACGGGCTAACTCTCCCAACGCTTTTCCTCGACGGGTCGGCTTTGGTAAACCAAATCCTAACCGGATTGATCGAATGTGTCCTCACCTTGAGGACATGGAGACAGGAATGGTGATGCTGAAGGCAGCAAAACGTCTGGGCATTTCGATTTCGGCAGCCGCTATCGCATTGATGGTGAGTTTTGCGCCGGCATCGGCCGACGGCTTCGACAATTGGGTGGCGTCGTTCCGTAAGACCGCACTGAAAAGCGGCATTTCGAACTCGACCTTCAATCGTGCGTTCGCCGGGGTCGATTCGATCGACCCCGAAGTGCTGGAGAAGGCGCGCTACCAGCCGGAATTCAAAGCTCCCGTTTGGGATTATTTCGACAACCGGGTGCACGACCAGTCCGTCGCGACCGGTCGGGCCATGGCGAAGAAATACAAGCCTTGGCTGGACAAGATCGAGGCGCGCTATGGCGTGAGCCGCAACATCCTGCTCGCCATCTGGTCGATGGAGTCGAACTACGGCGAAATCCTCAAGCGTGACGACGTGATGCGCAACGTCGTGCGCTCGCTGGCGACGCTCGCCTATGCCGACAAGCGCCGCGCCAAATTTGCACGCACGCAGCTTCTAGCCGCGCTGAAGATCCTGCAAAGCGGCGACATCGACGAGAGCCATCTGACCGGCTCATGGGCCGGCGCTATGGGACATACGCAATTCATCCCCACCAGCTATCAGGCCTACGCGGTCGATTTCGACGGCAACGGCCGGCGCGACATCTGGAATTCCGTGCCCGACGCGCTCGCTACCGCCGCCAATCTTCTGAAGAAGAACGGCTGGCAGAGCGGCAAGACCTGGGGTTACGAAGTCGAACTGCCCGCAGGCAAGCCGCCTGGCGGCACGTTGTCGCTCGCGAAATGGGAGGAGCTCGGCGTGACGCGCACCGGCGGCCGCGCCTTCAAGAGCGGTTCCGACAAGGCGACACTGAAGGTGCCGGACGGCCGTGGTGGCCCAGCCTTCCTGATGACCAGGAATTTCTCGGTCATCAAACGCTACAACAACGCCGACAAATACGCGCTCGCCGTCGGCCTGCTCGCGGACCAGATCGCCGGTTCCGACGGGCTTGCGCAGGATTGGAAGCGGCCGTTCACCAAACTCAGCTTCGAGCAGCGCCAGGAGTTGCAGGAGCGGCTTTCGGCTCATGGCTACTATTCCGGCAAATTCGACGGTAAGATCGGCGAAGGTTCGAAAGAGGCGATCCGTGCCTTCCAAACCCAGGCCGGACTTGAGCCGGACGGACATCCGAGCCTGGAAGTCCTCAAGAAGCTTCGGGGTCGATAAAGACTGGATGGCTTGGTGCGGCAAAGCAAATTAACATCTCGGAGCTTTGCCGCCTGCTTGTCGATTCTGGCGGGCGCATCCATCCTCGCACCGTCGATCCTGCCGATGGAGGCATGGGCTCAAGAACGCGTCGTTCGCCGTTCCTGGTCACTGTTCGACATATTTGCGCCGCGGCGCTCGCAGCGCTTTGAGGACCCGGCCCCGGCGCCCCGACGTAAGGCGAATATTTCCAAGCCACGCAAACCCAAGGCTCGCGTCGTCCGCAAGGCGGCGCCAGCAGCGCCGGAGATCGTGGCGGTGGAGAAGCTCCCCGATGCCCGGCCGGTGCTCGTGATCGGCGATTTTCTGGCCAGCGGATTGGCCGAAGGCCTGACCCAGGCCTTTTCACAGAACGCGTCAGTGCGTGTGCTTGACCGGTCGAAGGGTTCTTCGGGTTTTGTACGCGACGATGTCGTCGATTGGCCGAAAGAAATCGCCGCTCTGGTCGAAACGGAAAAGCCGGCGGCGATCATCATTATGCTCGGTTCGAACGACCGACAGCAGATGCTTGTCGATGGCAAGCGGCAGGCGCTGAATTCAGAACCATGGGTTGATGCCTATGAGGAGCGCACAACAGCGCTTGCGGCCGCCATCAAGGCAAAAAAAATTCCGTTCGTTTGGGTGTCCATGCCACCGTTCAAATCGACGAAGATGAGTTCGGACATGGTCGCTTTCAACGACATCTATAAGGCAGCGGCGCAAAGCGTCGGGGGGGAATTTGTCGACATTTGGGACGGCTTCGCGGATGAGAGCGGCGCTTTTGTCGCGACGGGACCGGATGTCAATGGCCAGCCTGTCCGGCTGCGGAGCGGCGACGGCATCAACCTCACGACAGCCGGCAAGGCGAAGGTCGCCTTCTATTCGGAAAAGCCGTTGCGCAAACTGCTCGGCCTGCCAGCACAGGATGGGGTGGCCTCCCCGGTATTGCCGCTAAGCCCGGGAACACCGGCGAAACCGAAGGCGGTGGATCGTACCGACCCGATTGCTCTGAACGATCCCAATCTCGACGGCGCAACGGAGTTGCTGGGTGCTCCGACACCCACGGTCGGCGAAGCGCCGCCGGTAGCGGGCCCGGCCGCAGCGCCGGTCGGACGGGCCGACAATTTTATGGGCGCTGCACCAGCGGCAGCCTCGATCCCCCCGGCAGAGGACGAGTCGACCTCGACGGCGGCGAGATAGGCACGCGTCAGCGCGGCAGTACCGTCGATCCCATCAGCGCTTCGTCGATAGACGCAGCAGCCTGGCGGCCCTCGCGGATCGCCCAAACCACCAGCGACTGGCCGCGCCGCACGTCACCGGCGGCATAGAGCCGGTCGACGCTGGTGCGATAGTCACGGTCGTTAGCGGCGATGTTGATCGAGCGACGCGCGTCGGTGTTGGTCACCAGCTTGCCGCTCATGGCCTCGACAAGCCCATCTTTGATGGGGCCGGCGAAACCGATGGCGATGAACGCCAGATCGGCGCGGATGACGAATTCCGTGCCGGCGATCGGCTTGCGTTTCTCATCCACCTCGCAGCACTTCACGCCGGTGAGTTCGCCGTCCTCGCCGATGAATTCGAGCGTCGCCACCTGGAACTCCCGCTGCGCGCCCTCGGCCTGCGAGGAGGAGGTGCGCATCTTCGTCGCCCAATAGGGCCAGACGGCTAGCTTGTCCTCCTTTTCCGGCGGCTGCGGGCGGATGTCGAGCTGGGTGACACGCACGGCGCCCTGGCGGAAAGCGGTGCCGACACAGTCGGACGCGGTATCGCCGCCGCCGACCACTACGACATGCTTGCCGCTGGCCACGATCGGCGCCGACGGCCAGGCCGACGACTGGATGTCCTCGCCGCCGACGCGGCGGTTTTGCTGCACAAGATAGGGCATTGCGTCATGCACGCCGACGAGATCCGCGCCGGGAATGCCGGCCGGACGCGGATTTTCCGAGCCGCCGCAATAAAGCACGGCATCAAACGTATCGAGCAATTCTTCCATCTTCTTGTCGACGCCGACATTGACGTTGCAGTGGAAGGTCACCCCTTCGCCCGACATTTGTACGACGCGACGGTCGATGTAGTGCTTTTCCATCTTGAAGTCTGGGATGCCGTAGCGCATCAGCCCGCCGGGGCGGCTCTCGCGCTCGAAGACATGTACGTCATGCCCGGCGCGGCCAAGCTGCTGCGCGGCCGCCATGCCGGCGGGACCGGAGCCGATGACGGCGACGCGCTTGCCGGTCTTCTTTTCCGGCGGATAGGGCCGCACGAAACCCATCTCATAGGCCTTGTCGGCCAGCGCCTGCTCGACGGTCTTGATGGCGACTGGAATGTCTTCCAGATTCAGCGTGCAGGCTTCCTCGCAGGGCGCCGGGCAGATGCGGCCGGTGAATTCCGGGAAATTGTTGGTCGAGTGGAGGTTGCGGACGGCGTTTTCCCAATCACCGTTGTAGACGAGGTCGTTCCAGTCCGGGATCTGGTTGTGGATCGGACAGCCGGTCGGCCCATGGCAGAACGGAATGCCGCAATCCATGCAGCGCGCGGCCTGCTCGACCACCACGCTGTCGGCCATCGGCAGGGTGAACTCGCGAAAATGCCGGATGCGGTCGGAGGCCGGCTGGTACTTGTGCACCTGCCGGTCGATCTCGAGAAAACCAGTTACCTTGCCCATGTCAGTTCCAACTCTGAAACGGCAGGGCCGTAAGCCCTGCATAACGTCAGATCAAGCAGCCAGATTGTCCTATTCCGCCGCGATGCCCATCCGCGCCCGCGCCATTTCTTCCAGCGCGCGCTTGTACTCGACCGGCATAATCTTGCGGAATTTCGGCCGGTAATCCGCCCAATTCTCCAGGATGGCCTTGCCCTTCACCGAGCCGGTATAGTGCACGTGGTTGGAGATCAACTGGAACAGCCGTTCCTCGTCGTGGCTGGTCATGTCGCCGGACACGTCGACGCGGCCCTTGAAGTCGATGTCGCCGCCGTGGTGATGCAGCTTTTCCATCAGCTCGTCTTCTTCGGGCACGGGCTCCAGTTCGACCATGGCCATGTTGCAGCGGGTGGCAAAGTCGCCCTCCTCGTCGAGCACATAGGCGACACCGCCCGACATGCCGGCGGCAAAGTTGCGGCCGGTCTTGCCAATGACGACGACGACCCCGCCGGTCATGTATTCGCAGCCATGGTCACCGGTGCCTTCGACAACGGTGATCGCGCCAGAGTTGCGCACGGCGAAACGCTCACCGGCAACGCCGCGGAAATAGCACTCGCCCTCGGTCGCACCGTAAAGCACGGTGTTGCCGACGATGATGGAGTCCTCGGCAACGATCTTCGCATCATCCGCCGGTCGTACAATGATCTTGCCACCCGAAAGGCCCTTGGCAACATAATCGTTACCGTCGCCGATGAGATCGAAGGTGATGCCGCGCGCCAGAAACGCGCCGAACGATTGCCCGGCCGTACCCTTCAGCGTGACGTGGATCGTATCCTCGCGCAGGCCCTTGTGCTTGAAGCGCTTGGCGACTTCGCCCGACAGCATAGCGCCGGTCGAACGATCGACATTCTTGATCGTCGTTTCGATCTTGACGGCCTGGCCGGCATCGAGGGCGGGCTTGGCCTCCTCGATCAGCTTGCGGTCAAGCACGTCGTCGATTGGATGCTTCTGGCGCTCGGTCCAATGCGTGGCTTCGACCGGCGCGTCGGGCTTGTAAAACAGCTTCGAGAAGTCGAGGCCTTTCGCCTTCCAGTGATTCACCAGATCCCGCTGTTCCAGGAGATCCGTGTCGCCGATGATCTCGTCCAGATGCCGGAAGCCCATGGCCGCCAGATATTGGCGCACCTCTTCCGCCACGTAGAAGAAATAGTTGATGACATGCTCTGGCGTACCCTTGAAACGCTTGCGCAAAACCGGGTCCTGGGTCGCAACGCCGACCGGGCAGGTGTTCAGATGGCACTTGCGCATCATGATGCAGCCGGCGGCGATCAGCGGCGCCGTCGAGAAACCGAATTCGTCGGCGCCGAGCAGCGCGCCGATGATGACGTCGCGGCCGGTGCGCAGACCGCCATCGACCTGCAAGGCAACGCGCGAACGCAGACCGTTCAGCACCAGCGTCTGGTGCGTTTCGGCAAGGCCCATCTCCCAGGGCGAGCCGGCATGCTTGAGCGACGTCAGCGGCGAAGCGCCGGTGCCGCCGTCATAGCCGGAAATGGTGATGTGGTCGGCGCGCGCCTTGGCAACGCCGGCCGCCACCGTGCCGACGCCGACTTCCGAGACGAGCTTGACCGACACGTCGGCGGCTGGGTTGACGTTCTTCAGATCGAAGATGAGCTGCGCCAGATCTTCGATCGAATAGATGTCGTGATGCGGCGGCGGCGAGATCAGACCGACGCCCTGCGTCGAGTGGCGCACCTTGGCAATGGTCGCATCCACTTTGTGACCGGGCAACTGGCCGCCCTCGCCAGGCTTTGCGCCCTGGGCGACCTTGATCTGCATCATGTCGGAGTTGACGAGATATTCCGCCGTCACGCCGAAGCGGCCAGACGCGACCTGCTTGATGGCGGAGCGCTCGGGGTTCGGCTTGCCGTCCGGCAGTGGGAAATAGCGGTCCGGCTCCTCGCCGCCTTCGCCCGTGTTCGACTTGCCGCCGATCTTGTTCATAGCGACGGCGAGCGTGGTGTGGGCCTCGCGACTGATCGATCCAAAGGACATGGCGCCGGTGGAGAAGCGCTTGACAATGTCGGCTGCCGACATGACCTCGTCCAGCGGCGTGGGCTTGCGGCCCGTTTGCTCGGCAGGCTTGATCTCGAACTTGCCGCGAATGGTCTGCGCCCGCGCGGTCACGCTGTCGATTTGCCGCGAAAACTCTTGGAACGTCTCCCACGAGCCCTGCCGCACGGCGTGCTGCAGGGTGGCGACCGCATCCGGCGACCACATATGCGCCTCGCCGCGCATGCGGAACATGTATTCGCCACCGACGTCGAGATTGTGCAGCAGGACGGGATCGTTGCCGAACGCGTCCGAGTGGCGGCGCGTGGTCTCCTCGGACACCTCGTCCAGACCAACACCTTCGATGGTCGTCGCCGTCCCGGTGAAATATTGCTCGACGAACGGCGTCGCCAAGCCGACCGCGTCAAAGATCTGCGCGCCGCAATAGGACTGATAGGTCGAGATGCCCATCTTGGACATCACCTTCAGAATGCCCTTGCCGATCGACTTGATGTAGCGCGAGACGAGCTCGTAGGCGTCGACCTCCTTCGGCATCTCGCCGCGCTGATGCATATCGAGCAGCGTGTCGAAGGCGAGATAGGGGTTGATGGCTTCGGCGCCGTAGCCGGCCAAACAGCAGAAGTGATGCACCTCGCGCGGCTCGCCCGACTCGACGACCAGGCCGACAGATGTGCGCAGGCCCTTGCGCACCAGATGATGGTGCACGGCAGCGGTCGCCAGCAGCGACGGGATCGCGATACGGTCCGGCCCAACCTGCCGGTCGGACAGGATGATGATGTTGTAGCGTCCGGCAACAGCCGCCTCGGCGCGTTCGCAGAGCCTCTCCAGGGCGCCGGCCATGCCGGCCGCGCCCTCGGTCGCCGAATAGGTGATGTCGATCGTCTTGGTGTCGAAGCTTTCTTCCGTGTGGCCGATAGAACGGATCTTTTCCAGATCGCCATTGGTCAGGATCGGCTGACGCACTTCCAGACGCTTGCGACGCGAGGTGCCGACGAGGTCCAGAATGTTCGGCCGCGGCCCGATGAAAGAGACAAGGCTCATCACCAGCTCTTCGCGGATCGGATCGATCGGCGGGTTGGTGACCTGCGCGAAATTCTGCTTGAAATAGGTGTAGAGCAACTTCGACTTGTCCGACATCGCCGAGATCGGCGTGTCGGTGCCCATCGAACCGACGGCTTCCTGACCCGTCGTCGCCATCGGCGACATCAGGAGCTTAGTATCCTCCTGGGTGTAGCCGAAAGACTGCTGGCGATCGAGCAGCGAGACGTCCTTTCGCAGCGCGCGCGGCTCCACCGGCTTCAGCTCCTCGAGAATGAGCTGCGTGCGCGCCAGCCAGTCCTTGTAAGGGTGCTTGGTCGAAATCTCGGCTTTGATCTCGTCGTCGGAGATGATGCGGCCCTCTGCAAGATCGATGAGCAGCATCTTGCCGGGCTGCAGACGCCACTTGGTGACGATCTTGCTCTCCTCGACCGGCAGCACGCCGGCTTCGGACGCGAGGATAACGCGATCGTCGTCAGTGACGATGTAGCGGGCGGGTCTCAGGCCGTTGCGGTCAAGCGTCGCGCCGATCTGGCGGCCGTCAGTGAAGACGAGCGCTGCCGGACCGTCCCATGGCTCCATGAGCGCCGCATGGTATTCGTAGAACGCCTTGCGGTCGGCATCCATCGACTTGTTGCCAGCCCAGGCCTCCGGCACCAGCATCATCATCGCATGCGCGAGGCTGTAGCCGCCCTGGAACAGGAACTCCAACGCGTTGTCGAAGCAGGCGGTGTCCGACTGCCCCTCATAGGAAATCGGCCACAGCTTCGAGATGTCGTTTCCGAACAGCTCGGAATCGACCGAAGCCTGGCGCGCCGCCATCCAGTTGTTGTTGCCGCGCACAGTATTGATTTCGCCATTGTGAGCGATGAAGCGATAGGGGTGAGCCAGCTTCCAGGACGGAAACGTGTTGGTCGAAAAACGCTGGTGGACCAGGATCAGCGCCGTCTCGAAGCGCGGGTCCGTCAGATCCTTGTAATAAGCCCCGACCTGATAGGCCAGGAACATGCCCTTGTAGACGATGGTGCGGGCCGACAGCGAAACGCAATAGGAGCCGGTGTCCTTGTTGTCGTTCGACGCGAAGATGCGGCCAGAAATCACCTTGCGCAGCACGTAGAGCCGCGCCTCGTATTCCTCGTCGTCCGTGATTTCGGGCGGGCGGCCGATGAATACCTGACGGTGGAAAGGCTCCGATGCAGCGATCGCCGGCGCCTTCGATAGGGACGAGTTATCGACCGGCACGTCGCGGAAGCCGATGACCGGCAGACCTTCGGATGCGGCGGACTCGATGATCGCCTCGTCCAACTGGTCGCGCAGTGCCTTGTCCTGCTGCATGAACCAGTGACCGACCCCGTACTGGCCAGGCGGCGGCAGCTCGACGCCCTGCTTGGCCATCTCCTCGCGGAAGAAGCGGTCGGGAATTTGCACAAGCACGCCGGCGCCGTCGCCCATCAGCGGGTCTGCGCCGACCGCGCCGCGATGCGTCAGGTTTTCGAGCATGAACAGCCCGTCCTTGACGATCTGGTGCGACTTCACCCCCTTCATCTGGGCGATGAAGCCGACGCCGCAGGCATCGTGCTCGTTACGCGGATCGTAGAGGCCCTGGGCGGCCGGCAGGCCACGGAAATCGACGGTGTTTTTGACGGTCGCGCCTTTGGTCTCAGCGGCCGGCGACAATACCGTTGCTTGAGATGGCGTCACGTCCGTCATCGTCCCTTCCTCCACAAAATGCCCTCGCGGGCGGCCAGGCCGCCTGAGGCTTGCCGGAGGGCATAACCTTTCAGCGGCATAATCGAAACCCGGCAATCGCGCTTTGAGGCGCGCCAATCGCGCGCACCCTGGCATCATCGCTTGGGCCATTCCGTGCGAAAGGCCGGATGGCGCATAAAATGCCGCCGCATCCAGCCAACCCGTTCGGAATAATAAGACAGTAATACTGTCCTAATTTTTCTATCGCAGAATTTTGGACAGCGCACAAGACCGAAATGGAAATTTTTGGGGACCGCCGCGCAACAAAATGTCGCGATCGCGTGCAGAAACGTCATTATCTGGCTGAGCAGCCCGACTCAGTCGGGCGGGATGCAGCGAAGATGAGCACCTATCCAGGCAAGCAGATGGACAGATTTTCGCCGAAACGCTAAGCGCTTCGCCATGCCTGACACAGAAACCGCTAACACCTCCGCCATCGCATCAGCGTTGCGCACCATAAAAACGGAGCAGGCCGGATTGGCCGCTTTGGCGGACGCTTTCACGCATGGGCTGGCGGAGCCATTTGCCCAAGCCGTTGCCCTGTTGCAGCAAGCAAAAGGCAGGGTCATCGTCACGGGCGTCGGCAAGAGCGGTCATATCGGCGCAAAGATCGCCGCCACATTGGCATCCACCGGCACACCGGCGTTTTTCGTTCATCCTTCCGAAGCCAATCACGGCGACCTCGGCATGATCGCCAAGGACGATGCCATTCTGGCGATGTCCTGGTCGGGCGAAACCAGTGAGCTCAAAGGCATCGTTGCCTATTCCCGCCGTTTCTCCATCCCGCTCATAGCGCTGACCTCTGGCGAGGCATCCACGCTGGCACGCGAGGCCGATGTCTTGCTTGCGCTGCCGAAAATTGCCGAAGCCTGCCCGCATGGTCTCGCCCCGACGACGTCGACCTTGCTCCAACTCGTCATCGGTGATGCGCTGGCGATAGCGCTGCTGGAAGCGAGAGGGTTTACACCAGACGATTTCCGCGACTTTCATCCAGGCGGCAAACTCGGCGCCACGCTTACACATCTTTCCGAAATCATGCGAACCGGCGAGGATATGCCCGTTGTTACGCTCGGCACCAGGATACCGCAGGCTGTCATGACCTTGTCGAAGAAGAAGGTCGGTTGTGTCTGCATTCTCGATGCGGGCGGCAACCTTGCCGGCATCATCACGGACGGCGACGTCGCCCGCAACATGCACCGCAACCTAGCCGATATCGCAGTGGAGGAGATCATGACCCGAACGCCGAAGACCGTCGGACCGGACATGTCGGCGGGCGCTGCGATCGCCTACCTGAACGAAAACAAGATCGGCGCCTTGGTCGTCATGGACCGGGGCAAGCCCGTCGGGCTTGTCCACTTCCATGACCTGCTGCGCATCGGCGCGGCGTAGACATTCTAACGCTGCAAGCGCAATCCCAGAAACACGCTCGCCGCGTCATAATCTCGTCCGGGCAGGTCGCTGCGCAGGGTTTCGTATTTGGCGCGGCCGGTCAGGCCAGCGTAGCGATTCAGCCACCATGTGGCGCCGACCTCCGCAAGATAGGTCAGGTCGTTGTCGCTGGTTCCGCTATAGTCGCGGACATCCAGGCCCAGTGTGGCGTTCGCGGTGAGATTCACGCGGACCTGCCGTTCAAGTGACAGACGTCCCGCATAGAGCAGCGAACCGCTCTCGCCTTCGGTCGTCGTGCTGTCGACTGACGTGGTCCCGGTAAGGGCGACGGTCGTGCCGCGTTGCGGCGACCATCGCAGATTGGCGTTGACCGACGGGCCGGTGATCGAGGCAAGCCGGTCGTCGTCAAAACTCTCCCGCACAAAACCCGCGGCGACCTCGCCGGTAAGTTTCTCGCCGCGATCGAATTCAAGACCTCCGCGTACCGCATAGTTGTTCGACGAGCGCTGGTACCCGTCGGCATCGATTTTTTCGTCGCGAAAGCGCCTGCCTGTCTCGACTTCCACAAACGGGCGCAGTGCTGGCGACACTTCATAGCCGGTCCGCAAAGCGACCGAGGCGAGCGTGGAATTGCGATCTTCCAGAGACAACGTCGAACCATCGGTCAATTTGGCGTCGCCGAACCACTCGCGCTCGATCTTGCCGGTTACGCCCAATCGCAGTTTGCCGATGTCCTTCGAAAGGCCCAGGCTGCCGTCGAGATTGTGCTGATTGGGTTGTGACGCGACTCCAGTCAACGCATCCGGCGAAGAGGCAGACTCCGGCTCGAAGGTGTAACTGAGAGCGCTTTTTAGGCGATACTCACGGCCGAGTTCATATTCCAACCGTCCGTCGACCCCACCGCGGGTCTCTTCCAGATCCTGCCCGGACACGGACTTCTTGAAAGTGCCAAAGGCATCAACACTTGCCGTATGCTCGGACCAGTCGGAGGCCGCATTCAGCCGGAGAGTCGTTTCGGACAGGATTGCGTCAGATCCGTTTACACTGGAATCGGCATTCGTCGTAGCGGTCAGCCTCTGTTCGACACTTGGCCGCAGGATGAACGATCCAGCCCGCACGCCAACGGCTTCATAAGGATTGGCATCCTCGACGCCATCTAGTCCCTCGATCGGTTCAGCACGTTCGGCCTTTTCGTTTTGAATTTCATCGTCTTCGTTTTCGGAGTCGACTGTGCCGACTTTCGCGGTTCCGGTTGTCAACTCGTCCGTAGCAATATCGCGTTCCGCCGGGGTCTGACGCCTGCGTTCAGAATCTCTTTGTGCATCTGTACGACGGCCTATGGCCGCGGAACGTTGATTGGTCTGTCCGGTACGTTCGGAGGCGGTACGGTCCGGCTTTTCCGGACGTTTGGGCCGATTTGTCGGAATCGGGGCGGCGCTTTGAAAGGGATCGTCTTCAGCCGTGCCATCGGCCTCATCAAAGATGCTTGGAAGTTGCCCCGTTGTCGCGCGGTCACGTTCCTCGGCTTCGGTTAGCCCGCCTGGACTTGACGGCACATAGATCGGCGTTCGCATCGAGCCTTTGGGGTCAGGCTGGACCTTCTGCTTCTGTGGTGCCGCCCGATCTTTTGCAACATCGTCCTCCGTTGGGCGGCGTTTCGGCAGCAGCGAATCGAAAAGTTGATTCGTGACTTCAGCCTCGGTCAATTCACCCCGCATGCCGTCGAGCGACTGCGCCTGTGCAAAGCCACAACAGAAGACGCCGAACGCGCCCGTCGCCAATAGCAGCGCGCGCATCTGCGCGGCGCGGCGCCTGGCCGGAAAAATGGACGATAGCTGCGGCATCGATACCCGTAGTCCTGACGGCGCCATGCCGTCATGATTACTGAACCGTAAATCGCCTTGGTTAACGGAGGGTTGAACTGAGCAGTCGATGCAACCTCCACGCACCGCGATAACCTACCGTGGGGGCTTTGCAGGCAGTGGCAATTATGATGCAGTGCACGGTAGACCTACCATAGGGCGCCGATGTCCATCCAAGCCGCGATCTATCACCTGACGCACTACAAATATGACCGGCCGGTCGTGCTCGGCCCGCAGATCATCCGGCTGAGGCCGGCACCGCACAGCCGCACCCGCGTGATCTCGCATTCGCTCAAGGTGACGCCGGCAAACCACTTCGTGAACCACCAGCAGGACCCCTACGGCAACTGGATGGCGCGGTTTGTGTTTCCCGATCCGGTGACTGAACTGAAGATCGAGGTCGACCTGACCGCCGACATGACGGTCTACAACCCGTTCGATTTTTTCGTCGAGGACAGCGCCGAATATTATCCGTTCGACTATCCAGAAGACATCAAGCCCGATCTGGCGATCTACCAGGCTGCGGAAGACAATGGGCCGCTGTTCGAGGAGTTTTTGGCAACGATCCCACGCGATCGTATGCGCACCGTGGATTTCGCGGTCAACCTCAACGCGCGGCTCTCACGCGAGATCGGCTATGTCATTCGCATGGAGCCGGGCGTACAGGCGCCCGAAGAGACCTTGCGGCTGCGCTCCGGCTCCTGCCGCGATACGAGCTGGCTGCTGGTGCAGCTTCTGCGGCGGCTGGGCCTCGCGGCGCGCTTCGTGTCGGGTTACCTGATCCAGCTCAAACCGGACCTGGTGTCGCTCGACGGCCCTGCGGGCACAGACCATGATTTCACCGACCTCCACGCCTGGGCCGAAGTCTATATCCCCGGCGCGGGCTGGATCGGGCTCGACCCGACCTCCGGGCTGCTGACCGGCGAAAGCCACATCCCGCTGGCGGCGACACCGCACTACAGGAATGCCGCGCCGATCTCCGGCATGGCGAGTTTCGCCGAAGTCGAGTTCGGCTTCGACATGCGCGTCGACCGCGTTGCCGAACATCCGCGCATCACCAAGCCGTTTTCGGACGAGTCCTGGGATGCGTTGAAGGCGGTGGGCCGAAAGGTCGATGAGGCGCTCAAAGCAGGCGATGTGCGCCTGACCATGGGCGGCGAGCCGACCTTCGTCTCAATCGACGATTTCGAATCGGGCGAATGGAATACCGACGCCGTCGGCCCGACCAAGCGTGATCTCGCGGATCAACTGATCCGCCGGCTGCGCGACAAATTCGCGCCGAACGGCTTTCTGCATCACGGCCAGGGCAAATGGTATCCGGGCGAAAGCCTGCCGCGCTGGACTTTTTCGCTCTACTGGCGGCGCGACGGCAAGCCGATCTGGCGCGACCTGTCTTTGATCGCCGAGGAGGCCG
Organism: Rhizobiaceae bacterium; assembly: GCA_050247155.1. Classification (GTDB taxonomy): domain Bacteria; phylum Pseudomonadota; class Alphaproteobacteria; order Rhizobiales; family Rhizobiaceae; genus Mesorhizobium_G. Next base: position 80,375 of record JBFWUS010000008.1, read on the forward strand.
ACCGCAAGCCGGTGACGGCGGAGGATGCCGGCCGGCTGCTGGCAGCGATCGCGCAGCACCTCTCCATCTCGACGGACTATGTGGTGCCGGCTTTCGAGGATCCAGCCGAATGGATCCTCAAGGAAGGCAACTTGCCGGAGAACGTGACGCCCGAGAATTCGAAGCTAAAGGACCCGGAAGAGCGCAACCGCATCGCAAGGGTTTTCGAGCGTGGGCTGACCTCACCCTCCGGCTACGTGCTACCGATCCAGCGCTGGCAGGCGCGCGCCAGCGGGACGTGGTATTCCGAGAAATGGAAGCTGCGGCGTAGCCACCTCTTCCTCGCGCCCGGCGACAGCCCGGTCGGATTCCGGCTGCCGCTGGGCTCGCTGTCTCACATACCGCCGGCGGCATTTCCCTACATCCACCCTGCCGACCCGACGGAACAGCGTGGCCCGATCCCCGACATCGAGCTGAAGCAGCAGCCTGTGACCGTTGTCGAGGCGCCGACGGGGGCGCAGACGCTGGTCGAGCAGACATTGGAAGCGGAAGGCGGCGCGGTGCGCACTGCGATGGCGATCGAGCCGCGCGATGGGCGGCTGTGCGTCTTCATGCCGCCGGTCGAGAAGATCGAGGATTATCTGGAACTGATCGCCGCGATCGAAGCGGCGGCAAAACAAGAGAAGCTGCCGGTCCAGATCGAGGGCTACGCGCCGCCGCACGATCCACGCATCAATGTCATCCGTGTCGCGCCGGACCCCGGCGTCATCGAGGTCAACATCCACCCGGCCTCGTCCTGGGACGAATGCGTCGCCACGACCGAAATCATCTATGAGGAAGCGCGGCAGACGCGGCTTGGCGCCGACAAATTCATGATCGACGGCCGCCACACCGGAACCGGCGGCGGCAACCACGTCGTGGTGGGCGGGCAGGCCCCCAACGACAGCCCGTTCCTGCGCCGCCCCGATCTGCTGCGCAGCCTGATCCTGCACTGGCAGCGGCATCCGAGCCTGTCATATCTGTTTGCCGGCCTCTTCATCGGCCCGACCAGCCAGGCGCCGCGCATCGACGAGGCACGGCATGACGCGCTCTATGAGTTGGAAACGGCGCTGGAACAGATCCCGCCGCCGGCCATGGGGGAACAGCCCCTGCCCTGGCTGGTCGACCGGCTGCTGCGCAATCTTCTGGTCGACGTGACCGGCAACACGCACCGCTCGGAAATCTGCATCGACAAGCTCTATTCGCCTGATGGACCCACGGGGCGGCTGGGGCTGGTCGAATTCCGCGGCTTCGAGATGCCGCCCAACCCGCGCATGAGCCTGGCGCAGCAATTGCTGATCCGCGCACTGATCGCCCGGATGTGGCAAGCGCCGCTGACCGGCCGCCTGACGCGCTGGAGCACCACCTTGCATGATCGCTTCATGCTGCCGCATTTCATCTGGCAGGATTTTCTCGACGTGCTGGATGATCTCAGGCGTCATGGTTTCGAGATGCGGCCGGAATGGTTTGTCGCGCAGGCGGAATTCCGCTTCCCGTTCTGCGGTGAGGTCGACTATGAGGGCGTCAAGCTGGAATTGCGGCAAGCGCTGGAGCCATGGCACGTGTTGGGTGAGACGGGAGCGATCGGCGGCACGGTGCGCTATACGGACAGCTCCGTGGAGCGCCTGCAGGTGAAGCTCGAAACGGCCGATCCGAGCCGTTATGCCGTCACCTGCAATGGTCGCACCGTGCCTTTGCAGCCGACCGAGACGTCCGGCGTGTCGGTCGCCGGTGTGCGGTTCAAGGCCTGGCAGCCGGCGATGGCGCTGCACCCGGTGCTGCCTGTGAATGCGCCGCTGACCTTCGACATCTACGATAGCTGGACCGGCCGCGCGCTGGGCGGCTGCGTCTATCATGTCGCGCATCCGGGCGGCCGCAACTACGAGACGTTTCCGGTCAACGCCAACGAGGCCGAGGCCCGGAGGCTGGCGCGGTTCGTTCCTTCGGGACATACCGCGGGCCGTTACGAGGCACGGCCGGAGACGCCATCCCGCGAATTTCCGATGACGCTCGACATGCGTCGCCCCGCAGGTCTGTAGGCGCGTGGCGAAGCGTACGAGTCTCAGCCGGTCTAAACCGCGCAGTCTTGCTGCGGGCTACCAGCCGCTGTCCGGGGTGCCGGACGAGCTGATGGCGGCGGACGGCACGATCCGGCCCGTCTGGGCGCCTTTCCTCGACTACTTTTCGCGGCTCGACCAAACCGAAATGATGGGACGCTTTGCGCGCGGCGACGAATATCTGCGCGATGCCGGCGTCTATTTCCGGCAATACGGGCAAAAGGGCGCCGTCGACCGTTCCTGGCCGCTCAGCCATGTGCCGGTTATCCTGCATGAGAGCGAGTGGCAGACCGTCACCGCCGCCCTCACCCACCGCGCCAACCTGCTGGAGTCGATCGCGGCGGATCTCTACGGCGCGAATACGCTGGTTTCGAACGGCTTCCTTCCGGCCTCGATCATCGCGTCCAATCCCGAATGGCTGCGGCCGCTGGTCGGCATCCAGCCGGCAAGCGGCCATTTCCTGCATTTCGTCGCCTTCGACATCGGCCGCGGACCAGGCGGACAGTGGTGGGTGCTGGAGGACCGCGTTCACGCGCCCTCGGGCGCGGGCTTTGCACTGGAAAACCGCGTTGCGACAGCGCGCGTCTTCGCCGACTACTACGCCGACGCGCATGTGCACCGCATGGCGGGATTCTTTAGGCAGTTCCGCGATGCGCTGAACGCCATGCGCGGCGGCGAGGACAACGGCATGGCTATCCTGTCGCCGGGGCCGATGACCGACACCTACTACGAACACGCCTACATCGCGCGCTATTTGGGATTGCCGCTGCTGGAAGGCGAGGACCTGACCGTGGAGAACGGCCGGGTGATGGTGCGCAGCGTATCCGGCAACCGTCCGGTGACGGTGCTGTGGCGGCGGCTCGATTCGAATTTCGCCGATCCGCTGGAACTGGATGGCGCGTCGCGGCTCGGGGCGCCTGGACTCGTCGAGGCGGTGCGGCAAGGCAACCTGTCTTTCGTCAACGCGCTTGGAACCGGAGCCCTGGAAGCCAAGGCGCTGTTCGCCTTCCTGCCGGGCATATGCGGCGCGCTGACCGGCGAGCCACTGGCCATGCCCAATGTCGCGACATGGTGGTGCGGCCACGAGCCTGAACGAAACTACGTGGCAGCCAATGCCGACAGGATGGTCATCGGCCCGGCGGTGCCCCGATCGCGCGCAGCCAGCGGAGAAGTGGTTCGGGCCTTCGGCGTCGATGCCGTGCCGGGCGACGCCGACTTCACGCTCGATGCCCGCAATGGCCGCCATTTCGTCGGTCAGGAACAGGTGACGCTCTCGACGACGCCCGTCTGGGAGGATGGGCGGCTGACGCCGCGTCCGCTCAGCCTGCGCGTCTTCCTTGCCCGCACGGCGGATGGTTGGACCGCCCTGCCCGGCGGCTTCGCCCGGATCGGCCGCTCGAATGATCCCAAGGCGGTGGCGATGCAAAGCGGCGGCTCCGTGGCCGACGTGTGGGTGGTCTCGGATAATCCGGTCAAGGCCGAGACGATGCTGCCGCTGCCGACCGCGCCCTATGCCAGGCCGCGCCAGGGCACGCTGCCCGGCCGCGCCGCCGACAATCTGTTCTGGCTGGGCCGCTATGTCGAGCGCGCCGAAGGCACGATGCGCCTGCTGCGCGCCTATTTCATCCGCCTGGCCGAAGCCGGGGAAACCGCAAGCCCGCTGCTCGACTATGTGCGCGCCTACATCGACGATCTCGAGGTCGAGACGGACGAGGCCGTGCCGGCGACGCTGCGTTCCATGTTCTATTCGGCGATGAACAGCGCCGGCAAAGTGCGCGACCGCTTTTCGGTCGATGGCTGGATGGCGCTCAACGATCTCGCCGACAGCGCCAGCAAGATAGCGGTCACCTCAACGTTGGGCGACGACAGCGCCCGTGCCATGGGCGTGCTTCTGCGCAAGATCACCGGTTTCTCCGGCCTGGTGCACGACAATATGTACCGCTTCACTGGCTGGCGGTTCCTAAGCATCGGCCGTTCGTTGGAGCGTGCCATGGGCATGGCCTCGCTGCTTGCCCAGCTGGCCGACAAGAAGGCGCCCGACGGCGCGCTCGACTTCGTCGTGGAGGTTGGTGACAGCACCTTGTCGCACCGTCGGCGCTACACGGTGAGAACGACGCGGCCCTCGGTCATCGATCTGCTCGCCCTGGACACGATGAACCCGCGTTCGATCCTCTACCAGCTCAGTGAACTGCGCGATCAGGTCGACCTCTTGCCCGGCGCGATGGTGCATGGGGAGATGTCTGATCTGGTGCGCACGGTGTTGCGGGTGCACACCGACGTAGCGGTGCATACGCCTGATAATTTCAGCACCGACGATCTGATCGACTGCCACAACGGCATCGCCGGCCTGTCGGAGCTGCTGACCGACGTATATTTGAAGTAGCCGATGATCCAGTGCAATGGCTTGAAAGGGCTTACCCCCACCCCTAACCCCTCCCCTCAAGGGGGAGGGGAACATCGCAGCGGCTCCACTTGGCACCAAGCTTTGCAATTTTTGCACGACGTTGCGGCAGCCTGGTCCCCCTCCCCCTTGAGGGGAGGGGTTAGGGGTGGGGGTATCGGGCGACAAGACAGCAGGCGGCACCACTAACCGATGCTCTACGAGATAAAGCTCGTCACTAAATGCACTTATGGCCGCACCGCCGCCGGGCGGCAATTGCTGCGGCTGATGCCCGCCGACTGGCCAGAGGGTCAACGGCTGATCGCCGGCTCGATCGACATCCGGCCAGCCCCGGCGGAACGTTCCGACCGCTACGACTTCTTCGGCAACCGCACGACCGAAGTGACGTTTTCGAAAGCGATCGAAGACGTCGAGTTCGTCGTGCGCGCCCGTGTCGATCGATTTGCGCAGCCATCGACACTGGACCTGTCACCGAAGCTCGGCCGGCTGGCGGCGGAAATTGCCGCCGTGCAATCGCTCGACCCGATGTCGCCGCACCATTATCTCGACGCCTCGCCGCTGGTCCGGCCGAGCGAAGCCATCACTGATTATGTGAACGAGATCGTCGACCTCCAGGGGACGACTCTGGAAGCAGTGAAAACGATCAATACCGGCCTTTATCGCGACATGCGTTACGACGGCGAGGCCACGACGGTCGACACGCCGCTCGAAGAGGCCTTCGCCAAAAGGCGAGGCGTCTGTCAGGACTTCACCCACATCATGATTGCCTGCCTGCGCCAGATCGGCATTCCGGCGGGCTATGTCAGCGGCTTCCTGCGCACCGAACCGCCGAAGGGAAAGCCCCGGCTGGAAGGCGCGGACGCCATGCACGCCTGGGTCCAGGCCTGGTGCGGCCTGGAGGCGGGCTGGGTGGAGTTCGATCCGACCAACAAGATGATGGCCGGAGCCGACCACATCGTGGCCGCGCGCGGCCGCGATTACTCCGACGTCGCCCCGGTTCGCGGTATGCTGCGCACATCGGGCGCGCAGGACATTTCGCAGGCGGTGGACGTGTTGCCGGTGGGCTGACGCAGCCGCCCTACCCTCCCCTTGAGGGGAGGGTCGATCTTGAGCTTGCGAGAGATCGGGGTGGCGGTAGCGCAATTCATGCTGCGATCGCGAAGCGGCACCAACCCCCACCCCCGTCTCACGATCATTTGCTGCGCAAAGGTGATCGTTCGCCGACCCTCCCCACAAGGGGGAGGGTAAGGCGGCCGCACTGCCGGGTTGAACTCGTCAACGATCTCTGCGTTACTCCCGGCCAACCTACCTACGCCGAGAGGTTCCTCTTGCGGCTCTTCGAATGCCAGAACTGCGGCAGTGTCGTCTATTTCAACAACAGCGCCTGCGTGAATTGCGGCTTCCGTCTCGGCTTTATCGCCGAGCGGTCCGTCATGTCGGCGCTGGTGGAAAACGGCGACGCCTGGACGGCGTTGGCCGACCCCGACAAGCCTTACATCTTCTGCGCCAACGCCGCCGACAGCGTGTGCAACTGGCTGATCCCGGCCGGTTCCGGCCAGACTTTCTGCCAAGCCTGCCGGCACAACCGCATGATTCCGGACCTTACTATCGTTCCCAACTGGACCAACTGGGCGAAGCTGGAGGCCGCCAAACGCCAGCTTTTCTACTCGCTGATCCAATGGCGCCTGCCGATGCCCGACCGCATCGAAGACCCGGACAAAGGGCTGGTTTTCGATTTCCTTGCCGATCCGATCGGGCCTGATGGAGGGGTGACCACGACAACGCTGACCGGTCACGCCGACGGCGTCATCACCATGAACATCGCCGAGGCCGACGACGCCGAGCGGGAAAAGCGGCGCACCGAGATGCACGAGCCGTATCGGACGCTGCTCGGCCACTTCCGGCATGAAATCGGTCACTATTATTGGGATCGTCTTGTCGAGGATGGCGACAAGATCGACTCCTTCCGAGCCGTTTTCGGCGACGAAACGGCGGACTACGCGACGGCGCTCCAGCACCATTACAATGAAGGCCCGCCGCCCGGATGGGAAATTAACTTCATCAGCTCCTACGCGACCGCCCACCCGTGGGAAGACTTTGCCGAGTGCTGGGCGCACTACATGCACATGGTCGACGCGATCGAGACCGCCGGTTCCTTCGGCATCTCAATCAGGCCAAAGGTCGCGAATGCCGAACAACTGTCGACGGATATTGGCTTCGATCCGTACCGTGAAGGCGACATCAACCAGTTGGTCGAGGCGCTGGTGCCGCTGACCGTGGCGATGAACAATCTCAACCGCAGCATGGGCCAGCCGGATTTTTATCCATTCGTGCTATCGCAGCCGGTAGTGGCGAAACTCGACTTCATCCACCAGCTCGTGCAGCCGTTTGTGAAGGTCAGATAGCGTCGCGTTGCTTCATCGGTCGCGGCAGATTGTCGGCGAGACCTTTTTTGACTAGAGTTGACGAAGACTTGGCTAGTTTTTCATCACCTTTGACAGGGCCACGTCGCTGAGCAGGAAAAATTGCAGTGGGCGATTGAGTTCGACAACGATCGCCCGGTTCGCCGATGCATAATTCGTGGCCGAGGGGCGTCGCGGTGCAACAGAATTCGGAAATCGGCCCAGCTCGACCTGAGGACTTCCTCGCCATTCGGGCCTTGTGCAACGGCTTCATCGACTGGTGCCGGTCGCGCTACGGCGAAAACGCCTGGTTCGTCGACCGCTACTACACGCCGGAAGAATGGGCGGCGCTACTCGATAGCCTGCCAAGGATCCACGCGGCGCCGGATGGGGAGATCCTTGTTGCCCGCCTGAACGGAAAGGTGGTCGGCTGTGTCATGATGCAACGGATCGACGAACGCACATGCGAGATGAAGCGCATGTTCACCAGCCCCGAAGGTCGAGGTCTTGGACTGGGCCGCAGCCTCGCGGAAGGCATCGTGCGCGTAGCTGCTGAGCGAGGCTACATCACCATGAGGCTGGATACTGGCCGTAACCACGATGCGGCGCTGAGTCTCTATCGTTCGCTCGGATTTCGGGAGATCGCACCCTACTACGCAGCGCCTCCTGAACTGGGTAACCATCTCATCTTCATGGAAGCGCCTTTGGCGCGATAGCTTCTTCGCGCCCAGCAACCATACCCCGCCTGGTAGCTTCGGCCGTGGGTCGGTCAAATGCGCCAGAGCAGGTTCTTCGCCCCAAACGGCGCGCGCAAGCCGGTCACGCCGGCGCGACGTCCGGTTGCGGCGGCATGACTGTCGCGGCTGGCTGCGGTTCTGACTCGCGCGGCGGCTCCTTGATGCGAAACCAGGCAATGTAGAGCGCCGGCAGGAAGAGTAGCGTGATCGCGGTGCCAGCGATGATGCCGCCCATCATGGCATAGGCCATCGGCCCCCAGAACACCTCGCGCGCGATTGGGATAAGCGCCAGCGACGCCGCGGCAGCCGTGAGCGCGATCGGTCGCATACGATGTTCCGACGCTTCGATGACAGCATTCCAAGGGTGAACGCCTTCCGCGATCAAATGCTCGATCTGCATGATCAGGATGACGGAATTGCGGATCAGAATGCCGATAAGAGCAAGGACCCCGAGTATGGCGACAAAGCCAAGTGGAGCGCCACTCGGCAACAAAGCGGCGACCACGCCGATGAGGCCGAGAGGCGCAACGGCTATCACCAGGAAAAGTCGCTGGAAACTCTGGAGTTGGATCATCAGGATTGTCGCCATGACGAAGAGCATCAGCGGCACGACGGCCGCGATGGGGCCCTGCGCATTGCCGCTTTCCTCGACGGTGCCGCCTGTCACGACAGAATAGCCGACGGGCAGTTTGGCGCGAAAATCCTGGACGACCGGCTCGAGGTCACGAACGACCGAATCCGGCTGTTCCGATGTGAGGATGCCAGCTTTCAAGGTGATGGTGGGAAGGCGCCCCCGTCGCACCACGGTCGGCTGCTCGAGGTCGTAGCGCAGCGTTGCAACGGACGCCAGCGGGACTGATTGTCCGTTGCCTGCCGGGAGCTGCAGATTTTGCACGGTCTCTATGGAACCCCGCTCGTCGTCTTGAGAGCGACCGATAACATCGATGAGATAGGTCTGGTCGCGCACCTCGGTGATCGTGACGCCGCCGACGATGCTGTTAAGGGCCTGGGCAATGGATTGGGAGGTAACGCCAAGCTGCCGCGCCTTGTCCTGATTGACGTCGACTTTCAGAACCCGCGCCGGTTCATTCCAATCAAAGGTAACGGCGCTGAGATTCGGGTTGACGTCGATGACGCCGGCAAGGTCGAGCGCAAACGCGCGAAGCTGCTGGATATCCGGGCCGCTGAGGCGATATTGGACAGGCCGACCGACGGGAGGTCCGAGTTCAAGCGCTTTGACCAGCGTATCAGTGCCGACGAACTCCGCGCGCAGTATCTTTTCGAGCTTTTCCTGTACGCGCTGGCGCACATCGTATCCTTTGGTGACGATGACCACTTGCCCGTAGTAGGGATTGGGTTGCTGGACATCGAAGGACAGCACGAAACGGCCGGCTCCCTGGCCGATATAGGTGCTCCAATGCTCGATGTCCTCATCGCCCTTGAGCGCGATCTCCTCGAAGCGCTCGATCTGTGCCCGTGTGTCCTCGATCGAGGCATTCTGCGGCAGGTTGAAATCGACGATCAGTTCGGGACGGTCGGAGCCTGGGAAGAACTGCTGCTGGACGAAGCGCATACCGAACAGGGACAAAGCGAACAGCAACACCGTCGCGATGATCGTTATCCAATAATGCCGGACAGCAACGAACAAGACGGCGTTGAACATGCGCGTGAAGCGACCCGGCCCCGTATGGTGTTGTTTCATCGTCGCGGGCAATATGGTTACGCCAAGCAACGGCGTGAACAGCACTGCGACGATCCACGACACGATCAGCGACACCGCGATGACCACGAAAAGCGTAAAGGTGTATTCGCCGGCGCTGCTGTCGTTGAGCCCGACGGGAATGAAGCCGGCGACTGTCACCAGCGTTCCGGTCAACATCGCAGCCGCCGTGGAAGTGTAGACATAGGTCGCCGCCTTGCGCAGCGAGTCGCCGACTTCGAGCCGTGAGACCATCATTTCGACCGCGATCATTGCGTCGTCGACGAGAAGGCCGAGCGCGATGATCAGCGCGCCGAGCGAGATGCGCTGCAAGGTTATGTCAAGGTAGTCCATGGCCAGGAAGGTGATCGCCAGCACCAGGGGAATCGCCAGCGCCACCACCAACCCAGCGCGCAGCCCCAGGCTGACGAAACTGACGAGCAGCACGATCGCCACGGCTTCGAACAGCGCCCGCGTGAAGCCCGAGACCGCCTCTTCCACGACGACCGGCTGATCCGCCACCAGGTGAACGCCGACGCCGATGGGCAGGTCGCCGACGATAAGTTTCATCTCCTCGGCCAGATGTTCTCCGAACTGGAGGAGATTGGCGCCGGGCTTCATGCCGATTGCCAAGCCGATCGCATCTTGTCCGTTGACGCGGAAGATGGACGTCGGCGGATCGACATAGCCCCGCCGGATCGTCGCGATGTCGCTGAGCCGGAAGAAGCGGTCATTGACCCGCAAATTGATGCCCCGCAGGCTGTCTTCGGATGAGAACGCGCCGGTAACGCGAACAATGATGCGCTCGTCGCCCGCCTCGATGACGCCCGACGGCGTGATCGCGTTCTGCTCTTGCAAGCTCTGGACGACCGCCTGTTGATTGATGCCCAGGGCGGCGATCTGACGAGTGGAGAATTCCAGGTAGATCGCCTCGTCCTGCGCGCCGATCAAGTCCACCTTGCCGGCGTTGGGAACGGTCAGGATGCGGCTGCGGGCGATCTCGACATAGTCGCGCAACTGGCGCGGGGTCAGCCCGTCAGAGGTAAAAGCGTAGATGTTGCCATACACATCGCCAAAGCTGTCGTTGAAGAACGGCCCAAGAACGCCCTGCGGAAAATTGATCTTGATATCGTTGATCATGTTGCGGACCTTTACCCAGGTCGGCGCAACAGCGGCGGCTCTTGTCGTCGGTTTGAGGTTGACGAAGACGACGGACTTTCCCGGTGTCGTGATGGATCGCGTGTAGTCGAGCGAATCGAGCTCTTCGAGCTTCTTTTCGATGCGATCGGTGACTTGCATGATCGTTTCATCGACTGACGCGCCGGGCCAATTGGCCTGGATGATCATCGTCTTGATCGTGAATGCCGGATCTTCCTCGCGCCCGAGGTTCAGATAAGAGAAGACGCCGGCGACCATGAAGATGATCATGAAGTACCAGACCATCGAGCGATGATCGAGCGCCCACTCGGACAGGTTGAAGTCTTTCACTGAGCGGACTCCTCGACGTCGACCCTAACCTTCTGTCCTTGCGTCAAGCTATGCACGCCTGCCGTCACCACGCGTGTACCCGGCTCGATACCGGACGCCACGGTAACGAAGCCGAAGCCCTCGGCGCCGACCTTGATCGGCCGCAGGCCGACTGTCAGCGCGGCTGGGTCGACCACCCACACCGATACCTCTCCTTGCTGGTCGAGCAGCGCCGAAGCAGGCAGCACGATGGACGGCGCCACAGCCACACTGCGGGTCACATTGACCGTCGAACCAAGCCGGAAAGCCACAGGCGGATCGGCAAGGCTCAGCCTGACCCGGCGGGTGCGCGTCATCGCATCTGATTGTGGCGCGACCTCGCGAATGGCGCCCTTGGCGGAAATGCTCGGGGCCGATTGCAGCGCGACAGTGAATTCGGTGCCGACGGCGAGTTCTGCAACCATCTGGTCGGGAATGTCGACGACCGCCTCGCGCACATCGGAGCGCGCCACCGTCACAATCGTTTGACCCGGCGACACGACCTGGCCGACTTCCGCGCCGACCGATGTCACAACGCCATCAAAATCGGAGAAAAGCTGGGAATAGCCGAGCTGTTCCTGGGTCTTGGTCAATGCCGCCTGTGCCTGCGTGACGGCAGCCTGTGCAGCGTCGCGAGCCTGTAAGGCGGCATCATATTGCGCCTGCGAAATGTTCCTGGAGTCCAACAGCGCCCGGGCGCGCTCTTCGGAAGCAACGGCGTTGGCTGCCTGAGCCTGCACGCTGGAAAGATCCGCGCGGGCAGCTTGAACCTGCAATTGCAGGGCCTGTGGGTCGAGCGAGGCGATCGTTGTGCCTTTGCTGACGATGTCGCCGACATCGACGTCGCGCGCCACGATACGGCCCAGCAGCCTGAAGCTGAGCGAGGCGCTGACTTCGGGCTGGATGGAGCCGACGAACCCTGACTGTGTGCGGTCGCGCGGCTCGACAACGACCGAAAGCACAGGTCGGATGATTTCTTGCGGGGCCACCTCTTCCTGGCTGCAGGAAGAGGTGAGAAGGGTAGCCAGCAGCAGGAAGCTCACGGTGTAGGGATGTCCACCCCACCCGGCGCTTCGGGCCGCCCTCCCCATCGAGGGGAGGGAGTAGCGCCAAGTTCTCCGCGCGCTCTCCCCTTGATGGGGAGGGTGGCCCAAAGGGCCGGGTGGGGTGAGCAAATTCACCGTCTGCAAATGCCGCAATGACCGCGGCGGAGTGAACCAGCCTCTATGAATCATTTGGCCGGCTCCGTTGCGATTTCAACGATCTGTCCCGGCCGCAGCAACTGCCCGCCAGCCGTGACCACAAGCTGTCCGCCGGCCAGGCCGCGATTGATGGCCATGGTGCCGGAATTGTAGGACATGACGCCGACGCGCGTGAGCGAGACCGCCTTGGTGCCACGGTCGATCGTCCAGACGGCGGGCTGCCCGCGGTCCGAGTAAAGTGCTTGCCACGGCAAGATAATCGCCTGCGCAGCTCGCACCGTGATGGACCCGGTGACAGCGGCGCCCAGGGGCAGGCTGGCTGGCGTGTTCGCAATGCCGACCTTGACGCGGATTGTTCCCGTCGCCTGGTCGATGACGGGCGCGATCTCCCGGACCTTGCCCATGGCCGCGGCCTTTGGATTCCCGATCAAGGCAATAGCTACATCTGGATCAGGCGGCGAATTCGCGGCCAGCGCCTCATTGACGTAAAAGATCGCGTCACGATCGCCGTCCTCGGCGATCGTATAGATTGTTTGCGCGGCCTGAACGACCTGACCCGTCTCGACGCTTCGTCCGGTTATGACGCCTGCTGCCGGAGCCAAGAGCTCAGTGTAGCCGAGGGCGTCCTTGGCGTTTTGCAGTTGCGACTGCGCCGCCTCCAGCGAACTCTGTGCAACCTGCATCGACTGTTGCGCCTGGTCATATTGGCTGCGGGTTGTAAAACCCTGCTTCAGCAAGGTTTCCTGGCGTTGAAACGCTGCCGTCGCCTGGCGCAGGTTCGCCTGCGCCGCATCGACTGAAGCCTGCGCGGCACGGATGTCGGCCTGCTGCTCCTGCGGATCAATGCGCGCAAGCAATGTCCCCGCTTCGACATGATCCCCGACATCCACCATCCGCTCGGACACCCGCCCGCCGGTGCGGAACGAGACGTTGCTCTCGGTGCGTGCCGCAATCTCCCCCGTAAGCGACAGCACGGGTGCATAGTTTACGGGATTGGCGTCGGTGGCTTTGACGCGCACCGACGGTTTTTCGACCTTGACGACCTCTTCCTGACAAGCCGCGAGCAGCGCTAGCGCGCCCAGCGCGATTAGCCCTGCTGGAGACGATGCACGTCCACTTTGAAAACGCATACGCCTGTCTCGCCGGCTCGAACTCATGTCGTCCCCCAATGCCGCGTGCCCTATTTTTAACAGCAATCGCGCCACACGGAAGGCTTTGCTACGGATTTTGAGTAGGTGGCGGCCCACGCGAGCTCAGGCCGCAGTATACAATTTTGGTCTTACCAAACAGGAATAAGAGTTAAGCCGTCAGAAAATCGGGGAAGTCGACCCCGGTTTGACCTCAAGATAGAATTATCATATTGAAAAGTATATATTTTATGCTACGGGTCGGTTTCTTGAAGAGACAGCTTGCACTGGATAAGGCCGCGCGATAGAACCGAAAATAGAAAAAATTGGTCGAACCAGATTGCTACTGGTCGATCAAGGGGCATATTAGCTCTTTCATAGGGTCCATAGGGAATTTCGGGAGGACAAGTTTTATGCATTTGTCGACACACAACTGGATGCGCGCCGAGCCGCTGGACACGACGCTGCGTCGTATCAAAAAGTTCGGCTACGAGTCGATCGAGATTTCAGGCGAGCCAGAACAGTACAAGACGAAGGAAACGCGCGCCTCGCTCAAGGAACACGGCATTCGCTGCTGGGGTTCGGTGACGCTGATGCTTGGCGAGCGTAACCTCGCCGCCAAGGACCAGGGTCAGCGCGAAAAGTCGGTGCAATACGTCAAGGACTGCCTGACCATGGTGAGCGAACTTGACGGCGAGATCCTGACGCTTGTGCCGGCGACGGTCGGCAAGGTCGTGCCGGACGGCACGGAAGCCGAAGAATGGGAATGGGTGGTCGACGCCACGCGCGAATGTTTCACGCATGGCAAGAAGGTCGGCGTGCGCATCGCCGTCGAGCCGCTGAACCGCTTTGAAACCTATCTCTTCAACCGCGGCGAACAGGCGCTGGCGCTGGCCGACGCGATCAGCCCCGAATGCGGCGTCTGCCTCGACGCCTATCACATTCACATGGAGGAATTCGACGTCAAAGAAGCGCTGCAAAAGGTGGGCAAGCGTCTGTTCGACTTCCATGTCGCCGACAACAACCGTTTTGCTGCCGGCCTGGGAACGATCAACTGGAAGCAGCTCGTCGGCTGGTTGAAAGAGATCGGTTATGATGGCGCGCTGACCAATGAGTTCGTCGCGCCGGTCGACCGCACCCCGGCCAACCGTTACCCGGACATGGTCGAGCGCAACCCGGTCGACATCTCGCCCGAGCAGCTCAAGTTCATTCAGGACCACGGTTCGAGTTTGCTGACGGAGAAATTCTACACCGACCAGATGCGCATCACGGCCGAAACCATCCTGCCGTTGATCAAGTAGGCCCAACCCGAGGCACGCCCCGCCTGCACGATCGGGTGGGGCCGGAGACGCCCGATGCGCATAACCAAGGTAGAGGCCTGGTGGGTTCGTATACCCATCGAAAAGGCGCGGCAGCATCGTAGCGACTTCGGTCAGCTCACGACCTTCGATGCCGCGATCCTGCGCATCGAAACGGACGAAGGCATTGTCGGTTGGGGCGAAGGCAAGAACGCTGCCGGCAGCGCCGGCGCCTACGGAGCGCTGGTGCATCTGCTGAACAGGGAGGTCGCGCCGCGCCTCGTGGGCCTGGACCCTCGCAACATCTCCGCCATCTGGGAGATGCTTTATAACGGCGTGCGCCATGAAAAGGCGGCCGGCGACGGCCATGCCATGCCCGAGCTTTCCCGGCGGGGCTTGAGCGTCGCGGCGATCAGCGCGGTCGACATCGCGCTGTGGGACATCCTGGGCAAGTCGCTCGGCCAGCCGGTCTGGCGGCTGCTCGGCGGCAAAAAGGCGGACCGGCTGCCGGCCTATGCCTCAGGCGGCTGGGCCAACGCGGACGAGATCGGCGACCAATTGCTGTCCTACATCGACAAAGGCGGCTTTAAGGCGGTGAAGATGCGCGTCGGCTCGATGGACGGCGCACCGCATGTTTCCGCTGCGCGGGTCAAGGCAGCACGAAAAGCGCTTGGTCCTGCCATCGATCTGATGGTCGACGCGCATGGAACTTACACCGTTTCCGGCGCGAAGCGCTTCATCCGCATGGTTGAAGAGTGCGACCTCGCCTGGTTCGAGGAGCCCGTTGTCGGCGACGACAAGCCCGGCATGGCCGAGGTCCGCGCGGCGGGCGCCGTGCCGATTGCGGCAGGTGAAAGTGAGGCGACCCGCTTCGATTTTCGCGACCTGGCGTTGCTGAAGGCGGTGGACGTTTTTCAGCCGGACCCGGCCTTCTGCGGCGGCATCAGCGAAGCGATGAAGATCGCCGCGCTCGCCAGCGCCTTCAATCTGCGCTTTGCCCCGCATCTTTGGGCAGGTGCGCCTTGTTTCTTCGCCGGCTTGCATCTATGCGCGGCTGCGCCATCAAGTTTCGTGATCGAATATTCGCTTGGCGCCAATCCGATGATACATGATCTTGTGGAGGAGACGGTCGAGGCGAAGGACGGCATGATAGCGGTGCCGGACGCGCCAGGTCTTGGCTTCACCATCGCTGAAGAGTTCATGAAAAGGCACATCGAAAGCGGCTGAGCGATGAAAGAAAAGAACCTGCTCGCGGATCTCGCGGCGTACCTCTTCGCTCAATCCGACGCGGAAAGCGGACGAACGCCGTCCGAGCGGGAACTTGCCGATCATTTCGCCGTCAGCCGCGGTCAGATCCGCGAAGCGCTGGCGATCCTCGAAGCGATGCGCATCGTCGAGCGCCGGGCGAAATCGGGCATCTACCTGACCACACGGCAGGCCAGCGTGGAGGCGCTCGCCCTATTCGCAAAGGCCGGCGTGCCGCTCGACCCGATCCAGATTTATGAAACCGTGGAACTGCGCAAGATTCACGAGATCAAGGCGGCGGAACTCGCCTGCACCCGCGCGACGGAAGAAAATTTCGAGCGGCTGCGCGAAATTCTGCGCGAATCCGAGGAACAACTCGACAAGGGCGAGGGGCTGGCGCGGCAGGACCGCGATTTCCACCTCGAAATCGTGCGCGCGACGCAGAACAGCGTCTTCCACAAGGTTTGCAGCGTCTACTATTTGCTCGGCGAGCAGCGGCTGCCGATCTATTTCAGCGATGCCGAGCGGGGCCGCCGCTCGCATGCCGAGCATCTGCAGATCTTCGACGCCATCCTGCGCCGCGACGGCAATCTGGCCCAAGCCCTGATGAGCGCCCATTTGCAAGGCGCCGAGAGCTATTGGAAAGGTCTGATCGGCGGCAACACCCCCGAGATCGCACAACGCTCGCTCGAAAAGGCGTGAGGGGTGCCGAGCACAACGCGCTGTCGCGATCATCGGGCAACCACATTCGGGACAACTGCATGAAATTCACCCCCACCCCTGACCTTGCCCGGGCCGAAGGCCCCGGCAAGGTCAGGGGTGGGGGTATTCGAACCAGTGGCTTTCCGGCGATTATCCAGCCATGACCCGCCCCGTTGTCTTTTCCACGCACAAGCTGCACCCGCGCGCCGAGGCGATCATCACGGAGGCCGCCGAGCTGCGCGTTGCTTCCGCGCTCGACGATGCGACCCTGATCGACGAGGGGCGAGACGCCTCGGTCGTGATCGTACGCGCACCGATCCCGGCAGCCTTGTTCGACGCTGCGTCCAAACTGAAGATCGCCATCCGCCACGGCGCCGGCATAGACATGATCCCGATGGAGGCTGCGACCAAAGCTGGCGTGATGGTGGCCAATGTGCCGGGCGTCAACGCGCCGACCGTCGCCGAACATGTGTTCATGGTGTCGCTGGCGCTACTCAGGCAATTTCGGCAGGTCGATCGCGACCTGCGGGCGAAAGGCTGGAACCAGGGCCGCGATCACGCCTACAGCAACAGCGACCTCGGCGGACGCACACTGGGCATCATCGGCTTTGGGAATGTCGGCTCGGAGATTGCCCGCATCGGACGGCATGGCTTCAAAATGACGGTGCTGGCGCATAGCCGTACGCCAAAGCAGATCGACGGCGTGCATTTCGTCGATCTAGACGCGCTGGTCACTGAAGCTGACATCATCGTGCTGTGTTGTCCGCTGACGCCCGAGACAAAAGGTCTGATGAACGCTGAACGGATTGGGCGCATGAAGCCGATGTCGTTGCTGATTAACGTCTCTCGCGGACCGGTGGTTGTGGACGACGCCCTTGTTCCAGCGCTGCGCGAAGGCCGCATTGCGGGTGCGGCGCTGGATGTCTTCGTGGAGCAACCTCTGCCCACCAACCACCCCTACTACGAATTTTCAAACGTCATCATCACCCCCCACATGGCCGGCATCACCGAGGAAAGCATGATGCGCATGGGGGTTGGCGCCGCCGAACAGGCTTTGCAGGTTCTGCGCGGCGGCCTGCCAGCGAATTTGCGCAATGCGGAAGTTCTGGCTGCGTTCAACCGCCGCTTCCATTTATCTTGATAAGACGCGGTTGACTATGTCGCGTGCCTCAAGCTCACACCGCTGGCGCGATCGAACAGCGCGACCTTTTTCGAGTTCCAGGCGAAACGGACATCCTGATCGATGGAAAGGTCGGTGCGTGCCGGCGCCGTAGCCCGTAGCATGATGTCGCCGACACGCAGCGTGACGATCTTTTCCACGCCATGGTTCTCGACGTCGTGCACCTTAGCTGTAACGGGACCATCGTTTTCCAGCGACACATCTTCGGGACGAATGCCGAAGGTAAGCGGACGGTCGTCGCCAACGCCGCCTGATTTCACGCCGCCGTCATAAGGCAGCTCGAAGGTTTTCGGCGCGACGACCGCGCGGCCGGCAAGCAGTCGACCTTCCATCAAATTCATCGGCGGTGAGCCGACGAAGCTGGCGACAAAGGTGTCGCGCGGATTGTCGTAGATATCCTTCGGCGTGCCGGTCTGCACCAGATGGCCGTGGTTCAGCACACCGACGCGGTCGCCCATCGACATCGCCTCGATCTGGTCATGCGTGACAAACAGGAAGGTCGCGCCGAGCCGGCGCTGGAGCTCTTTCAACTCCGTTCGCAGCGCCTCGCGCAGCTTGGCGTCGAGCGCCGACAGCGGCTCATCCATCAGGAATACGCGCGGCTTGCGAACGATCGCCCGCCCGATCGAGACGCGCTGCATCTCACCGCCGGAAAGCCGGTCTGTCTTGCGCTCGAGCAGATGCTCGATGCGCAGCGTCTTGGCGGCACGTGCAACGCGCTCCTTGATCTCATCATCCGGCACGCGCCGGATTTTTGACTTGAGCGGGAATTCCAGATTCTCCCGCACCGTATAACGCGGGTAGAGCGAATATTGCTGCAGCACGAGGGCAACGTCACGCTCGGCGGCGCCCCAATCGGCGACATCGACGCCGTCGATGAAAACCTGCCCTGACGTCGGCTTTTCGAGGCCGGCGATGAGACGCAGCGTGGTGGTCTTGCCCGCGCCCGTTTCGCCCAGAAGGACGAAGAACTGACCGTCCTGGATTTCGAGGTCGAGGTTCTTCAGCGCGGTGTGGCGGCCGAAGGTTTTGGTGATGGATTTGAGCTGGATATGGGCCATGGAGCGCCGCCTTTACCCTCCCCCTTGTGGGGGTCCGGAGGACGGGCGAGACAAGCGGCTCGCCCTGGTCTGTCGATGAGCAGTTGAAGCGAAGCGGAAACTGCGAAGCGGGGTGGGGGTATGAAGGAAAGTACCCCCACCCCGATCCTCGCAAGCTCGGATCGACCCTCCCCACAAGGGGGAGGGTAAAGCGGCGCCGCTCACAACCTCACCCCCAGGCTCTGCCCGCTGGCCGTATCGAAGAAATGCGCCTGGGAGGGATCGATCCTTGCCCAGACTTTCTCGCCCGGGCCGGAGACATAGCCGGAGCGCGTGCGGGCACGGAGCAATTGCTTGCCGACCATCAAGTCGACGATGTCGTACGAGCCGAGCGGTTCGATGATATGGGCTTCGACCGGCAGATACCCCTCGGTCGCATCGCGGGCGACCAGCACACCCTCCGGCCGAATGCCCATGGCCAAAGATCCATTCGATCCCTTCGCGGCATCGAGTTGCGCGGTCAGGGCAGCGGGAAACCGGAAGGCATCGCCTCCGCCAACGGCGACCTTGACCGCGTTCTTGTCCTCGCTGATCTCGGCGGGCGCGATGTTCATCACCGGGCTGCCGACAAACTGCGCCACGAACATGTTGGCCGGATGCGCATAGACATCCTCCGGCGAACCGACCTGTTGCAGCTTGCCCTCGTGCATGATGACGATGCGGTCGGCCAGGCTCATCGCCTCGATCTGGTCATGTGTCACGTAGATAGTGGTGGAGCCCTGCTTGATATGCAGGCGCTTGATCTCGGCGCGCATTTCCTCGCGCAGTTTCGCATCGAGCGCGCCGATCGGTTCGTCCATCAGCATCGCCTTCGGCTTGCGTACCAGCGCCCGCCCGATCGCCACGCGCTGCATGTCGCCGCCGGATAGTGCCGAGGGCTTCTTGCTCAGCAGGTCATTGATGCGCAGCACCCCGGCGATTTCGCGAACGCGGCTGTCGACGTCAGCCTTGCTCATGCGCGTGGCGCGCAACGGAAAGGCGATGTTCTCAAACACGGTCATGTGCGGGTAGAGCGAGAAGGACTGGAACACCATGGCGATGTCCCGGTCAGAGCATTTGAGGTGCTGGACAGGCTGGCCATCGATCAGGACGTCGCCTTGATCGATCGTCTCCAGCCCGGCGATGGCGCGCAGCGTCGTCGTTTTGCCGCAGCCGGATTGACCGAGCAGCACGATGAATTCGCCGTCGGCGATCTTTAGGTTCATGTCCTTGATGACCTGAACCGCCCCGAAGAATTTCTGGACATCCTTGAGCTCGATCGAGGTCATGGCTTGGATGCCTCATCGGGATCGTCCGGCACGACGGCTGCCTTCTCGCCGCCGAACCAGTTGGTGAACATGAAGGTCAGCAGCCCGACGATGATGACCGTCAGCCCGTAGCGATGCAGGAATTCGATCCAGGGCTGGCAGAGGAAGACGATGCCGAGCACCATCACGACTTCGGAGATTTGCTGGAGTTTGTCGGAGCGGATCATTTGCGGATCGCCCCGAAGGTGACGCCACGCAGCAGGTGATTGCGCAGCAGGAAGGTGAAGATCGCAACCGGCAGGAGGAACAGCAGCGTGCCGGCCGCGATCACCGTCCAGTCCGGCAGACCGGAACCGACCTGAGACGGGATGAAGGGCGGTGCGGTTTGCGCGCGGCGGTTGGTCATGATCAGCGCGAAGGCATATTCGTTCCAGGCGGTGATGAAGCAGAACACGGCGGTAGCCGCGATGCCGGTCGCCGCCTCCGGCAGCACGACCTTGAAGAAGGCCTGCATGCGCGTATAGCCATCGACGAGGGCCGCCTCCTCATATTCCTTCGGTATTTCGTCCATGAACCCTTTCATGAGCCAGACCGAGAAGGAGAGATTGAAGGCGGTGTAGAGGATGATCAGGCCCCAATGTGTGTCGTTGAGGCCGACGGCGCGGTACATCAGGAACATGGGGATAGCCACTACCACGGGCGGCAGCATGCGCGTCGACAGAATGAAGAAGAGGAGATCCCCCTCCCCCTTCACCTTGAAGCGCGAGAAGCCATAGGCTGTGAACGTGCCCATACCCACCGCCAGAACGGTGGAAACGATGGCGACGATCAGCGAATTCATGAAGCGGTTCGGATAGCCCGACCACTGCACTTCCCCCTTGCCGGACCGCACCACTTTCTCGCCGCCGTCGAACACCATGCGCTCCCACCAGGGCGCGGCAGCGTACTCCTCCGGCGTCGGCTGCGCGCGCAGTTGCGAACGCCGCGTGAAGAGCTTGACGAATGGCGAAACTTCCGGCGTGAAAACCACGGTCGGTGGCACGGTGGTGGCAAGGTTGCGTGGTTTGAACGCGGTCGAGGCGATCCAATAGATTGGCGCCAGGAAGATCATCGTGACGATCAGCACGCCGACGATGGCCATGCGATTGAGATTGCGCTCGGTGGAGGTGGTGACGGCGGCCATCGATCAGCGCTCCTTCACCTTGTTCAGGTATTTTACGTAGATGTTGGTGATGGCGAGCACCATGATCAGCACGATGTAGGCCAGCGCGCAGGAGCGGCCCGTCTGCCATTCCTGGAACGCCATCTTGTAAAGGCGGATGGAAATGACCTCCGTCGTCGGCTGGCTGGTCAAGACA
>JBFWUS010000009.1:0-93405 GCA_050247155.1 Rhizobiaceae bacterium
CCTCATAGCCACCCCGGCATTCCCCGGAGCAGAAACGGGCTTTGCAGGCGGCATTGCGAACGAAGGGTCCGAGGCAATTCTGGCAGAGCAGGATTTTGAGGTGGCGGCTCTGGGCTAGGACTGTTTGGCGGATTGCCACACCTTGCGCTCCTTGATGGTCTCGACAAGCTCTTTGACGCACTGCCGACCACGCTCCGGGCCAAACAATTGCGCCGCCTTGATCTGGACAGCCCATGTCAGGGTGCGGAGCGACATGTAGAGCCGACCACCCTTGTCGGACCATGCCGCCCTGTCACACGACGCTGCTCTTGTTTCGATGCCGTAGATGCCCGCGCCGTGGTCGAGGACGCGCATAGCGTTGGTGGCGGGGTCAGACATATCGGCCCACAAGACGACGACGCGCTTGCGGTCGAGGAGTTCAGCGGGGACTTGGTCGAGGTCGAGGTAACTCATCCCTGTGCCATCCGCTTTCGCAATGTGCGGGCACGTCGGCTGAATTTGAGACCGTGGTAAAGGCTGTCGCGGCGGCGCGGGCCGTAGTCGAGGTTCGGGAGGCGTAAGTCCACCCTGTTGCCGTTCTTGTAGAGAACGCGGCGGCTCCCTCGTGCCCCGACAATCAACCGGGCAATCAGGATCGGTTCCCCGCTGTCCCGGTCCTTCGCCTTGACGGTGACGGATTTGCGGAAGGTTGCCCCGAGTGTCGCGAGATGCGCAACGTTTGCGGACACGTACCAGGGGGCGGTTTGTACGGTGTACGGAAGGCTTTCGAATGTGGTCTTGTGGAGTTGGGCAGCGGCACCGGGGATCGGCGCGTTTGTGAGCGGTACATGGATGACTTCGATGCCGTGGGCGTCGGTAGTGACACGAAAGGTCGAGGGGTCGGTAGGGTCGAGTTTGTTCATCGTCTGGTTGGTGTTCCGCTTTGGAAAAAGACTGGCGGGGGTGGATGACAGCTAACGCCTTCACGCGCCAAGAGGGGTGGACATCCCGCATGAGCGTCGCCGAACAAGTTGGTGGATGAAGGCGGGGTAGACGGGCGCGTGAAGGCGTTGAAACGGGGGATGAAGGGGAAGGTGAGGTGGTGCAAAGGGAGAAAGACAGACCTCGCCCTCCTCCGGCATCCCCGCGAATGGCTTACTGAAATGGAATGAGCATTCCGCACTGGAATGAATAGATGGTCTCAGACACAGGCGACGTTCTGGACGACCGTTCCGCTATGGGAAAAAGATGATCGTCCTTGGCTTCCGGCATCGGTCAGGACTGAGAAGGGGTTTAGAGAGAACGTCGAGGAGGATGCATCTACAAGAGCACGGTCAATGCCGGGTCCAGTGCTCGCCCCATACACGTTTAGTAACACTTCATACGGGAGGGATAGGGGTGTGTGTCCGAATGTGTGGGGTAATCGCCATGCCGTGGACGGTCCCTCGCTATGCCTGATAGGTACCTCACAATGAGGACAACTGTAGCTGGATATCGAATTGCGGTGGCAGGTCGCTATTGGCAGTCGGCGCAAAGTCGCCGCCTAGCGTCCTGCACTGCCCAGCCCGAGCCTACATTTCCCGGCTCAAAACCTTCGGCTCCCTCCCCCACACATGCCTCACAGCCGCCGCATACTCGGCAGGATCGAGCGAGCGGACTAACTCCAGCAACTTCGCCTCGGCCCACAAAACCCGTTCAAGCACCTGTAGTGACCCCGGTTCATGGCCTTCCTCGACCGCTTGCGCGGCACTGGAGAGAAAGTCAGCGGCGTGTGAGAGGATCGAAGGGGCGTCGGCTGGGGTGGCTGGAGGGATGATAGGCTGATCGATAGAGATATGCGGTGAAGTGTTCATGTAGTGCGGTCCTTTTGGTGAATGAACGTTGCTTTATGGTGTAGATCAGGGGAGAAACTGGGATGCAAGTGGCATAGAAAAGGCAGGAGACGTGCGTAGACGCTGCCTACCTTATATTACTCCCGACATCGGGACATTCTTCCAAATAGGGTAGAGTGGTTTGCCAATGTTCTCGTCTTACTTTTTCCCGGTATCGGGCCAGTTCTGGACAGATTGTCGCACTACCTTTTTGCCAGCCGCGCCAGTGTGGACCGGGAAGCCTTCGTGGCGGCTATGATGCTGTTCCAACTCTGGCCACTGCGCAGCATTTCAATGATCGCCGCGTTGCGCTCCGCGTCCTCTGGCCGACCACGATAGACGCCCTTGGCCTTCGCGCCGTCGATGCCCTGCTTCTGCCGTCTGCGGCGGTCGTCATAGTCCTTGCGGGCGATGGCCGCGAGCATGTCGAGCAACATGCCATTGAGCGCGTCCAGCATCCGGGCTGTGAAGTCGTCCGGGTTGGCCGTGGCCATGCCGTGAGACGTAGGCAGGTCGAGTGCCACAATCCTCACCCTCCTCTCCCGTATCTCCCCCTTCAAGCGCTCCCAATCTGCCGCGTTCAGCCGCGATAGGCGGTCCACCTGCTCAATCAACAGCACGTCCCCGGGTCGGCAGTCTGCGAGAAGCCGGAACAATTCAGGACGGGCAAGTGACGCCCCACTCTCGTTCTCTAGATACGTGGCCGCGATGGACAGCCCGCGCTCACGAGCAAACGCCTCTAGCTGCTCTTTGGCGCGGCTGGCGTCCTGCTCTTTGGTTGAGGCGCGGAGATAGGCACGAACGAACATATGAGACCTCTCAGTTCGATTTGAATGGTCTCATATTTATCGGTTCGCTTAGGGTTGTCAATGGGCATTTATCGAACCAGTCCAAAGCCGGTTCGCTAGGGGCATACTCAAATAGTGGCACGAGGCGGAGCCATCTGCTCCTCTTGCCTTCCGTCGCTGCTTATCGTCATGTGGCAAAGGCGGAGGGGACGTGAATGCAGAACAGGTGGAAAGCGTTGGGGGCGTTTGTGCTGGTCTTTGGGGCGGCCTCGTTCTTTCTCGGCCTGTCGCCACACCTTGACGATACAAGTGTCTATGCGGGTGCACTCGGTCTAGCACTGGTGGCGGCTGGAGTGATAGCGACCGGAGAACACCTGCGAAAGCCTTAAGCAAAAATTGACGGGTACGGGGGGTTTTTCACGGCCTCACTTTTTGAGGTCGAGGTCTCAGATTTTTCCGCCATTTTTGACACGGCTGGTACACCGCAGGCAGAAAACTAGGTACACCGTGCGGTTACAGCACTGAACTAGTGACACCAATAAGCAATTGACATACAAAGAGAAATCACCTCTCATGGAGAGGTTCGATCACCGGACGGGAAAGCCTCTTCTGGGCACCAAAACAGACTTGCCGGTCTGTTTGATCCTTCAAAGCCTTGAAGGGCAAGGCAATCAGGGGTGTTCTAGGCCCCTCTTTTCGGCAGTATTGGATGCGTTCCGCGAAGGCCAGTCTGAGCACGGTCCGGCGCAGGGCAATATTGCCTGTCTGCCAGAGTTTCCAAGGGTTTGCGAGGAATGTGAGGGCCGGTTCTAGTTGCTCCTCGAATTTTCCCTTCGGTTCGGCCTGAAACGCGAGTTGTTCGGCAAGTACGAGCTTGCTGCGTTCCAGTTCGGTGATCTTGTTTTCGTAGCTGCGGATGACCGTCTGGTTCGATGCATTCATGATTCGCGTGAGCAGGCTTTCGATCTGCTTCTCGACGGCCTCGACCTGTCGGCGGCCCGAGCGGATGATATCGGCGGCTTGCTCGCGGCGCTGCTCCCACGCCATGGCGAACATTGCACGTGTTATGGTGAACAGCGTCGTCGTCGGTTCCAGTTCGCGCACCAACTCGCCGATATCACCTTCCAGCTTGACACGCGGGATCGACTTGCCATAGCTCTCGCAGGCCTTGGTCTGACAGAGATAGTAGGCGTAAGGCTTCTGGCGACCGGTGCTCCATGACGAGCGCAGGGGAACGCCGCAATCGGCGCAGACCGCCATGCCGCGCATGACGAAGTCGTCACCAAGATTCTTGCGTTGCGGTGCTTTGGCAACGCCTCTGCGTCGCTCCTGCACCTTGTCGAAGGTCTCCAGGCTGATCAGCGGCTCATGGTGGCCCTTGAGCCAATCGATGCCGTATGTCTCGCTGCAGATGTAGCCGGTGTAGAGCGGCTGCGTCAGGATTTCGGTGACGCGGTGCTGGGTCAAGACACCGTTCCTGTCGCGCGGGAAATCCGGAAAGCTCTCGAAGTATCGTTTCACCTCCGCATCGGACTGGAAACGGCCGATGGCGCGGCCCTCAAGGCCCTCGCGAACGATCGAGGCCATCGGTTCATCCGGCACCAGCATCTTTCCCCGGCCTTCGACCTTTTGATAGCGGTAGCCGACGGCCTTCTTATGGACCCAGTAGCCGGCCTGCATGCGCGCTTTCATCTTCTGCGCGACCTGGCGGCCGTTCTGCTTACGCTCCAGCTCGCCCTGCGCAGCCATGACGGTTTCGATGAACTCGCCTTCAGGGGTGTCTTCAAATTTGAAGTTGAGGCACTCGCGCTCAGCGTTGCGAAGCTTCATCTCGCCCTTCAAGCGCAGGTGGAACACAGTGTCCCTGGCATAGCGCTTGAGATCGTCGAAGATGACGACGAAGTTTTCGTCGGGATAGGCGTCTAAATAAGCCAAAAGGGAAACCATGCCGGGCCGCTTCATGAAATCGCCGCCGCCGCTCCTGGTGTCCGGGAAAACTTCAACGACCTCATAGCCCTTGGCCGCCGCGTATTCGCGGCAGCGGTGCTCCTGGCTGTCGAGTCCGTGGCCATCCTCTTCCTGCGACTTGGAAGAAACCCGGCAATATAGCAGTGCCTTTTGTTTTATCTTCATTCGGCCTCCTTTGCCTTGGTGGGGTCTATTTCGGTCAGGATAGCCTTCAAGTCGATCGTCTCGCCAGAAATTTCGGCCGGCGGGTTCAGCCGCCAGCCGAGATCGACGAAGGCCACGACGATCGACCACAGCGTTTCGATCAGTGCCCGCTTCTGCACGTCCGGAATATCCTGGTCTTCGAGATAGGGCAGCCAGTCGGTCCACTCGAAGCGCAGGGCCGGTGCCGGCGATTTTTTTGCCGGCTGGCTCCTCCGGACCGCACCTGCTGCGCTCTCCGACGCCGGGAAATCGCCATTTTCGCGGACATCATCCGGCGGGTTCGGTTCGCGCATCGCCCTGCACCTACCGACGATACTGCATGCGCGAGCGCCCGTTGCCGCGCGACGACGAAGAAGCGTCACGCTGGAACGAGGAACGCTCTTCCCGGTCACCGCTGTCGGCCTCGCGCCGTTCGGCCCGCTCCTCGCGCTGCTTTCGCTCGGCTTCGACCTGCGGGCGATAAAACTGCTCCTCGATGGCCTTGCCCCACTCATAAAAATCGCCCTTGCCGGCGGCCTGGAATTCTTCCTTGATCAAGCGCTTGGCGCCAGCATGCGTTATGCCCAGATCTTCCGCGAAAGCCTTCCCACAATGCGCATAGGCGCGATAAAATGAGATCTTGTCGCCATTCTGGATCATTTCGCCGACGGCCTCGGCATACTGATACGCACCACGCTTTTGCACTGGCGTGAGCTTCTCCTCCCGCTCGGCCAACTGTTCGCGCATCTGGTTCATCGTCTGGCCCGTGCGCGCCTTGAAGAGATCGCGCAGGATCCCTTCGGACTTCGCCGCATCAAAGCTTTCCGTACGGGCGAACGCGTAGGCGTAGTCGGCAAGCTTCTCTTTAAAGCTGCCGCTCTTCTTGATTTCGCGCTCGACGATACCGGTGATGACAATCGCTTCATCGAATTGCGCATCCGACAGCAGCCTTGCCGAGAAGCTTTCGCGGGCTTCGACGAGGCGATCGTTTTCCTTGGGATCATAATAGTAGTTCATGGTTGTCTCCTTTCGTTTTGTTGACCAGAACAATTAGCGAACATTCTATGACATCAGTCCTATGATAGGCAAATATTCCTTGGGTCAGATTGTTTCGTTTTGTTTGCGATAATCTTCCGCTCGTCCTGTCGTTTGCTCAGTGGTTGGGGCGGCGCACCCAGCCGCCCCGCCGTTCCATGCCGCTGCGGCGGTTCACGGCGCGGCCGAACTCTTCACGCGCCATCCCCAGCAGGTTGTTCTCGCGCATGGACTGTTCGATGAGGCTTTTGAGCTCGCGGCGCTGAAATTCGTCGATCCGGCCCATGCGCTGGTCATGCGCAGCGCGCACCTGCCGTTCGGCCTGGCGCAGCGTCGCCGCCGCATTGAACCTGTCCTGCGCCGCCCAGGCGGGCTTCAGGTTCCACGACTTTTGCCCGGCCTCATCGACCAGCCGGCGCCGCGTTACCTCGACGCGCGTATCATAGCGTTCGATGTAGAGCCGGTGTTCGCGCCGGCGCGCTTCCTGGCAGCGGACTTCGAGATCGATGAGCTTGCGCCATTGATGGCCGGACCGGATCGCCTTGGCCTCCTGGCGCAGGGCGGCCAGGTCGAACGCGCGGTTGAGTTCGTCGGCAATGCTCAGTTCCATGACAACCCCGTCCATCCAGTTTCAACTTGCAAGCGGCACCCGGCTTCAGGCACACTTTTGGGATGCAGATGTTCGACGATCAGAAGGACCTGGAGGACTGGCTGGAACCGCTTGGCTACGATGCGTTCTGGCAGGCGATCGACCCGCTCGGCCTCGACATCGAGGAGCGCTGGTCGATAGACGCGCAAATCGAAAAGGGTGCCGTCACCGAGGCGATCGTGCTGAAGGTGCTGAAGGGCATGACGCGCCTGCAGATCATCGAGCGCCTCGGCCTGCGGCCGCACCATCCGCACCATTGGCACGCGCTTCATTGAGCGCCTCCCGCCGGGCGTGTCACGAACAGCACCCAGCCACAGCGTCCAGTCACGGCCGGCCGCGTAAATTCGCCGAGCGGCCCGACAAAGGTGCACGACGCGTAATAACGCGGGGCGCCGTTCTCGCCGCCGACATAGGCATAGCGCCAGATCGGATGCGGAACGCCGAGCCCGTGACAGACGGCGTATCCGGCAAGCGCGACCGGGACCCAGGCGAAGTAACGCAAACGCAGGAAGCGCACAGTCTTCGTCATGCCGCATCCCTCCACATGGGAATGTCGAGCCGCACGATCGGGTCCGGTTCCAACCGCCCGCCTTCAACCGGGTTGTCCGCGAGATCGAAGCAGCAGGGCGCGAACTGGTTTTGTCTGATCTTCTTGCAATGAATGAAGCCGACATCGGTGATGTGCAGGATTTGTTCGTCCGGCGGCAGCCGCATCAGTTCCTCCGCCGTGAACAGCCGCTCCCGCCCGGTGCTGTAGTTGGAAGAAACGCTGTGCTTGTCGGAGCTGAGACCGAGGCCGCGATTGACGCTGAGATTTTCTCCCATCGCCTTGCTGATGCGTTCGGCCTCCTCGTAGCTTGAGAATTTCAGGTACTGCTTGACCGTACAGTTCTCTTCGAGAAGCGCTGTCTCCTTCTCGCCGTAGCGGCGCACGGCATCCTGCCGGCTCTGCGTGATGAAGTGGCTGCGCGCGCCAAAGGCGCGCTGGATAGTGACGCGGTTGACGGCCTCGCGCAGCGGCGCGTTGCAGAACTCGTCCAGGATGTATTCCGCGCGGCCGGCGCCCGAGAGCTGGGCATTCATCAGGGCGAGGAAGTGGGCGGCATAGAAGGGACCCAGCCGGTCGGCATAGCGCGCCGGATTGACGAGGCACACGATCCAGCCCTCGCGGATCAGCTGTGCATGGGTGATGTCGGGCGAGCGCCCGGCATTCACAAGTGGGCCGAAGGAGAAGATTTTGAGGGCCGTGAGTGCTGCCCTCAGATGCTGCTGGTAGTGCTCGGGATTGTGCTCCTGCATGTCGAGCAGGCGGCGCGCGCCGGCGGCGATCGCTGCGTCCTGCGCTTCCAGCGCGGAAGCCAGCGCGCGGCCGAACATGACCGGGTCCGAAAGCAGCGCGTAGAGCCCGCCCGGCGTGCAAAAACGCGGATTGCGACCCAGCAGCAATCTTGCGCCGAGTTCGAGGGCTTCGCGGGGTCCGTCGCGCCAATAGGCATTCTTCGCATCGTCCTTCGGTTCGTCGATCAGCGCATGGACGATGTTTTCGAGGATGAAGGGCAGATGATCGGGATCACTATTGTAGGCGCCGGCCGCAGCCCCGAAGGCATTGAGCGAGAGGCGGTGCGGGAAGTCGCGGCCGAGTACGCCGAACTCATCGACAACGCCGAACTTGCGGCCGTATTTGAGACACATCGGCGCGATCTGGGCCGCGATCTCGCCGTTCTTCACGTCATTCGCGATAATGGCAATCGGCGACGCCGACGCCATCAGGCATTCGATCGCCGGCACCGACACGCAGGTCGTCTTACCGCCGCCAGCAGCCGCATAGCAGATCGACGACCCGGCGCTCGGCGGCTCGTAGATCGGCCGGCCGTCGAAGGTGAGGCCCAGAATGCGCCGTCCGGCTTTCTCACTCATCGATCATCCCCGCCTGCCTGAGCTGGTCGAGCGTCGCCAGCCGCGCCGCCTTTGGCGCGCCGCCGAGCGCCAGGTACTCGGCGAGCGCCCGGTCCTTGCGGTAGAGCGTCGTCATCGCGCGCACCGCATTGGCGACACCGCCGAACGCCGCCATGCCGAGCATGACGCTCATCACGCCGAGCCCCCACCATTCGGGAGACGTCGGCCAGAGCTTCCACGCGGCAAGGCCGCAGATGCCGGCCAGCAGGAACTGCACGTTGATGCCGATGACCGCGCCGGTGTTGGCCGGGCGCTTCATGGCGGGTGCGGGCGACGCGACGCGAGGCCTTATGCGAAAGTGGCTCATTGGACGGATGCCCGCTGCCCAGCGCCGGTCATGGCCCGTTCGACCGCCCGGCGTACCTGCCGCAACCGCCAGATCGGTCCGAAACTCTGAGCGATCTCGTCATCCCTGAGCGCCAGCGAATGCACGCGCAGCGTCCCCAGCAGCGAAGCGGCAACCAGCGCCGCCGTGGCGGCAACGGCCAACGCTGCGATCTCGCCGGCATAGAGATAGCGATAAAAAGCCAACGCAAAGCCGGCGGCGCCGATCGCCGGCGGCCCCGCGAAGAAGAGCAGCGGCCGCGTCACCGAGACATATTCGATGCGCGCCAGCGAATAGGTCTTGCGCGGCGTCCTCAGCAGCGTGTCCGTCACTTCGAAACCACCACCGTGATAGAAGATTGCCGCGCTCATGATGCGCTCCTCGCCATGCCGCAAACCTCGACGCGCGGCAGGCGCGCCATGGTCTCGCCGAAGGCGGCGATCCGCTCGTCCCGAACGAACCCCAGCGAACCCGAGAAGAAGGCCCACTCCTTCCGCGTGTCGGCGATGGCGAGGTCCGCCGCGCACGAGCATACCGAGCCGGCCTGGGCGAGGTTTGTTGCGGTTTCCCGTTCCAGCCGATCCATCGACTGCCGATAGGCGGCCTCCGTCTGTTCTCTCGCACGGTTGAACTTGCGCAGCGCCAACCCCGGAATGTCGCCGAGGCCGAGCAGGTCGCCCATGCCGCCCGGGCGCTGTAGCTCCTGCAGGAGGGGATTGTTTTGCAGGCCGCGCAGCATTTCTGTTACGATCTGGGCGTCGGGGCTGACCGACGGCAGCCTGATCGCGCGGGCCCGGTCTTCCGCCGCCCTTAGCGTCACGTCGCGATAACCGGCTTCGCAGCCAGGCAAAAAATCGAAGCGGACGACCCGGCTCGCAATGGCAGGACCGACGACAAAATAGTGCGCACCTGCCCACAGGACCGCCCCGGCGAGCACCGCCTTGGGCACGATGTCCGTGAATATGCCAGGTATCATGATCAGACTCCTATGATCGATTGACGGTGACGGATTCAGGCCTGGGGATCGCGCGGCGGGCGATTGCGCTCGCCCTCGCCCGCGGACCACCACAGCGCCTGCCGGTCGGCGCCATTGGGCTGTGAAGGCGGCGCCCCATTAGGGCGCGTCGGATGGGCACCCGCGCCGGCATTGCGCGCGCGCTGCTGGCGGTGCTTGTCCCAAGCGAGCGTCCAGAAGGTGTAGCCCCAGAGCGCCAGCGGAAAGACCAGCTCGACCACGCCCGTGATGGCGGCGATCGGCAGAAAGTGCAGCATGTAGCCGAACGTGTCGGAGACGCCGGTGCGCGCCGGGAATGCGGGCGCTTCCAGCCGCTTCTGCCCGATGCTGTCCACCACCGAGGCAAGCCCCTGGCCGTAGCGCCTCAGCATATCACCGAGCCGCGCTTCCGCCTCCGGTCGGCCGGGTATGGACGCGCCCGCGCCGAGTTCGGCGGCATAGGCCGATAGCAGCGCGACGGGCGCTGCCTCCTGCAACGCGCCGACGCCCGCGCGAATCTCGGCATCGGCCTTCTGCAGCTTCGTGCGGCGGACCCAGATGTCGGCGCTCTCGTCCGCGACGATCGCGTTGTATTCGGCCAGCCGGTCGCCGAGCTGCGCGGCGATCTGCTGGCGCGCCGTTTCTCCCGCCGTCACCTGCTCCGCGATGACCG
Organism: Rhizobiaceae bacterium; assembly: GCA_050247155.1. GTDB lineage: Bacteria > Pseudomonadota > Alphaproteobacteria > Rhizobiales > Rhizobiaceae > Mesorhizobium_G. The sequence continues at coordinate 10,422 of JBFWUS010000009.1, forward strand.
CGGCGCGGCCGGCATGTTCCGCGACGACGCGCGCAACCGTGCCGTTGCCGCCGCCGCCCCGCCCGGAGATGCAGGAGGTCTCGACCTCGCAGGCCGCCTTCTGCCCGAGATCGGACGCGATCGCCTGGATCGCCGGGGCAATGCGCCCCGCACTCGATGCCGCCGCATTGGCGTTCGACACATAGGCGCTCAGCGCCTCGCTGTGCTCCTGCAACTGCAGCGCCGCGACGTCCTTGTAGACCAGCCCAGAATAGGTCGCGGAGAACAGGCCTCCGCCGACGATGCCTATCGTCAGCACGCTGGTCAGCGTCGCGCCGTGATAACCGGTCGTGCCGAGTGGCGCGCCGCGCTCCAGTGCCAGCCTGTTCACCCCGTAGGCGATCAGCGAGCCGGTGAGCGCCAGCGTCGCGGCCTTCGCATACATCCACCAGCCATCGCCCTGGATGATGTTCGGCATCGCCATGAACAGCATGACGCCGCTCGCCCCCGCACTCAGCGGCAGGATGATGTCGAGCACCGGGCGGCGCGGCGCAGGCTGTTTATAGATCGGATCGTCGGCGTCTCTAATCGTTGCAGGCATGATTTCTCTCCGTGGGTCAGGATTGCGTGAGCGGCAGATTGCAGGTGAGGCATCCGAGTGCCGCCGCCGGGCGCGCCCAAGCCAGCATTTCGCAGCCCGCGCATTCGAAACGCCGGCGCGACGGACGACGGCGGGCGCCACTTTTGCGCCGGTCGTCCTCCTCGCCATCGGTCTCGTCCGGCGCCGGCGCTGCGGAAAAACCCGTCAGGCCATCGCCCCAGTTCAGCTTGAAGCCGCTGATCGCCAGTTCCCGGCAGGTCAGGTCGAGTGGGCCGCATTCGATCAGGTAGTCGCTCATGCGGAAGCCGGTGCGCTTGCCGCCTGGGCGCCCGGTGCTCGAGGGCATCAGGCCGATCTCGATCATTTTTTCCGCCCAAACGAAATCATGATAGCCAGGCGCGCCAAAGCCGCCCTTGCGATTGCGCCGCCCGAACAAGTGGCGCCACAGATGCGTGAACTCGTGCGCGATGGTGCGGAACGCGGCGCGGTCGTCGTCCGGATCGCAGCAGCTCAGGTTGAGGGCGATCTCATGCGCGACGGCGCCGCCGCGGTCGCGGAAAGCGTCGGCGCAGAAATAGCCCGCGACATGCGCCTGCCGCGTGAAGGTGAACATCACGTTCGGCAGCATCCCGCCGAAGTGCCGCTCGTTGAACACCGCGCCGATCTGCTGCAGCTGGCCATACGCTTCCGCCGTCGGCATCCGCGCCGGCGAATTTTGGCGTACCGCAAATTCAATGGCTTCACGCCGAGCCAGATCATCGAACAGCGATTGGACAACAGGCACCTGGGCCATGGGGCGATCCTTTTGCTCGCCCGCATCTGCCACAGGGCCTCAAGGCCGTCATGGAGAAGGGACGGGGATTCTTCCGGGATTCCCGAGTAAGGCTATGTAAAATAGAGGGAAATTGCGCTGATTGCTCTTGCGCTGCTAAGCTGCGCCATGACCGAAACCTACGTCAAGGAAACCATTGTCCGCGTCGAAAAGTGCAGAGAGACCGGACGAACTCTTTCGATCTGCCGCTTCGTGAACGGCGTTTTGCATGCCGACGAGACACCGGCTCGCCTTACATTTGATCCCGTCTCAGGTGTTTTGCGCCGTGAGGAGTGGATGCACCACGGGAAGCTTTTTCGGGTTGGGGGACCTGCGATGACGGACTGGGATCCCTCGGGACGTACCGCACACTATCAACGTTGGGTAGCGGCCGGTGGCGACCATCGCGACGGAGGCCCCGCGCAGATCGACCGAGACGTCGAAACCGGCATGATCACCCACGAACGATTTTTCCAGCATGGCGTCGAACACAATCCGGCAGGCCCGTCCATGATCGAGCGCGATGCCAAAACAGGGGTCGCGGTGACCGAAGAGTGGCGCCAGTGCGGGATGTTAACACGGGAGGGCGACTTTCCCGCCGTTGTTCAGCGTAGTCCGTCCGGAACCGTGTTACGTGAGGAGTATTGGCAGGACGGCCGCCGTCATCGCGCGCATGGTCCCGCGGTCATCGACCGACAAGCGGATGCCAAAACGCCGGTATTCGCCCATTATCGCTTTGGCCTCTTGCAGAATGTCCCCGGCCTGAAACATTCTTGATCCGGATCGGACAGCCGCACACTGCCTCAACACCGGATCGCCTTCCACACATGACCATCGAGTACGGGGAATTCGAAACGTTGCTTGCTCAATTCGATGAGCCAAGCGTCAAGAGGGCCGTTTATCGCGGCATGGCCTGGTATCTCAAGAACCATACGGGTTCCGGCGAGCATCCTGAAACCGTGCTGCGATCAATTTTTGAAACTCGTGTCGCGGCACTCACCAATCAGAGGAAAGGTGCCGGTCGCGGCGGCGACGAACCGTACCTCGGCATGCTGGAAAGTTGGCGCAAGGGCGAAGGCAGCTTTCGGTTGGCCAAAGCTGCCTACTACTGGCTTCATATCGACCCGGCCGACGGTTCATACGCCGAGCGCATCGATATGGAACTCTTGAAGAAGCCTTTTCACGAACGGTTCGAGCGAACCGTGTCGGGCGATGTCCCTCCAGCATCGATCGAGAGGGCGGCATTTCCCACTCTCGCCGACCTTAAGAAGGACGCCACGCGAAACACGTTCGGTGCCATCAACCGTCTCGCCCGCAACCCATCGATTTTCTTTCCGAGCGTTGTCGGCAGTGGTTTCGAGTTTCGCGATCTGATTGCAGCCGCGGAAGAGGAGCTCTTCGTATGCGGACAAAACCTTTTTTCCCTCGTCAAAGAGAACAACGGCGCTGAGACTCTCCGGCTCATCCGCGCCGCCGCTGAGCGAGGTGTTTCGATCAAGCTCATGATCTGTGACCCTGCGGATACCAATCATATTGGGCCCTGGTCGTTTGCGTGCAGTTCTCTCACCTACGGAGACGATCTGCGAAAAGCCGCGAGCATCTTTGCGACCTGGCCCGATCAAGTCCCCGGCGGCGAGCTACAGATACGGGTCGCCAAATTCATACCGACCAGTGTTACTTTCCTCGATCCAATGCGCCGGACGTCACGTTTGGCGCTGATAACGCCGCACCATTTCGCACCGGTTAGCGCTGCAAGGCCATTCATTCTACTCACACACCACGCCGATAGCGCGCTCTACGACCAATACCATCGCAACTACGATCACGTATGGGACCATGCGACAGATATCCAACTGCCTTCGCCCCCTCGTACCTCGCGCTGATCATCGATGATAGGCGATAATGGCCTGAGCTGGTTGTCAAGCTCCGCCATCGCAAGCTACGCGGACACATCACGCAGGATTTCGTTCGCCTGCCGGAGGTTCAGCACCCGACAGGAGGCAGCTTTCTGTCGATCGAGATCGGCAGTCACTTCAGTTTCAGTCTCGGGCGGTCAGCTTTGCCAATCCCATGGTCGAAGGTACCGCCTTAGTGGGCAGGCCGGCATGATCAGCATTATTCGATGCCGGATCGCGTGCGATGTGAGCCGAGCCAAGCAACGCCGTCAACCGCCGGAAAGGCAAGCTGTGCGGTGAACCGCCTTGACGGCAAACGGCTCATGCTCCGCCAGGTCGATCAGCAGGCGCTATGGCTGGAGCGGAATTCGGCTCGGTTTCGATCAAACGAGCAGCGGGAACTCTTGAAATCAATCCGCAAATTTTAGTGGGCGATTATGCCGCTGGCCAACTCATTGTCTTTTGCAAGATGGCCAAGCGGCTTAGGTCGGTGAGAACGCTTCCGGTGCTACATGAACGTACTAACGACGAAGGCAAATTCGCAGCCCAATAGACATGTGATGTAAGTGATCAATGCGCCAGTAAGCAAGAAGGCAAGTGTATTCGGGTTGCCGCCCCCGGCGGTCACCAAAATGCCAGCCATTGCGGCCGTATAAGCGGCGAGACAGCCTGCCATGCATCCGAGGGACAACATGTAGTTCTTAAGGATGTCATTCTTTCCTCCGCCTTCGAAGGTCTCGACATCGCTTTCAGCAATCCCATTGGCGAGAATGTCCTGCAACTCCTTTAGCGATAGAAGTGTTGCTTTGAAGTTCGGATGCGCCTTGGTCCATTTTGCGTCCTTTTCGAACACGGCGCTAACGGCGGGCTGGTCCCCGAGTTTGGCCATGTCCGATGGAATCGGTGAAATTGCGACGTCCATTATCGCCAACTCGCTTAGGCGCGGCATATCACCTGCGAGTTCCACTGCTCCGGCAATTCTAAGCTCTGTCGACAACAAGCCCTTCTGACTTACAGAAAATCGTGCCGTTCGGCTTTCCAGACTGATCGACCACGTGAGCAACTCGTCATTTCCGTCGCTGAAAACGGCGCGTGACGAGGCAGTCCTCTTGTCCTCGTTTAACAAATTTTCGTGGAAGAATGTCTTTTTGCCCGTGCTTTTCTTCGCAGCGATACGCATCACTTCCCCCTATTTTAGAAAGGGCGTATTCCAACGAAAAGGGCGGCAGCGGTCAAGAATAAACCATCAGGCCGGCATGGACGGTGCCTCGGAAAAGCTGGGCAATGTGAGGGTCGCCAGACCCGGCAAGCCATTGGCGTTTCCGCTACATCGACCTGATGGAAGGTCGTGACCCCGCCGCCGCACACCATATGATGTACGGCCATCTGCTGGACCTGATACGCTGTTGCGGTCCTGTCGGCGCAGCGCCGACGAACCGCCTCGACAGCAAACGGCTCATGCTCCGTCAGATCGATCAGCGTGCCTTGTGGCTGGTGCGGAATTCGGTTCGGCTTCACTCAACGGAACATAGGGTTTTCTTCGTTTAATCAGAGAAGCCTAACCAACAGCGGCTCCTAGCGTGCCGCACCCGCCGGCCTCTCAGCAAACATGCAAGCAACGACATCTCCACCTTTAAGACACGGCTCAATCCAAGTTACATAACTGATAAATATGTACCCACAAAAGAATATCGCCCACATAGCCGTAAACAACACAGCCATAAATATTGCGTACATATTCCCTCTCCTAAATGCACCTCCTTGCCCATGCGCCTGTGGCACATACTTTGGGTAGAGATTTCCCCAAGCTATATTTCTTATTTTCCAGGCTTCTTTCGCATCCCTAATGGATCGCCTAGATGCGGTTATGCCCAACAATGAAATCAACCCAATGCACACGCCAATAAAACTGATAACGAATACGGCAAGTCTGCCAATTGGAAGAACTGGTTTTGAGCCCCAATCAAGAATAAGGAGAAGAGTTATCGCACTTATGATAAACCCCTGAAATGTCATCGTCCAAGTAACGCGTTGATGAGTTATCTCATCTTCCCTTTCTATTTCTTGTCTAAAATATTCGTAATATCTTATAGCAATCTCCCTATCCTTTTCGTCGATACAGTTAATTGCCAAGACGTTACTTCCAATATTATCCTCGCTCATTATAGGATTATATTCGTATATACCTGCCGACCTGATTATGATAAACATCAACAAAGTTATTATTACAACCAATGCGATAACAATAAATACTATCGATTTTCTGGTACTAATTATTTCTAACAATGAGAAGTTGATCGTAAATTGTGAAAAATACCATACCAACGTTGATATAAATAATATTGTTACTGACAGTATGAAAACGCGGATTCTAGAAAATAGACGACTTTTTACCTCCACATTTGAATTTTCTAATGCGGTTTCGTGCGTTTCACTGGGCACTTCGTTTTGCTTAGCTTGCATATCGGTCGGCACTGCCGGTCCCCCCATACCGCTGAAAGATACGCTCCTCTTCCTTACACTAAGCGGTGATGCAGCAGCAGTCGGACTATCGGCGCTCGCTGTTTCTCGGCTATGCAAGCATCGATTGAATCAGCTCAACAACGGTTAACTGGCACCTGCCACACCACTGCGATCTTTGATCGTAGGGAGTTTCCATCATCTCTTAACTTCCCGCTTCCACAGTGACTATCTCACATGCTCGTCAATTCACATCTAGCCCTTCATCAGGACCGACGAGATGTGCGGTGAACCGCCGCGACTGCAAGCTGTGTATTGTCGGACGGTCGACAATACCATCTCGGCAAGGGAGGGTCATCACCCTCCCGTTGCATCCCGCCCGGCTTGGCCAAAATCTCCGCTCGTTAACTCAAACGGTACGCTCCCGATGCGTACGCTATCAATTCGATGCCTTCGTTGTCAGTCCTCGTAATTCATGTCGGTGTCGGGACCGACCCGCGGCGTCGTGCCGTCCTCATGCAGCGCCCTGCCGAGGGACCAAAATGCGTAGAGCGCGACAAAGATGAACAACACGGCCGCGCGAGGGCAACCAGAGCGATTGTAGTGAGCCACCACTGCAGGAACGGGCTCCGATGTTTCGGACGCAAATTGGGCCAGGAAGATAAGTCTCGAAAAGACCGGCGGGATTTGCTTTGGTGGTGGGCCGCTGTCCCTACATATCGAAGAGATGGAAGTCGCCGAACGGAGCGGCCGTTTGGTCCGGCGTGAGGTTTGAGGCGGAACTAATGAAAGCCCCGATCGATCCGTCGGCCGAGATGTCGGGGGTGAAGTTGCTGCTGTTTCCGGCCTCGGTGATATTGGTGATGTCGCCAGTCGCCACGTCGTAGACATAGATGTCCTGGGTGTTGCCGTTGGCATCGTTGGGAACAAGGTTCGAGGCGTTGCTCACAAAGGCGATTGTCGATCCGTCCGCCGAGATGACGGGAGCGTTGCTGTTGTCGTTTCCGGCCTGGGTGATGTTGGTGATGGTTCCGGTCGCGACGTCGTAGACGAAGATGTCCTGGGTAAAGCCGTTGTCGTCGGTATGTCCCGGAATGAGGTTCGAGGCGGTGCTCGTGAAGGTGATTGTCGACCCGTCGGCCGAGATGACGGGAGCGTAGCTGCCGAGGTTTCCAGCCTGGGTGATGTTGATGATTTCGCCGGTCTCGACATCGTAGACGAAGATGTCCTGGGTAGAACCGTTGTGGTCGGTCTGCCCCGGAATGAGGTTCGAGGCAGCGCTCACGAAGACGACCGTCGACCCGTCCGCCGAGATGATGGCAGCGCCGCTGCCGCCGTTTCCGGCTTGAGTGATGTTGGTGATGTTGCTGGTCGTCACGTCGTAGACGAAGATGTCCGTGGTAAAGCCGTTGGCATCGGTCTGCCCGGGAACCAGGTTCGAGGCTTGGCTCAAGAAGGCGATCGTCGATCCGACCGCCGAGATGACTGGGTGGGCGCTGAAATTGTTTCCAGCCTCGGTGATGTATGTGATCGCCCCGGTCGCCACGTCGTAGACAAAAATGACATCAGTTCCATTGGCATCTGTCTGTCCGGGAACGAGGTCCGAGGCCCCGCTCGTGAAGGCGACTGTCGATCCGTCCGCCGAGATGACGGGGAGGTAGCTGAAACCGCCTCCCGCTTGGGTGATGTTGGTGATAGCACCGGTCGCCACGTCGTAAACAAAGATGTCCCGCGTATTGCCATTGGCATCGGTCTGCCCGGGTACCAGGTTCGAGGCTTCGCTCTGGAAGGCGACCGTCGATCCGTCCTCCGAGATTACCGGAGCGTTGCTCCAGCTGTCTCCAGCTTGAGTAATGTTGATGGTAGCACCGGTCGCCACATCGTAGACAAAGATGTCTCTGGTATTGCCGTTGTCGTCGGTCTGCCCGGGTACCAAGTTCGAGGCTTCGCTGCCGAAGGCGACCGTCGATCCGTCCTCCGAGATGACCAGATCGTAATTGTAACTGTTTGCGCCGGATGTGATGCGCGTGATGTCGACGGCGGAATCGACGGTGTAGCTCTGTGTGGCGGGGGTGAAGCCACCCTGACCGTCGCTGACGCTGTAGGACAGCGTGATGGGGCCGTTGTAGTTGAACGGCTGGTCGACTGTGAAGCTGCCGTCGAGGTTGTCGGAAACGGAGCCCTGGCTGCTGGCGAGGCCGGTGACGGCGAGCGTGCCGCCGTCGGGATCGGAGAAGCCTGCGAGCAAGTCGGCGGCGGCGACGATATAGAAAACGTCCTCGGTTCCGTTACCAAGCGTTGCTGTCGGCGAGCCGACAGGCGCGTCGTTGACCGGGGTGACATTGATCGCGACGGTGACGGTGTTGCCGTCGGTGGTCCCGTCATTGACCTTGTAGGTAAAGCTGTCGGTGGTGGTCTCTGAGCCGTTGTGGGTGTAGCTGAAGGTGCCGTTCGGGTTGAGGGTGAGCGTGCCGTTGGCGGGGTTGGTGACCAGGATTGCGGTCAAAGGGTCATTGTCGGGATCGCTGTCGTTGGCAAGGAGGCTGGTCGCCCCGCCATCCACTGTCGTTGCGCTGCCGTCTTCGTTCACGGTGATGCTGTCAGCCGTGCCGACGGGAGGTTCATTGAACACAGCTACGGTGATGGCGACGGTGACGGGAGTGCCGTTGGCCGTACCGTCATTCGGCCTGTATGTGAAGCTGTCCTCGCCGGTGAAGTTGGCGTTCGGCGTATAACTGAACGAGCCGTCGGCATTGAGGGCGAGCGTGCCGTTGGCTGGGCCTGTACCCAGAACGGCGGTGAGACTGTCGTTGTCGGGATCGCTGTCATTGGCCAGCACGCCCGTCTCGGCGACGGTCAACGTCGTCGTGCCTGCCTCGACCGTGTAGCTGTCAGCCACGCCGACAGGGGGTCTGTTGCCGCCGCCATTGTCGGGGCCGATATAGACCGTCGTATCGTCGAACTTCAGATATTCGACGCCGTTGAGCACATCGGTGCCATCGGGTCCGATCGTGGTCACCGTGCCATCGCCGCTCCAGGAATAGGCGGTGGATAAACCGGAGAGCACGACTATATCCGTGCCGGCTCCACCGAAGACGGTGTCGTTACCTGCACCCGGCCTGATCGTGTCATTGCCGTCGCCACCGTAGAGAACATCGTCGCCGACGCCGCCGAAGGCGGAATCATTGCCGGCGGCCGAGAAGATCGTATCGTTGCCGGCTCCACCGTATAGCGCATCGTTGCCCGCGCCTGCTCCGATCAGATCGTTGCCCGGACCCGCATAGACGGTGTCGTTGCCTTCGCCGACATAGAGCGTATCGTTGCCATCCGCGCCATAGAGAATATCACTATCCAACCCGCCGAATATCTGATCATTGCCGCTGCCGGCATAGACGCGGTCGGCTCCGGATCCTGCAAAGACTGTGTCGTTGCCTGCACCTGCAAAGACGGTATCGTTGCCACCACGGGCGAAGATTTGGTCGTTGCCTTGCCTGGCTCCGATCTCGTCGCCCTGATCGGTGCCGACAAGTACATCGTCGGCTGTACTTCCAACAATGCGCGCGCTCGTAAGCTGCTGTATTAAGCTGCCCGGCATTTCCATTTCCCCGCTTGATCGTAAGCCGATCAAGTATCCCCACAGTTCGTCTACTTGAATTTTCTTACGTCGTAAACATGCCCGGACTGTATTCCATCGCTGTTGTCCATCGTCAGCACTATAGCGCTTCCGATGCGCCACAGGCCGGCTTTCCCCGGCGCTACTCCGTAGGCCGCGCGACGCAATCGCGTTTGCGCGCCATGCCGCTCCCTCCGCCTGCTACCTGTTTGATTTGCCCTTCCGGGCAGGAGCCGTCATCCACCAGCACCATGTTGCCGGCGGCCAGCGTCTGGCTGTATCGCGCCGGCGCCGCATTCACCTTAGGCGCGGCACGTGCTCAGATGAGCACCCAGCCCTCGGCCAATGCCTCGAAGTCCGCGACGCTCATGCCCCAGAAAGTTATGGTTTGCGTTGCGGAGATCGTCAGCACGACGTCCTCGCCCGAATTCTCCATGGCATCGATGACGGCTTTCGTGCTTGCGAAGTCGAAGGCGCTGAGGTCGAGTGTGTCGTTTGCCTCGAAACCATAGATGGAGTCGTTGCCATTGCCGGCAATGAACCCCAACACATCATTGCCTGCGCCGCCGCCGAGCCAGTCGTCGCCTGCTCCGCCCCAGATGGTGTCGTTACCTTCACCCCCGAAACCGCCCGCGACCAACTCCGGATCCTGCGAAAAATCGCCGCTGTCGTTGCCAGCGCCGTTGTAAATGACGTCGTCGCCAATACCGCCCGACGTGTTGTCCGCGCCGTCGCCGCCATACAGCGTGTCGTTCCCCTCGCCGCCGTAGACGTCATCGTTGCCGCCGCCGCCAAACTGGATGTCGTTGCCGGCCTCGCCGAACACGCCGTCGTCGCCGAGGCCGCCGCCCACTATGTCGTTGCCGGCCTGTCCGGCAACGGTGTCGTTGCCCGCGCCCGCCCACAAGACATCGTCGCCGTTCTCTCCGAATACCTCGTCGTTGCCCGAGCCGCCGAAAAGCGTGTCATTGCCTTCGCCGCCGCTTACGGAGTCGTTGCCGCCGCCACCGCCAGCAACGTCGTCGCCGAGTCCGCCGTATATCTCATCGTTGCCGGTATCGGCAGCGCCGGCCCCTATCGTGTCGTTGCCGTCGCCGCCATTGACTTCATCAGAGCCATCATCGGGCAAGATCAGATCGCCGTCGACCGTGCCTTCGAGCGTGTCGTTCTGCGGTGTGCCAGCAATCGTCGCCATCTGAATGTCCCCGAGCTATGCGAAGTCCTGGCGGCAGCATCAGCGAACGACGGGACGGGGTCATGTCCCAAATGGGACACGGCGACTTCATAGCAAGGATCAGATTGCCGGCGGAATGAGCTGCGCCAGGATGCGTGAAAGGTCCGCCTGCCTGGCGCATCCGATCTTGTGCATCACGCTCTTCAACTGGTTGCGAAGCGTGCCGCTGTTACGGCCATCCGCCGCAGCGATGCCGCCAACGGTCTGACCGGCAGCGATCCGGGCCGCAAGCGCGGCTTCGGCCGGCGACAGGTCAAACAGCGCCTGAAGCAATGGCACGGCTTTTGTCGGCTCCCGCGACGGTTTTGTCAGCACCAAGATTGCGGACGCCCGGGCAAAAATATCATGCGCTTCGCGACGAACCGGGACAATGTGCAGCACCGCCGGCGAACTCTTGTCTTCGGCCATAACAGGCAGCGAATGGACGCCAGTCGGATGATCGATCACCCGCAGCGCCTCATAGAGCCGAGCGTCGGCGTTGCGATGATGTAAAACAATCCGGTTGCCGCCGCGCGTCGTCCACAGCGCGCGCTCGGCATCGAACTGACTGTTCGTTACCAGCACGACGCCAGCCCGGTCGACCGCGCAGGCGGCCAGACCGAGCGCCGAAAGCGTCTCGACGGCAGTCTTCGAACGTTCGAACGACAGTCGCGCAGCCAGCATAGCTGATCGAGCCAGATAGGGGCGCACGGCATCAAGATGCGCCACTGCTGCAGCCGGCACAGGCCCATCCTTATAAGCCCGCTCGACACTCAGTATGATGAGGTCGCCATGCGGAACAACAACGGCCGTGCTGGCGGACCAGCCCATGCCGTTCGGCCGAAAATATTCCAAGTAGATCGGATCACGCTCGTATTCGTCACCGTCATAAAGCTCCGCCTCGGTACGGAAACAGGGAACGGCCGCAAAGCCCTTTCTGAAGGCATTTGCTGCGCGCGAATTGCGATCGACCCAGCCCTCGGTGAAGAATTTTTCCACCGAATCGCGCGCTGCCGGCGAGGAAATCCAACGTTGATCTTTCTCTGTATTGCTGAAAAGAACGGCGGCGAAGGCGCTGCAATCGTCGCTGATGCGTTCGAGCACATTGGGCCAATGTTCCGGAACGATCGCGGCCTCGTAGATATGATCGATTAGCGTCTCTTGCCCAATCCCCATTTGCGCCTCCCCGCACCCCCGGTACCTCTCAATCCACTAAAGTTCGATCGAGCGGCGAAACAGAGTGGACCCACGATACGCATATGGCAATTTCTTTGCTGACCGAAAAAGGCCTGCAGAAGATCGGTGGTGGCCATCGACGGCGATGGCAAGGCGATTATCCATGCAGAAGCCGGGCATCACCACTTGTAGCTGAGGGTGGCGTAGGCGGAGCGAACATCACTTCGACCGTGCAACGCGATCTGTTTGCCCTGACTCCCGAAAATTTCCACGAGGTCGCCGAGATGTTGAAGAATTACCGGTCGACGACACCAGCGATCAGTCCTGCCAGAATTGATCGAGGCAGATATTGAGCTTCAGCCTGCTATGGCGGCAGGCTATACGGTCGATGCACGAAACATGACTTACTTGGCCGGAGGCAAGCTGCGCAGCCAGTTCCCATTTTCGGTGGAACGGCCCAGCACCAAGCCCATAGTGCTGGGCCGCGAGGAGCGAGCATCCTCCCGACGCTCGCTCACTCGTGTCCGCTCGACGGGTTATGAACCAGCGACGGCGAATGTCTCATCAAGCATTGCCAAAACCGTGTGCGATCGATTGCGACTTCTGACCTGCTGCAGCCAGCCAAGACGATGCGACAGGCGCTTCCGGCTAAGCGTCTTGATGGCGGAAATCTCGATTTCGAAACTGCCGCAGCGGCTGCAATGGAACTCCGCCAACCGCCGTCCAAGATCGGCCCTGCTGGCATGCTCGCCACAAACCGGGCAGTGAGAGCTATAGTAAGGTTCATCAGGTGGCATGTTTCAGGCGTCCTCGATAATGGTCACCTCGTTCGTCGGGAGCGCTATGCGTCGACGCGTTCTACCCAAGCGCGTTTCGAACGACACCGCCAAGCGTTCAATCTGGCGCGCAACCGCCGGCGCGGACGCCGCAAGAGCTTCGTATGCCTCCGTTACAAAGCTGTCAGATAAGCGGTCCGGTCGGTAAAGCACGACGCTGCGCGGACTTTCCGGCTCCGGAAAATCAACCGAAATATCGGCACCCAAGAATCGCTTGAAATGTTCCCTGATCGCTTCTGCTGTCACATCGTCACTCACTTGCTGTTCATCCTCGGATTTTGGGAGCCAGGTTTCGGCGTGTCGCCACCTCGATATCTTTGGCCTCCTTCTCGAGACGGTCTGAGGACGCTGGTCCCATCAAGGCGTACGCAGTACCACCCGATTGCCAATAGACCGTAGGTATTCGACCATCCGCGGCAAGCGTCAGCGGCACGGTTTCTTCGCCATTCATAGGCGCCGCAACCAAGGTCACTTGCCCCAGTGCGGGTGTCGTCGCCGTCACCACCAAGCTTTGCTTGCCTTGCCAGGGCTGCACCTGCACGTCCGTAACTTTCCAGGTCGGCGGCAGGGGCGGAACGCTGATGTTGATGGCTCCAACAAGTCGTTCGATCTTGTCCTGCTTCTGCTCGCCATTCTGATCTGGCCCCGCGTCAAGCTGGGCAACCCGCAACGCCTCTCTTGCGGCGAGAACAAAATTTTCGTCGACAGTGCCGGTGGAGACTGGATTGAACGCGGAACTGGCAAACCAACCAAAAGCAAAGAATATTGTCGCCGCGACTGGAAAGCGCGCTGTCGCGAGATATTTGTGAAGACGAAACCGCCTCTCCAGACGATGAGCAGCCTCTATGTGAGCTTTGCGGGGAAACCAATGCGGGGGGGCGTCGGCTCGTAGCGCGCTCATCCTTTCAGCCTCGGCAAACACTTCAGCAGCGCGTTCAGGCGTCCGTGCGAGCCTCGCTTGCACGCTATGCCTGGATTCTTCCGACAGTTCGCCATCGAGGAAGAGCTGAACCTCTTCATCTGTGATCCGATCATCCGGCATCATCGTCCGCCTCCCACAACGCGCAACGAAACTCCGCTGCGGATTGGCCCCTCTAGAGAAGCCTTGAGCGCCGCGCGGGCCCTGCTCAATCGCGACATCAACGTTCCCATGGGGATGTCAAGAACAGCCGATGCATCGCCATACGAGAAACCTAGCACGCCGACGAGATGCAGCACTTCCGCCTGCTCAACAGGCAGGGCTTTCATAGCCTTCTGCACGCTGTTGAGATCGGCACTATGCTCCTGTGAGGGGTGCTGGGCATTCCCGCAGAGAGTTGCGAACTCCGCCGTCCTGCGCTCCTCGGCAGCCCTCTTCGCCAGACCCGTAAGATGGGTGTTGCGAACAATTCTGATCAGCCATGGCAGAAGCGGCCGCGCATCGTCATATGTGTGCGCCAGCGAAAGGGCGCGTATCAGGGACTCTTGGACTATCTCGTCCGCCAAGTCGCTGTTCTTGGTAAGGACGCGCGCGTAGCGCCAAAGGTCGTCGAGATAAGGAACGACGTCAATCCGAAGCTTCATGCCCCATATACCGCGCAGGTGGCTGTTCTATTCCATTCACGGGAAAATCTCCGTGCCGTGAATCCTTCGTATCATGTCAGTTTCAGTAGCGGCCGCTTTCGAAGGGATGACCAGCCTGCGGGCCGTCACCGCCCGGGCGCGCTTGGCTTCGCACGCATTGTTGCCGGCACATATCGCGACATTTTTGCGACGACGTCGATCAGTTCATTGAAAGCTTCGATAAAACAAATATGGGCGACCGGCCTAGGAGAAGCACCGACCGCCCATACTCGTGGGAGGCAAAATCATCCGTTACGGATCTGATTTATGCCCGATACCCCACGATGCGGCAACGTCGAATTGCTCTGCTCCATTCGTGACCCAGAATGGGGATTACGTTGAGCCTATAGCGGTTCAAGCGCCAGGCTGCATTCGGGCAGGCATCGAGACAAGAGCCGCGGCGCCCTTGGTTTGGCGTGAACTGAGAAAGGCAGGTCTACCGGTCATTTGTCCCGTGGAGGCAGTCGCTCCCGGCGTGCCCGATTGGAGCCTGTTGAGGGCCTGTTTCGTCGTTCCTGGAGGGTCTGCTGAACAGCGACGGGGTCGCCACGGGGCACGCATGAAGATGGCGGCGATCACCAGGGTAGCGAAGGTCACGCGCCTTGTGCAGACCGAGCCGGTTTCGTCGTCGTTTCCCATTGATGATCAAGACTAGAAGTGTCTTGACAATTCGGAGCCTGGGCGTGGACTCATCAGCAGGACGATCGAACCGAGAATGGCTGCGATGATCGAGCCGAGCAGAATTCCGATCTTGACTTCATCCTGTAGTGCTTGACTGTCCGGGTAGGCCAGCAGCCCGATGAACAGGCTCATCGTAAAGCCGATACCGCAAAGTAGCGCCACGCCGAGAATATGAGGCGGCGCAGCGTTCGCAGGCGCATCCGCCCAGCCAAACCTCACGGTGGCAAACGCAGTGCCATATACGCCCACGACCTTCCCGACGACCAATCCGCATGCAACGCCGAGCGTTAGCCTGTCAGTCAGGGCGGACGCATCGAGACCGGCAAGCGAGACACCAGCGTTTGCGAACCCGAAGATTGGTATGATGAGGAAAGGGACGAACTTCGAAAGGGCGTGCTCGAGCCGATGCAGTGGCGAGTCGACGGAATGCTCGCTGTCGCCCCCAGCAGCACTTACGAGTGGGATGGCTAGGGCAAGTGCTACGCCCGCTACTGTCGCGTGCACGCCGGAAAGGAAGACCATCAGCCAGAGTACGCATCCGAGCAGCAGATAGGGTAGGAGCACCCTCACGCCTGTACGATTAAGAGCAAAGAGAACAGCCAGAACAACGGCTGCGCCTCCCAGAGCCCAGAGCTGCAGTTCGCTCGTATAGAAGATCGCGATGATAACGACCGCGCCGAGATCGTCGATGATCGCAAGCGCGGTGAGGAAGACTTTCATCGAGGTCGGCACACGGTTGCCGAACAGCGAAAGCACGCCGAGTGCAAAGGCGATATCTGTTGCCGTCGGGATCGCCCATCCACGTATGACTTCCGCATTGCCCAAGTTGATCCAGCTAAAAATGATCGCGGGAACGGCCATGCCGCCGGCAGCGCAAATGCCAGGAAGAATGCGACGCGACCATGTGGAGAGTTGACCGTCTATGAACTCGCGTTTGATTTCCAACCCGACGAGCAGGAAGAAGATCGCCATCAGGCCATCATTTATCCAATGGCTGACATTGAGCGGACCGATATAGGTCTTCAGCGCGGCGAAATATGTCTCTGCAGAACCCGAGTTCGCCACGATCAGAGCCAGCGCCGCAGCCCCCATGAGGACGATACCGCCCGAAGCTTCGGCGTCGACGAAGCGGCGGAATGCGGATGGACGGATGTGCTGGTTGCGGGTCATTCGGGCGTCTCAAGAAGAGCGATCGCTGGCGGCCCGACCATCGCTAACACCTGCCATTGCACTGTAATGCAGACACCCGGTGAACTACTTATATGATCGCCGCAGCAACCTCAACCACGAGCCACCCTGAATCGGCCTCACCGCAGGTCGCAGGAGTTGTGGCGCCAATACCGCTTGTCACTGCTTCCAGATCGAATATTCGATCTTGTCCTTCAGTTCCGGATAGGCATCGGGATCGAAGCGCGGCACTCCTGCCTTCTGCTGCTCGAAATAGTCCTTGGTCAGTTTCGCGACGGTACCTGACAGCAAGATGATAGCAATGAGGTTGACGGTTGCCATCAGGCCCATTGCAGCGTCCGCCATATTGAAGACCACGGCGACGGAAGTGTATGCGCCCCAGATCACCATGAGCAGAACGGCAACACGAAGCACGCTTATCGTACCCTTGTTATCCAGCTTCAGGAACACCATCGCATTCTCGGAATACGCATAGTTGCCGATGATGGATGTGAAGGCGAAGAAAAAGATGGCAACTGCGATGAAGTAGCGTCCGGCTTCGCCGATATGCGCCACCATCGCTTCCTGCGTCAGCGGTGTGCCAGTCAGTTCGGAACCCGGCGTCATCACGCCGGAAAGCAGGATCATGATGCCTGTCGCCGTGCAGATGAGGATCGTGTCGATGAACACGCCTAGCGACTGCACAAACCCCTGGCTGGACGGGTGATGGGGCGTCGGCGTCGCGACAGCGGCGATATTGGGAGCCGAACCCATGCCGGCTTCATTGGAAAACAGACCACGCTTGACGCCGTTCAGCATCGCTCCCACTACACCGCCCGCCGCCTGTTCGATGCCAAAGGCGCTCTTGATGATCAGCGACAAGACAGCAGGCACCTCGGTGATGTTCGCGATGACGACGAAGATCGCCATACCGAGATAGGCTATGGCCATGAAAGGCACGATATACTCAGCGACCTGAGCAATCTGGCGGATGCCGCCGAAGATAACCACTGCCGTTAAAGCCGCGAGCGCGACCCCAACCCAGATCTTATTGACGCCAAACGCACCCTGCATCGCATCTGCGATCGAATTGGCTTGCACCGCATTGAAAACCAGTCCGAACGCGATGATCAGGCATATCGAAAAAATTGCGCCTGCCCACGGGGCATTCAGGCCCTTCGAGATGTAGAAAGCCGGGCCGCCTCGATACTGGCCGTTATGGTCGGTAATCTTGTAGAGCTGGGCGAGGCTGCTTTCCGAATAGGCCGTAGCCATTCCGACAAACGCCACAACCCACATCCAGAACAATGCCCCCGGGCCACCAAGGAACAGCGCCACGGCGACACCGGCGAGATTGCCGGTTCCGACGCGTGAGGCAAGGCTGGTGCACAGGGCCTGAAAGGGCGTGATGCCACTGGCGTCACTCTGGGGAGCATGCATCACAGATCGAAACAGTTCCGGGAAGTGCCTGATTTGGATGAAGCCGAGGCGGATCGTGAAGAAGATGCCGACGGCGATCAGGCCGTAGATGAGCACATAGCCCCAGAAGATCGTGTTCAGGAAATCTATGACGGCATTCAACACACTCATGTCGGCCCCTCGTTAGACCACGGCGTCTCGCCCCCCTTGGCAATCGATAAATGCTTGCACCAGTTATCGTTATGCGCCGCGAATTTGTAAGACGACTGGATAGTTGCACGAGAACAGCCATGCGGCAACAAGGGGCGTTCAGACGGAACACAGGTCTAGTCTTGGACCTCGTGTTGGACCGACCAGACGTAAACATTTCTTCTCTTCAAACTGCGATACGCAACTTCGAGTGTGTTCCGCATCCTCTGATCTATCGGCTCATCGTCAGGCTCTGCCACGCAGGGTCGTTTTCGCGAGACACTCTTTGTCCGGGGCATCTTCTGTATCCCGTGGGTCCGGGTGTCTATGCTGGCTTATCGGCGCTGGCCGAGCCCTTTGCCGTGTATCCTGCACGCGGTCAGGCAGCCGGGTGATGAAGGTACAGGTCGCTTTCCAGCAGGAATGACGGCAACTACCCGTGTTGCATGGCATGGCATCGCGCTGGGAATGCCGATGCAGAACGGTTCGTCGATAGTTTGAACGGCAGGCCGCGCGACTAGCGCCTCAACGAAGCGCTGTTTTCGCCCCCCGTTGAGGCGCGAACGGCAATCCGGCTCTGGAAGGAGGATTACAATCAGCAACGAGCGCCCTCAGCGTTCGGCAAAGCTACCCTGGGTGAAGTCACATCGAAAATGAGACTTGAGAAACTGACCGCATGAGGCCACAAATCAACCTAGGGCCCTCCGCAAAACCGGAGAAGGCTTGGGGCTCAGGTTGCCACTTCTCGTCCGTCGCGCGGAATAAAAGGGCGAGCATCTCAGTATATATGGCGCGTTGAATCAAAAGCGGGCAACTTGGAATGTGGACCGGCCGGGTAATAATGCCAAGCTTCAGGGCCCGGGTCCCAGTGCAGTACTACTCGTTGGTAAATCCGCGGAGAGACGGAATAGTCATCGGCTTTCTAGGCGGTGAGCCGATATACGATGTTGTGTTTGATAGGGACGACAATCGGTATCGATACTGTGGCGTTGTCTCCCGAAACACCAGCGGATCGATTGCTGTCGATACGTTGTGTCAAGGCGAATGGCTGGTCGACAATAAATTGATCTACGCAGTCGACAACCTGCGCAAATAGAACGTTCGGGATGAAAGCCAAACTTGTCTGCGTTGCCATAGCCGGGAAATGCGGCATCGAATTGACCTGAGCAGCGCTGCTGGCGGCGGACGTGGCGGCTGCAGGCGCCTTGACGAGATCGTTCGTCTCCACATCGTCTGGCGATGGCCTTGGGCCCTATCCAGTACCTACGCGTACGCCGTCTTGCTTCTGCCTAGCCGGCGCGCCATCTCGCCGATCGAGTGAGCTTCCGCCGATACTGCCGCAACCGCGGCGCGCTGACCTTACGCGATGCCGTTCGAAGCGCGGCCGGCCCTTCGCTGCGTAGCCGCGCAACGATTGGACAAACAGAGCGGCCAGTCGATCACGAATTCGTTCCTGACCAGGTGTAACGCCGCAGGAGCTCTGAGCGAACAAGGCATTACGCGGCCGGCGAACGGCTCGCGCACAATGTTCCAGAGGAGAATATCAGCATGAATCGCTCCACGCTCGCCCTCACCCTTGCCGGATCGCTGACCGCAGCGCTTGCTTCCACCGCATATGCTTCGCCCGTGTCCGCCGAATATATGTCCGGCAAGGAGAAGTGCTACGGCATTGCCCTCAAGGGTCAGAACGACTGCGCTGCCGGCCCTGGCACTACCTGCGCCGGCACTTCGGCCACGGACTATCAGGGCAACGCCTGGAAGGCTGTGCCGGCCGGCACCTGCGCCTCGATGAATGTCGAAGGCCATATGGGCTCGCTGGAGCCGAAGAAAGGCTGAACCAAGCGGGAGACGCGGGCCAGCCGCGGCTCCCATTTCGCCTCGCCTTGGAGGACCAACGCCCTATGCCTGACAGAACAAATGTTCTGCCCGCCTGTGCCGGCCTCGGCCTTAAGGCCGAACATTATGACGCGATCCTCGCCGATGCTCCAGATGTCGGCTTCTTCGAGGTGCATGCGGAGAACTACATGGGCGCCGGCGGACCGCCGCATCGCTATCTGGAGGCGATAGCTGATCGCTATCCGCTGTCGCTGCATGGCGTCGGCCTGTCGATCGGCGCTGCAAGACCACTCGACCGAGCGCACCTCAAGCGGCTGCGTGTCCTGATTGACCGCTATCGGCCGCGAAGCTTTTCGGAGCATCTCGCTTGGTCGACGCATGACACGGGCTTTCTCAACGACCTGCTGCCATTGCCCTACACGTCCGGGACACTGGCGCTGGTGTCTGCGCATGTCGACGAGACGCAGCAGGCGCTCGGCTGCAGGCTGCTGCTGGAGAACCCTTCCACTTACGTCCTGTTTGCCGAGAGCACGATCGACGAGATCGACTTCCTCGATGCGGTCGCCGAGCGTACCGGCTGCGGCCTGCTGCTCGACATCAACAATGTCATGGTGTCGGCAGTCAACCATCGGCTCGATCCTTTCTGGTATATCGACCGCTACCCGGTCGAGCGCGTCGGCGAAATTCACCTTGCCGGCTATGACGACGCCGTGGACGACGCGGGCGAGCGGCTGCTGATCGACGCGCACGGCTCGGCTGTAGGGGCCGACGTCATGGCGCTCTACCGCCACACGCTTTGCCGCAGCGGCCCGCTGCCCACGCTGATCGAGTGGGACAATGACGTACCAGATTTCTCGACGCTGCTCGCCGAAGCCCGGCGCGCCGATGCGCTGCTGGCGGAAGAAGCTGCGCGACGCGCGAGAAGAGTGGCCTGAGCCATGCTGCGCACGACTAGCCAGGACGCTTTCGCGCTCGCGCTGCTTCAGCCCGGATCGCCAATCCCATCCGGTATCGTCACTGCGTGGGGCGAGGCCGACGCGGCGCGGTTCGCGGTTTATCGCAACAACGTCTTCGTCGGCCTCACGCGTGCGCTTGCACGACGCTTCCCCGTAACGGAGCGGTTGGTGGGCGCGGCGTTTTTCCACGGCATGGCGCGTGCCTACGCCCAGGAGCACAAGCCGGCGACGCCGCTGATGTTTGCCTATGGTAGCGACTTTCCCGACTTCATTGCAGCGTTCGCACCTGCGGCCTCGCTGGCCTACCTGCCCGATGTAGCGCAGCTGGAGGCAGCCTGGAGCGACGCATACCACGCGGCCGATGCCGCATCACTGACGCCGATCGAACTCAGCGCGCTAACGCCCGACCAGATGGAAACGGCGCGGCTGACTCCCCACCCCGCCGTGCGGCTCGTCCGCTCCGACCATCCGGTAGGCGCGATATGGGCCGCGCACCAGGACGACGAGGTGGCGAGGATCAGGGACTGGCGGGCGGAAACGGTTCTTATCACGCGCCCGGAATTGGAGGTAGGCGTCCATGTCCTTCCGGCGCATGATGCCGGCTTCGCGGCAGCGCTCCTGCAAGGCACAACGCTTGGCGAAGCCGCGCGAGCGGCCTCATCGGACCCGCAATTCGACTTTGGAATGGCGCTTGTCGGGCTCGTCTCACTCGGCGCATTCCGCACCATGGATCTGGGAGTTTGACAATGACGACGCAGACCGCACCCCGGCGCCATAATCCGCTGCTGTCGGCGATCAGCCAAATCGAACGGCGGCTAGCCGTCATTCCTGCATCGCTTCCTCTGCTGGCGCTCCGCATCGCGCTCGCCGTTCCTTTCTACAAGTCGGGTTTGACGAAATGGGACGGCTTCCTGACCCTCTCCGATGGCGCAAAGTTTCTCTTCGTCGACGAGTTCAGGCTGCATATCTTCGGTAGCCAGTACCTTTATCCGTTCCCGCTGGCCGCTGCCTCGCTGGCCGGGGTCGCGGAGATCGCCCTGCCGATCCTGCTCGTTTTGGGTCTTTTGACACGCTTGGCCGCGGTCGGTCTGCTCGCCATGACTGCGGTGATCCAACTCACCGTGCCAGATGGCTGGGCGAACTTCCATCTGCCCTGGGCGGCAATGGCGTTCGCGCTGGTTGTGTTTGGCCCCGGCAAGATCGCGCTCGATCCGTACATTGTGGCGAAGCGTTCATAGGGGAACGTTCTGCAGCGCCTGCTGATTCCCATCGGCTTTCTGACCGGTCATTTCTCCTTCCGCTGACCTGATCTGGCCGCGCCCTTGTGCGGCCTGATTCATGGCTGTCCTGGCATGGGGTTTTCGCCCCTGCAACGGCATCAAGCCGTCTTTTCGCGTTGCCCGCCCGCTCGCGTTCCGCTCGGGGTGCAAGGGCGCTCTCCTCCTGCCTCTCCGGACGCCATCAGGCCGCGACGGTCGCGGCCGGAAACAGCGAAAGGAGAGATGAAATGTCCCGCAATCAGCAAAAGTTCGACGTCCATCAGGAAGTCACCAACCGCGTTGTGGCGGCACTCGAAACAGCCGGCGAATTCCAGCTTCCGTGGATCAGGAACAAAGGCGGCTCGATGAAGCGGCCCGTCAACATCGCCTCGGCCAAGCCCTACAACGGTGTCAACATCGTTTCGCTCTGGGTTGCCGCGCAGGCTTGTGATTATCCCTCGTATCTGTGGGGCACATATCGCCAGTGGCAGGAACGCGGCTGTCAGGTCCGCCGCGGCGAGAAATCCTCGCTGGTCGTCTTCTACAAGAAGCTGGAATTCGAGCAGACCGACGAACAGACCGGTGAAGCGGAAACCGCCGAGCGCCTGATGGCCCGCGCCAGCTTCGTCTTCAACGCAGCCCAGGTCGACGGCTTCAAGCTGGACAGCGAACAGGCGCTTCCCGACGCACCCATCTTCGATCCGATCGAACGCGCCGAAGCCTTCGCCAAAGCAACCGGCGCCAGGATCCAGGAAGGCGGCGACAAGGCCTGCTACATCCCTTCGGCCGACATGATCCGCATCCCCGAGCGCCGCCGCTTCACCGGGACATCGACCACGACACCGGCCGAGGGCTTCTATTCGACGCTCTGCCACGAACTTGTCCACTGGTCGGGCGTCAAGCACCGGCTCGACCGCGATCTCACCGGCCGCTTCGGCTCCGTGAGCTACGCGATGGAAGAGCTGGTCGCGGAACTCGGCGCAGCGTTCCTGTGCGGCGATCTCGGCATCACCCCGGAGCCGCGCGCCGACCATGCGCAGTACATCGCCCATTGGCTCAAAATCCTCAAAGGCGACAAGAAGGCGGTCTTCACCGCCGCCTCGAAAGCTTCGGAGGCCGCCAACTGGCTGATCACCTGCAATCCAAACGCGCCGTAGACGCGTCACCCGCGACACGCCAGATCAAATCATGCCGGCTCGTCGGCGCTGGAAAGGGGCGGCATTCATTCTTTACGAGCTTCACGGAAAGCGCGGCAGAGTCGATGATTTCGGACCTGATGTGCTCAACCCCGAAGCTATCTCAATCCCATCGCGTTTGAGGAAGATATTGTACCAGCGTTCTGTTGCGTGCCCGAAAGCCGGCAACAGGCCAAAATATGCCGCAAGAAAGCAGTTTGCGATTATGTGGATTCATCCATATAGCATCGACAATTATTTGTGAGAGCGCAAATGAGCGGTAAACTGCTTGAACTGACCGTCGACATTGTAAGTGCTTATATTGGCAACAATCCAATACCGCCATCACGGCTGCAAGAGCTGGTGCAAGACGTGAGCTCAGCGCTGGCAAAAATTTCCAGTGGCACCGAGCCCGAGGCCGAGCGTAGAAACCCGGCCATTGACCCCAAGCGATCGGTTCGTCACGATCACATCGTCTGCCTGGAGGACGGGCAGAAATATCGATCGCTCAAGCGCCACTTAATGAGCCATCACGGAATGACCCCGGATCAGTATCGCCTGAAATGGGACCTGAAGCCTGACTACCCGATGACCGCCCCAGCCTATTCCGAGCGCCGGTCAGGCCTGGCCAAGGCCATTGGATTGGGTCGCAAGTAGAGGCAGTCTCCGAAAAAAAAGACCGGCCCGAAGCGATAGGCTCTCAAACCTTGTCCGGTGGCCTCAACGTAGCGGTTCTCGGTCGCTACCCATCCTGCTCGCGTGTGCCTCTTGGCCGGACGCCAAAAAACGGTGGAGCGCGAAAGCGGACCACAGGCTCAAAGTCGGTTTGCCGGCAGCCGAGTGAGCACTCGTGTTAATCGTCTCGACCGCTACCAGGCATAGGCGTCAGGTTTGTCCCGGTCGCAATAGATACATTCTTTTCAGCTTTCCTGCCGGCCGCCAACATCTGCGCTGGCCTCATCGACCACAAGACAGCTTGCCAACATTGACCTGAATTCACCAGTTAGGTGCCGCCTCCGCTTAGGCGGATCGGGCTCTATCTCGCCCTGCTCGACCGAACCACTGCTTCGCGCAAGGCTCCGCAGCGTTTCGGCCCATGCGGGTTACGATCCCATGGCGGATTTGGATGGAGGCGGCCTGAATCCGGCCGCCGGGTTGTTGGTCTGACGCGCGTGTTCCACGCGCTTGCACCCGATCTGCCAGCTTACACCGACGCCGGTGACGTTTCCCAATAGCCGAAGTCCGGCTGGCCCGCTCCTTCGTCACTTCGTTCCTCCCGTGTGGCCGGACCTTCGCCCGCTGAAGGGGGTTCGGCTTTGGCGTCTCCGTTCTTTCGGTACGAGGTCCGTGCCGCGCTGTGCGCGGCTTGAAGGACGGACGCTCGGCGCTGGCCAGGGGTGCATGCGCGGTTCTCTGTCCAGAGGGCTTCGCATGTTCATCAATTGGCTAGCGAAAGGAACATGCCATGAAACTTGCCCATCTCGACTTCGACCAACTCAAACCCTGCGACCTCAATGTCCGGAAGAAGGGAAAGGCTGAGATCGCCGATCTTCTCCCCTCGATCCGTGCGCTCGGCATCCTGCAACCGCTTCTGGTGCGGCCCAATTGCGAGGGCTTCGAGATCGTCGCGGGGCAACGGCGTTACAACGCCGTGGCGGCCTTGCGCGAAGAAAATATCCTTGACCCCGTTCCCTGCATCGTCATGGAGGACGGCGACGATGCGAAAGCCATCGAGGCATCGCTGGCCGAGAATATCGCCCGCCTGCCGATGGACGAGATCGACCAGTACAAGGCGTTTGCCGCACTGATCGCCAAGGGCATGACGCCGGAAGATATCGCGGCGCATTTCGGGGTGAGCGAGCGGCTGGTCAACCAGCGGCTCGCGATTGCCAACATCATCGATCCCATCCTCAACGCCTATCGCCGCCAGGAGATCGACGCGGCAACGCTTCGTATCCTCACCATGGCGACAGCCAAACAGCAGAAAGCATGGTGGAAGCTGTTCAGGTCGGACGACGACTACGCGCCGACAGGCCGCGCCCTCAAAGCATGGCTGTTCGGGGGATCGCAGGTTCCGGTCTCCAACGCACTGTTCGATGTGGCCGGATATTCTGGAGCAGTTATCTCCGACCTGTTCGGCGAGGACCGATACTTTGCCGACAGCGAGGCGTTCTGGACGAACCAGAACGCGGCGATTACCGAGGCGGCGAACCGCTACCGAGAGGCCGGATGGTCGGATGTGGTCATTCTCGATGTCGGCGATCATTTTTCGACATGGAACCACCAGAAGACGTCGAAGAAGAAGGGCGGCAAGGTTTTCGTCGCCATCAGCGCGGATGGCGAAGTCGCCTTCCATGAAGGCTGGCTGAGCCACAAGGACGTCCAGCAAAGGGTGAAGGCGGAACTGCGTGCGGCTGGCAATGCACCGGACGCGGTTCCATCAGCGAAGCCAGAACTGACAAAGCCGATGCTGAACTACCTGACCCTTCACAAGCATGCCGCCGTGCGCACCGAATTGCTGGCGCATTCCGGTCTCGCGCTTCGTCTTGCGGTAGCCCACATGATCGCGGGATCGTCGCTATGGAAGGTCGAAGCCGAACCGCAACGCGCCGAGAACGAAGCGATTGCGCAAAGCCTCGCAACGTCCATGGCCGAAGCCGGTTTCGGTGCCGAACGAACCCGCATCGTCCGGCTGCTCGGGCTGGATGTTTCAGGCGAGGAAGGCGACGAGCCGAGCACCATAGCGCGTCAGCGCGGCGAGTTTGGTGTCCGCTTCAATCTGTCCGATCTGCTGGAAAGGCTTGCAGGTATGAATGATGCCGATGTCATGCGCATCATGACCTTTGTCATGGCCGAGACGCTGGCGGCGGATGCAACCCTTGTCGATACGCTCGGCGCGCACATCGGCACCGACATGAAGAACTGGTGGACGCCGAACCAGACTTTCTTCGACCTTATGCGCGACAAAGAGGCGATCAACGCCATGCTCCGCGAAGTCGCGGGCGACATCACGGCGGACGCGCACAAGGCTTCAACCACCAAGGTGCAAAAGAAGATCGTCGCCGACTGCCTCACAGGCGAAGGCCGTCCGAAGGTGGAAAGCTGGCTCCCCCGCTACATGGCGTTTCCGGCGGGCGGCTACACTTCGCGCTTTGCCGAAGCGAAGCCATCGACGCATATGCCGCTGGACGACGAGGACGTGGGATAATCCATACCGATTGACGCGCCGCCCGATCTTGCATCGGGCGGCGACTCCGTCCCGGGAATGTCATTGTACTTCCGCCTGATTATCAGCGACGAGGATTATTCGGTTTAAATCTTGAGTATTCCCGTCTATATTTCGGACATGGAAAAGACCGAAATCAACATGACCGCCTGGCTCGACGAACCGCCCTATGTCGCATGGAGCGAAGCGCAGAAGTGCCGCGCCGGACTCGCCTTCGCGCATATCATGGCGATGGACTTGGCCCATGCTAAACAGTTTGTGATCGACCTCGCTTGCCTCGTCCGCGCCGCTGAGAGCATTTCAGATCGCTGACCGGGCGGCTATCCCGCCGATCCGGTCGCACCGTTATCGCCGCTCGTTCAGCGGCGGGTATCGCCGCGCGCCGTGCAGGACGCGGATGATGTCGATGAAGTGCGGATCATCGAGCGTGTAGATCAGCCGAAACGGCGTGCGAGGGACCGTTACTTCACGGGTTCCGGCCACATCGCCCTCACGGCCCAGGAAAGGAAAGGTTTCGAGTTGTTCGGCGACCGTGAAGATGGCCGTCAGAACCCGCAACAACCCTTTCGGGCTTTCCGGTTCGATGTGCTGCTTTATAGCGTCCAAGTCAGCTTCGGCGGTATCCTGAAAGCGAACGTGCATCAGAACCCGAATTTGCGCCGGATTTCCTCAAGGGTCTTGTAGACGGCTTTGCCGCTGCGCTTGTGATCCAGCGCGTGGTGAATCTGGTCGTTCATCCAGGCGCGGTGCGCGGGGGTGATTTCAGCATCCGCGACAGGCGTCAGATAGTCGGCCTCCGGCTTTTTTTCTTTGAGTATGGTCATGGGTACAGTCTACCAGATTCCCGGACAATGTCCTCAATGGATTTGCCGGACAGCGGACTGTCGAAACCCTCACCAATCGCGGCCCCAATGGCCTTGAGTTTTTCCTCGGGCGAAAGCGCATCCAACGAGGCGCGCTGCGCCAGCGTCGGAGCGGCCCACGGATAGACGTCGATACCGAAGGTTTCGAGGGTGTTCATGACTTCAGTATAGGCCAAAACCGCCAAAATTGCCACAAAATCACGCCCCGGGCTGGTAGCCGGTTCTCTTGAGCGCCCGTGACAGGGTCCAGCCGTCGACTCGGTAGTCGCCGGCGATTTCCTCGAACGTCTCGCCTTTTTTGCGCCGACGGGCCGCCTGCCGCAATTGCCGTTTGCTCAGGACCGGCGGACGGCCGATCCGGGCGCCGCGCAGGCGTGCGGCCTGCATTCCCTCGCGGGTCCGCTGCGAGAGATTGCGCTGCTCGAACTCCGCCAGCGCGGACATGATCGTGTACACAAAAATCCCCGCCGGGGTCGTGGTGTCGATGCTGAGGCTGGCGATGCGGAAATGCACGCCCCGTGCCCGAAGCTTTTCGGCCTCGGTCAGGGCATCGACGACCGAACGAAACGCCCGGTCGAGGTCCCAGACCACCAGCATATCCCCGGCCTTCAGGCTGGCGATTACCCTATCGAAGACAGGCCGCCTTTTGGCGGTCGCGGACAGGGTTTCGATTTCCAGTTCGTCGGCAAATTCCCTCAGCCCCTCGACCTGCCGGTCATGGCGCTGCTCCGGCGTGGACACGCGAATGTATGCAATCTTTTTCATCAATATCAATGGGTTGTAATGCTGCTTCCGGCCACACAATCGTCCCCTTTTGCTGGCGTCGAATTCGAACAGTCCGAACCCGCCCAAAGCCGCAGTTTCTATAACATTTTACCAAACCGGCTCTCCCTTAGGCAAATATTCACCAAATGGGACGGTTGTGCGGGGAGTAATCACCAGTATTTCAAACATAAAGCACAGCCTTGCAGCGGCTATCATTGCCACGGTTGCAGGCACACCGCTGGCCTATGCTGCGGATGCCGATCTCTCCAAACACAGCATGATGGGCAAGATGAAGCCGGCCGAATGGTATCCGTTCGTTGCCGGGATCGTCGAGGGTGTCGCTTTTCACCGCTATACGGCGGCAGGCAAGGACGCAGGCGTCATGAACTGCGTCTATGACTGGTTCTACAAGACGGACGGCACACTGGACGCGATCTATTCCGCCTTCGGCAAGTTCCCCGACTTTCCACCGGCCGCTGTCGTGGATGCGCTGGCCAAGCGAAAGTGCGGTGAGTGATGGACATCACGACAACCCGTAGCTGGAAAGAAGATTTTGCACGCAGCGCCGCATTTCGGCGTGAGCAGGACCGCTTCTTCAGGGAAACGGAAAAACGCATCAAGGAAAAAGTCGAGGACGCCAAAGCCGATGACGCCGTGAGCGACCTTGCAGGGGCGATGGTGCTGGCGAGCGAATCCGACATCGCCGCGTTCCGCAGCGATCTGGACGGCTATCGCACCGCCGCGACCGAAGCGCTGATTGAGAATGAGCGGCAACTTGCGCTGGTACAGGCCGAACTCGATGACATGCTCGGCAAAGCCTATGTGCTGCCGGACGGCCGCCGGGTCTTCAAGACCGAGGACGGATTGCGCGTCTTCGATGAGAACGGCGTCGAACTCTCGGCCAAAGACATCGACCCCGACGTGATCGAAGACTGGCGACCACGCGCCGAGGGCTATCTGGAACGCCGTGACGACAAGCTCGATCTCGTGACCGAGCACGACAAGATCATCACCTTCGAGGAGCGGGTCGAACTGGCGGACGAACGCGCCAAGTCGGGAGAAATGACCGAAGGCGAACTGAGTGACCTGCGCGGCGACCTCGAAGCGTCAATCCCGCTCTCCGTCCGCAGCAAGCTACCCGGTCACGACGCTCTGGATGCAGCCGATCCCGTCAGCGAACCCAGCGCGGTCCCGACGTCCGCTCCCGCAACCGCTTTCAAACCGGGATAGTCCCGCCGCGTCGTCGCGCGCCGGCCCACCATCGATATCAGCGGTCCGCCCAATCTGACCAAAAGCCAGGAGACCATCATGGCCCCGAAATACGAAGACCCGGTCGCCAAGTCGATCGAGGCCGCGTTCATCGCGCGCAACACCGGCATGAGCAATGGCAGCATGGCGGCGGCAAACGGTCTCGCAGATCGCCGCCGTGAGCGCGAACGGGAACAAGAACGCCAACGCAAGAAGCAGACCAGCACGGACGAGAATTCGAAGGTCATCTGCACCGAGCTTCACCGGCAGGGATTGCTCAGCCGGGAAGATCACCCGCTCGGCTTGCGCTATGTGCGTGAGCACCTCACGCCGCGCCACGAACGCGGCTATCACGTCTGGGCCATCCCCGTGGTGCGCCGGATGCGACAATCGAAGCGGGTGACAGCGTTCTGGCACCGTCTTGCCAAGGCGCGCGCCGATCACATCGCATATCTTTATGGCGACGACAGCCGCCGCAATCGCTGCGGACAGCTCCTATGCGCTATCGGGCATCCGGCTTGCTATCTAATTGGCGGTTTCGTTGACGAGCAGAATTGGCGATCCGTTTACCAAAGCGCACACTATCGTGGGTAGGAGCGCCCCGACGTATTGTGCGAACTGACGATCCCGGGCGCGCCCAACATCGCTGCCACCGGGAATGACGCACACATTAGGTTCGCCCAGCACGGCGCGCGCGAATGGCCGGAAGACGTGTGAAGCCCTAGCGAACCTGGTTTTCATTCAACCATCTACCACCAATCGTCGATCTGTGTTTGTTTGCTTCCATTTCTGACGCCGGACACGCACCATGCTCGCGCGCTACATCCGCATCACCATCTACATCCCGTTCGAGAACTGGGCGGAACGCCCGTTTCCCGCGCCGGAGCAGATCGCCGAACACTCGTTTGTATCCGACTTGCTCGAACTCATGAAAATCCACAAGGGCGTCGGACAGTTGGGTCTCTATGACGGTGTGCATGAGATAGGCCCCGGCTTCGAAGGATTCGCGCCGCAGGAGGGCTCCAATCCGACACAGGGCATCGTCAACGTGAGGGAGCAGCTGCCGGCGATCCGTTTCACAACCTACGCCCGGGCGGATTTATTCGGCACAGTGAAAGAGTTTGTCGACGCTGCTGCCGAGGCGCATCCGTGGGAATATCCGGTGATCGAGATCGATGAAATCTCAATGTGGCAGAAGTAGTTAATATTAATACTACGTAAAATACTTGCATTTATTATAAAAATATGACTGACTGTCCTCTTGCATTGGAGGCGGCATGGATGAAGTTCGATTTGAGCAAGACTACGAAATAACCGTCAGAAGGACACTTGACGGTGCTCCCTATCAGGAAACCTGGAGAAAGGACGGCCTGGTCGACCGCGCCGATGGACCAGCCTATCGCCGTTTCGATCCGGCAACCGGCAAGATACTCCGCGAAGAATGGAGAAAGGCAGGCAACTACCATCGAACCGATGGCCCGGCTTTCATCCTTTTCGATACCGAAACCGACGTGGCGACGCATGAAGCCTGGTACCGGGAGGGTAAGTTTCACCGGCTCGATGGCCCGGCGTGGATCGACCGCACGAAAGATGGCCAAGTAAGTTTCGAGATTTGGCACCGCGATGGCATGCATCACAGGGAAGGAGGGCCCGCAATGCGCGGTGTCGATCCGCATACCGGTGTCGTTTGGAGGGAACACTATCAGGTTAATGGCAGATATCATCGCACCGATGGTCCCGCATTGATCGAGCGTGACCGCATAACCGGCGATATTGAACGCGCGTCGGTCTGGCGCCAGGGCGTGCTTTTTCCGTCGTGATCGTCCGAGAGCGCACGAATTGCCAGGAGTGCGGCGCGTCACGCTCAAGGCAGCTGCCGCTAACTCCCGCGAGATGGACGCAGAAATCAGGTTGAACGCCTCGTCATGCGGCGGAACGACGTCCTTTACATGCCGTTCTTGACGCCAAGCTCCTTGCCGTTGCGCGTGAAGACAATGCGATCTCCTGCCGCGAAGGCGAACGGGCCCGTCTCTGTCGCGAAGATTATCTCATCGTCCGCACCGGCAGAAGAGCGCGGCGCTCGCTGTATCGCCTGGTTGAGCGCAAACACATCCTTGAGCCGATGTGCGAAGGCCAATTGCGTCGAAGACGGTCCGCCCGCCTCCTGGTCTCTTAGAAAGTGCTCAAGCGCTGCGGGCATCATTGCGGCCGTGCCAGGCTGGTCTCGGTGTCGCGCTCCTCAGCGACCGACACCTGCGTCCGGAGATGGCGATCATCCAAGAGCGCCTGCCGGCCCTGCCATCGCTCGCATACGTCGTGCGTCGGACAAAGAAGGCGCGAAATCCCGCGCTGGAAAGGCCGGTGTCGGAAGTAGAAGCGGAGATCAGCTGATACCGCAGGCTGGCGCTAGCGAGCCAAACCTGTAGGCCGAGGCTGCGACATTCCAAGCCCTTCGTTGCGCACCCGCAAATGCTGCCCGAGCTAGGTCGCTCCGTTCCAGAAGGCAAAGCCCAGAACGGCTGCCACGAGCAAGATGACGAGAACACCCATTAGAGTGCCAATCTTTTCTGGCAGCCCATCTTGTCTCTGCTGCGCCATAACAGTCCTCCCTTTCCGGCATGATGACAACCGCCAGCGTTGATTGCCCAGAGTTAGTTCAACACGTGGTTGAGCAGGACGTAGCCGATTGCGTACAAGCAAACTCCTATGCCGGCGCTGATCGCAACCATTGTCAAGAACGACATTTCGCCTTTGTGTGGATCTTCCGCCGACATCGAGCGCAATAATGCGCCGTGCATCACCTTTCACAACACAATTATTTTTCGTTTCGCGGGGAATAAAATTCGCGTTCGTTTGCGTATTGGGTGTGAAGTCTCGGTTTGACCTGCTGCCGCATTTGGAAGATTTGGGCCGCTGCGCGCACTCTCAGTTGCCGACACATATGATCTGTCTCGTCCCCCTTTTGCCCTGGCTTATCAAGATCACTCGCAACGCCTAACCGCGCCAGAACACTGGCGTGAAGACAACCATCACAGCGAGAATTTCCAACCTGCCCAGCAGCATGGCGACAGAGCATATCCATTTTGCGACGTCGGGAAGTGTCGAAAAGTTTCCAGCCGGGCCAATGATCGAACCCAAGCCTGGCCCGACATTTGTCAATGCGGTCAAGGCGCCTGACAGTGCGGTGACAAGCTCGAGGCCTGTAGCGGCAAGGAGCAATGTGACTGCGCCCCATATCACGAAGAAAGCTGCGATAAACAGAACAACCGCCCGCTGCATGTCAGGGTCAACGCTGCGTTCCCCATACCGGATCGGATAAACCACATGTGGATACAAAAGCTGTCGAAGACCGCTCGAAAGCATCTCGAAGAGGATGAGGAAACGATACGCCTTGATGCCGCCTGTCGTTGATCCCGAGCAACCGCCAAGGAATGTGGCTATGAAAAAAGCCGTAACCGCGAACGGTCCCCACAGTGTATAATCCGTGGTAGCAAAGCCAGTGGTCGTTATGATCGAGACCAGGTTGAACGCCGCCTGGGTCAGCGCTTGGAAATAAGGCACACCGTCGTGCTGTCGAACATACACCGACAAGGCGACGACAAGGACGACGCAGTAACCCAAGAAGACTTTGATCTGGGGGTCGCGTAGCGCTTCGCGACGGCCGCGAAAGGCAAAAAGCAGCAGGATCGAGAAGGGAAGCGACCCTAAAATCATGAATACGACTGCTATCCACAATACGGCTGGGTTTGTCGCATAGCGGGCAAAGGAGGTGTCGTGCGTTGAAAATCCTCCAGTGGCGAGGGTCGCCATCGCGTGATTTGCAGCATCGAACAGGCCCATACCGGCAAACGCATATGAGGCTGCACAGGCCGCTACCAGCAGGGTAAACAAAGCGACGAGGCTCCGCATGTAAGTGCCGAAGCGCTCGAAGGGGCGGTCTTCAATGTCAGATGACTCGATTTTGAAGTAGGAGACCCCGCCGATATTGAGGAAGGGTAGGATGAAAAGGCCGATGGCGATGACGCCAAGGCCGCCGATGAAATTTAGCACTGAGCGCCATAGGAGAACTCCGGGAGGAGCGTGATCCAACCCGCTGATGACCGTGGACCCGGTGGTGGTTATGCCGGATACGGACTCAAAAAAGGCATCGGTCACGCTCATCTTGAGCGCCGAAGCCATAAACGGCACCGCACCACCGACGGCGAGTGTCAACCACAGCAGATTCACCAGGAGGAACCCGAAACGCGCGCTGACGGTAGGGGTATTCCCACGGGTGGCAAGCGCAACAGCGCAACCAGCGCCGCCGACCATCAGTGACGAGAACGCGAACCCTTGCCAGCTCGAATTGTTCGAATAGAGGTCGATAGCCATCGGAGCCAACATGGCAATCGCGAGATAGATCGCGAAAACAGCCGCGATGTTGACCGCAGCGCGCAGTTGTTGATCGCTCACGCGGCTTTCCCGCTCACAAACTTTCTCACGCCAGTTGGGATCGCGATGCTGTACGGATGCTTCCTACCTCCCCGCCACTCTTATTGTCCGGGTGACGGCAAAAGATCAACCGCGCTTTGAGGGGCGGGTTGGTTTGCAATTCCTCGATAAGCTGCTGCATCACATCGATCTCGCGAACTTGCGCTGAGACAATGTGGTCAGCGAGCCGACGCACACGCGCGTCTTTGATGTGCGCGCTCGCGGTTTCGGCACGACCCTGGTCGCTGCGCGCGATTGCGGCTGCGACTGGCTGGGTATCGAACTGGACAGGTGCCACTGCGTTGCAGCACCGAGCGGCTCCGGCGCCCTGAGCAAAAGACGTGGAACCACCGCTACGATTGATCGAGCGTTCGGACTCGCTCTTGCCGACGCCTCTGCTGCCGGGCTTCACCTGGTTCAGCCCAGTCGGGCTGGTCGCAAGCGCTGACATAGAGCCGCATACCGTCGCGGTGCCGCGTCATGGCGACGTAGGCCAAGGGTTCATCCATGCTGCGCGATGCGAGGACGTACGAGCGGTCTACCGTCGCTCCCTGGGATTTATGGATCGTCACCGCATAGCCGTGATCGAAATGCCGATAGTAGCGGGGATCGAACGTGACACGCTGCGACACGCTGCCGTTACCGTCGATGCGAACGGCGATATTGCCGGACACGACCGTTTCGACCGTGCCCAGCATACCGTTCTTGACGCCGAGTTCCCGATCGTTGCGGGTGAAGACGATGCGATCTCCCACGCCGAAGGCACGTGGCCCGGTGTCCGTCATGAAGATCATCTCATCGTCCGCACCAGCCGATGAGCGCAGCGCTCGCCGGATCGCCTGATTGAGGGC
Source organism: Rhizobiaceae bacterium (assembly GCA_050247155.1). Taxonomy (GTDB): domain Bacteria; phylum Pseudomonadota; class Alphaproteobacteria; order Rhizobiales; family Rhizobiaceae; genus Mesorhizobium_G. Next base: position 44,713 of record JBFWUS010000009.1, read on the forward strand.
AAACACATCCTTGCGCCGATGGGCGAACGCCAGTTGCGTCGAGGAGGGGGCGCCCGCTTCCCGGTCTTTCAGATAGTCCTCCAGCAGGGCAGTGACCGCGGTTTCATGCCGGGCGCTGCGATGGACAGCGCCGTCCGCATCATAGGCTTTCACGGCCTCCGCGACGCGGCCTTCAGCGAGATCACGCGAGGCAGCCCTTTGCCAAGCCTCTTTCTGGCGGTGAATTTCCTGAAGCCTAGCCGCACCGTGACGTTCGATCAAATCACGGAACGGCATTCCGGCTTCGATCGGCTGCAACTGGCCGGGATCGCCGACCAGAACCAACTTCGCGCCGATCTTGCGGAGTTTTTCGGCAACGCGCATCAGCTGCCGCGTGCCGACCATCCCGGCTTCGTCGACGATGAGCACATCGCCCCTGGCAATCGGCTCGTAGCCGTTCCTCCAGCTCATCTCCAGTGAGGCCAGCGTACGGCTTTCGATGCCGGACGCGGCTTTCAGCCCGTCGGCTGCCTTGCCGGAAAGCGCTGCGCCATGCACACGGATACCTTGCCACTCCCACGCAAGGCGCGCAGTCTCCAGCATCGTGCTCTTGCCCGATCCGGCAAGCCCGACCACGCAGGAGAACTGCCGGTCACCGAGAACATGCCGCACGGCGGCGCGCTGCTCGTCGCTCAGCGATCCGCCGAAGCGATCCTGCAAGTTCCGGTCTTGCTCATCTATCGACCGTTCGATGAAATCCGTCCCGACAACAAAGCCGCCTTGCGCAGCCATCGCTGTCGCATGCGACATCAACTGACGTTCGGCATCGTGGAAGTCGCGTGTCGTAAAGTCGCCATTCTCCAACCGGACCAGCTCCGGCGACGCCAGCGCCTTGTCGATCGCCGGCCGCAGCAACAGCGGATCGTCGATGAACGCCGCCAGCGCCCGCTTGATGTCCAGATCGCGGAAGGACGCTTTCTTCGCAGACAGATGAGCGAGGATCAGGTCGGGTTGCCGCGTCAGTTGCGACCGCGTGAAGGGGGCGTCGTCTTTCGGCAGCACAAGCCTTTGCCGCGCATCGGCCCGGACAGCCTCCCTGAAAATCTCATCCAGCGCCAAGGAGAGCTCCGGCGCATGGCGCTGCCGCTCCAGCACCTGCCGGGCGGCCAGATGCCGGTCGATCAATGCCTGCCGTTCGTTCCGATCCCGAACAGCACACGCGGCGGCCTCACGGGCCAGGTCCCCCAGCAGGCGCTCATAGCTGCCGTTCAGTCTTGCCCAGACCGCCCTTAGGCCGCGTGGCAGGCGTGCCGTGCGGGCCAGCGTTTCGGCGACGGCGCGCCGCTCCTGCGCCGCGATGAGCGCATCGCGTTCCTTGCGCTGCTCTTCGACCAGCCGCTGGCGACGTTCCTCGAAATACGAACTTGGCGGAGCAATCCTGGATTTCGGTTCGGGCTCGGGCAATCCCTCGAAGAGCGCCGCTGCTTCTTCCACCGTAGGCAAATCATCAGGCTCGCCGAGCCGGGCGCGCAGGTCTTTCGGCCTGACATCGCACCATCGGGACAATGACCAGACCTTGCCGGCAGCATCCACGGCCACAAAACCGCGCCGATCACCCTGTGCAAGACAATATCCTCCCGCCCAGAGGGCCGCCGCGAAGCCGGCGCGGGAATCGGACTGCTCCCAGCATTTCTTGAAGAGGGCCTTGACCGCCTTTGGATCATGTCCCGTCCGTTTCGCTTGCCCGGCCTCGGCGCGCGAATAGTTCAACGGATCGCGCTGCATGTGATCGAGGAACCCTGCGGGAATCGACCAGCCATGCTCTCGGTAGAGGGCGATGGAGATATCCATCAGCTTGCGCTTTGAATGCGCCATGTTGATCGCCCGCATGCGGCTTGAATCGATGCGCGACCAGACGCAATGCGCGTGGCGGCGCCCGTTCTTCTCATGAAAGACGATCGCGCGCGGCTGGCCAGCGAGGCCGAGCTTGGCTTCGATTTGGGCGATGGCCGCCTCGAACTCCTCCACCGCGACCTTCGCACCCGGTGGCGGGTTCAGCGACAGCGAGAATAGGTATTTTTGGCACTGCGTGCCCTGTGCGATCGCGGCGCTTTCCGTAAGCGCGCCCGCTAGGTCCGACGCGATGAAGCCCTCGATGGCGTGAACGGTGACATGATCGTTGTCGATTGGATTCAGCAGGTGCCGGGCTAGCTCCCTGCCGAACCCGCGCTCATTGCCTTCGAGGATCATTCATCCGATCCCAGCGCGCTCACCAGCAGCGCGCGCATGGAGAGGACGTAGCCATAAGCCTCTTCGATCTTCGCGCGCTCGCGATCCTCGATAGCCAACGCGCCGATATTGGCTTGATAGGCCAGCTGGTTGAGGTTGTTGGCGATCCGCGATTGTCCCAGCAGGGCAAGCGCTTCTGCGATTGCCTTCTTATCAGCAACCGTCGATTTTGGCCGGCGCTTCCGCCTCCTTTCCTCCTTGGCAAAGAGGCAGGCGCGGATATAGGTGCTCAGCGTCATCCCGGCTGCCATATCTTCCAGCTGCTGCCGCTCGGCTTCGGTCAGCCGCAACGTGACCGGGCTCGTCTTACGTTGCGGACGGCCGCGCACTGGCGCCGCAGCGGAGAATGCGGCCTTGAGGGATGGCAGCCGGTCGTCGTTAAGTTCGCTCATCGGGATGGCCCCGAACGAGACGGCCCTGATCGGCGACCCAAGCCCGAATCTGTCAATTGCCGGGGTTTCTCGACCCCTTGGGCTGCCGTCTCGAACTCCCGGAGCCTGCGGATAACTTCCGGCGAAGCCTTGAGTTGAGCCGCCCAGTTCTCTAGTTCTTCAAGGATGGAGAAGACCGGTGGAGCTTCTAGCTCGGTCTCCTTATGTGCACCATTTTTACAGTTCTCGTGAGTGAGTCGTTCAACACGGTCAATTTAGCCTGTTGATCGCACTGTGCCATGACGTCTATTCCAACCTGATTCGATCCGGTCCGTTCCTCGAGCCAATCGACCGGACACACGAGATGGGCGTTCCGGTCGTCGCTTTCGCTGCCGACTCCCCGAATTCCAAACGAGTTTCCTACATAGCGTCGGACAATGTCCGTGAAGGCGAGTGGGCCGCCGATACGATCGCCGAAGCGATGGGCGGCAAGGGCGAGCTCGCGGTGCTGGAAAATCCGGGCCAGGACAATCACGACAAGCGCATCGCCGCTTTCCTGAAGCGTATGGAAACCAAATGGCCTGACATGAAGCTGGCCGGCCGTGCGGCATCCAGCCAGGAAACAGGATCCCACCAAAGCCTACAATGCGCTGCTCACCTTGGCGCAGGCCAATCCGGAGCTTGGCGCGGTGTTCATACCGGAAGCCAACTCGGCCCTCGGCGCGGCGCAGGCGGCCAAGGAACTCGGCGGCAACGACCTGGCCGTGGTCACCTCGAAGAACGCCGATTCCTTCCACTGTGACGCTTATCTGACGCGTCGCGGCGCCAAAGGCATCGAGGAATAACGCCAAGAGTGTTGGCCGGTGTCGCGAAAAAAGCGCGTCGGCCAACGGTCGCTTGACTCCGGGTCAGGCGCAGCGTATTTGCCTTTTGGAATAGATATCACAGAGTGAAATTTATTTCGAACCGAAACGCGACGGGGCAATTCCGACGCGCTGGCCTCTGGAGGAACACAAAATGCGCATCAGCAAACTCATACTTGGCCTTATGGCCGGAGCATCCCTGTCGATCGGCGCAGCACAAGCAGGCGCTGCCGACGCACCGCAGTTTCGCTGCAAGGACGGCGAGACCTACGTGATGAACGTCATGGTCTCGGGCGTCGAATATTGGTTCCCGGTCTACGAGATGTTCAAGCAGGCTGGCCAGTCGCTCGGCTGCAAGACCGCCTACACCGGCACGCCGGAATATGACGTCAACAAGCAGATCGCCAGCTTCGACCAGGCGCTCGCCAAGCAGCCGGCCGGCATCCTCGTGCATCCGATGAACTCCGATCCGTTCGTCGAGCCGATCAACCGCGCGGTCGACGGCGGCACGGCCGTGGTCACCTTCGCGGCCGACTCGCCGAACTCCAAGCGGACCTCTTTCGTGACCTCCGACAATTCGCGTGAAGGCGCTTACGCGGCCGATGCAATCGCCGAGGCCATGGGCGGTAAGGGCGAATACGGCGTCCTGGAAAATCCCGGCCAAGACAATCACGACAAACGCATCGCCGCCTTCATCAAGCGCATGGAAGAGAAGTGGCCGGACATGAAGCTGGTCGGCCGCGCCGCTTCCAACCAGGATCCAAACAAGGCCTATCAGGCGGTTCTGACGATGGCGCAAGCCAATCCGAACCTCGGCGCGCTGTTCATGCCGGAGGCCAACTCGGCGCTCGGCGCGGCCCAGGCCGGCCAGGAACTCGGCGGCAAGATCAAGGTCATGTGCGCCGACGTGAACGCCAAGATCCTCGACATGATCAAGGCCGGCCAGGTGTCGGCTCGATCAACCCGAACCAGGGCATGCAGGGCTACATGGGCTTCATGCTCCTGTTCATGGCCGCGCACCCGGAACTGATCGACCCGATGAACGATGCAAAGCGCGCCGACGCCAACCCGATGAGCGTGCCTTTCGTCGACAACGGCCTGTCGGTCGTGACGGCGGCAAACGCGGATGACTTTTACTGGGACGCTTACCTGAAGCGTCGTGGCACAAAAGGCATCGAAGAATAAGCTTCATCCTCCCAGCGGCAGGGCGGCATTCGTGTCGCCCTGCCGCAAATCCGGAAATCGGCAATGTCGGAACAACTCGTCCTCGAAGCAAAGAACATCAGCAAAGCGTTCGGCCCTATGCGCGCGCTGAATGACGTGAGCTTCAGCCTGCGCAAGGGCGAGGTGCATGCGCTGATGGGTGAGAACGGCGCGGGCAAGTCGACGCTGATGAACATCTTCGACGGCATCTTGCGCGCCGATTCCGGCGAAATTCGAATCAACGGCAATGCGGTGGAGATCGCCTCGCCTGAAAAAGCGCAGCAGCTCGGCATCGGCCTCGTGCATCAAGAGATCGCGCTCTGCCCGGACGTCTCCGTTGCAGAGAACATTTCCATGGCCGCCACCAATCGCCGGCGCGGCTTTCTGATGAACTATGGCACCGTGCGCCGCAAGGCGCGCGAAGTGCTGGCCTCGCTGGGCGACATTGATCCCGATGCGCTGGTCAGCGAGCTTTCCATTTCCGAACAGCAGATAGTCGAGATCGCCAAGGCGCTGACGCTGGACTGTTCGATCCTCATTCTCGACGAGCCGACCGCCGCCCTGACCGAGCGCGAGGCCGCGAAACTTTTCAAGATCATGGCCGACCTCAAGGCGCGCGGCATTTCGATCATCTATATCAGCCACCGCATGGCTGAGATTTTCGCCAATTGCGACCGCACCACGGTGCTGCGCGACGGTAAATATGTCTGCACCGAAAGTGTTGCTGAAACGGAGCCGCAGGAGATCGTGCGCCGCATGGTCGGCCGCCACATGGGTGACCTCTATCCGGCCAAGAATCCCGCCTCCGCTTCGGCCCCCGTCCTGCTTTCCACCGAAGGCCTTAGCGATGGCGAGCGTTTCGCTGACGTCTCGCTTTCGGTGCGTGAAGGCGAAATCCTTGGCATAGCCGGACTCATCGGCGCTGGCCGCACGGAGATCGCGCTGGGCCTCTGCGGCCTTCGCGGGCTGGTCGGCGGCAAGGTGCTTTTAGGCAGCCGCGATGTGACGCCGAAAAACTATTCCGACAGCATCGCCAACGGCATTGTCTACCTGTCCGAGGACCGCAAAGGCGCGGGCGTCTTCGTCGACCTGCCGATTTCGCAAAACGTCTCTGCGCTCGACATCGACCGCGTCTCCAAGGCGCGTCTTTTTGTCAGCCGAGCCAAGGAGCGCGCGCAGGCGCAGCGGCTCGGCAATTCGCTGAATCTCAAGCGTGGCTCGATCGAAGACGTTGTCTCGACCCTGTCCGGCGGCAACCAGCAGAAAGTGGCGCTGGCCAAGATGCTGTCGGTCGGCCCGAAAGCCATCGTGCTCGACGAACCGACGCGCGGCGTCGATGTCGGCGCGAAGGCCGAAATCCATCGCATCCTGCGCAATCTGGCGAGCAAGGGCACCGGTATCATCACCATATCGTCGGAGCTGCCTGAGCTGATTGGGCTTTGCGACCGCGTCATCGTCATCCACGAGGGCCGCATCGCCGGGGAAGTGTCCGGTGGCGACCTCAATGAAGAAAACCTAATGCAACTTGCGTCCGGCCTCGCCGGTGAGGGGGAGGGGATATGGCCGTCATGAACGAGGCTAATTCGGAAATCGCAATGCCGCTGGATGGCCGCGCCCTGAACTGGCGTCAGCTCGGCAATATGCGCGAGTTCGGCCTGATCGTGATCATCTTGGCGCTGTGCATCGCCATGAGCTTCGCCTCGCCCTACTTCCTCACCTGGGCGAATTTCCGCGCCATGCTGATGTCCTTTTCCGTGGAAGGCATTGTCGTCGTCGGCATGACCATCCTGCTCATCGTTGGGGCGATCGATTTGTCGGTCGGCTCGGTAGTGTGCTTCGCCATGGTGGTCAGTGGATATCTCTTTCTCTCAGGGCTCGACCCCTGGTCTGCAAGCCTCGCAGGCGTGGCGGCAAGCGCCTTGGTCGGCATGCTGATGGCGCTCTGCGTCACGCGCATCGGCCTGCATTCCTTCATCGTATCGCTGGCCTTCATGGTGATCGTGCGGGGCCTCTGCTTGGCGATCACCGGCGGCACGCCGCTGTCGCTCTTCTCGCTGCCGCCCAGCTTTAAGTTCATCGGCCAGGGCAACGTCTACGGCCTGCCGGTAGTCATCATCATCTTCGCCGTGGTGGTCGCGATCTTCGACTTCCTGCTGCGCCGTGCGACGGTTTTTCGCAAGGTTTTCTACACCGGCTCCAATGAGAAGGCGGCGGCCTATTCCGGCATCAATGTCGATCGCGTGAAATTCTGGTGCATCGTGCTGTGCTCGACGCTTTCGGGCATCGCCGGCATCATCTACATGGCGCGCTTCGGCGCGGCGACGCCGACCTTCGGCGTCGGTATGGAGCTGAACATCATCGCCGCGGCGGTGATCGGCGGCGCGAGCCTGAAAGGCGGTTCCGGCACCATTCTCGGCGCCATCCTCGGCATGGCGCTGCTGTCCGTGGTTTCCTCGTCGCTGATCCTGTTGGACATCTCTGTCTACTGGCAGGACGCCATTCGCGGCCTGATCCTGCTCGGCGCCGTCGCCATCGATCACGTCCTCCACAATCGCAAGCAGGCGCGCGGCGCCAAGCCGGCGAAGTAAGGCTGAGAGCAATGGCCACTCCAGGCAATGGCGACGATTTCGATCGTCTACGGCGGGTGCATCGCGTTCTGGTGATGCACTATGTCGAAGGGCTCAGCCAGGCGGAAATCGCCAAGCGTACCGGCATGTCCCACCCAACCGTGAACCGTCTGGTGAAGGAAGGCCACGAGCGCGGCTATGTGAACATCTCCATCAGTTCGCCGCTACAGCCGCTGTTCGAAATCGAACAGAAACTGGTCGCGACGAAGGGCCTCAGCGAGGCCATCGTCACGCCGTCGATCTCGGATCAGGAAGATGTCAATCTGGCCACGGCCGGCAAGGCAGCAGCCGACTACCTATTGTCCAAGTTGAAAGATGGCGACACCATCTGTGTTTCGGGCGGGCGCGGCGTCGACGCGGTGATTTCGGCGCTGTCGCCGAACCGCGCTTATGACGTGACCGTGGTTCCCGCGACCGGCGGCGTGCAGGGCAATTTCTTCACCGACGTGAACCATCTGGCGGCACAGCTTGCCCGCAAACTCAACGCCAGGGCGTTCCAGCTGCATGCGCCGGTCTTCGCCCACTCGCGCGACGAGCGAGAGGTGCTGCTGTCGCTCCAGTCGGTGCGCGACGTGCTCGATCGTGCCCGCAACGCTGCCATTGCATTGGTTGGCATCGGTTCTGTGCTGGAGGAACGCTCGACCTATCGCAGCCTGGTCGCGAATGGCAGCGCCAGCAAAGAGCTCGCCAGCGTCGGTGCGGTGGGCGAATTGATCGCTCATCTGATCGACCGCGACGGCCAGCTTTGTGACTACGAACTGAACCAGCGCGTCATCGGACTGACGCTCGACGAACTTCACGCCATTCCGCTCGCAATCGGCATCTCGTCGGGCGCGCGAAAAGCACTGCCCATCGCCAGCGTATTGCGCGGCGGACATCTGGACGTGCTGGCGACCGACGAAGCCACCGGCGCGCGCATTCTCGAAACGATAAAGGACAAATAATGACCGGGCAGAATTTGCGACGCATGGGCGGCTCCGAGGTTCAAGCCAGCGCAATTGGCCTCGGCACCTGGGCCATGGGTGGCTGGATGTGGGGCGGCAGCGACGACGCCCAATCCATCGCCGCCATCCGGGCATCGATCGACAATGGCGTGACGCTGATCGACACGGCCCCAGGCTATGGTCTCGGGCTCGCCGAAGAGCTGGTCGGCAAGGCGGTAAAGGGCCGCCGTCGCGAAGTCGCCATCGCCACCAAGTGCGGCCTCAACTGGCACCACGGCAAGGGCAACCACTTCTTCGAAGAACTCGGCAAGCAGGTGCATCGTTATCTCGGCCGCGACGGCATTCTGCACGAGATCGATGAGAGCCTGCGCCGTTTGGACACCGACTATATCGACCTCTACATCACTCACTGGCAGGACCCCACGACGCCCGTCGAAGAGACGATGTCGACGCTGCTCGACCTGAAGAAGCAGGGTAAGATCCGCGCCATAGGCGTGAGCAACGTCACGCCTGACGATTTGAAGGCCTATCTGGGCGTGGGCCCTGTCGACGCGATCCAGGAACGCTATTCGATGCTCGATCGTGAGATCGAAACGACGCTGCTGCCGATCTGCAAAGAGAACAACGTCTCGACGCTCAGCTATTCCTCACTGGCGCTGGGGCTGCTGTCCGGCAAGATCAGTGCGGAGCGCGAGTTCAAGGGCGACGACCTGCGCAAGGATAATCCGCGCTTCTCGCGCGCCAACCGTGAACGCATCGCCGCCTTCGCTCAGGAAGTCGCTCCGCTGGCCAAGGAAAAGGGCGCGTCCATCGCACAGCTTGTGATCGCCTGGACCGTCAGCCAGCCGGCCATCACTTACGCGTTGTGTGGCGCGCGCGACGCCGTGCAGGCGGGCGAGAACGCCAAGGCCGGCACGATTGAGCTGGATAGCAGAGAGCTGCGGCAGATCGACGACGCCATCGCCGGCCATCTGACCGGCATCGCCTGACGGATTCCCGGAACCGCGCCATGACCCTCACCCGCGCTCAACGGCTGGACCGGCTGCGCCGCAAGAAGCGGGCGCAGGTGCTCGTCGTCGGCGGCGGCATCAATGGCATCGCGACCTGGCGCGACCTGGCGCTCAACGGGGTCGATGTCGTGCTGGTCGAGCGCGTCGACTTCATGAGCGGCGCGAGTTCCGCGCCGTCGCGCATGATCCATGGCGGCCTGCGCTATATGGAGAACGGCGAGTTTGAGCTGGTGCGGGAATCGCTCGGCGAACGCAATCTTCTGCTCGCCAACGCGCCGCATCTGATTACTCCGCTACCGACGCTGATCCCGATCACCAGCCGGTTTTCCGGCATCTGGGCGGCGGCGCGGCGCTTCTTAGGCGGCAATGTCGCGCCCGGCGAACGCGGCGCGCTGATCGTCAAGATCGGCCTGACACTTTACGACCTCTATGCAGGGCGCTCGACCGGCATGCCACGCCACCGCTTCTTCGGCCGCGCTGAAACGCGGCAACGCTGGCCAGAGCTGCGGCCTGACGTCGTGGCTGGCGCGGTTTACTACGACGCCAAGATCAGCCAGCCGGAACGGTTAGGCATCGAGATGATCATTGAGGGCGAGGAAGGCGATAGCGCGCTAGCGTTGAACTATGTGGCGCTGACGCTGCTGACGGATGGTGGCGCACTGCTCGAAGACAAGCTGACCGGCGAGACGATTCAACTCGACGCCGACATTGTGGTCAATGCCAGCGGCGCATGGATCGACCTGACCAACGCGGCGGTGACGGAAAACGCCCCCCAACTGATTGGCGGCACCAAGGGTTCGCATATCGTCATCGACAATGATCGCCTGCGCAAGGCGCTGGGCAAGGAGATGGTCTATTTCGCCAACAGCGAAGGCCGCGTCTGCGTGATGTTCAATCATCTCGGCAACGTGCTGGCCGGCTCGACCGACATCAGCGTTTCCTCACCCGAGGGCATTCGCTGCGAGCCGGCCGAGGTGGACTACATCCTTGCGTCGATCCGCGAGGTGTTCCCCAACATCAGCATCGGCGAGGACGAGATTGTTTACCGCTTCGCCGGTGTGCGCCCGCTGCCCAACAGCGCGGGCAAGATGAACGCCAATATTTCGCGCGACCACAGTTGCGAATGGCTGGAGGAATCCGCCGGCTCGGCGCGCCCGGTGCTCAATCTCGTCGGCGGCAAATGGACGACATTTCGCGCCTTCGGTGAACAGGCGGCCGACAAGGTGCTGGCCAGGCTCGGAAAGGGCCGGCGGACATCGACCGCTAATCTCAAGATCGGCGGCGGCAATGGCTATCCCTTCTCGCAGGCATGGGGAAGCGGCCGCACCCTGCTGGCCCGCTACGGCACGCGCGCGGATGAGCTGCCTGATCAAGCTTCGGCGTCGCTCGATAGCCTGCCCGCCTATTCGAGCGACGAGATCGAATGGCTGATCGAAAACGAACATGTCGTGCGGCTCGCCGACCTCGTGCTGCGACGGCTGACGATCGCCTTTTCCGGCGAACTGTCGCTGGCCGCCATCGAAGAGCTGAGCCAGGTCGCGGCGCGACGCCTCGCCTGGGACGAAGCGCGTCGCCGCGCGGAGGTCGCCGACCTGCTCGACCAGCTCGAAACCAATCACGGGCTTTCTGCCGCGCGGCTCGAAGCCAGAAATCCAGACTGGAAGGAAGACGATGTACGACGCCCGCAAAGCCCGCATGAACCGCCTGTTCGCCAACGGCAGATGTCTTGATGTCGCGATCGACCATGGCGTGTGCAACGAGCCGTCTTTCATGGATGGGCTGGAAGACATGGGCCGCGTCGTCGACTTCCTGGTCGAGGCGCGCCCCGACGCTATCCAGATGAATTTTGGCCAGTCAGACCTGCTGCAGGGCAGGCCGGGCAAGGACAAGCCGGCGCTGGTCATGCGCATCGACATGGGCAACCCCTACAACCGGCAGCGGCATCGCGAAATGTGGGCAGTCTTGCAGAACGTCAGGGATCCGATCCTGCCTGCGCTGAAAATGGACGCGGTGTGCGTGGTGGTGAATCTGTTCATGTTGCCTGACGAACCTGCGCTGTTTCGCCAATGTGTGGAGAACATTTCGCGGGTACGCGAGGATTGCGACCGCTACGGCATGCCGCTGATGATCGAACCGCTCGTGATGCAGCCGAATAGCGACAAGGGCGGTTATTTGGTCGACGGCGACGCGGAGAAGATCGTCACGCTGGTGCGCCTGGCGCGCGAAATGGGCGCCGACATCATCAAGGCCGACCCGACTGCGGATCCGAACGAATTCCACCGCGTTGTTGAAGCCGCGCGCTGCCCTGTGCTGGTGCGCGGCGGCGGCAAGGCCGACCTGCGCCAGGTCTTCGCCAATTCCTACCAACTGATGCGACAGGGCGCGCACGGCATGGTCTATGGCCGCAATATTTACCAGCACGATAATCCCGGCCGCGTCGTGAAGGCACTGATGGCGATGATCCATGACAAAGCCGACGATGCGAAGGCCTGGGACATCTATGAGGCTGCGGCGTGAGCAAATATCTGCTTGGCATCGACGCCGGCAACACCGTCGTCAAGGCTGTATTGTTCGATTTGAACGGTCGCATGTTGGCGCGCGCCGCGATTGACGGCCAATCGCGCCAGCCGCATCCCGGTTATGTCGAGCGCGACATCGGCGAGCTCTGGCGCAACGCCGCGCAAGTGATCCGCCAATGCCTCGACAAAGCCGGTGCGACCGGGGCGGATGTGACTGCGGTTGGCACGGCCGGCCATGGCAACGGCCTTTACTTGCTCGACCGTGCTGGCGAACCGCTGCTCGGCATCCAGTCGATCGACAACCGCGCGGCAAAGCTGGCGGCCGAGATCCGGTCTTCGTCTGTCGGCGACCGTCTCTATCCATTGTGCCTGCAACGGCCATGGCCGGCGCAGACACCGACGCTGCTGCTGTGGCTGAAGCAGAATCAGCCTGAACTTTTGGCGCGGGCTGGCACGGTGCTGCTGTGCAAGGATCTGCTGATCGCGATGCTGACTGGCCGCCATGCTTCCGACTATTCGGATATGAGCGGAGCCGGCCTGATCCGCCTGCCCGAGCGCGCCTATGACGCGGCGCTGATGGAAGCCTATGGCCTTGGCGAGTTGCTGCCGCTGCTCCCCGAAATGGTCGAGTCCGAAGCCATCGCGGGCCGCGTTAGCGCCGCTGCTGCGCAGGCCACGGGCCTTCTGGAAGGCACGCCGGTGTCCGGCGGCTTCTTCGACGTGGTCGCCTCCATGGTCGGCTCCGGCGTCAGTGCGCCGGGGGAAGCGGCGATCGTCGCCGGAACCTGGGGCATCAACCAGGTGGTGCGTGCAGCACCCCTGGTCGACGACCGCGTGTTCCACAATTCCACATGGGCGCCAGACCGCTACATCGCCATCGAATCCAGCGCCACCTCGGCGGTCAATCTCGAATGGTATGTGCGCGAGTTCGGGCAGGGCCATGGCGCGGAGGCATTTGAGGCCTGCAACGCGCTGGTGGCTTCGGTGGAGCCGGCTGTCGAGCTGCCGCTATTCCTGCCTTTCCTGTTCGGCTCAGCCACGTCGCCCGACGCACGCGGCGCGTTCGTCGGCCTCTCCGGCTGGCACGGCAAGGCGCAAATGCTCTACGCCCTTTACGAAGGCGTGGCCTTCGAACACCGCCGCCACATCGAACGCTTACGCGCCGCAGGCGCAAGTTTTGACCGTGCCACCCTTTCCGGCGGCGGGTCGCGCAGCGCGGCATGGCGGCAGATCTTCGCCGACATAATCGGCGTGCCGATCACCGTCGCCGAGTGCCAGGAGACCGGCGCGCTGGGGGCCGCGATTTCCGGCGGCGTCGCGGCCGGTGTTTTCGCATCCCTTGAGGCAGGCATTTCATCCACGGTGCGCGTAAAGCGCTCCTATCAGCCCGACGCTGGGCGGGCGGCGCTGTTCGAACGCCGTTACCGGCTGTTTCGCGAACTTGCCGAAGACATGCCGAAACGTTGGCGCAGCTATGTGGATGGAGCCGTGGCATGAGCACAGGTGACGATCTCGGCAGCTAGACTACGTCATCGTCGGCTCGGATTCGTCAGGCTGCGTTCTCGTCACCGGCTGAACGCCGATCGCCCAGCGTCGGACAGCCACGGTCGCTCTACCGCTACAAGCGGCCTCAATGTCCTGCGCAACGCCGACTGCTCCACCATCGTCTCCAGCAAGACCCGCGCCGTCATGATTGCCGAAAAGTGCGCAAGATGTTGGTGACCAACCGTCAAATCGCCCGTTTCTGACCGTAGAACCTTGTTGCCGGGCGTGTGCGTCCATACGTAGCGAGGATTAGGGCGGCTCCGTCGCCGATCGGGACAAGCGGATGATCAACGAAAAGTTTTTGGCGTCTGTGGTGGCCGTGCGCACTTCCATTCCGGACGATGCGTTTACGGCGCAGACGCTTGGCACCTTGCGCGAAGGCAGCGGCGTCGTCATTCGCGACGACGGATTGGTACTTACTATCGGCTATTTGATCACCGAGGCCGAAGAGGTCTGGTTGACCAAGCAGGATGGCAAGGTCGTCGCCGGTCATGCGCTGGCTTACGACCAGGAGACCGGCTTCGGCCTCGTGCAGGCGCTCGGTCCGCTCGACCTGCCGGCGCTCGAATTCGGCGATTCTTCGAAGGCGAAAGTCGGCGACCCGATCGCGCTGACGGACGGTGGCGGCCAGTCGGTGCAGGGACAGATCGTCGCCAAACAGGAGTTTGCCGGCTATTGGGAGTATCTGCTCGACGAGGCGATCTTCATCGCTCCGGCGCATCCCTCCTGGGGCGGCGCTGCCCTGATCGATGTGAACGGCAAGTTGCTTGGCATCGGCTCGCTCAGGCTGCAAATGAACCGGCGCGGCGACATCGTCGACATCAACATGGTCGTGCCGATCAACTATCTGCGCCCGATCCTTGACGATTTGTTGCGTCGCGGTCGCGTCGACAAGCCGCCGCGGCCTTGGCTGGGCGCCTTTACGGCCGAGACCAATGGCAAGGTCGTGGTGATGAACGTCGCCAAAGGCGGTCCGGCCGCGGAAGCCGGCTTGCGGCAGGGTGACATCATCTCCGACGTGCGCGATGCCGAGGTGGAAAGCCTGGCGGATTTTTACCGCAAAATCTGGGCGATCGGCCCAGCCGGCACGGAGGTTCCGATGCGCGTCGTGCGTGGCGGCCGCGAGACCTGGCTGCGGGTCAAATCTGCCGACCGCGCCGAGTTTTTGAAGAAGCCGCAGTTGCAGTAGGCACTCGAACGCCTTGGCATCGTAAGACCCAAGAATGTCGATGGCTGGCAGCCTGATACGCGCATTGTGGAAGCCCTAACGACAGACGAGCTTATCATTGGCCGATGGGCGAACCCACGCAAATGAAGCACAGGCTGCGCTCCCTTGACGAATTTGAGCCGCCAGCTTGGCATGGAAAGGCAAACCCCGGTCGGGCGTTCGCTGTCAGCCTCGGCGCGATCATGTTGGTTGGATTTGGGATCGGCGCATTGATCTCGATGTTTTCGTCTTAACGCCAGCTATTCGCTTTTCAACAGCGCCCGATACGCTTATGCCCTCCCAATCGCGATCCGCTGCATAGGGAAAAGACATGAGCCATCGTCCGGTTATGCTGGCCATCCTCGACGGGTGGGGTTGGCGCGAGGAAAGCCAGGACAACGCCGTGCTACTGGCCGACACGCCGAATTTCGACAAGGCGTGGAACAACAATCCACACGCCTTGCTGGATGCTTCGGGCATCGATGTCGGCCTGCCGGCGGGGCAGATGGGCAATTCCGAGGTCGGCCATCTGAACATTGGCGCTGGGCGGGTGGTGTTGCAGGATTTGATGCTGATTGCGACGGCCTTTACGTCAGGCGAGATCGAGAATTCGGCCGCGTTCCAGTCGCTGGTGACGAGCCTGCGCGCATCCGGCGGGATGTGCCATCTGCTCGGCCTCGTCTCCGACGGCGGCGTCCATTCGCATACTGATCATCTGGTCGCGCTTACCCTGCTGCTAGACAAGGCCGGCCTGCGCTCGTCGATCCATGTCTTTACCGACGGCCGCGACACACCGCCGCGTTCGGCCGCTGCCTATCTGCAGGGGCTCGCACCGAAGCTGCCGGCCAGCGCGACGATCGCCACCGTCATTGGCCGCTACTACGCGATGGACCGCGACAAGCGCTGGGAGCGCGTCTCTGCGGCCTATTCCGCGCTGGCCGATGGCGAGGGCGCACATTTCCGCGATGCCGTTTCGGCGGTGGCGGCGTCCTACGGCGCTGACGTCACCGACGAGTTCATAAAACCCTGTGTGATCGGCAGCTATGCCGGCATGCGCGACGGCGACGCGCTCTTGTCGTTCAATTTCCGCTCGGACCGCGTGCGCGAAATTCTGGCCGCGTTGCTGGATCCGGCCTTTGCCGGTTTCGAGCGCAAGCGCGTGGTGCGCTTTGCCGATGCTGTCGGCATGGCCGACTATGGCGAGGATATCTCGCGCTTCATGAAGACGATCCTCGCTCCGAAGGATTTGCGCGAGGTTTTGGGCGCGGTCGTCTCGAAGGCCGGCAAGACGCAAGTGCGCATGGCCGAGACGGAGAAATTTCCGCACGTCACCTATTTCCTGAATGGCGGCGCGGAAGAGCCCTATGCGGGGGAGGACCGTATCCTGGTGCCATCGCCGAAGGTCGCCACTTACGATCTGCAGCCGGAGATGTCGGCAATCGAGCTGGCGGACCGCGCGGTCGAGGCGATCGAGAGCGAAAAATACGATCTGATCGTGCTGAACTTCGCCAATCCGGACATGGTGGGCCACACCGGCAGTCTGCCGGCGGCGATCAATGCGGTAGAAACGGTCGACGGTTGCCTGGGACGTATCGTAGCCGCCATCGGCAAGGTCGGCGGCGCGCTGCTGGTGACGGCCGACCACGGCAATTGCGAGGTGATGCGCGATCCCGTCACCGGCCAGCCGCACACCGCGCATACCACCAACAAGGTGCCGGTGATCCTGCTCGGCGTGCCGGGGGCAACAATCGGCAATGGGCGTCTCGCCGATCTCGCGCCGACGCTGCTGGTGCTGATGGGGCTCAAGCAGCCGGCCGAGATGACGGGGCAGTCGTTGATTCGCTAGGCCTCGGCGGCCGTGCCGCGCAACCCCTTAGGCGGCCAGGCCGGTATCTATAGACCTGTATGCTGACGGGGCAAAAAGCCGGTAAACCTTGGAAAATCAGGCATAAACGCCTATATTCGACCAATCTTCAGCGTTCGATTCGACGAAACGATCGAACGCTTCTCACCGTCCATTAACGAAAGTAGCGCATGAGCGACGAGACCGAAAACGGCAACGGCGGCAGCGCCGAGTATGGTGCCGAATCCATCAAGGTTTTGAAGGGCTTGGATGCCGTCCGCAAGCGGCCGGGCATGTATATCGGCGACACCGATGATGGCTCGGGCCTGCATCACATGGTCTATGAAGTGGTGGACAACGCCATCGACGAGGCTTTAGCCGGCCATGCGACCAAGGTGACGGTGACGCTCAACCCCGACGGCTCCTGCACGGTAACTGACAATGGGCGCGGGATTCCGACCGATATTCACCCCTCGGAGGGTGTTTCTGCCGCGGAAGTCATTATGACGCAGCTTCATGCCGGCGGTAAGTTCGACCAAAATTCCTACAAGGTTTCCGGCGGCCTGCACGGCGTAGGCGTGTCCGTGGTCAACGCGCTGTCGGTTTGGCTGCGCTTGAAAATCCGCCGCAAGGGCGAAGTCCACGAGATGAGCTTTACCCACGGCGTGGCGGACGCGCCGTTGGCCGTTACCGGCCAGGCCGGCGACGAGACCGGCACAGAGGTCAGCTTCCTGCCGTCGACCGACACCTTCACCATGGTCGAGTTTGACTACAACACGCTGGAGCACCGCCTGCGCGAGCTCGCCTTCCTGAACTCCGGCGTGCGCATCATCCTGACTGATGCGCGCCATGCCGATGTGAAGATGCAGGAACTGCTCTACGAAGGCGGGCTGGAAGAATTCGTCAAATATCTCGACCGGGCGAAGAAGCCGCTGATCGACAAGCCCATTGCCATCCGCGCCGAGCGTGACGGCATCACGGTCGAGGTCGCGATGTGGTGGAACGACAGCTATCACGAGAACGTGCTGGCCTTCACCAACAACATCCCGCAGCGCGATGGCGGCACACATTTAGCCGGCTTCCGAGGCGCATTGACGCGCCAAGTCACCGGCTATGCGGACTCATCCGGGCAGACCAAGAAAGAAAAGGTTTCGCTGACCGGCGACGACTGCCGCGAGGGCCTGACAGCCGTGCTCTCGGTAAAAGTTCCGGACCCGAAATTTTCCTCGCAGACCAAGGACAAGCTGGTTTCTTCAGAAGTTCGGCCGGTGGTCGAGAATCTGGTCAACGAGGCGCTTGGCACCTGGCTGGAAGAGCATCCCGCCGAAGGCAGGGTCGTCGTTGAGAAGGTCATTCAGGCTGCCGCCGCTCGCGAGGCGGCACGCAAGGCCCGCGATATCACACGCAAGTCGACATTGGGTGTCACTTCGTTGCCAGGCAAGCTTGCCGACTGCCAGGAGCGCGACCCGGCGAAGTCCGAAATCTTTATCGTCGAGGGTGACAGCGCCGGCGGTTCGGCCAAGAGCGGCCGTTCGCGGCAGAACCAGGCGATCCTGCCGTTACGCGGCAAGATCCTGAACGTCGAGCGCGTGCGCTTCGACCGCATGCTGTCGTCGGAAATGATCGGCACGCTGATCACGGCGCTGGGCACCGGCATCGGCAAGGACGAGTTCAATGCCGAGAAGCTGCGCTACCACAAGATCATCATCATGACGGACGCCGACGTCGACGGCGCTCATATCCGTACGCTGCTGTTGACGTTCTTCTTCCGGCAGATGCCGGAACTGATCGAGCGCGGCCACCTCTTCATCGCGCAGCCGCCGCTCTACAAGGTGCAGCGCGGCAAGAGCTTTCAATATCTCAAGGACGAGGCGGATTACGAGCGTTTCCTCATCGGCTCCGGTCTTGAGGATGCGGCACTACATCTGTCTTCGGGCGAGGTGCGTGCGGGGGACGACCTGCGCAAGGCGATCGAGGATGCGCTCTTGGTGCGCGGACTGTTGAGCGGTTTGCACTCGCGCTACAACCGCGCGGTGGTGGAGCAGGCAGCGATCGCCGGCGCGCTGAACCCGGACGTCGTCGCCGATCTCGGCCGCGCCGACGCGATGGCGAAGACGGTCGCGGCGCGCCTCGATGCCATCGCCGAAGACATGGAACGCGGCTGGGAAGGCCGCACCTCGACCTCCAACGAAGGGGCGGGCGGCTTCGTGTTCGAACGCACGGTGCGCGGCGTGAAGGAATATGCTCAACTCGACATGGGGCTGATCAATTCGGCCGACGCGCGCGCGCTCGACAAGTTCGCGACGCGACTGGCAGAAATCTATGCCGAACCGCCGATGCTGAAGCGCAAGGACACGTCGGAGCCGATCGCTGGCCCGCGCGCGCTGCTTGATGCGATTTTCGCCTCCGGCCGCAAGGGCCTTTCGATGCAGCGTTACAAGGGCCTTGGCGAGATGAACGCCGAGCAGCTCTGGGAAACCACGCTCGATCCGAATGTGCGCTCGCTGCTGCAGGTGAAGGTCAACGACGCAACCGATGCAGACTCGCTCTTCTCGCGCCTGATGGGCGACGAGGTCGAACCGCGCCGCGAGTTCATCCAGGACAATGCGCTGAGCGTGGCGAACCTTGACGTGTAGAGGAAGTTGATAAACGGAATTCCGTTGCAATAGACGGAAATCCTATGCAGCGACACGCCAATAGCCCCCTTTTCCTCGGCATCGATACCGGCGGCACCTACACCGACGCGGTGTTGTGGGCCGACGAAGCCGGCGGCAAGGGCAAAATCCTCGCCAAGGCCAAGGCGCTGACGACGCGCCATGATCTGGCCGTCGGCATTGGCGGCGCGGTCGACGCAGTGCTGAAAGCATCGAAAGCGGACGTTTCGGCCATCAAGCTTGTCTCCATGTCGACCACGCTGGCCACCAACGCGCTGGTGGAAGGGCAGGGTGGGCGCGTCGCGCTAGTCATGATCGGATTTTCGGAGGCCGATGCCTCGCGCGACGGCCTGAAAGCGGCGCTCGGCAGCGATCCTGTTGTCTTTTGTCCCGGCGGGCATGATGTGCACGGCAACGAGACGCGCATGGATCTGTCCGAGTTGGAAAACGCCCTGCCAGCGTTGGAAAAATCCGTCTCCGGCTTTGCCGTCTGCGCCTATTTTTCGACGCGCAATCCGGCCCATGAACTGGCCGCCCTGCAGTTGATCCGCGACCGGACGCATCTGCCGGCCACCGCCAGCCACCAGTTGACGTCCAAGCTGGGCGGGCCGCGCCGGGCGCTGACGACGCTGCTCAATGCGCGACTGGTGTCGATGATCGATCGTCTGATCGAAGCGACGCAAGGCTTTCTGGCGTCGCGCGGCATTGAAGCCCCACTGATGGTGGTGCGCGGCGATGGCGCTTTGGTGTCGGCCGCCTTTGCGCGCGAAAGGCCTATCGAGACCATTCTTTCAGGGCCGGCAGCGAGCCTGGTTGGAGCGAGGCATCTGACCGGCCTCAACAATGCCGTCGTGTCCGACATTGGCGGGACGACCACCGACGTGGCCGTGCTGGACAAAGGCCGGCCCCGGCTCGACCCCGAAGGGGCGACAGTCGGCGGGTTTCGCACAATGGTCGAAGCCGTGGCTATGCGTACGTTCGGCCTGGGCGGCGATTCAGAGGTGTCGTTGGAAGAGGGCGCGCTCGAGCCGCGCATCCGGCTCGGGCCCCGTCGGCTGGTCCCGCTGGCTTTGGCCGGTCAGCAGCACGCGGCCGTTGTTCTGCCTGAACTCGAGCGCCAGCTAAACGCGTCCAATCCGGGGCGGCTTGACGGCCGTTTTGCTTTCCGCACCGGCGCGCCTCAGCACCTGGAAGCGGGGCTCGATGCCAATGAAGCAAAGCTGTTTGCCGCCATCGCAGCCGAGCCACGGTCGCTTGACAGGTTGCTGACTTCGAACGCGCAATCCGCGACGCTCAGCCGGTTGGTTGGACGCGGACTTGTCCATATTGTCGGCTTCACGCCATCGGACGCCGCGCATGTGCTGGGATTGCAGGCGAATTGGAACGCCGAGACGGCACGCCTTGGCGCCGAGCTTTTTGCCCGCAGGCGGGATGGTCGCGGCCAGCCGGTCGCGCCAAACCCCGAACATTTGGCCCGGCGTGTGCTCGACACGCTGACGCGCGCTTCCGCCGATGTGATCCTTGAAACGGCCTTTGCCGAAGATGGTTTGGACGGGGCGGCCATGGCCGGTCATGCGCTGATCGAAAGGGCGATCGAAGGTCGATCCGGCATAGCGCGCCTCGCGGTTTCGCTCGACCGGCCGGTTGTCGGCCTCGGCGCATCGGCCAGCCTCCATTATGCAGGCTTGCCGATGCTGTTGAACGCCGATTGCATTATGCCGCCAGATGCTGACGTGGCCAATGCACTGGGCGCTGTGGTCGGCCATGTGCGGGTGAGTGCTGCCGCCCGTGTCAGCCAGCCTGTCGAAGGACTGTTCCGCCTGAACAGCGATGACGGCGTCCGCGATTTTCACAACGAGGCCGACGCTTTGCGAGAAGCCGATAGCGTCGTGCGGCGGCTGGTTGCCGCGCGCGCCGTCATCGCCGGCGCGAACGATCCGGAAATCGTTGTCGAGCAGGACATCCGCACGTCGGCGATCGAGGATCAGCGAATGTTCATCGAGGCCGATGTCGTGGCTGTAGCCAGCGGCCGCCCTGCTATTGCGACATAGCCAATTCGGCTAAGCAGTTGGCGCAAAGCCGGCCATTGACCCCCGCGCTTCAACGTGCATAAGCCCGGCGATATCCTGCGGCTTGTTGCCGCTTTTTCGGAGCGTTTTGACATGGCGGATCGCATTACGGTCGACGGACTGCGCATAGCCTCGGAACTGCATGATTTCGTCGTGCAGGAGGCGATGCCCGGCACTGGCATCGATGCAAAGGCGTTTTGGACCGGCCTCTCGAAGATCGTGCACGATCTGGCGCCGAAGAACCGCGCCTTGCTCAAGAAACGTGATGAGATCCAGGACAAGATCGACGCCTGGCACCGGGCGCATCCCGGCCCGGTGGATATGGCGGTTTACAAAGAGTTTCTGAAGGATATCGGCTACCTCGTCGATGAAGGTCCGGACTTCAAGGTGGGGACCAAGAATGTCGATCGCGAAATCGCGCAGGTCGCCGGGCCGCAGCTCGTCGTGCCGGTGATGAATGCGCGTTATGCGCTGAATGCCGCTAACGCCCGCTGGGGCTCGCTCTACGACGCGCTCTACGGCACCGACGCGATCTCGGAAGAAGATGGCGCCGAACGCGGCAAAGCCTACAATCCGAAGCGCGGCGCCAAGGTTATCGCCTGGGTGCGCAATTTCCTTGACGATATCGCGCCGCTTGCCGGTGCGCGCTGGGCCGATACGCACTTTTTCCACGTTCGCAACGGCAAGCTCGCCGTGCGCATGCTCGACGGCAGCATGACCGGCCTGGTCAACGAAAAGCAGTTTGTCGGGTCTCTCGGCGAAGTGCCCAAGATGGAGCAGTTCCTGCTGCGCAAGAACGGCCTGCTGATCGGCGTCAAGATCGATCCAAGCTCCGTTATCGGTAAGGAAGATCACGCCGACATTGCCGATGTCTGGATCGAGTCGGCGCTGACGGTCATCCAGGACTGCGAGGACTCGGTCGCGGCTGTGGATGCCGAGGACAAGGCGCTGGTTTATCGCAACTGGCTTGGCCTGATGAAGGGCGACCTGAAGGAAGAAGTGAGCAAGGGCGGCAAGACCTTCACCCGCAAGCTCAACCCCGATCTGCATTTCAAGGCGCCCGATGGCTCGACCTTCGATCTGGTCGGCCGCTCATTGATGCTGGTGCGTAATGTCGGCCACCTGATGACCAACCCGGCCATTCTGGACCGCGACGGTAACGAAGTGCCGGAAGGCATCATGGATGCCGCCATAACGGCCCTGATCGCGCTCCACGACATCGGCCCGAGCGGCCGGCGCAAAAACTCGCGCACCGGCTCGATGTATGTCGTCAAGCCGAAGATGCACGGGCCCGAGGAGGTCGCCTTCGCTGTCGAGATTTTCGACCGCACGGAAGAACTCCTCGGCATGGCGAAAAACACGATCAAAATGGGCATCATGGACGAGGAGCGTCGTACCACGGTGAACCTCAAGGAGTGCATCCGCGCTGCCAAAGAGCGTATCGTCTTCATCAATACGGGCTTCCTCGATCGCACCGGCGACGAGATGCACACCTCGATGGAAGCTGGCCCGATGATCCGCAAGGGCGACATGAAGCAGGCGGCCTGGATACAGGCCTATGAGAACTGGAACGTCGATGTGGGCCTCGCCTGCGGCTTGCAGGGCCACGCGCAGATTGGCAAAGGCATGTGGGCGATCCCGGACCAGATGGCTGCGATGCTGGAGCAGAAGATCGCCCAGCCGCGCGCCGGCGCGAATACGGCATGGGTTCCCTCGCCGACGGCTGCGACGCTGCACGCCACGCATTATTTCCGGGTTGACGTAAAAGCGGTTCAGGAGCGCCTGAAAACCCGCCCACGCGCCAGGTTGGACGATATTTTGTCGATACCCGTCGCGCCGCGTCCGAACTGGACGCCGGAAGATATCCAGCGCGAACTCGACAACAATGCGCAGGGGCTCCTTGGTTATGTAGTGCGCTGGATCGACCAAGGCGTCGGTTGTTCGAAAGTGCCGGACATCAACGATGTCGGCCTGATGGAAGACCGCGCGACGCTCCGCATTTCCGCGCAACACATGGCCAATTGGTTGCATCATGGCGTGTGCACCGAGACGCAGGTGATGGAAACCTTGAAGCGCATGGCCGGCGTGGTGGATCGCCAGAACGCGGACGATCCGCTCTACCGGCCGATGGCTCCGGGCTTTGACGGCATCGCCTTCCAGGCGGCCTGCGACCTGGTGTTCAAGGGCCGCGCCCAACCCAACGGCTACACCGAGCCGGTTCTGCACGCGCGTCGGCTGGAATTGAAGGCGCAGGGGTAGCACTGGTTACCCTCCCCCTTGTGGGGAAGGTCGATCCCGAGCTTGCGAGGGGTCCGAAGGACGGTGGGGGTAAAGGTCGCGAGATGCAATTGTTGGCACCCCCACCCCGCTCGCTTCGCTCGCGACCCTCCCCACAAGGGGGAGGGTAAGGCAGCGCCATGATCACCCTCGCCATCGACACATCCGCATCGCTCTGCGCCGCCGGCGTCTTTGACGGTGAAACAGAGCTTGGCCGCTCGGTGCTCGACCTTGGAAAAGGCCATGCCGAGCATCTGATGGCGGTGATCGACCAGGCGTTGAAAGCTGCGGGGGGCAGCTATCGCAATTTGGGCGCGATAGCAGTTGCCATCGGCCCAGGTTCCTTCACTGGCGTCCGCGTCGGCGTCTCGACCGCGCGGGGACTTGCGCTGGCGCTGAAAATCCCGGCGATCGGCGTGTCGAACCTGGAGGCCGTCGCTGCCGCGGCGCGAAGCACGCACCCCAACAAGATCATATTTCCGGCTTTTGCCTCAGGCCGCGGCGATATCCAGGCCGCACTTTACGATCCGTTCGGCAATATTGTGTATGATCCGGCTGTGATCGACCTTGGGCAAGCTGTCCGACTGGCGACCGAACACGATGCTCTCGTGGTCGGCTCGGCGGTCACTTCGATCCTTGCCGAGAATCCAAAACTTCAGTCAGCCGGCGCGGCCGTTACGGCCGATATCGCGACCTATGCGCGCCTGGCGCAGCAACCCGGCCGTAACCGGGCCAAACCCGCGCCGCTCTATCTGCGCGAGCCCGACGCCAAGCCGCAGGCAAGTTTCGTGCTGCCGAGGGCGGGCGGATGATTTCGTTTCCGCACCTGGCGCGCCGCCGAGACTATGCGCTTGAACCGCTGGAGCCCAATCATGGCAGCGATCTGGCCATGCTTCATCGCGAGGATTTCGTCCGGCCGTGGAGCCAGGAGGAGTTTGCCTCGCTGCTGGAAGACCGGCACGTCTTCGGCTTTGCCGCACGGCAGGTCGGCAACCCGAAAGCTGCCCCTGTAGGGTTCGTGCTGGCGCGCCTGGCGGCCGGCGAGGCGGAAATCTTGACGGTGGCGGTGGCGAGAACGCATCGTCGGCATGGGCTCGGATGGCGGCTCATGGATGCCGTGCTGCGCCAACTTCACGCCGACCGCGCCGAGGCGCTGTTCCTGGAAGTCGATGAGACCAATCTCCCGGCGCTGCATCTCTATCGGCGCATGGGCTTTCATCAGGTCGGCAAGCGCGCCAACTATTATGAGGGCTCCGGCGACCAGGGCCGCACCAGCGCACTTGTCATGCGCCGCGATCTTCGTTAGCCGCCTGCCCTTGGGGCAGGGCGCGATGTCACATTTTCGAGACATGAGATGGTGTACCGGCAAAGGGATGCCTCGGAGGCGACCTTTGTCGGTTGGACGCTGCGACAACCACCCCCTCACCCGGCCCTTCGGGCCACCCTCGCCCCGCCGGGGGGAGAGGAACGCCGGCCGCACGCTTAGCGGCCTTCCTCTCCCCCGGGCAGGGGGAGAGGTGGTCCGAAGGACCGGTGAGGGGGTGGTTAACGATAAACGGGCAAAGGCCCACCCATGATCGCCCGGCTGCGCCTCCTCGGCGCAATCCTCTTCGTCGCGCTTGTCACGCCGTTTCTGGCGCTGGCGCAGGTTGTCGCGCTAAAAACCGGCTGGTTCGCCGACACGATCCTTCCGCCGCTCTGGCACAAGTCCGTGCTCAAAGCGCTGGGCGTGCGGGTGCGAGTAGTCGGCGACATGTCTAACCAACGTCCGCTGCTGCTGGCGTCGAACCACATTTCCTGGGCCGACATTCTGGTGATCGGCTCGTTGTTCGACGTGCGCTTCATTGCCAAAGCCGACATGGCAGACTGGCCGATAATGGGTTTTCTCTCGAAACTTCAGCACACGGTGTTCGTGGAGCGAGAGCGGAAGCGAAAATCCAGCGCGCAGGCGAGCGAGATCGCCGTCGATATGGCCGCAGGGCACGCTATGGTGCTGTTTCCGGAAGGCACGACGGCGGACGGCAATTTTATCCTGCCGTTCAAGTCGTCATTGTTCGGTGCGGCGCAGATGACGATCGACGAGCACACGGCTGAGAAGGTGTTCATCCAGCCGCTGGCGCTCGCCTATACGCGGGTGAACGGACTGCCGATGGGTAGAAAACATCGCGCGCGCTTCTCCTGGGCCGGAGGCGAGGGGTTGTGGCCGAGCCTCCGCCGTTTCCTGCTGGAACGGGCGGTGGATGTCGAGTTGCGGTTTGGCGAGCCGGTGGAGTTCAACGCGACGTCGAAACGCAAAGATGTGGCGCGGATTGTTGAGGCGTCAGTCAGGGGCATGTTTGCCGACGCGTTGGCAGGGCGGCAATAGTGCACCCCGCAGAAAGCCTTCATTCCCCGACCAAAATGGTCTAGAAGCCGCCGCATGGAACTGGATTTGGTGCCCCGTGAGGGCGAGGACGCCGGTGTTTTGACGGGTGCCGCGCCGGTTGGCGCGACCAAAAAGGTCTTCGTCAAGACCTATGGCTGCCAGATGAACGTCTATGACAGCCAGCGCATGGCCGACGCGCTGGCGGCGGACGGATTCGCGCCGACGGAGACAATCGAAGACGCCGATCTGGTGCTCTTGAACACCTGTCATATCCGCGAAAAGGCGGCCGAAAAGGTCTATTCCGAGCTTGGGCGCATACGCAAGGTGAAGGAAGCGCGCGCCGAAACCGGCCGCGAGACGCTGATCGGCATAACCGGATGCGTCGCACAGGCCGAAGGCGCGGAAATCCTGCGGCGAGCGCCGGTTGTCGATCTGGTGGTCGGGCCGCAGACCTATCATCGCCTAGCGGACTTGGTGAAAAAGGCGCGCGGCGGCGAGCGCGTCGTCGAGACCGACTATGCGATCGAGGACAAGTTCGAGCATCTGCCGGCCCCGCGCCGTGCCGATGTGGCAAAGCGCGGTGTGACGGCCTTCCTCACCGTGCAGGAAGGCTGCGACAAGTTCTGCACCTTTTGCGTCGTACCCTATACGCGTGGGTCGGAAGTGTCGCGGCCGGTCAGCCAGATCGTTGCCGAGGCCGAACGGCTGGCCGACGCCGGTGTGCGCGAAGTGACCCTGCTAGGCCAGAATGTGAATGCCTGGCATGGCGAAGGGCCGGATGGTTCTGCATGGGGCCTGGGGCAGCTTCTGTTCCGGCTGGCGGAAATCCCCGGCCTGGCGCGGCTGCGCTACACGACCAGCCATCCACGCGACATGGACGATGCGCTGATCACCGCGCATCGAGATCTGCCGGCGCTGATGCCCTATTTGCACCTGCCGGTGCAGGCGGGCTCGGATCGCATTTTGAAGGCGATGAACCGCCGCCACACGGCAGCCGACTATCTCAAGCTGATCGACCGCATTCGGGCGATAAAGCCGGATATCGCCATGTCGGGCGATTTCATCGTCGGTTTTCCGGGCGAGACTGAGGCGGATTTCGAGGCGACGATGCAGATCGTTCGCGATGTCACCTATGCGTCGGCCTTTTCGTTCAAATATTCGCCCCGGCCCGGCACATCGGGCGCGGAGATGAAGGATCAGGTGCCGGAAGCGGTGAAGGACGAGAGGCTTCAAAGGCTGCAGGCGCTGTTGCTGGAGCAGCAGAATTCCTTCGTTGCCTCTCTGGTCGGCAAGACCTTCTCGACGCTGATAGACAAGCCGGGTCGTGAGGCTGGTCAGATCGTCGGTCGTTCACCTTGGTTGCAGCCGGTAATTGTTGATGAAAACGCCGGCCAGATCGGCGACATTGTCGATGTGCGAATCACGCGAGTTGCGCACACCAATTTGTTTGGCGAAGTCGCCGGTAGGAGAGACGTTTGAGCGCTGCCGAATTGAAGCGACTGCCCGCCGGGGCGTCCGACATGGCGCACATTGCTCTGACCTTCGACAACAACAAGCTGGCGAGTGCGCTGTACGGCCAGTTCGACGAGAATCTGGCCAGGCTGGAACAGAAGCTCGGCGTCGATATCCGCTCGAAGGGCAATCAACTCACTATCAAGGGCGATCCCACCGCCGCCGAGCAGGCGCGTCGTGCGCTCGATCACCTCTACTCTATTCTACAGAAGGGCGCGGAGATCGGCCAGTCGGACGTCGACGGCGCGGTGCGCATGGCGCTCGCTCCGGATGACCAGCTCACATTACCGACGCTGGAGCGTAAGGGAAAAGTGTCTGCCGCCCAAATTGCCACCCGCAAGCGCACCATCTACGCCCGCTCCCTGAACCAGGACGCTTATATGCGGGCGCTGGAGCGCTCCGAACTCGTGTTCGGCATCGGCCCGGCGGGTACGGGTAAGACCTATATCGCCGTCGCCTATGCGGCGATGCTGCTTGAGCGCGGCATGGTGGAGCGCATCATCCTGTCGCGTCCGGCGGTGGAGGCCGGCGAACGCCTGGGTTTCCTGCCCGGCGACATGAAAGAGAAAGTCGATCCTTACCTAAGGCCGCTGTACGACGCGTTGTACGACATGATGCCGGCCGACAAGGTGGAGCGCGCTATCGCCGCCGAAGTGATCGAAATCGCGCCGCTAGCCTTCATGCGTGGCCGTACGCTGTCGAATGCTGCCGTGATCCTGGACGAGGCGCAGAACACGACATCCATGCAGATGAAGATGTTCCTGACGCGTCTTGGCGAAAATTCGCGCATGATCGTGACCGGCGATCCAACCCAGATCGACCTGCCGCCGAACACCAAGTCTGGCTTGGTCGAGGCGTTGCGCATTCTGGATGGCGTACCGGGCGTCGTGACTGTGCGGTTCAACGATACAGACGTCGTGCGTCATCCACTCGTGGCTGAAATCGTCCGCGCCTATGACCGGGAGGGTAAGGTTTCGCGCGGCCTGCCTGTCGAAGAGCGTTGAGCATGACTTCCAAGGGCGCGCCATATCTCCGATGGCTGAAACAGGAAGTGGTTTCAGCATATGATGTGATGAAGGCTGACCCCTCGCGGGGTCGCTCGGTTGCCGAAGTGCGTTCGGCCCTTGCCGCCGAATATGAGCGCGCCTTGAACGCCGACCAAAAGGTGTCGAAGCGGCAGCGATGAATGAAAACTGCTGAAATTGTCATCGACCTCACCGTCGAAGCCGGAGATTGGCCGCAAGAACCGCATCTGGAACGTCTTTCCCGCGCCGCCGTTGACGCGGCGCTGGCTGAAACAGGCTTGAAGCCGCCGTTTGGCAGCGCCGAACTCAGCATTCTGTTCACCGACGATGCCCGTATCCGTAGCCTGAATGCCCATTGGCGCGCCAAGGACAAGGCGACGAACGTGCTGTCCTTTCCGGCTTTCGCGCCGAACAAAACCGGTCCGCTGCCGCCGATGCTGGGCGATATCGTGCTCGCAGCCGAGACGGTCAAGCGCGAGGCGGTTCTGGAAGAGAAGCCGCTCGAACACCATATCAGCCATCTCGTCGTGCACGGTTTGCTGCATCTGATCGGTTACGACCACGAGACCGATGAGGACGCCGAGGAGATGGAAGCGCTGGAGCGCCGCATCCTGGCGAGGCTTGCCATCCCCGATCCCTATGCGTAACAAGGAGACAGGGCCTTTCGACGTGGCGACCGATGATGGCGCCGAAAACGTAGAGAGGAGCTGGACAACGGAAGACGATGAACGAGAAATCCGAGACTGCCGTCAGGCCTGAGGGCGGCAGCGAACCACGGGCATCCGCCAAGACGGATGAGACACCGGGCCAAAGTAGCACCTTAGAGACGGCGGAGCGGCCCTCCCTTTTTGAGCGGCTGGCCGACTATTTCAAGCCGCGCAATGGCGGCAGCATCCGCGAGGATATCGCAGAGGCGTTGGCCGAGCCGGAATCCGAAGGCGCGGCCTTCTCCGCCGGTGAGCGGGCGATGCTCAACAACATCCTGCGGCTACGCGAAGTGCGTGTCGAGGACGTCATGGTGCCGCGTGCCGATATCGAGGCGATCGAGATCGGCACGACGCTGGCCGAATTGCTGGTGTTGTTCGAACAGTCGGGCCATTCGCGCATGCCTGTTTATTCCGAGACGTTGGATGATCCGCGCGGCATGGTGCACATCCGCGACGCGGTTGCGCACGTCACACGCACCGCCAAGGTCAAGAAGCCGGGTCGTTCCAAGAAGGCCGCACCGGCGACGCTCGACCTGACCGCCGTCGATCTCGGCAAGCCGATCGGCGATCTGAACCTGATCCGCACCGTGTTGTTCGTGCCGCCATCCATGCTGGCGTCGGACCTGATGGCGCGCATGCAGGCGACACGCACGCAGATGGCGCTGGTCATCGACGAATATGGCGGCACCGATGGTCTCGTGTCTCTGGAGGACCTCGTCGAGATGGTCGTCGGCGATATCGAGGACGAGCATGATGACGAGGCCGCGCTGATCGAAGAGACTGGCGAAGGCGTTTATGTGGTAGATGCCAAGGCCGACATCGAGGACGTTGCCAAGGTCATCGGCGAGAGCTTCAAGCCGGGCGAACATGGCGACTATGTCGACACGATCGGCGGCATGATCTTCAACGCGCTGGGCAGGGTGCCGAGCCGCGGCGAAGTCGTGCAGCCTATTCCGGGCTTCGAGTTCCACGTACTGGATGCCGATCCGCGCCGCGTGAAGCGGGTGCGCATCGTCGAAACGCAAAAATCCGCCCGCGCCCGCCGCCCGGCGCGCGCCGAGCAGGAGCAATAGCGCAGCTACAACCCGGCGAGCCTGCCCGTTTGGCCGGTCCGCGCCAGCCTGATAAACCTTGTTCCGGGTGATTCTCTGATCTCGTGGACAAACGCATGGGCCGTCTGGCAGGCAGCATCATTCTGCTCTCGGGCTGGAGGCGCACGCTTGTCGCGATACTGGCCGGTGCAATTGCGGTGCTCGGGCAAGCACCATACGATTTCCCGGCGGCCTGTTTTGTAGCCTTTCCGATCCTGGTTTGGCTGCTGGACGGCTCGGCGGCGGCTCTACGCCCAGGCCTTTGGAGTCGCATCAAACCCTCCTTCGCAACCGGCTACTGGTTCGGTTTTGGATATTTCCTCGCTGGCCTTTGGTGGATCGGCGGCGCGGTGCTCGTCGAAGCCGATGCTTTCGCCTGGGCGCTGCCCTTTGCCGTCTTCGGCATTCCGCTCGTCCTGGCGGTGTTTTACGGCATTGCCTGCGCGATCGCGCGACTGATCTGGAGTGATGGGCTGGGCCGCATTTTCGCCCTGGCCTTCGGGTTCGGCGTGGCCGAATGGCTGCGTGGCTTCGTTCTCACCGGTTTGCCATGGAATGCGATCGGATATGCAGCGATGCCTACGCCGGTCCTGATGCAGAGCGTCGAGGTCGTCGGATTGGTCGGGATGAATATGCTGGCCGTATTCGTCTTCGCCGTTCCGGCGCTGCTGGCTTCGGCGCGCGGGGCGGGGGTCGGCATCGGACTTGCTGCTGCCATCGCCGCTCTCCACGTGGGATATGGCTACTACCGCATGGCCCAGCCTGCCTCCGACCTCACCGCGAAACTATCTGTCAGGCTGGTGCAGCCCAACGTCGATATGGCCGAAAAATGGGACCCTGCCGTCAGAGACCGCATTTTCAAATCGTTGCTCGAATTGACTGCAAAACCCCAGCCTGACGGCGATCCAGTGCCCAAGGTGGTGGTGTGGCCGGAAACTTCGGTGCCCTATATTTTCAGCGAGAACCCCGGAGCGCTTGCCGCCATCGGCGAGACCCTGAAAGACGGGCAGGTGCTGATAGCCGGTTCCGTGCGCGAGGAGGGTGCATCCTCGGGCGGCGCGCGCTTCTACAACTCCGTCATCCAAATCGATGATTCGGGGCAGATCGTGGACGCCGCGGACAAGATTCACCTTGTGCCATTCGGTGAATATCTGCCCTTCGAGGAGATATTTGCCTCTGCTGGCATAAGACAATTGATTTCTGGACCAATGAACTTTGTGCCGGGTACGGAACGCCGTACATTGACTGCCGGCGGGGTAAACCTGGTGCCGTATGTTTGCTACGAAGTCATCTTTCCCCAGCTCATGCCGGCGTCTGGATCGTCTGGCATTCTTTTGAACGTCACCAATGACGCGTGGTTCGGCGATACGCCGGGTCCGTATCAACATCTGCGTCAGGCACAAATCCGAACTGTCGAGACCCGTATGCCACTAATTCGGGCGGCAAATACGGGTATTTCTGCCGCGATCGATGCAAAAGGTGTTCTTACGCGCGGTCTCGCGCTGAATGCTGGGGGGACGATCGACACAATTGTCGACGTGCCGGCGCTGCACGCCGATTGGCCGGCACACTACCGGCGGTACATCGAAATGGCGATCTTCGGGGCCTTCTTTTTTATGGCGCTGACGGCAAAAACTGTGCGCCAATTCCGCGCAAGATGATCGGCTCCAACGAATTGACACCTCTTCGATTGACAATAGGCTGTGCACAATTGGGACATTAGGTGCATGCCAGAGAATAAAAAGAAGCCGAATCCGATCGACGCGCATGTCGGCGGGCGGATCAGGATACGGCGCAATATGCTGAATATGAGCCAAGAAAAACTTGGCGAAAGTCTCGGCATTACATTTCAGCAAGTTCAGAAATACGAAAAGGGAACGAACCGGGTTGGCGCAAGCCGGTTACAGGCGATTGCAGGCATTCTCGGTGTGCCGGTTTCATTCTTTTTCGAAGATGCGCCGGGCGGAGAAGGCAACCATGGCGGCGGTTTTGCCGAAGAACTGGCCGTCGCCGATGTCATGGGTTTCTGCAGCAGTGCCGAGGGCCTGCAATTGAACAGGGCCTTTGTCCGGATCGGCGACCCAAAAGTTCGTCGCAAGATCATCGAACTTGTGCGCGTCCTCGGCTCGGAAATCGGCGATTAAGCTCCGTTTGCAAAATTATGCCAATTTTGGGCATTTTTCGACCGTTTCTTGCTTGACGCTCCCGCGCGACGATCGCTAACAGGGTGCACGCCGGACGCTATTCGTCCGGCTTTTCATTTTCCTTCATGAGGGCAACCTGTGACTCGCAAGAACTATCTCTTCACCAGCGAATCTGTATCCGAAGGCCATCCGGACAAGGTTTGCGACCGCATCTCCGATGAAATCGTCGATCTCGTCTATCGCGAAGCCAAGCGGTCCGGCATGGATCCCTGGAAGGTTCGCGTGGCGTGCGAGACGCTGGCAACGACGAACAGGGTTGTCATTGCAGGTGAGGTCCGAGTTCCCGAATCGCTGCTGAAGAAAGGTAAGGATGGTAAGATCGTCCAGGACAAGGCGGGCCACCCGGTCGTAAACCCTTCCAAATTCAAATCCGTCGCGCGCAAGGCGATCAAGGCGATCGGCTACGAGCAGGACGGTTTTCACTGGAAGAACGCCAAGATCGAAGTGCTGCTGCATGGGCAGTCGCCGGACATCGGCCAAGGCGTGGACAGCGCGGCCGACCGCCAGGGCGAAGAGGGCGCGGGCGATCAGGGCATTATGTTCGGCTATGCCTGCCGCGAGACGCCTGACCTCATGCCGGCGCCGATCTATTACAGCCACAAAATCCTCGAACTGTTGGCCGACGCGCGCCATCAGAACAATGGCGAGGCCGGCAAGCTCGGTCCCGACGCCAAGAGCCAGGTGACCGTTCGGTACGAAAACGGCAAGGCGGCCGAAGTCACGCAGATCGTGCTCTCGACCCAGCACATGGATGCGAGCTGGGATTCGAAGAAGGTGCGCAAGGTCGTGGAGCCCTACATCCGCGACGCGCTCGGCGACCTCAAGATCGCCGACAATTGCAACTGGTACATCAACCCGACCGGCAAGTTCGTTATCGGCGGGCCGGATGGTGACGCCGGCCTGACCGGCCGCAAGATCATCGTCGACACCTATGGTGGCGCCGCGCCGCATGGGGGTGGCGCTTTCTCGGGTAAGGACACGACCAAGGTCGATCGTTCGGCCGCCTATGCCGCGCGCTATCTTGCCAAGAACGTGGTTGCCGCGAAACTGGCGGATCGTTGCACGATCCAGCTGTCTTACGCTATCGGCGTGGCGCAACCTCTGTCGGTCTATATCGACCTGCACGGCACGGGGTCGGTCGATGAAGGCAAGCTTGAGACGGCCATCCGCGACGTGATGGACCTGTCGCCAAGCGGCATCCGCAAGCATCTGGACCTGAACAAGCCGATCTACGCCAAGACGACGGCCTATGGCCATTTCGGCCGCAAGGCCGGCCGTGATGGCTCCTTCTCTTGGGAGAAAACGGATCTCGTTCCGGCGCTGAAGAAGGCGCTTGCCGCCTGACCGGCACGCCATGACCGACCATGAAACGCGCGCGCCCGGAGCATTCTTCGGGCGCCG
Source organism: Rhizobiaceae bacterium (assembly GCA_050247155.1). Classification (GTDB taxonomy): domain Bacteria; phylum Pseudomonadota; class Alphaproteobacteria; order Rhizobiales; family Rhizobiaceae; genus Mesorhizobium_G. The sequence continues at coordinate 78,418 of JBFWUS010000009.1, forward strand.
CAAGGGACGGCCGCTGCGTGAACAGCAGGTGATCGCTCGGGAAACGGGGCTCGCTCGCTATGGCCTTGAACTGACGCAGCCTGCGCCTGCCAATCTCAAGAACCTGTTCGAGTCGCCGGTTGATGCGGTGCGGCTGGAGATCGGCTTTGGCGGCGGCGAACATCTGCTTCACCGGGCGCGCGAAAATCCGAAGGTGGGTTTCATAGGCGTCGAGCCCTTCATCAACGGCATGTCGAAACTTCTGGCGGCCCTGGCGCGCGAGCCACTGGGCAACGTTCGAGTCTACGATCAGGACGCCATCCACGTCCTCGACTGGGTGCCGGAAGTTGGACTTGCAGAGGTCGATCTGTTCTATCCGGACCCCTGGCCGAAGAAGAAACATTGGAAACGGCGCTTCGTCAGCCAAGCCAATCTGGATCGCATCGCCCGCGTGCTGAAGCCGGGCGGTCTTTTCCACTTCGCCTCGGACATCGACACCTACGTCAACTGGACACTTTTACATTGCCGCTCGCACGAAGCGTTTGAATGGCAGGCAACGTCCTCCGCCGACTGGAACGCGCCCTATGACGGCTGGCCGGGAACACGCTACGAGGCCAAGGCGTTGCGTGAGGGGCGGCGTGCGGCGTATCTCACATTCAAGAAAGTCTGAAGCGTGCGCCACTGTTCATCTGCCGGCGGAAAGATGGGCGCCAGACGCGCTATTTGTAGAAATACGGCTCCAGATTGCCTCTGATCCGCCCCAGAACGCTCTCTCCCGATAGATCGGGACCAAACGCCTTGCCCGTGATTGCCTTGTAAGCTTGCTGATACACCTGTGAGGTCTGTTCGATCAGCTCGGCCGGAATGTCCGGGATGGGGTCTTTGTAGGGGTCGCAGCGCGTCGCCACCCACGCGCGGACGAAATCCTTGTCGAAGCTCAGCGGCCGCTTGCCGGTCTCGAAACTCTCCGTATAGCTTTCCGCCGTCCAGAAGCGGCTCGAATCCGGCGTGTGGATTTCGTCGGCAAGAACGATCCGCCCATCGCGATCGGTGCCGAACTCATATTTGGTGTCGGCCAGAATCAGTCCGCGCTCGGCGGCGCGGGCTTGGCCGCGGGCGAACAGCGCCAAGGCGTATCGCGAAACCGTATCCCACTGTTCTTCGCTGAGTAGGCCTTGCGCCAGAATGCTGGCGCGGGACAACGGTTCGTCATGGCCGCCGTCCATCGCTTTGCTGGTCGGTGTGATGAGCGCCTCGGGCAACTGCTCATTGTCGCGAAGCCCGTCCGGCAGGCGCATGCCGTACATTTCGCGCTCGCCGTTGCGGTATTTCGTCAAGATCGACGTGCTGGTGGTGCCGGCCAGATAACCGCGCACCACGATTTCCACCGGCAGGATATCAAGCCGCGTACCCACCACGACATTGGGGTCTGGATAGGCGAGCACATGGTTGGGGCAGATGTCGGCGGTCTCCTCAAACCAATAGCGCGCCGTCTGCGTAAGAACCTGCCCCTTGAATGGAATCGCGGCGAGGATGATGTCGAAGGCGCTCAGACGGTCGGTCGCGATGATGATGCGGCGGCCATCCGGCAAGTCATAATTGTCCCGCACCTTGCCACGATAATGGTTCGGCAATTCGGGAATGAGGGCGTCCGACAGAATGCGTGACGCGGCCATGCGATCGTTCCTAAGCTCAGAGTTGGCGCTCGCTTAGAGCGGCCAGGACTTGCGGGTCAAGTGTTGCGAAGTCCATCCGCAATCTGGAATGGACCTTATCCTGGGTGACCCGGAACACCCGATGCGGCAGCGGCAGCAGGGTGGGCCGTCAGCCAGCCTATCTGGCGTTCACATGTCGATAATGGCCGCCTCGCGCAAACAACCGTTGCGCGTCTTTTCCATATCTGGATAACTGGGCAGGACAGCATGCCCAAATGACGGCGGCACAAAGCTGCGCATTGGAACGGCGCGCTGAATCAGGGAGGAATTTCAGTGAGACAGTTTCTTTTGGCATCCATACTGGCCGGCGCGCTTGCCGTTGCGGCTGCTGCTGCCGACTACAAGATCATGGCGCCGGCGGCGCCCGGCGGCGGCTGGGACCAGACCGCACGTTCGATGCAGACAGCCTTGCAGGATGAGAAGATCTCGGGCTCAGTGCAGGTAACCAATGTTCCCGGCGCGGGCGGCACAATTGGCCTGGCGCAGTTCGTCAACCAAACCAGCGGCGACCCGACCCAGCTCATCGTCGGCGGCTACGTGATGGTCGGCGCGATTCTGACGAACGGCTCGCCCGTGACGCTCGACCAGGTGACGCCGATCGCGCGCCTGACCGGCGAATATGAGGCGATCGTCGTCAACGCCGCGTCCGACATCAAGGATATGGCCGGTCTCGTCGAGAAGCTGAAGGCCGATCCGGGCTCCGTGTCCTGGGGCGGCGGCTCGGCCGGCGGCACCGACCACATCACGGCGGGCCTGATCGCCAAGGCTGTCGGCGTCGACCCGACCAAGGTGAACTACATCGCCTTCTCCGGTGGCGGCGAGGCGCTGGCCGCGATCCTGGGCAACCAGGTGACGGTCGGCATTTCCGGCTATGGCGAATTCGCCGAGCAGGTGAAGGCCGGCACGCTGCGCGTTATCGGCATTTCCAGTGACCAGAAAGTCGAAGGCATCGATGCCCCGACCTTCAAGGAAAGCGGCGTCGACGTGTCGATCCAGAATTGGCGCATGGTCGCAGCCGCTCCCGGTATCACGCCGGAGCAGAAGGCTGCCATCATCGCTGACATCGAGAAGCTGAACGGTTCGGCGACCTGGCAAAAGACGCTGGCCGACAAGGGCTGGGCGAACACCTTCCTGGCCGGCGACGCCTTCTCCGAGCAGTTGAAGAAGGACACGGAATCGACCTCGGCGATCCTCAAGGAGATCGGTCTCGCCAAATGAGCCAGCACGGCCACGGATCTGGTGAGCGCCGCCCTGACCGGGCGGCGCTGGTGATTGCCGCCATCCTCGGATTGGCGGCAATCGGCATTTTTGTCGGCACCTCGCAGCAGGGCGGCGTGGCCGGCTATTCGCCGGTCGGCCCAAAGACGGTGCCTTACATCATCGCTATTGCGCTGGCGGTTCTTTCGGTCGCCACGGCGATCGAGGCATGGCGTGGCGATTTCCCAGAACGCGAAGCGCAGAACTGGCCACCCATGCTGTGGGTGATCGGCGGGTTGGCGGTGCAGATGCTCACGATGCGCACGGTTGGCTTCTCGATAGCGACGGGTCTGTTGTTCGCGGCGACGGCCAAGGGGTTCGGCAAAGGGCCGCTCTGGCTGACCGTCCCGATCGGCATCGTCTTTTCGTTCATCGTCTGGTTCATTTTCGCCAAGGGCCTGCAATTGTCGCTGCCGGTCGGCTGGCTCGAGCAATTTTTCTGATCGACGCTTCGAGGGGAGACCACCATGAATACCTTCGAATTGCTCGGCCAAGGTCTGATCACGGCGCTGCAATGGCATAATCTGCTCTACGCGCTGATCGGCGTGACGCTCGGCACGGCAGTCGGCGTTCTGCCGGGCATCGGCCCGGCGCTGACGGTCGCGCTGCTTTTGCCCGTCACCTACAAGCTGGACCCGGCCGGTTCGCTGATCATGTTTGCCGGCATTTATTATGGCGGCATGTATGGTGGCTCGACGACCTCGATCCTGCTCAACACGCCAGGCGAAAGCGCCTCCATCGTGACCGCGCTGGAGGGCAACAAGATGGCCCGCAAGGGCAGGGGCGGTCCGGCGCTGGCCACTGCAGCGATCGGATCCTTCGTGGCCGGATTGGTTGCGACGCTAGGGCTCGCCTTTATTGCGCCGAGCGTGGTGAAATTCGCGTTGTCTTTCGGGCCCGCCGAGTATTTCGGGCTGATGTTGCTTGCCTTCATGACGGTGTCGGCCGCCTTCGGCGACTCGACGCTGCGCGGCCTGACCTCGCTGACAATCGGTTTGGCCCTAGGTCTGATCGGCATAGACCAGTTGACGGGGCAGACGCGGTTGACGATGGGCCTGCCGAACCTGTTCGACGGCATCTCGGTGACCACCTTGGCGGTGGCGCTGTTCGCAATCGGCGAGACGTTAGCCGTGGTCGCGCAGAAGACCATCGCCGAGGACAAGGTCGAGTCCGTGAAAGGCTCCGTGATGATGACGCGCGAGGACTGGAAGCGGTCATGGAAGCCCTGGCTGCGCGGTACCGCGATAGGTTTCCCGATCGGTGCGATGCCGGCGGGCGGTGCCGACGTATCGAGCTTCCTTTCGTATTCGGCCGAGCGGAATTTCTCAAAACATCCGGAAGAGTTCGGTCATGGTGCCATCGAAGGCGTGGCTGGGCCGGAAGCGGCCAATAATGCTTCGGCGGCGGGAACGCTGGTTCCGCTGCTGACGCTCGGCCTGCCGACCACCGCGACGGCGGCGATCATGTTGGCCGGCTTCCAGCAATTTGGATTGCAGCCGGGGCCGCTGCTCTTCGCGACGAACGCGCCGCTGGTCTGGGGCCTGATCGCCAGCCTTTTGGTAGCGAATTTCATGCTGCTGGTGTTGAACCTGCCGCTCATCGGCCTGTGGGTAAAACTACTGACTATCCCGAAACCGTGGCTCTATGCCGGCATTCTGGTCTTCGCGACACTGGGCACCATCGGCGCCGACGCCTCGGTCTTTTCACTCGGCGGCATACCTGTGTCGTTCGGGCTTGGATTGCTGATGCTGTTCGGGATTTTGGGCTATGTGCTGCGCCGCTTCCACTATCCGATTGCGCCGGTAGTGGTGGGCCTGATCCTGGGACCAATGGCGGAAAAGAGCCTGCGTCAGGCTTTGCAGATCAGCCAGGGCAACCCGATGGCGCTGTTCCATTCGTGGATCGCGGTGCTTTTATGGGTGCTGGCGCTGACGGCCGTACTTTTGCCGCTCTATCTGCGCTATCGCGGCTCGAAGGTGATGGAGCAGTTGGGCAGCGGCGATACCGACTGAGCCGACCGGCGGCATGTGCCGCCGGGCTTACGTTTAGGCCGGATTAGCGGCGGATGCGCTCGAACTGGACCGGGTCGATGCCCAGATTGCGCAGGTCTGCGACGTTGACTTTCTGGCGGCCTTCCACAGCGGCGGCGACGTTGATCGCGCTGCCGATCGTACCAAAGAAGGTCGAAATTTTGCTGCGCTTGTTCATTTTCAACTCCTGAAACTTCTTTGATCGCACCGTTTTGTGCGATGCAACATAGATAGGAGCAGGCCGCGGAATTGGTTAGGGCATGAAGGGCACGGCAGCCATGCGCGCGGCGCATGGATTGGCGCGTGTCTGCTTAAGCCAACAGGCCTTCCTGCATTGTTTCAAGCGCCGCTTCGATGGCGTTTTCGCCAACCTTTTCCGGCCTCAGCATGCCGTCCAGCATCAGCATCGTCAGCCCGTGAAGCTGTGCCCAAACAGCCGTTGCCTGACCTCGAACCGGGCGTTTGCGGATAAAGCCCGCCGCCTGGCCGCGCTCCAGAAGATCTATCAAGGTGTCGAACGCGCCAAGCGCCCGTTTGTTGAGATGCACGTTTTCAGCCTTGCTAAGCTCTCCGCCGAACATCAGCCGATAGAGCGCCGGGTTTTGTCGGCCGAATTCGATATAGGCGCGCCCTTTCGCGGCAAACGCGCGGGGCAGGTCATCGGCGGACCTTGAATCCGCTTCGAGAAATGTCTCGCGAAGCCGGTCGAAACCGATCAGTGCGATTTCTGCCAGCAGCGCCCCTTTGTCCGGAAAATGCTTGTACGGCGCGGCATGGCTCACACCGGCGCGGCGGGCGATTTCCCGCAGCGTGAACTGCCAATCATCGTTTTCGACGAGCATCCCCATTGCTGTGTCGATAACGGCCTGGCGCAGGCCGCCGTGATGATAGGGGCGCTTTTCGGTCTCTTGCATCCGTCATGAAGTTGTCAGTGAAAACATATGTTGACATTGCCTACTTCGGGGCCTATGTCAATGCCCGGAAGTTGTCACTGTCTACTTTGAAGGGAGACAAAAATGAAAACGCTTTCGATAGCCGCGCTCGCTGCAGCCCTGTTCGCGACGCCAATCGCAGTCTCGTCGGCTACGGCCGACACGATCACGCTCAATGTTCCCTATACCGGTCAGACCTTGCGATCCGGTGAGATTGCCATGTCGCTCTATTTCACGACGGCCGGCAATGACGCGTATGAAGTGGTCGCCACCTACATCAACGACGCCGATATGGCGCAGCCCAAGCGGATCGTCATGGGTCTCTCCGATGGCGACAGTGCGAAGTTCGGTCTGCCGGGACATCCAGGCGCGCTATACGAATTTGCGCGCGCCGGCGGCATCGTGACTGTTTCGGATGAGGTTTTTGGCGGCGGCAGCTTCTAGCTCGGGATTGCCAAGTCCGTCGCCTACCGGGTGGCGATGTTGTTCTTGCAATCCACCCGGTTGAAGACTATGTAGGCATCAAATTCTTGGTCGGTATGACGAAGAGTGGGTCCACCCGGTCCCGCTCTTTTTTGTTACCGGCCACCGCATCGCCCGCGGCGTCAGCCGCGAAAGGACGCTGCGGCACTGGAACGCCAAGGGTCCGTATGACGGAAACGCCAACCATCGTTGGAGACGATCGCATCATCCGCGAAAGCGGTATCGACGCGCGCGTGGCCGCGATTATCCTGCCGGTGCTGAAGGGTGCCGGCTTCCGGCTGGTGCGCGTTAGGCTGCTCGGGCAGAACGGGTTGACGTTGCAGGTCATGGCCGAGCGTCCCGACGGCACGATGACCGTCGAGGATTGCGAAGAGGTCAGCCGCGCGATTTCGCCGGCGCTCGACGTGGAAGACCCAATCGAAAAGGCGTATCATCTGGAAGTGTCGTCGCCGGGCATCGATCGGCCGCTGGTGCGCAAATCGGATTTTTCGGCCTGGGCTGGGCATCTGGTGAAAGCCGAGACGTCGGTGCTGGTTGGCGACCGCAAGCGATTTCGCGGCAAGATCACGGCCGCCGACGAGAATGGCGTGACGATCGAAAGCGACAAGCCCGGTTACGGCGAGGAGCCGAGGGTGACGTTGCCCTTCGAGGCGTTGTCGGAAGCGCGGCTCGTGCTAACGGACGATCTGATCCGCGATGCGTTGAAGGCCGACAAGAAGGCGCGGCAGGCAGCCAAGAAAGAACGCCGTTCCAGGAAGGGCGGCAAGGACGCATCGCAGGACGAGCCGGAAGCGGCTGCGAGCGACGAGTGAATTGAAAGCCGGACTCTAGAGTCCGCACGGAAAGGTCAAGGAGACGAACATGGTCGTCAGCGCCAACAGGCTTGAACTGCTGCAGATCGCCGATGCGGTCGCGCGGGAAAAGTCGATCGAAAAGCAGATCGTCATCGATGCGATGGCCGATGCTATCCAGAAGGCCGCGCGCTCGCGCTATGGCCAGGAGACGAACATCCGCGCCGACATCAACCCGCAGACCGGCGAGATGAAGTTGCAGCGCCTGCTCGAAGTGGTCGAGACGGTTGAGGAATATGGCCGCCAGATCGCGCTTGTCGACGCGCGCACGCGCAATCCCGATGCGGAAGTGGGCGACTTCATCGCCGAGCAGCTTCCGCCGATGGATTTCGGCCGCATTGCAGCCCAGTCTGCGAAGCAGGTTATTGTTCAGAAGGTGCGCGAGGCCGAGCGCGACCGCCAGTACGACGAATACAAGGATCGCGTCGGCGAGATCGTCAACGGCACCGTCAAGCGTGTCGAATACGGCAATGTGATCGTCGATCTGGGCCGTGGTGAAGCGATCATCCGCCGTGATGAGCTGATCCCGCGCGAAAACTTCAAATATGGCGACCGCGTGCGCGCCTATGTCTATGACGTGCGGCGCGAGCAGCGCGGCCCGCAGATATTCCTGTCGCGCACGCATCCCCAGTTCATGGCGAAGCTCTTCACCATGGAAGTGCCGGAAATCTATGACGGCATCATTGAGATCAAGTCGGTGGCCCGCGATCCGGGCAGCCGCGCCAAAATCGCGGTGATCAGCCGCGACTCCTCCATCGATCCGGTCGGCGCCTGCGTCGGTATGCGCGGTTCGCGCGTGCAGGCCGTGGTCGGTGAACTGGGTGGCGAGAAGATCGATATCATCCCATGGTCGCCTTCGGCGGCTTCCTTCATCGTCAATGCCTTGCAGCCGGCCGAAGTCGCAAAGGTTGTTCTGGATGAGGACGCGGAACGTATCGAGGTTGTCGTGCCTGACGATCAGTTGTCGCTGGCCATCGGTCGCCGCGGGCAAAATGTGCGTCTCGCCTCGCAACTGACCGGCTGGGATATCGACATCCTGACCGAGCAGGAAGAAAGCGAGCGCCGCCAGAAGGAATTCGTGGAGCGGTCGAACCTCTTCATGGACGCGCTCAACGTCGATGAGATGGTGGGCCAGGTGCTGGCGTCGGAAGGTTTTTCGAGCGTCGAGGAAGTCGCCTATGTCAACGCCGATGACATCGCCTCGATCGATGGTTTCGACGAGGACACGGCGTCGGAAATCCAGTCGCGCGCCCGTGAGTATCTCGATCGTATCGAGGCCGAACACGACGCTGCCCGCAAGAAGCTCGGCGTCCAGGACGAATTGCGCGAGATTCCTGGCGTGACCACCGCAATGATGGTGACGCTGGGCGAAGATGGCGTGAAGACGATCGAGGATTTCGCCGGCTATGCCGTCGACGACCTCGTCGGCTGGAAGGAGCGCAAGGACGGCGAGACCAAGCAGTTCCCGGGTGTTTTGGCGAACCATCAGGTGTCGCGCGCCGATGCCGAGCAGATGGTGATATCGGCCCGCCTGAAGGCCGGCTGGATCACCGAGGAAGAACTGGCGGCCGAGCAGGAAGAAGCCGCGGAAGAGAACGTCGGCGCATAATTATGCGCAGGCCCGGAGCAACCTTTGGACGAGATGAACGATCGCACCTGCATCGTGACGCGTCAAAACGCGGAGCCGGACATGCTTGTCCGCTTCGTGGCCGGACCTGATTCGAGCGTCGTTCCGGACCTCAAGCGCAATCTTCCAGGACGCGGCTGCTGGGTGACGGCTGACCGCGTGCATGTCGACAAGGCCGCGGCAAAGAAGCTCTTCGCCCGGGCGCTGAAGGCTGAAGTCAAGACGCCGCCGAACCTTGGCGAGATGGTCGACGGCCTTCTAGCTAGGCAGGCGCTCGGCGCGCTGGGCCTTGCCCGCAAAGCCGGCAAACTGGCGCTGGGCGCGGCAAAGGTCGACAGCGCGGTGCGCTCCGGCGAGGCGCTCGTTGTTCTGCACGCCCATGAGGCGGCCGAAGACGGGATACGCAAAGTCACCCAGGCAAGGCGTGCCGTCGCGCATCTCGGCGGGCCAAAAATCGCCGCTTATAAACTTTTCTCCGAGGCTGAATTGGGTTTGGCATTGGGGGGCACAAATGTGATACATGCTGCCGTCCTCGCGGGTGACGCGGGCAAGGCGGCTCTGAGGCGCGTGGTCGCGCTCGACCGTTATCGGGGCGGAACCCCGGAAGATCAGGCAATAAGCGCGGCAGTTGCCAGTCATGAAGGCGCCGCAGAGGATATGGAATGAGTGATACGAAAACTGGCGACGACAAGACGTTGCACGTTCAGCCGAAGAAGACCCTGACGCTGAAGCCGGCCGGCGTGTCGCAGTCGACCGTGCGGCAGAACTTTTCGCACGGCCGCACCAAGCAGGTCGTCGTCGAGACCAAGCGCAAATTCGTGAAGCCGGGCGAGAAGCCTGAGCCGGCGGCAGTTGTGCAGGCGTTCAAGCCGCGCACTCCGGTCGCTCCGGCGCAGCAGCCGCAGCCTGCCGCGCCGACCCCGCGTCCGGCCGAGCCGCAAAGGCCGAAGCCGAACAACGACCGCGGCGTGTTTGTGCTGAACGAATTGTCGACAGGCGAAATGGAAGCCCGTCGTAAGGCGCTCGAAGGCGCGACGGCCCGCGAGATGGAAGATCGCCAGCGCGCCCAGGCGGAGGCCAAGCGCCGACAGGACGACGAAGAGCGCCGCCGCAAGGAGCGCGACGACTCCGCGCGCCGTCAGGCCGAAGAAGAAGCGCGCATCAAGACCGAGGCGGAATCCCGCCGCCGTGCCGAGGAAGACGCGCGCCGTCGCGCTCCCCAATTGGAAACGCAGACCGCGGATGAGGAAGAAGAAGCTCCGCGTGGCGCGCCGAGGCGCCCAGGCGGGGCGAGCGGAGCTCCTGCCGCCGCCAGGGGCCCCGCGCCTCGTCGCCCCGGTCCGGCTGCCGAGATCGCCCGCCCGACCCGCACCAAGGGCGACGCTGATCGTCGCCAGGGCAGGCTGACCGTTACGTCCGCGACCTCGTCCGAAGATGGCGATTCCTCGCGTGGCCGCTCGCTGGCTGCGGCCCGCCGCCGCCAGGAGAAGTTCAAGCGCGCCATGTATCAGGAGCCGCGCGAGAAGATTTCCCGCGAGGTCGTGCTGCCTGAGACGATCACCATCCAGGAGCTCGCGCAGCGCATGTCCGAGCGCGCTGTGGACGTAGTCAAGTTTTTCATGAAGCAGGGCCAGATCATGAAGCCCGGCGATGTGATCGACGCGGATACGGCGGAGTTGGTGGCTAGCGAGTTCGGCCATACGGTCAAGCGCGTCGCCGAGTCGGACATCGAGGAAGGGCTATTCAACCTGCCGGATGCGGAGGCGGATCTGCGGTCTCGCCCGCCGGTGGTCACCATCATGGGCCACGTCGACCACGGCAAGACCTCGCTGCTCGACGCCATCCGCAACGCCAATGTGGTCGCAGGCGAGGCCGGCGGCATCACCCAGCACATCGGCGCCTATCAGGTCGAGAAGAATGGCAAGAAGATCACTTTCATCGACACGCCCGGCCACGCTGCGTTTACGGCTATGCGTGCCCGCGGCGCGCAGGCGACCGACATCGCAGTGCTGGTGGTTGCGGCCGACGACAGCGTGATGCCGCAGACGATCGAGTCCATCAACCACGCCAAGGCGGCCAAGGTGCCGATCATCGTAGCGATCAACAAGATCGACAAGCCGAGCGCGGACGCGCATCGGGTGCGCACGCAGCTTTTGCAGCACGAGGTGTTCGTTGAATCGATGGGCGGTGAAACGCTGGACGTCGAAGTGTCGGCGACCAAAGGCACCAATCTCGACAAACTGCTGGAAGCAATCCTTCTGCAGGCCGAAATCCTCGACCTGAAGGCCAATCCGGACCGAACGGCGGAAGGCGTCGTCATCGAAGCCAAGCTTGACAAGGGCCGTGGGCCGGTCGCGACCGTGCTGGTGCAGACCGGTACGCTGATGCCTGGCGATATCCTCGTTGCCGGCAATGAATGGGGCCGTGTGCGCGCCGTGGTCAACGACCGTGGCGAGCATCTTGAGGAAGCCGGGCCGTCGATGCCGGTCGAGGTTCTGGGTCTCCAGGCCACGCCGCATGCGGGTGATCGTTTTGCCACGGTGGAAAACGAGGCGAGGGCGCGCGAGATCACCGAGTACCGCCAGCGCAAGGCGCGCGACAAGGCGGCGGCCCGTCACGTCGGCCAGCGCGGCTCGCTCGAGCAGATGATGTCGCAGCTTCAGACCAGCGGCCTGAAAGAATTCCCGCTTGTCATCAAGGGTGACGTGCAGGGCTCCATCGAGGCGATCACCGCGGCGCTCGACAAACTCGGCACCGACGAGGTGAAGGCCCGTATCGTCCATTCGGGCGCCGGCGGCATCACTGAAAGCGACGTGTCGCTGGCCGAAACGGCGGGTGCGGCGATCATCGGCTTCAACGTCCGCGCCAATAAGCAGGCGCAGGCGGCCGCCGAAGCCTCGGGCATCGAAATCCGCTACTACAACATCATCTACAACCTGGTGGATGACGTGAAGGCGGCGATGTCGGGCCTGCTGTCGCCGGAGCGTCGCGAGACCTTCCTCGGCAATGCCGAGATCCTCGAGGTGTTCAACATCACCAAGGTCGGCAAGGTTGCCGGCTGCCGCGTCACCGACGGCAAGGTGGAACGCGGCGCGGGCGTGCGCCTGATCCGCGACAACGTCGTCATCCACGAGGGCACCTTGAAGACGCTCAAGCGCTTCAAGGACGAGGTTGCTGAAGTGCCGGCCGGCCAGGAATGCGGCATGGCCTTCGCCAACTACGAGGATATCCGCGCTGGCGACGTCATCGAAGCCTATCGCGTGGAGATGGTGACCCGGACGCTGTAAAACGCCAGCTACCTCCCCCTGGAGGGGGGAGGTCGCCGCGTAGCGGCGGGTGGGGGTGACCTCAATTCACCCCACCCCGGACCTGCGGTCCGACCGTCCCCTCAAGGGGAGGGTAAGTCTACCGCCGGCGTATTTCGCCCTGACAGATGTTAAGGGCAGGTTAGGTATAAAAATGTCTCGCTCTTCTTCCTCCGGCCCTTCCCAGCGCGTCCTGCGCGTCGGCGAACAGGTGCGTCATGCCTTGGCCGAGGTGCTGCAGCGCGGTGAAATCCGTGACGAGGTAATCGAAAACACAGTCATCTCGGTCTCGGAAGTGCGCATGTCGCCAGACCTGAAGATCGCGACGGCTTTCGTTTCGCCATTGGGTGCGGCCGATGATGACGCGGTGATCAAGGCGCTGGCGCGCAACGCGAAGTTTATTCGCGGACGCGTGTCCGGCGCATTGCGGCAGATGAAATACATGCCGGAGTTCCGTTTCCGGCTGGATACCAGCTACGACAACATGGCCAAGATTGACGAGCTGTTGCGGTCGCCGGAGGTCCAGCGCGATCTCGATCATGACGAAAAGGACGCGAAGGAATGATGGCGGGGCAGAACTCGCTCCCCACCTCCCCCTTGAGGGGAGGTCGCGCCGCAGGCGCGGGTGGGGTTAAGCGGCAGAAATGTTTCACCCCCACCCCGACGCTCCGCGTCGACCCTCCCCTCAAGGGGGAGGGTGTGCAATGAGCCGCCCCCGCAAGAAAAAAGGCCGGCCTGTTTCCGGCTGGGTCATCCTCGATAAGCCGGTCGGCATGGGCTCGACCGAAGCCGTGTCGAAGGTGAAGTGGCTGTTCCAGGCGGAGAAGGCCGGGCACGCCGGCACGCTCGACCCATTGGCGTCAGGCATGTTGCCGATCGCGCTGGGCGAGGCGACGAAGACGGTGCCCTATGTGCAGGATGGCGCGAAAGTCTATCGCTTCACGGTCGCCTGGGGCGAGGAGCGTGCGACCGACGATCTTGAAGGTGGTGTGACCAAGAGCTCCGAGAGGCGTCCAAGCGAGGCCGATATCCGCGCGATCATGCCGAAATACACCGGCGTGATCATGCAGACGCCGCCGCAATTCTCCGCCATCAAGATTGCCGGTGAGCGCGCTTATGATCTGGCGCGCGAGGGCGAGACGGTCGACATCCCGCCGCGCGAGGTCGAGATCGGCCGGTTCGATCTGATTGAGCGCGACGACAACAGTGCGGTGTTCGAGATCGAATGCGGCAAAGGCACCTATGTCCGTTCGCTGGCGCGCGACATGGGCCGCGATCTCGGCTGTTATGGCCACATCGCAACCTTGCGGCGTACCGAAGTCGACCCGTTTACCTCGGATGATTTTGTCACCGTCGAGGAATTGGAAGCGGCATCGCCGCGCCCGAAAGGCGAGACGGAAGCGCCAGCGGATTTTACGGCCGTCGATCAGCTGGTGGTCGACACCGGAGCGGCGCTGGAATGCCTGCCGCAGGTGACGGTCAACGAAGATGCGGCGCATCGTATCCGACTAGGCAATCCGGTGATCATCCGGGGCCGCGACGCGCCGATCGAAGCGGAGGAAGCCTGTGCGATGGCCCGGGGCCGCCTCGTTGCGATAGGCGCCATCGAAGCCGGTATGTTCAAGCCGAAACGGGTCTTTGCCGGGTAGGGCAGTTGCATTAGCTTTCCTGCGAACTGGCAGCGCGATTTGCGGCGGCCATCCGGAGAGCTAGACGATGCAAGAGCAGAACGCGGCCACGAAGAGTGTGCGCCGGCGGGCCAAGATTTCGCCCTTGGGCGCTTCGCCCGGAACGCTGATCGCCGATCCCCTGGCGCGCCCACCGGTGATGACGTTGACCGTCATCTCGCCCGAGACCTGGGAAACGGTCGAAAACGCGACGCTGGATGATGTGCGCGCCGACCGTGGCAAATGGCCGATCGTCTGGCTCGATTGCGCCGGCCTGGCGGATGTGGACCTGATCGCGGAAATCGGCAAGATCTTCAACCTGCACCCCCTGGCGCTCGAGGACACGGTCAATACCGGCCAGCGTCCCAAGGTCGACTTCTTCGAAAACCATGCCTTTGCCGTGCTGCGCATGATCGATGATGCCACAACCGGCCGCTACGAGCAGATATCGGTCTATTTCGGCGAGGATTTCGTTGTCACCTTCCAGGAGCGGCAAGGCGACCCGTTCGACCCTGTGCGCAAGCGCATCGAGGCCAGTCAGCCGAACCGGCTGCGCTCCCGAAAGGCCGACTACCTGGCCTATGCGCTGATCGACGCGATCGTAGACAGCTATTTTCCGTTGCTGGAAGCAGCGGGCGACAAGATCGACGACATCGAGGATCAGATGCTGCATTCGCCGCAGCAGCACCAGTCCCGCCAGCTTCATGCGCTGAAGCGCAACGCCCACACGCTGACACGCGCGCTCTGGCCCCTGCGCGACGGCATGGCGGCGTTGGTGCGCACCGAGGCCGCCTATGTGAAACCCGAGACGAAGGTCTATCTCAACGACACGCTCGACCACACGCTGCGGCTGATCGAAATGGTGGAAAGCCAGCGCGACATGCTGACCGGTCTCATCGACATGCATCTGTCGCTCAGCCAGGCGCGCACCAACGATGTCATCAGCTTTCTGACCATCGTCTCGGTAATCTTCATTCCTTTGACGTTTTTGGCCGGCATTTGGGGTATGAATTTCAGCCCGGACGCCTCGCCATGGAACATGCCCGAACTGAACGCGTATTTAGGTTATCCTCTCGCGCTCGGGCTGATGTTGCTGGTGGCTGTCGCGACGATCATTTTTTTCAAGAAGAAGAAATGGCTCT
>JBFWUS010000010.1:0-88281 GCA_050247155.1 Rhizobiaceae bacterium
GCCCGTCCGGCGAACCTTCCCAACTTGTCGCCAATCGCGGCGTCAGCCCATCAGTGGTTTCGAAAGACGCCTCAGCCAGCGGCTCCACCACTTTGCTCGATACAAAGAACACACCATTGGAGGCGACCATCGCTGGGTTGAGGTTGCGCGGCTCGGAATCGGCGGCGACAACCAGCCTTCCCCCCTTTTTGGGTTCTTGGGCTCGCGCGACATGCGGCAAGGCGGTCGTTGCCAGTAAGGCGGCTGAACTGAGCAGCATCCGACGACGAGAAAAGCAAAGGCGGCTCATGGTGACGCTCCAGATTTGATCCTGGGATTATCGATAGCAGCGGCTCACAAGCCAGAGAAGAAGTTGGCGGCGGGGAGGACTGGTCCAGAAGATTGTTCCAGCTCCGCCTCGATCCGTAAAACAAGATGCCAGCGGCTTGGGACTGCAGGTCGATTTTGAGCATGCGTCATATTGGGTCACCGAACAAGCCGGCCAGAGGCGTTGACCAGACAAAGCGTGCGGAAACGGCGCAACACGGTTGGTGCGATGCGCCAGCGACGCATCGTCTTATCGTTGGCGGTGCCTGTCGGCCTATTTGATTGCCAAGACGACCGGCCCCGAAACCGGGTCCGTCACGCCCAAACCGCCGCCCAAATCTTCAAGGGTATGACGGAAGCTATCAAGCGTTGCGATCATCTGCGGTCGCCCCGCCACCATCGCTTCCTGGCTCTCCCACTCGGCGATGATGCAGTATCGCCCTTCCCCAATCTTGATGATGTTGGCGTGCCGCAGGCCTATCCAGTCTGCCGCGACATTCCCGTGAGCGTCAAGAAATACGCTTTCCATGCCAGGCTTGATCTTGAATCGGACGACGTTGAATACTGACATGGCTGGCTCCCGGAATATCGAACGTGTTGCTGGGCTTGTTTGCTGGCACGCGACCTACCCTGATCAGGATATCCAGACCCGACGCCTTCGAGAAGAGGCGAAACGGACGTCGCGCGGTGATCAGGCGTGCCGCCGAACAAGCGGCCTGGCATTGAGCCTGCGTAATCGTTGCTGGCCGCGAAGGCGACGCATCCATGATGCGGACATTGCCCAAAACAGCAAAAAGGCCCGGAACCCCGAGCCTCTAAGCATTTCAAATCTAAGAAGATTTGGAGCGGGTGAAGCGATTCGAACGCTCGACCCCAACCTTGGCAAGGTTGTGCTCTACCCCTGAGCTACACCCGCTCGCGCGGCACCTGGCCGCAAGCCGCGCCTATATGGCCGAAGAGATTGCCGATTGCAACAGGGAAAACGCAGGCCGGCCAATCTGCGTCAAAATGGTGCTTTCGGCCGGCCAGATCCAAACGACGGCGGCTCTTTGGACATTTTTGGACGCTGGCCGCAGCATAAGCATAATACCCGCGGTTACGCCTTGCCTTCACCCAAAACGTTGCCCTAAACGCCGATGCTGCCAAAGCCTTGGACAGAATCATGCCGATGACATCCGACGAACTGCTCGACTTTCTTGCCAGCAACGGCATCGAAGCGAAGACGGTGACACACCCGCCGCTGGCGACTGTTGCCGAATCGCAGATGTTGCGGGGACAGATTGCCGGCGGGCATACCAAGAATCTGTTCCTCAAGGACAAGAAGAGCCGCTACTTCCTAATCACAGTGGAGGAAGAAGCCGTTGTCGATCTGAAGACTATCCACCAGATCATCGGGGCATCTGGTCGCGTGTCGTTCGGCAGCGCCGACGCGATGATGGACATGCTGGGCGTTTCGCCCGGCGCGGTAACTCTGTTCGGGGTCATCAACGACCGAGATCACCAGGTGACGGTGATCGTCGACAGCGCATTGATGGAAGAAACCACGATCAACGCGCATCCGCTTGTGAATACCGCCACCACTTCGATTGCGCGTGCGGACCTGCTGCGGTTTTTCACGCTGTCCGGTCACGAGCCGGTTGTCTTGAAAGTTTCCGCCTGATCGCCACATGCTGGCCTTGGAAAGCAAAGTGCCTAGAGGAGCAAATCGATGAATAGCCAGGACAATCCGTATGGGGGCGGCAGCTATTCAGTGACGACCCAGTTTGGCGATGGCGGCGTGGCAAGCGCGCCGGCCGCCGAGGACGTTATCAAGGATACGACGACCGCCGGCTTTGCCAATGACGTCATAAAGGAATCACGCAACCAGCCCGTTCTGGTCGATTTCTGGGCACCTTGGTGCGGACCGTGCAAGCAACTGACGCCGGTGCTGGAAAAGGCTGTACGGGCGGCGGGTGGCGCGGTGAAGCTCGTGAAGATGAATATCGACGAACACCCATCGATCGCTGGACAGCTTGGTATCCAATCGATTCCCGCCGTAATCGCGTTCAAGAATGGCCAACCCGTGGATGGCTTCATGGGCGCTGTGCCTGAAACCCAGATCGAGGCATTTATCAAGCGTCTTGGCGGCGGTGATGGGGGCAAGCAACAGGTTATCGACGCGCTGGCTGCTGCCAAAGAGGCGATCGCTGCCGGCGACGCCGATGGCGCCGTTCAAATCTATGAGGCGGTCCTGCAGCAGGCTCCGGAAACGGTCGAAGCCATCGCCGGTCTCGCCGATCTTCATTTCACAGCCGGCGATGTCGCGGCGGCCCAGGCGGTGTTAGCCACAGCGCCCGAGAAAAAAGCGACCGCATCCGAAATCGCCGCCATAAAAGCCAAGATCGCGCTTGCCGAGCAGACCGCCGAACTCGGCGATGCGGCCGAGTTTGAGCGTCGGCTGGCCGTCAACCCAAAGGACCATCAAGCACGCTTCGACCTTGCCGCCATCCAAAATGCCCGAGGAGAACGAGAGGCAGCGGCGGATAATCTTCTGGCCGTCGTCAAGGCAGACCGGACCTGGAAAGACGATGGCGCGCGCGCGCAATTGCTGAAATTTTTCGAGGCTTGGGGGCCTATGGATGAAGCGACCTTGGCCGCGCGGCGGAAATTGTCGTCACTGTTGTTTTCGTAGCGACGTCGCCAATTGGCGTCGCAATCCTGCTTTCTAGATCGAGTTGTTCTTTAATAGAACAGGTCCCAATCATGCTTGGCTGATGACCGGGTCGCGTCGGCTTCGAACTTGTTTGCCGTCAACGGCCATCGGCCCACAACGGTGTGCCAGCTGGCGCCGTTGTGACTATAGATCAGGAGCACTTCCTGGGCGCGCCACGCCAGCGTTTCGACCCGCCGCGCGGAACCGAGCAACTTGCCGTGGAAAATCGTCATATGTGGCGAGGCCGAATTGCGGTTCGCCCGACGAATGTCGGGCAAGACCATTGTCCGAACGAGTATCGAGCGCCGCAGCGCGTCGAATGCGTAATCAGTACCGCCTTTATACAGCACGATTGAATTGCGACCGAAAGCTCCCAGTCGATCGAAGACTATGTCGATAGAAGACCCTTTGAAGCCGTTCATTCGATCGTGGATTTGAGCGATCAAAGATTCTGGTGGGCAGGCGTGCTTGTTGCATGAAACAAGCGACACATGCAGGCATTGTGGGATCGTCTGCTTGTAGCCTGGTTCCAGCATGTTGGACAATAAGTCCGAGCTGTTGGCGATGATTTCCGCCTTTCCCGTTGGCGGCTTGAGACCGAAATAAAGGTTATCCCGCCAATCACGGTCGATGGTTGATCTCATCAAGTACGCAGGCAGAAAGTCAAAACAATATTGGGAAAACTCCGGCGTTCTGCGTCTGGACATGATGGCGCCAGTCACACAGGTTGCGTCGATGCCGCTGTTTCGACGTTGCCGGCTTTTCGTGTTAGGACACCAAGCGGAGCATACAGATGAGAATTGGTAACGCGCGCTACCAAACAGCCAAGGACCTGCCGACGGTCGCCCCGGTGTTTCCGCTGGCGGGCGCGCTGCTTTTGCCCGGTGGTCGCCTGCCGCTCAATATTTTCGAGCCGCGCTATCTGCAAATGATCGACGCCACCATGGCAGGAGACCGGCTGATTGGCATGGTGCAGCCTGCACTCGACGGTCGCCTGCGGGCCGATGGCGAACCATTTTTGTGCGATGTTGGTTGTCTCGGCCGCATCACCTCGATGTCGGAGACCGGTGACGGCCGGTATGTCGTTGCCCTTGATGGCGTTTGTCGTTTCCGCATCAAGGACGAGATAGTGGTCAAAACTGCGTTTCGGCAGTGCCATGTGATGCCCTTTCTGACCGACCTGAATGAGGATCAAGGCGCTGACGAGGTCGACCGGGC
Source organism: Rhizobiaceae bacterium (assembly GCA_050247155.1). Taxonomy (GTDB): domain Bacteria; phylum Pseudomonadota; class Alphaproteobacteria; order Rhizobiales; family Rhizobiaceae; genus Mesorhizobium_G. Next base: position 4,217 of record JBFWUS010000010.1, read on the forward strand.
GAGCCTTCTCAAGACCTTGCGGGATTTTGTCGAGGCAAACGGCATGGAGGCTGACTGGGACAGCGTGGCGCGGGCAGGCAATACCGTGCTCGTCAACTCGTTGTCGATGATGTCGCCGTATGGTCCAGCCGAAAAGCAGGCTTTGCTGGAAGCCGCCGATCTGAAGACGCGGGCCGAGACGCTTATTGCCATTACGGAGATAGCGTTGGCCAAGGATCGCGACGATTTTTCCTCCAATCTGCAATGAAGGTGTGGGTTTGAGCTCGTGGAGAGCACAGTCAGGTTGAGTGGCTACGAAAATGACACGAGGGCCAGATTGACGAAACGCGCAAAAAGGGCGGCGGTGAAAATCGAGACGGCAGCCGCGGCGATCGATAGCAAGATGCTGGAGCTGCTGGCCTGCCCGCTGACCAAGGGACCGTTGATGTGGGATGCCGCCAGAAGCGAATTGATTTCGCGAGCTGCGAAACTGGCATACCCGGTGCGTGACGGCATTCCGGTGATGCTGCCGTCCGAAGCGCGGGTGATCGAGTTGGAATGAGGGATCGAGTGTGGGCGAAGTGTGACGCCACGTAGCATGTGCCGAAGCGAACCTCGCCATGCGATCCGCTATCAGGGCGCTGACTGCGCGTGTCGTTCGTTTTGCCGGAACGATAATCATGATAGCTTCCATCATTGAAAATTACGGCCTTTGGGCATGACTTGGGCGGTGTCGCGGGCGAGATTCTCTACTCTGTCAGACGGAACAATGAGGCGACCAGCCGCTTTTGTGGCGACAGCAAAAGTCTTGCTCTTGGTCGTGCGACGGTCCTCGTCGATGCCGCGTTTGACCTCGTCAGTTGGTCCGTAAGGATCGATGAATGTGGCCGCCTCCGACAGATCGGCGAGCCAGGGTGTCAGATCGGCCATCCGCTCAGCGACAATGTGGATAACGTCCGACTCGCATTGCAGCTTGCCGCTGACGCGAATGAATTTCGAACCCATGACGATGGGGCGAAACCGTTCGAATTTACGCGCCCAGATGATGACGTTGGCAATGCCTTGTTCGTCTTCGAGCGTGAGGAAAATCGCATTGCCTTTGCCAGGCCGCTGCCGCACCAAAACCAATCCGGCGACAGTGACCCTTTTGCCGTCTGGTACTGAAGGAAGACGGCCGTTCGGCGTTACGCCTGCGCTATCAAGCTTATGGCGCAGGAACGAGACGGGGTGCGCCTTCAAGGAAAGACTGAGCGAACGATAATCCTGAATGACGTGTTCGCTGAGGGGCATGGCCGGCAAACACACTTGTGGTTCCAGATCGCGCAAAGTCTGGTTCGGCTGATCAAAGAGCGGCAGCATCTCGACCGCAGAGCGACCATCCAACGCCTTCACCGCCCAAAGGGCTGCGCGGCGGTCGAGGCCAATGGAGCGAAAAGCGTCCGCTTGGGCGAGCTTTTCGATTTCGTCCACATCAAGACCGGAACGGAGCCAGACATCCCGGACGGACACATAGCCCTTGCCCCGACACTCGACAAAAACCTCCATCTTCTTTTCGGGCAGACCTTTTATGCTGCGGAAGCCAAGCCGAACCGCATGTTCTGTTTTGATGACGGTACGCATTTCGGCATGGCGGGGGGCGATCTGCGCCGGATCGAAAGTTGCTGGTTCCAACAGGCAATCCCAGTCGGAATGATTGATGTCCACCTCGCGCACCTCGACGCTATGTTCGCGTGCGTCGCGGATCAGTTGCGCCGGCGCGTAAAAACCCATGGGCTGGGAGTTCAGGATCGCGGCGCAAAAGACGTCGGGATAATATGCCTTGAACCAGCAGGAGGCGTAAACCAGCAGCGCGAATGAGGCGGCGTGGCTTTCCGGAAAACCGTATTCGCCAAAACCTTCGATCTGCTTGAAACAGCGCTCGGCAAATTCTCTTGGATAGCCGCGGGAGACCATGCCTTCGATCATTTTGTGGCGATAATTTCCGATCGTCCCGTTTCGCTTAAACGTCGCCATGGCGCGACGAAGCTGATCTGCTTCGCCCGGAGAAAAGCCCCCGGCATCGATCGCAATCTTCATGGCCTGCTCCTGGAAGAGGGGAACGCCCAGAGTCCGCTCCAGGATCGCGCGAATCTGCTGGCTTGGATAATCGACCGGCTCCTTCCCTTGGCGACGGCGTAGGTATGGGTGGACCATATCGCCCTGGATTGGTCCCGGTCGAACGATCGCTACTTCAATAACAAGATCGTAGAATTTCCGTGGCCTAAGCCGCGGCAACATTGACATCTGCGCGCGGCTCTCGATCTGGAAGACACCCAATGTGTCTGCCCGGCAAATCATGTCGTAGACAGTTGGATCCTCTTTGGGGATGGACTCCAATGTGAGGTGTCGCGCGTATGCACTCGCCAGAAGTTCGAAGGCGCGGCGTAAACAAGACAGCATGCCTAAAGCCAGAACGTCGACCTTCAGCAAACCGACGGCGTCGAGATCGTCCTTATCCCATTCGACCATTTTGCGTTCGTCCATCGCCGTCTTGACGATGGGTACGATTTCATCCAGCCGATCCTTGGTGATGACGAATCCCCCGACATGCTGTGAGAGGTGTCGTGGAAAGCCAATTATTTCGTTGGCTAGCGCAAAGACCTGCGCCGTTTTCGGATCGGCCCTGTCGAGGCCCGCGGCGGCCGCCTCCCGTTCACCCAAGGCTGCTGTCGACCAGCCCCAGATGGAGCCCGACATGGCGCTTTGTATGTCGTCCGAAAGGCCCATGGCCTTGGCGACTTCGCGCATGGCGGAGCGGCCGCGATAGGAGATGACTGCGGCCGCCAGCGCGGTGCGCTTGGAGCTGTATTTTTCGTAAATATAGGCGATGATTTTGTCGCGCTGTTCATGCTCGAAATCGACGTCGATATCAGGCGGTTCATCGCGTTCGGTCGAGATAAAGCGCTCGAAAAGCGGCTGTGACAGCTCGGGGCCGACAGCGGTGATCCCGAGGCAATAACAGATCAGCGAATTGGCAGCCGAACCGCGGCCCTGGCACAGGACGTTTGCTGCCTCGCGGGCGAAGCGGACGATGTCGCGAACCGTGAGGAAATAACGCGCGTATTTTTTTTCGGCGACAATCTGGAGCTCATGTTCAATCAGCGCCCGCACGCTATCCGGAATGCCTTTTGCATAGCGCTCTTTCGCCCCTTCCCAAGTCAGACGTTCGAGTTCGGTCTGTGGATCGACGCCGGCTTCGGTCGTTTCTTCGGGGTAGTTGTGTTTGAGCTCACTCAATGAGAAATGCAGTTCGCCGGCAAAACGAAACGTTTCTACCAGTGCCTCCGGATGGCGCCTGAAAAGGCGCGCCATTTCAAGTGGCGGTTTGAGATGCCGCTCGGCATTTTGGGATAATTCGAAACCGCTATCGGCGACGGTCTTCTTCAGGCGAATTGCCGTCAAAACATCCTGCAGCGGGCGTCGATCCGGGTTGTGACAGAGTACATTGTTGACCGCCATCAGGGGCACGCCGATTGCTTGCGCAATGTTTGCAGCCTGGCACAGCCGAAAGTGATCGTTTCCGCTATAGTCTATCGCGACAGCCAGCCTGATCGCCCGTGGAAAGCGACGCTTCAATCGGCGCAGCCAGTCAAGCGGCGGCACAGCATTCATATCCAGCAAGACGGCGAGAGACATTCGATCGCCCCAACGCCAGAAGTCACGCAAGTGCAGGTCCGGCTCGCCTTTTTCACCGCGCATATTGGCCACAGTCAGCATGCGGCACAAATTGCCCCAACCACCGCGATCGCGCGGGTAAGCGAGTATGTCCGGGGTCCCATCAGAGAAGACCAGACGGCAACCAGGATGATAGGAAAGTTTGGCTGCTTCTGCTCTCTTCCAAGCCCGAACCACTCCAGCTACCGTATTGCGGTCGGCAAGTCCGATAGCGGAAAGGCCGAGTGCCTTCGCACTAGCCACCAATTCCTCGGGGGAGGATGCGCCTTGCAAGAAGGAGAAATTCGATTGAATTGCGAATTCCGCATAAGCGGGTTGAGATGAGTCAAAGCGAGAATGGGTATTCATGCGAATATCCCCTGCATATACCAACGCGGAGGTGTTTCCGCGGCGCTATAGCGACCGTCGCGATAGAGCCAATACCGGCGTCCGGTGGCGTCTTCGACACGAAAGTAATCCCGCTCCCTTGTTGTTTTCGTATCGCGCCACCATTCGGATGAGATGCGCTCGGGACCTTCGGCGTTAACGATTTTGTAGGTGGCGCGTCGCCAGCGGAAATGGCTTGGCGGTCCTTCGGGCACCTCGGCTGCGGTAACATCGACGCATTCTGGGGGATCGAAGAGACGAGTCGGTCGTTCCAAGATGGTATTACCGGTATTGGGGGCAGGTAGGGCGCCGCAGGCTTCCTCCAAGATTTCAGTTAGGGGCCGGATTGTGATCGCGCGTTCCGGCAAGTGGCTTTGGTAGGGCGTGGATACAAATAGCGCTGCCGGCCCCAGCCGCGCGGCGGCCCGGTCGGCGAGCAGAGCGACCTCTCCCTTTTCCCTGTCTGTTCTGTCATGCATATCCGCCTGCGCAGCATCGAAGGGTGCAACCGCTGTCGCGACCAAGCGCACAAGATCGAAGCCGTAGCCGGCATCGAGCGTCTGCCCGATCCTGGCAAGCCGCTCACGAAACAACCGATGCATGAGGCGCGGCTCGCGAATCGCACGAGATGCTCCGACGCTGATGCGGTGAACAAATCCATCAACACGAAAGAGCAGCAGATCAAGCCGGCGCGCGCCCTCTCCACGGCGTTCCAGATCTCCTTTGAGAACCGAGCCGAGGGCGGTCACCAAGGTTTCTATGTCGCCCAGATGGGTAATCGGCTCCGCAAAAGCACGTTCGACGGAAAGGGGGGGAATTGGAAGTCGCGGCGATATCGATTCCTCGACAAGACCGAGGGCCTGATCAAGCCGCAGTAGGAGTTCCGGTCCGAATCGGCGCAACAATGGCGCCCTTGGAGCCGCAAGGATTGCGCCGACAGTTCTCAGTCCTACGCTTTCAAGGCTGGCCTTCGTTTCAGGCTCCAGCCGCAAGGCAGCAAGAGGCATAGGGCCAAGGTAAATCTCTTCATTCCCCGGTTCGACGATGTCACCTCGGTTCGGTCCTCCATGCGCGAGCGCCCAAGCCATGCCGGGGCTCGAAGCGATACCACAGAGGACTGTAAGACCTTGGTGATGGAAGGCGGTAAGTACTTGACGGCGCATGGCGTGCTCACCGCCAAAGAGATGAGTGCACCCCGTGATATCGAGAAACAGTCCCTCTTTTCCGTCGAGAGCGACGAGCGGCGTGAAACGGTCGCACCAATCGGCCAATGCTTCGAGCAGGCGATGATCGGCGGCGGCATCCCGCTCGACCACATCTATCGAAGGGAACATGGCCCGGGCGTCAGCTATGCCGAGCCCCGGACGCAGGCCGATTGCCGATGCCCGCTCATCCAGCGCGAAGACTTTCTGTGTGTTTCCGTCGCAATAACTGACCACCAGTGGCGGATGCAGGGGCAGATTCAAACGCCAGGATCGTCCCAGTCGATGGCGCAGTATTCGCTGCGCGGCGAGGTTGGGGAACCATAAAGCCATGATCCGTTGTCCCTTGGCGGGGACGCTCGAACAGGAAGCCATCGGCGTTCCACTCCAGAATGAAAACGTCGTTGCGAGCGGCTGGTGCCTTGTTCACGAAAACCGTGAAGGCAGGTGGGCCGATAGAGCCCCTCAATGGGCCGAGGAGGCCCTTGCGCTGACCTGCAGGAGCTGGACCAACGATGAGACGAACTGGCGCGGCGGTGGGCTCAGCTCGAGCCAAATGTCGCAACAGGAAAACGGGACGGCCTGTCAGCATAGCGCGGCGATGTAGACGTCGTGTTGAAGTGAGATCCAGCCTTGCGGAATTCCCCGAAAGCTCCAGAATGACGGCGGCAAATCTGCTTATGACGGCGGCTTCCTCGGCAAGCCACAAAGCGTCTTCGACTTTGTTAACCTCGGCGAAGATCAGGCTTTCTGGGGCAAGCCCAAAACCCTGTGAAAGTCCCGGCGCATAGGGCCGCCCCGTTTCGCGGAAAAAATCCTTTAACCCGATCCAGAGCACAGGGTCGGCCTGTAAAAGACTTTTCAGAAGAAGGGAAAGCAGCGACAGCATGAAGCCCGCGACGGCTCCGGCATTACGCGTCTCCGCGCCGTAGAATTCGGTAAGGACGGCTTTGGGTAAACCTCCGCCGAGATAGGCGTCCAGCCTCTCCACGCCGGTTGCGATATGAGTGGTCTCGTCCTGCGCTTCACCTGCGCGGCGCAGGATCATACCACTGACAAAAGCCGATGATGGCTGCGTCGTTATGGAATCCGCTGGCATCTCCAACCTGTTGGTCAGACGTCCTTCGATCCTGGCTATTTCCCGGCGCAGGGCCAAAAAGGTTTCCCGCGCCACGGCAGAGCTTGCCATGACGTTCCGCTTTCAAGGTATATGTTCCTGTTATGTTCCTATGGATTCCAGAGCTGCCCGGAAGAGTCAAGCGGACTCTCGAAAAGAATTTATTCCTCTCAAGAGCTGATGCGAAGGTTTGGTGTAGCGCGCATATCGCCGCCAGCAACTGCTGGGGCTCGAAACCGGCTGGACAACGGGCTATATGCCGTCAAAAGGACGCTTCATGACCGCACGCATCTATCAGACTCGCGCCTGGCGCGATCAGCTTTCGCCTTCGATCGAAGAGCTCGAGATTCTGGCGCTCGAGACCTACGCCAACCTGCCGCAGGATTTCCGCACGCTCACCGGCGAGATCGTCATCCAGATCGCCGAATTCCCGACCGACGAGATCATGGACGATCTGTCGCTCGAAACCCCGTTCGACCTGCTCGGCCTGTTCGAGGGGCGCGGTATTGCCGAGCGCTGGAACCCGGCCACCGGCGAAGGGCCGAACCGCGTGACCCTCTATCGCCGCGCCATCCTCGACTATTGGGCGGAGAATGAGGAGACACTGGGTGACATTGTCACCCATGTGCTGATCCACGAAATCGGCCACCATTTCGGCCTCTCCGACGACGATATGGAGAAGATCGAAGAGGGCGTGACTTAAGGGCGTCCCTAGATCGCCTCGCCGCGCAACAGCTTCGGCGTATCGCCCCCTAGGCCGGATGCCTGCCTGATGAAAAATTCCTTCAGGCGCGGGGCGCGCTCGACGAGACCCAGGCCGATGTCACGGATGGCGCGCAGCGGTCCGAAATCGTTCGAGAACAGGCGATTCAGAACATCGGTGGTGATGCCCATCTGCACAGTGTCGAATCGCCGCCACTGCTGGTAGCGCTCCAGCACGTCCAGCGCACCGATGTCTTCGCCGTGGCGATCAGCCTCGACGATGACTTCGGCTAGAGCCGCTGCATCCTTGAAACCGAGATTGAGCCCCTGTCCCGCAATCGGATGAATGCCGTGGGCGGCATCGCCGGCGAGCGCAAAGCGCGGCTTAACGAAATCGCGCGCCAAAGTGAGCCCAAGCGGCCAGGCGCGGGGTTTAGTTTCAGCTCTAATTTCGCCGAGCTTCAGGCCGAAGCGCATTTCCAGCTCATGCTCGAACAGAAGATCGTCGGCCTGCACCAGGCGTTCGGCATCCGCGGTGCGCTCGGTCCAGACGATCGACGAGCGATCGCCCTTGAGCGGCAGAATGGCAAACGGGCCCGCGGGAAGAAAATGTTCCTCGGCGCGGCCATTGTGCGGGCGTTCATGCGCCACTGTGCAGACAATGCCGGACTGGCCGTATTCCCACTTCACCGTCTTTATGCCGGCCATTTCGCGCAGGCGCGAATTCACGCCGTCGGCGGCGATCAGCAGGCGTGTTGCCAGGCTGGTGCCGTCGGCCAGATGAACCGCCAAGCCGCCGGGCGTCTCCTCGAAACCGGTGACGCCAACGCCTTCGAGGAGATCTACATCCAGCGCTGCAGCCTTTTTGCGCAGCGCGCCGTTCAAAACCTTGTTGTCAACCATGTGTGCAAAAGGTTCGCCGGGCGCAATCTCGCCATCGAAGGTGAGGAACACCGGCCGCACAGGGTCGGAGGTCCGAGAATCGGTGACGATCATCTCGGTGATCGCTTGCGCCTCCGGGGCGATATCGCTCCAGCAGCCAAGTTGGTCGAGCATGCGCGAGGCGGCAGCCGCAATCGCTGACGCACGGCCGTCGCGCTGCCAGACGCCGGGAGGCGCGGCGTCCACCACGGCGACCGACAGGCTCGGCCGGGCCGACTTGATCGACACGGCGACGGCAATACCGACATAACCCGCGCCCGCGATCAACACGTCGAGGCTGGCGGTTCCAGAGGGGTCTTGAGGGATCTTAGCCATGGCCTACCTTCATAAGCCGGGTCCATGGTGTCAATGCGGCGAATGGCGGCCTGGGGGTCGATACAGCTTAGCAGGCTGCGTCCTTTGCCAACCACTCGGCGATCTAATTGCGCTGCAGAATCCGATGATCCATCAGCCATTTCACGCTGCGCGGCCAAGCGTAATTCGCGCCCATGCGTAGATCAGTGAAGCCTTGGGCGACGGGCGAGCCGGTGTTTACGTCTAAGATTCGAATAAACATCGTATGCTCCGTGCGGTTGACACGCGTCACGACCCCAAGCAGCGCAAGCGAAGCGCCTGTTCTCTCGGCGATCTTCACCTCGCACCCGCCGCAATTGCGCAGACCGTGTGGCGCCGGCGTTTCATCGTCGCCACTTGGGGCATCGATCACATCATAGCGGCGGGAAGCGGCAAGCATCTGCTTCGCCTTTGCGGTCGATTCAGCAAGATATTTCAAGTCGTATTCGTCCGGCGGGATGATGCCGGCACCGGCACTCTTGTCTTCCAGCTCAAAGTGGAACACGGCGATATGATCCAGCTTGGCGCCGTCCTGTGCTTGTGCGACGCCACCAGCAAGCACGACGGCGAGGCCGGCAACCCAGAATGTGGCTATCCGCATTCCTATCCTCCCATAGTCGGCGCTTGCACTTGACGGCTTGCCGTGGCTGTCGGAAACGGGCGCGAAACAAAGGATCGCGCCATGTCAGCCGCCATGCAGGAATTGATCTCCATTCTCGACCTCGAGCGGCTCGAGCACAACCTGTTTCGTGGCCGAAGCCCGTCGACGAGCTGGCAGCGCGTGTTCGGCGGGCAGACCATCGCCCAATCGCTGGTCGCGGCCACGCGCACCGTGGAGCCTGATCGAAGGGTTCATTCGCTGCACGGCTATTTCATGCTGGGCGGCGATCCAAAAGCACCGATCGTCTATGAGGTCGACCGCATCCGCGATGGCGGCTCCTTCACCACCCGCCGCGTCGTGGCGATCCAGCACGGCCATGCGATCTTTTCGTTGGAAGCGTCATTCCAGGTGCCGGAAGAAGGCTTCGACCATCAGGTTCCAATCCCGCCGGATGTTCCAACGCCGGATTCCTTACCCAGCCAGCAACAGGTCATCGCGCAGTATGGAGACAGGGTGCCGGAAGGCATAAGGCGCTATTGGGAGCGTGAACGCCCGATCGAGATGAAGCAATCGACACTGGAGCACTATACCAGCCGCGAAAAACTGGCGCCGCGCCAGAACGTCTGGATTCGCACGACCGGGCCGGTGCCCAACGATCACGCGACGCAATGCGCGGTGCTCGCCTACATGTCCGACATGACGCTGCTGGACACTTCGACCTTTGCACATGGCCGCGCCATCTTCGACGGTGACATCCAGGCGGCCAGCCTCGATCATGCCATGTGGTTTCACCGCCCGCATCCGCTGGACGGTTGGCTACTGTACACACAGGACAGCCCTTCCTCATCAGGCGGACGCGGTTTCACCCGGGGTGCGCTTTACAGCGAGGACGGCACGCTGATCGCCTCCGTCGCCCAGGAAGGCCTAATCCGCCTTCGCCGCAAGCCGTAAAATTAGGCAAAAATCGTCTATTGCCCGAATTTTAGGCAACCAGCATGCTGCACCTGCGAAGGCGTGGCAGTAAATCTTACCAAAACCCTAGCATTTCCAACGGTTAGCCGCCTGCCGCGCCAACTGGCACGGAGCTTGTATTCCTTTTGCCGAACTCCGGCGGGTCTCCCACGCGCCGGGGCTCCACCACAACGCGGGGGACCCGCAAAGCAAAAGGGTGACCTTTATGAAAATCGTGATGGCAATCATCAAGCCGTTCAAGCTTGACGAGGTGCGCGAGGCGCTCACCAATGTCGGCATCCAGGGCCTGACCGTCACCGAAGTCAAAGGCTACGGGCGTCAGAAGGGGCATACGGAAATCTATCGGGGCGCGGAATACGCCGTCAGCTTCCTGCCGAAGATCAAGATCGAGGTCGCCGTACCGATCGACATGGTCGACAAGGCCGTCGACGCCATCGGTTCGGCCGCCAAGACCGGCCAGATCGGCGACGGCAAGATCTTCGTCTACGGCATCGACCAGGCCGTGCGCATCCGCACCGGCGAAACAGACACCGACGCGCTCTGAGACGCGGGCCGCGAACCAATTTCCATGGAGACCTCAATGAATATTCCAACACCAATCAAGAGCGCGGCACGCTCCACGCTGCTGGGTGCGCTGACACTGGCCGCGCTTGGCGCGACAGCGGTTTTCGCGCAGGAAGCTGCTCCCGCCGCACCGGCGGCCGCTGATGCCGCCGCAGCTGCAGCGCCCGCCATGACCGTCGACAAGGGCGATACGACCTGGATGCTCGTTTCGACCGTCCTGGTGCTGCTGATGACCATCCCGGGCCTAGCTCTCTTCTACGGCGGCCTAGTCCGCGCCAAGAACATGCTGTCGGTGCTGATGCAGGTCTTCATGATCTGCGCCGTGGTCATGATCATCTGGGTCACCTACGGCTATTCGCTGGCTTTCACGCCTGGCAACGCTTTCTTCGGCGGCCTGTCGAAAATGTTCCTCGCCGGCGTCGACACGACGACCCTGTCGGAAACTTTCACCAAGGGCGTGGCCATCCCCGAACTGGTGTTCGTCTGCTTCCAGATGACCTTTGCCTGCATCACGCCGGCGCTGATCGTCGGCGCCTTCGCCGAACGCATCAAGTTTTCGGCCCTGATGCTGTTCGTGGTGCTCTGGGTCACGTTCGTCTACTTCCCGATGGCGCATATGGTCTGGTTCTGGGGTGGCCCGAGCGCCTATTCGGATCCGTCCGGCCTGATCTTTGGCTTCGGCGCGATCGACTTCGCCGGCGGCACCGTCGTCCACATCAATGCCGGCCTGGCCGGTCTGGTCGGCGCGCTGATGATCGGACCGCGCATTGGCTACAAGAAGGACCTGCTGGCCCCGCACTCGATGACACTCACCATGGTCGGCGCTTCATTGCTGTGGGTCGGCTGGTTCGGCTTCAACGCCGGTTCCAATCTCGAAGCCAACGCTTATGCTGCACTGGCGATGCTCAACACCTTCGTGGCCACCGCCGCCGCGACCGTGGTCTGGGCGCTGTTGGAATCGATCCTGCGCGGCAAGGCCTCCATGCTCGGCGCGGTGTCCGGCGCGGTCGCGGGTCTCGTTGCCGTCACGCCGGCCGCTGGCTTCGTCGGCCCGATGGGCGCGATCGTGCTCGGTGCGGTCGCCGCGGCGATCTGTTACTATTTCGTCGCCGTCGTGAAGAACATGTTCAACTATGACGACTCGCTCGATGTCTTCGGTATCCACTGCGTGGGCGGCATCGTCGGCGCGATCGGCACCGGCATCCTGGTCAACCCGGCTCTCGGCGGCGCAGGCATCGTCGACTATTCCACGGCCGATTTCGCAGCCGGTTACGCCGGAACCGCAACGCAGGTTTGGTCGCAGGCCAAGGGTGTGCTGGTGACGATCCTCTGGTCCGGCATCGGCTCGGCGATCCTCTACAAGGTCGTCGATCTGATCATTGGCCTGCGGGTCAGCGCCGATGCCGAGCGCGAAGGCCTCGACCTTACCTCGCACGGCGAAGCCGCTTACCACGCCTGAGCCCTGGGTGCACATCAGCGCGCCCGTCTTTCCACCCGGCGACAACTCCCTCCGTCGCCCTTTCGAACCCGGCTCCGGCCGGGTTCTTTTTTTGCCGAGATCGGAGTTGTCGCGCCGAGCAGCGTTGCTATGTCAAATTTGATTTCGCCGCATCGCGCGAGCTGGCAAATTGCGGATCGAGGGGATTTGAAGACGCAACGAGGTTCAGATGCGACACTCGATCCCCCTTTCCGTGTGCTGCGACGTCTGTCGATCATGGCCTGCAACGGCCGTGTGCGAGCAGCTTGCCGTTTGAACGTCGAGGCTCTCACCGATGGGAATGTTCCGCCCGATCATCATCGTGTCGCGCGGCGGGCGCGAGACGATTGTCACGAGTCTCGGCGACGCCGTTGCCGTCATGCAAAAGTTCGGTTGGGCTGAGCACGGTGATTCGGCTTCCGCTCGCGCCTATCGTCTCGTCTCCGAAGCGATCGATGGCCGATGCGCGCCGCGCAAGGCATTCAACGCCTTCGTCGACGCGGCGCGAGGGCTCGGCATAGCCAAGGACTTGCCGCGCTCAGCCGCATGGGATGAGTTCGAGGCTGGTATCAACGGGAGCGGTGGAAAATAGCAAGGCGCGGCCGCGATTGTGCTCGGCCCGGCCAGCGAGCTCACCCACGCTACGCTTATAGTTAACGCTACCTTCACCATCCAGCTACTAGTCTCGCGATGAATCTGCGGCCGCATTTTCGCGGCGCTTCGGCATTGGAAAGCGGACATGCGTTCAGGGGTTTCGGCACAAATGTCGTCAGCAGGCACAGGCCTCGGGCTGCAGCGTTTCATGCTGCGTCAGGCAAGCCGGCTGGCCGGCGTCGGCATGCTGGCCGGCGTTGCTTTTGCGCTTGCCAGCCTCGCGACCTGGAACGTAGCCGATCCAAGTTTTTCGCATGCTACGGGCAATCCGGTGGCCAATGCGATGGGTTACCCCGGCGCGGTCTTTTCCGACCTAGCCATGCAGTTCTATGGACTTTCGTCGGTTGCTCTTCTTGTGCCCGCCGTCATCTGGGGCCTGTTCCTCGCCTCGGCGCGACGAATCGACCGGCTCCCGAAGCGCGGTCTTGCTTGGCTGGGCGGCTCTGTGCTGGCCGCCGGCATCGCCGGCTGCTTCATGCCGCCGCCCACCTGGCCGCTTCCGACGGGCCTTGGCGGCGTCTTTGGCGACATGGTGCTCAAATTGCCGGCCATGTTCATCGGCACGTATCCCGAAGGCTGGATCGCGCGCCTGATCGCTGTGGTGCTGGCCCTGCCGACCGCAGCGCTCTTTGCCTATGCGTCGGCTTTGATCGCACGCGGCCCGTCGCCCGAGAAGATCAAGGTCAAGAAGGCAGCCGCCGCCGAAGCCGATATCTATGATGAGGATGAAGAAGACGAAAACGAAAACGAAAACGAAAGCAGCGGTCGTGGCGGCCCACTCGCCATGTGGGGCGCGGTCGTTCACGCCTATCTGGTTGGCCGATCGCTCCTGCGGCGCAAGCTGGCGGCTTGGCGGGAGAGCCGGCAAGACAGGTACGAAACGGCGCGGTCCGAGCGCGGTGGTTGGCGCCGCGCTGCCCAACAAGTCGAGCTCGCTGAGCTTGAAGAAGCCCGCGTCAGTGGGGCAGGCCGCGCCCGAGTCGAGCCTGAGTTCTTTGCTCAGATGGTTGCCGAACGGCGCAGCCCGAACGAATATGCCAATGAGCCGGCGAATGACCTCGAGTTCGATGCAGACGAGGCTGACCCGGGCGCCTTTGGCGACGGCATCGCCATCCCACCCGCACATGCGACTGTACAGCAGTTCCGTACACCAGATGGCGCGCGATCCGCGCGCGTCGATGTTCCCGCGCCTCGACCCGTGCCGGGGACCCGAGTGCAGCGCGAGGCGCAGACCAGTTTCATCAGTTCCGGCAAATTTGAAATGCCGGCCTTGCACTTTCTTGCGCAGGCGAAGAGCTCCGGAAAGGACCCGTCGCTCTCCAAGGAGGCGTTGGAACAAAACGCACGGCTCCTCGAAGGCGTTCTGGAAGATTTCGGCGTCAAGGGCGAAATCATTCATGTGCGCCCTGGCCCAGTCGTCACCCTTTATGAACTTGAGCCTGCGCCCGGCATCAAGTCATCCCGGGTCATCGGGCTCGCGGATGACATTGCTCGGTCGATGAGCGCCATCGCCTGCCGCGTCGCGGTGGTGCCAGGCCGCAACGCCATCGGCATTGAACTGCCCAATACCAAGCGCGAAACAGTCTATCTGCGCGAGATCCTGGCCAGCAAGGATTTTGAAGAATCCAAACACAAACTTGCTCTGGCGCTCGGCAAATCGATCAACGGCGAGGTCGTAACGGTCGATATCGCCAAGATGCCACACGTGCTGGTGGCCGGCACCACCGGTTCGGGCAAGTCGGTTGCCATCAACACGATGATCCTGTCGCTGGTCTACCGCATGACGCCAGAGAAGTGTCGCCTCATCATGATCGACCCGAAGATGGTCGAACTCTCCGTATACGACGGCATTCCGCACCTCCTGACGCCGGTCGTCACGGAGCCAAAAAAAGCGGTCGTCGCGCTGAAGTGGACGGTGCGGGAGATGGAAGACCGCTACCGGAAAATGGCAAAGCTTGGCGTGCGCAACCAGGAAGGCTTCAACGCGCGCGTGGTCGAGGCAAAGGCCAAGGGTGAGTCGCTCAAGCGCACGGTGCAGACCGGTTTCGACAGGCAGACCGGAGAAGCAATCTACGAGACCGAAGACCTGGACCTCGAACCAATGCCATTTATCGTCGTCATCATCGACGAGGTCGCCGACCTGATGATGGTCGCCGGCAAGGACATAGAAGGCGCTGTGCAGCGGCTTGGCCAGATGGCGCGCGCTGCGGGCATCCATGTCATCATGGCGACGCAGCGTCCCTCGGTCGATGTCATCACTGGCACCATCAAGGCCAACTTCCCCACCCGCATGTCGTTTCAGGTCACGTCCAAGATCGACAGCCGCACCATCCTTGGTGAGCAGGGCGCCGAACAACTGCTGGGCATGGGCGACATGCTCTATATGGCCGGCGGCGGCCGCATCCAGCGTGTCCACGGCCCCTTTGTCTCCGACAATGAGGTCGAGACCGTCGTGCGCCACCTCAAGGCGCAGGGCGCGCCTGAGTATCTCGACGCCATCACTCAGGATGACGAGGATGACGAGGACGAAGCGCCCCGCGGTGGCGACGGTGGCGGCAATTTCGAGGATTCGGATGATCCGTACGATCAGGCCGTGGCGATCGTACTGCGCGACGGCAAAGCGTCCACCAGCTACATACAGCGCAGGCTCGGCGTGGGCTACAACAAGGCGGCCTCGATCATAGAGCGCATGGAAAAGGAGGGTATTGTCGGCGCCGCAAACCACGCCGGCAAACGCGAAATCCTGGTGCCTACCGAGCAGGACAAGATGTAGCCTGAAAACAATTTCGAATGAGATCGAACCATTGGTCCCGGAGATTGTTCTAGCGTAAATGTGACGGGCTTGGCCCCGACCGGGCCAAACTTCAGCCCAACTGCGCGCATATCCGAGCGCTATGACAAAAATCCTGATGGCGGACGCCGATATGATTGAAGAACAAGTCCCGGCAGCTGTGGACCAGCCTACCCGGCGTCGCTTTCTCGCCGTCGTGGCGGCCATCGCTGGCGCCGGCCTGTGGGGCGCAATCCCAGGCCTTTCGCTGATCGAACCTGCGCACGCCGCTTCGGATGCCGCTCAGAAAATTGCCGACCATTTTTCATCGGTACGCTCCATGTCGGGCGAGTTCGTGCAGTTTGGACCGCGCGGAGAACAGACGGGCGGCAAGTTCTTCCTGCAGCGCCCCGGCAAGATCCTTTTCAACTACGAAAAGCCGTCCGCCTACAAAGTCGTTTCCGATGGCGAATCGGTCGTGATCCTCAACAGCAAATTGAACACGTCCGACCTTTATCCCCTCTCCAAGACTCCTCTCAAACTTCTCCTCGACGACCGGATCGACTTATCGGGGGGACAGGTGAAAAGCGTCGACGAGGCCGAGGACCTGACGACGATCAAACTCTCGGACAAACGCATTTTTGGAAATTCGACCATCACCATGATGTTCGATCCCAAATCGAACGAGCTGCGGCAATGGACGATCACCGACGCCAAGGGCAAGGACACGACGGTGATGATCTTCAATGTGCAGGAAGGCGTGAAGCTCGATCCCGGCATGTTCAGGATCGACTACAGGAAGAATTTTGAGACCAATCAGAAAAAGAGCGATCGCTAAGGATCGCTTCTTCAGCAGCCTCCCGCTGTTACGATGTCGAGAAAAAATGCATGCGCGTTCGTGCTCCGACACGGCTTTCGTCTGAAGCAAGCTTTGAACGCGGTGGCTGGAAACGGGCGACAGGCTTATGACGTGTCGCGGGGTTCCGGCAGGAGCGTCGGCGCGAGGCCGGAGTGTAGCAGCCCGGCTTGGGCCGAAGCGAGATTGCGCAGAGAAGCCAGAAGGTCGGTGAAACGGCGGCCAGATAAAGCTGCGAAGTGAGGTGGCCGGTTGAGCAGGATGGGATCGCCATCTTCATAGGCTTCGCAACGATCCAACGCTTTGAATTGCCGTTTAATCGAACGCGCCGCCGTCCGGAAGCAGCGGGAATATCGTTTGGCTTCGACAATACTGTCGGTCCTCACCCATATAAGCGCCTGATGTACCGGACCGGCATCGGCGATGCAGTCCAGTGCGATGGCGACAGCGGGTTTCAGAATCCATAGGACTAAGCAACGGACAGGTCGCGAACGGCGGTCGAGACGGTCGGTCAGGCGGGCGAGCGCATAAAACAGCGCGATGATGCGCTTCAGCATCTCCCTTTCCTTCTCGATTGTCTCACTCCAGTCCATTGCAGCCTCGTTCCAATCACAAGGCGCACAGTATGAGCACGGTGTCGGAGGGGGTGGATGAAAAAGACGAAAATAATTTTTGACGGATGGGCGAGAATGGCTGGAAGTGCCGGAAATCGCAGGGATTGCAGGGACAATCACATTAAAGTCTGAGGTTGAGGCATCCCCCTTCCGGCCAAGGCGAACTGCTTGTCTCGCCCGTCGTTCGGACCCCATCCGTCATTCCGGGACGCGAAGCGGACCCGGAATCCAGAGATGGGAACTGGCAGGTCTGGCGCGGCAACCCTTCAATGTCGCCGCTCTGGATTCCGGGTCCTCTGCGCCGCCCGGAATGGCGGGGCAGCGGGAAGGGGCATCGCGGCACTATGTTACACAAACAGTTCCCGTTCGCGCTCGGCCGCCTTTGTGATGAAGCTTGCGGCGACCTGAATGCGGCGTACCGTGCGCACGCTCTCATGATAAACGAGCCAATAGGAACGACGGATCGTCGGGATCGACGCCACGGGTACGAGATCCGGCACGGCGCGTGCGATATAGGTGTGCAAAATGCCGATGCCGGCGCCCGAGCGAACCGCCTCGACCTGACCCAGCGCCGATGAAATCGCGAAGCTGGCCTCCCAATTCCCGCTGAACTCCCTTGCATAGTCCAGCGTCGGGTTGATCACGAGATCGGGTACGTAGCCGACCAGCCGGTGGCGAATGAGCTCGCCGCGCTCCGCCGGCAGTCTATGTGCTTCGGCATAAGCCTTCGAAGCATAGAGCCCAAGCGTGTAATCGACCAGCTTCGCCGCTACCAGGCGCCCTTCCGTCGGCCGCTCCACGGTGATCGCAATGTCGGCCTCTCGTCGCGAGAGCGAAAATGAGCGTGGCACGGGCACTAGCTGGATTTTCAACTGCCGGTGCTGCGTGGTCAGTTCACCGAGCCGCGGTGCGAGAAACGTCACCCCAAAACCATCCGGCGCGCCGATGCGAACCGTGCCGGTGATCTCCTCGCCCTCATCGGCGATTTCGGCCCGCGCGGCGATCATGTCGGCTTCCATGCGCTCCGCCACCGCATAGAAACGCTCGCCCGCCGGCGTCAGTTCGCTACCGGTCGTCAGCCGGCGAAAGAGTTTTGCTTTCAGCGCTTCTTCCAGCGCCACAATGCGCCGGGAGACGGTGGCATGGTTAAGCTCAAGCCGCTTCGCCGCGCCTAGGATCTGCCCCGCCCGGGCTACCGCCAGGAAAATGCGAACATCGTCCCAATTCATTGAGTGCCCTCCATGGCGCTCATCTACAAAAATTAAAGCGCGATCTTCAATCGAACTTTAGTTTATGCACAACGGTTGGGATTCTCCTCGCGTTGCTTTTCTCGACGGAAGGGCGACAATGCGATCATTCAATTTCAGGGCCAATATCAGGGAGAGAGAGATGCTCGACTACGGACATTTCATTGGCGGCAAGCGTGTCGCCGGAACTAGCGGCCGCAGCACCGACGTGATGCAGCCGATGGACGGCACTGTGCGCGCCAAGCTGGCGCTGGCCAGCGTCGCCGAATTGCGCGCCGCGGTCGAGAACGCCAAGGCGGCGCAGCCGGCCTGGGCGGCGACCAACCCCCAGCGCCGCGTGCGCGTGCTGATGAAGTTTCTCGAACTCGTTCAGCGCGACTATGAAGAGCTTGCCGACATCCTCGCCCGCGAGCATGGCAAAACCATCGCCGACGCCAAGGGCGACATCCAGCGTGGTCTGGAAGTGATCGAGGTGTCGATTGGTGCGCCACATATGATGAAGGGCGAATTTACCGACGCCGCCGGCCCCGGCATCGACGTTTACTCCATGCGCCAGCCGCTTGGCGTGGTTGCCGGCATCACGCCGTTCAACTTCCCGGCCATGATCCCGCTCTGGAAGATCGGCCCGGCCATCGCCGCCGGAAACGCCTTCATCCTGAAGCCGTCTGAGCGCGATCCGGGCGTGCCGCTGCGCATCGCGGAATTGTTCATCGAAGCGGGTCTGCCCGCCGGCATCCTCAACGTCGTCAACGGCGACAAGCAAGTGGTTGACGCCATCCTCGATGATCCGGACATCAAGGCCATCGGCTTTGTCGGTTCGACGCCGATCGCGCACTATATCTATTCGCGCGGCTGCGCCAACGGCAAGCGTGTGCAATGCTTCGGCGGCGCGAAGAACCATATGGTCATCATGCCAGACGCGGACATGGATCAGACCGTAGATGCGCTGATCGGCGCGGGCTATGGTTCGGCAGGTGAGCGCTGCATGGCGATCTCGGTTGCCGTGCCGGTGGGCGAAGACACCGCCAACCGCCTGATGGAAAAGCTGATCCCGCGCGTGGAAAGCCTCAAGGTCGGCCCTTCGACCGACGCTTCAGCCGATTTCGGCCCGGTCGTCACCAAGGAGGCGCTGGAGCGCATCAAGGGCTATGTCGACATCGGCGTGAAGGAAGGCGCGAAGCTTGTTGTCGATGGGCGCGGCTTCAAGATGCAGGGCTACGAGAACGGCTATTATATGGGCGGCTGCCTGTTCGACAACGTCACGCCGGAAATGCGCATCTACAAGGAAGAGATTTTTGGGCCGGTTCTCTCGGTCGTCCGCGCGCCGAACTACGACTACGCGCTGAAGATCACCAACGATCACGAAATGGGCAACGGCACGGCGATCTTTACCCGCGACGGTGATGCCGCGCGCGACTTCGCCGCCAAGGTCCAGGTCGGCATGGTCGGCATCAACGTGCCGATCCCCGTGCCGATTGCCTATTACACTTTCGGCGGCTGGAAGGCTTCGGGCTTCGGCGACCTTAACCAGCACGGCTCGGATGCATTCCGCTTCTACACCAAGACCAAGACGGTCACATCGCGCTGGCCGAGCGGCATCAAGGATGGCGCGGAATTCGTCATCCCGACAATGAATTGACGCAGCCATCATCCTTTGTCTGAAGGGCGCGACCGCAGGGCCACGCCTTTTTTTGCAAAGCTCGCCCCCCTTGCATGAGAGCAAATCCCTCCCCACATTTTTTGCAGGGAACAGCAGTTCCCGTGACGACAGACCGGATCGCAGAAGGAGTGACGTGATGAAGACGTCAAAACCGGGCTGGATCGTTCCGGCGCGCTGAGGCGGCCGCATATGCCTCCCTTGCCGGAACGCGATGGCAAAGGAGGTGTGTTATGACACACATATCTTTCATGAAATGGCTACGGCGGTTGGCGGCCGGAGCTTTGGTTTTGCTCACTGCATCCACTGTGCAGGCGCAGGTGACTTGCATGGATCACGATGATTTGGTGAGCCGGCTTCAGGTCACCTATCAGGAACGTCAATTCGCCTACGGCGTCGTGGGCAGCGTCGCGATCATGGAAGTCTACGTTTCCGAGGCTGGCACGTGGACGATCATCATGACCGATATCGCCGGTCGAAGCTGCATCATCGCCGCCGGGGAGGGTTGGGAGCACAACACGCCGGCTTCGACACCGGCGCTTTAAAGCCTGTCGCGTCTTATCTGATCCATTCTGCCGGCGATGGTTTGGGACAAGATCGAGGGCTTCGTCGAAGGTCGGACTGGTTGTCCGGCCGAGACGAAGGCCGATGGAATTGGCCCAAACCAGCGCGGCCCTTCGGGTTTGCGTTTGGCGGACGCCCACGTCGTCAGCCCACTCGGCCGGGCAACCAGCCCGACCTTCGCGACCTTCCTCGTGAATCGCCTCGCCAAACGGCAAACAGAATGAATCAGATAAGGCGCGACAGGCTTTAGGCTGCCGCCTGCGCCACATCGCAATCGACCCGGGGCCTCCTATCGCCGAAACGGAAACAATGCTCTGAGCGCTGGATCGCGCAGCCACAGCCCGCCCCACATGAAGAGGCCTAGGTAAATGCTGAAAAGCTGATGGCTGAACAGCGGGCTGCCGGCGCGCACCTGTGTCGCCATGGCGCCGCCGAACAATCCCATGAACAGGATCGAGGCCAGCACATTGGTGCGCGGGTAGATGTAAAGCAGCGTCAGCGTCAGTTCGAGAATGCCGATCGGCAGGACATAGCCGGGCGGCCAGCCGAGCGCGGCCATGGTTTCGTCGGCAACGGCCATGCCGAGCAATTTCGGCGTCACCGACGCGCCCAGCATGAACAATACAAACACACCGGACAGCACATATCCGATCCGTGTCATCGTGGTTTCACTCATTTCACTCTCCAATCGTTGGTGCCACGAGGACGAGCGCAGGATACCCGTCCCGACACAGGAGAGCGAAAATTTTGAAGAGGGTGGGGTTACTGGGAAGGCTTGATGCGGCGCTGACTATCCGGCGGGCGATTGGGCATGTCGCATCAGCAGGTCGATAAGCCGCCCTGCTTCCTCGTCGGCCGTATCTTCTTCGCGCGCCAGGATCGCGTGAATGACGGCGACATGCCCTGCGGCCGATTCCGCCAGACCGTTCGGCGTGCGGTAGCGATACCAGAAGCGCCGGCTATGGGTTTGCAGCGGAGCGGCCAACCGTGCGGCGAAGGGATTGTCAGTCACCCCAGCCAAGGCGTCATCCAGCGACTTATCCGCTTCCAAAAAGCCGAGAAGATCCTTGGCCAGCACGGCGTCATGCATAGCCACCGCCGCCGCCTGAAAATTGTCGGCGAATTCACGGGTGATCAGGCGGGCCGCTGATCGCGCGAGAAGGATCTCGACGCCGCGCCGCGCTTCGAGCACCCGACGCCAATCCGCCGGATCGAGCGGCGCGATGCGGATGCCAATGCGCGGCTGGATCTCCATCAGGCCCTCCCAGGCGAGCCGCTGGATCGCCTCGCGCACAGGCGTGCGGCCGAGCCCCACCCTGTCGATGAGCGTGCCCTCGGTGACGGAACTGCCCGGCGAAAGCTCCAGTGTCACCACCAGCCGCTCCAGCGCTCGATAGGCTTGCGCCGCAACGGGCGCGTCGGGTCGTGTCGGTATCATGGCGACTCCCTTTTTATGATATATCACCATAAAAACAATGCTGGCAAGGCTCAGGCTGACAGATATACGTCTGATATATCAGAGAGAGACCGATAAGCTCGATTATGCCGAGATGGAGCGCTGTTTCCAACTGCAGATCGATGCCGGCGTCGATGGCTTCATGGTCGCGGGCTCGCTGAGTGAAGGCCCGATGCTGTCTCATGACGAAAAGATCGAGGTGCTGAAGACCGCGCAGAAGATCGCCACAAAGAAGCCGCGCCAGCCGCGGGCTGGCGCGCGCCGCAAAGCGGTCGAAAAGATCGTCAACGAGGCACTCGCCACGCGGCCGAAATTGCCGAAGTTCTGAGCCTCAGATCTCGCGGCCCGTCCAGATCGTTTCGCCAGGCTCGAGGTCTGGCGAGACGATCTCGGCAAAGCCCGACTTTTCCCAGAATTTGACGCCACGATGATTGGCGCGACTTGCGCCGAGCATCACCGCGTGGACGCCGGCATGCCGCATCTGGCCGAAACAACGCTGCAAGAGCGCCGCCGCAGCGCCCTTGCCACGCATGCGTGGCAGCAGGTCGAGATGCAAGTGCGCGGGATAGCGCGCTGCGGCTGACGGCGGCGTACGATCCGGGTGATGGATCTGCGCCGCAAGCCGCTGGTCGGGCGACCATGTCGCAGGGTCGGACCCGGTTGGCTCGGCATATTGCCTTCGTAGCGCCGGCCACCATTCCCGCTCCAGCCGCTCTTCGAACAGAGCAGTATTTGCGGCGCCAAGCACATAGCCGGCAACGCCATCACCGTCTTCCACAACGAACGCTAGATCAGGCTCCAGTACCGCATAAGGTCCGACATAGACATGTCCGAGCAGGCACGGGTCGGTGTAGAGTGTGGTTGCATCCTCGCCGTTGTCGCCGGTCTCCAGGCAGACAGCATAGAGCGCATACAAATCCGACGGCCGGGCGAGACGTATCTCATAATCGCCAAAGCTGGACATATCGTTTCGGCTCCGCAATCAGTGTCTGAAATGGCGCGTGCCAGTAAACACCATCGCGATGCCGTGCTGATCGGCGGCGGCGATCACTTTGTCGTCGTTCATCGAACCGCCAGGCTGGATGACCGCCGTGGCCCCCGCTTCCACCGCCGCCAGAAGCCCGTCGGGGAACGGAAAGAACGCATCCGACGCGACGACCGAGCCCTTCGCCATCGACTGCGTCAGCCCGGCAGCTTCGGCAGCGTCCTCCGCCTTGCGCGCGGCGATGCGCGACGAATCCACGCGGCTCATCTGGCCGGCCCCAACGCCGACGGTGGCGCCGTCCTTCACATAGACGATGGCGTTCGATTTGACATGTTTGGCCACGCGGAAGGCAAACATCAGGTCTGCCATTTCCACCTCGGTCGGCGCACGTTTCGTGACGACCCTCAGCGACATGTCGTCGACCACTGCGTTGTCGCGCGACTGAACCAAAAGGCCGCCGGACACGGACTTAACCGTCAGGCCCGCGCTGCGGGGATCGGGTAACCCGCCGGTCAGCAGCAGGCGCAAATTTTTCTTTGCCGCGATGATCGCTTGCGCCTCTTCGCTGGCGTCGGGCGCGATGATCACCTCGGTGAACACCTTGACGATCTCCTCGGCGGCCGCCGCATCCAGCGGCCGGTTGACCGCGACGATACCGCCAAAGGCCGAAACCGGATCGCAGGCCAACGCCTTGCGATACGCCTCGACGAGCGTTACGCCCATTGCCACGCCGCATGGATTGGCGTGCTTGATGATCGCCACCGCCGCCGACTTCTGCGGATCGAACTCGCCGACGAGTTCGAAGGCGGCGTCGGTATCGTTGATATTGTTGTAGGAAAGCTGCTTGCCCTGCACCTGCCGCGCGGTCGCGACGCCGGGCCGTTGCTCACCATCAAGATAGAGCCCTGCAGCCTGATGCGGGTTTTCGCCATAGCGCATCACCGAATCCAGCGTGCCGCCGAAAGCGCGCCAGGTCGGATGTTCGACGCCAAGCGTTTCTGCGAACCAGCCGGAGATCGCCGCGTCATAGGCCGCGGTGCGCGCATATGCCTTGGCAGCGAGTTTCTTACGGAACTCGTAGCTCAGGCTCCCGAAATTGAGATCAAGCGCATTGAGCACTGAGCCGTAATCTTCCGGATCCGTAACAACCGCAACATAGGCATGATTTTTTGCGGCGGCGCGGATCATCGCCGGGCCGCCTATGTCGATATTCTCAACCGTGGTCGGATAGTCGCCGCCCGAGCGACGTACTTCCTCGAACGGATAGAGATTCACCACGATGAGGTCGATCGCCTCGATGCCATGCGCCTCCATCGCAGCGGCATGCTCGGGATCATCGCGCACGCCGAGCAGAGCGCCGTGCACGCCCGGGTGCAGCGTCTTGACGCGGCCGTCCATGATTTCGGGAAAGCCGGTCAGTTCCGACACATCTCGTACCGGAATGCCTGCCGCCGCGATTGATTTCGCGGTGCCGCCGGTCGAAATCAAATGTACGCCGGCCTTGTGCAACGCACGAGCGAAATCGATCAGCCCGGTCTTGTCGGAAACAGAGATCAGCGCGCGGCGGACGGCCACCAGATCAGGGACAGGCAGCTTTTTCGAGACGACGGCCATGGACAAAATTCCGATTTCGACGCGCCCCTAGCACAGCAATCGCTTTTCGCGAATAGACAAGTGCGCGCAGACCGCGCGGTCCGGTGATGTGGCTTGGCTACGGAGGTCGGTCGGCTTCGAGTTCAGCGGAAATTTTGGTCGCTTGTGCTTTTACGCATGGCCTGAACCAATCCTATTTTATCCTGGCCATCATTGGATCGAGCTCCTTGCCGCCGAAGACGATTTGTAGGAACTCAATCAACCAGCGCTTCAGATGCGTGTCCCAGATCAGCCGACCGCCCAGATGGTCTCGGCCCTGCTGTGCGCCGGGCAGTTCGAAACGATGCGCGCCGCGCACCACCCAGCGCTGCATCATCACGCGCGTCAGTTCGGCGTGGAACTGGATGCCCCAAGCCGTATCGCCATAGCGGAAAGCCTGGTTCGGATAGGTTTCGGCGGTCGCCAGCAACGTCGCCCCCTTGGGCAGCGTAAAACCCTCGCGATGGAACTGATAGACCATCTCGGGCCAATGCATCAGCGCGCGGCCATGTTCGGTGGCGCGCAGCGGATACCAGCCGATCTCGACATGGCCCTCCTGATGCGGATCGACCGAACCGCCGAGATGGTTGCACAGCATCTGCGCGCCGAGGCAAATGCCCAGGAACGGCTTTTTTTCCTTCAGGGGAACCGCCAGCCAGTCGGTTTCGCGCTTGACGAAATCGTCCTCGTCGTTGGCGCTCATCGGCCCGCCGAACACCACGGCGCCGGAATGCGCTTCCAGCGTCTCCGGCAGGTGATCGCCGAGCGGCGGCCGGCGGATGTCGAGATCAAAGCCTTTTTCGGTGAGAAGCTGACCGACCCGTCCCGGACTGGACGTTTCCTGATGCAGCACGATCAGGATTTTGGGTCGGTCGTTCATGCTACTCGTCGCTCGACGCGCCCCTGGCATCGGGACGGCGGCGCGCTGCTTCCTGCCGCATGGCAATGCGGTTGCGCCGGTCGACGCCGATGAGTTCGGCGACGCGCCACAGCGTGTTGTCTTCCAGCTCGTGCAACTCGCCATCGGCATAGGCGACATCCCACAGCACGCGGATGAAACGAACACGCTCCTCCTCGTCCAGATGCCGCTTCAAAACACTGGTGAAGGCGTAGAGATCGATCGCTTCGCTGTCGGCCTGCTGGCCGGCATTCACCAGGTCATCAAGCTCATCGCCGGAGATGCCGTATAGCTCGGCGAGCAGGACCTTGATCTGTTCCCATTCCGTGTCTTGGCGCACACCGTCGGCATCCATGACGTGGTACATCAGCGCCGCCGCCGCAATGCGCGGATCGTCGGCCCGGCTGGCCGCGTCGCCGGTCACGCTGGGCGGCAGGTCTTTCAGAAACGCCAGTACACGCTCGAACATTCTTTGCCTCACGGCGAACAATCCAATCTTCGTCACCGCAAATTGTTTGTGCGTTTCCGTTCGTCAAGGGATTGCGCCACCAAGTCCGGATTTTGTGGAAAGGTGGTGCCGATTCAGAACAATTTGAAGCGGCGCGAGGGCTGCTTTGCTCGATCAGGATCGACGCCCGGGTCGTCGGGCAAGGGCGGCGGCGCTCGCTCTTCGTCCATGGGCGGACCGTTGGCCTTCTCGTCATTGGCAGCGACGGGCGGCTTGGGCTCGGCTACAGCTTCAATCTCGATGGTTTCGACATCGTCAGGCTCGTCGGCCGTTTCGACAGTGAGCGACGGCGTTTCGGGCAAGACGAGAGGGTCGTCCTGTTCGATCAGCGCACCGATCTGCTCGATCGGCGCCTTCCATTCGAAGGCGTCGAGACGGCCGGTGACAGGCGAGATCGGCGCCCAATGTTGCGCCACATGCCCATCCGCCACCCAGGCCGGATCGCGCGGCGCACGCACGGCGCGCCCCAGCCATTGCCGTATGCGCCCGACATCGCCGGTTTCCGCCTCCTCGATATCGGCGCGCAGCAGATAGCCGGCTTCGCGCGGCTGCATGCGGATAGCGGCTTCGACCTCCTGCCGCGCAAGCTTGTATTCCTGCGCATCAAGTGCGGCACGCGCGACGATGAGCGAGGATTCGACATTGTTTTGCCTGAGCGACTGAAGCCGCTGCGCACGGGCCAGCCGATCATGCGTGGCGTCGCCGGGCCGGGCATGGACATAGAGATCGGCCACTTCCGGATGCGGCTCGTCCTTCCAGGCCGCCTCCAGCAATTTCGATGCTTTTCGAACGTCGTCCGCCCGAATCAAAGCCCGCGCCGCAACAATCGCGGCGGGAGCAAAACTCGGCGCAAGGCGGTTGGCTTCAAGCGCGGCGCTGCGCGAGCCGGCCTGGTCGGTATCGAAGGTCGCCAGCGCCTTGGCGGTCAGCAGCACGGCGCGGCGGCGGTTCAACGTCTCCTTGTCGAACTGCCGGGTCGCCTTCTGGGCGTCGAGCAGTTTAAGCGCACCATCCCAATCGCCGTCCTCGACGCGCTCTTCCAGCGTCGAATCCGAAGCCCAGCCGAGTTGCGGCGCGACATCGGCGGCCCGCGCAGCATAGTGGCGGGCTGCCGCCTTGTCGCCCAGCCGCTCCGCCTCCAGATAGAGGCCGCGCAAGCCGAGCAGTTTCATCTCGGGGTCGTCGATCATCGCCTCGAATTTTTCGCGCGCGCCATCATGATTGCCCTCGAGCAGGAACGTCTGGGCCTCCAGCAGATGGATCAGCGGTTCCTGATCCGCGTTGATCAGTTTGCCCGCTTCCTTGTTTTTCTGCCGCGCCTTGGCGAAATCGCCGGCGCCGGCGGCGATCATGCCGGTCGATAGCGCCTGGTAACCCCGATCACGCCGCCGGGCGCGAAAATGCCGGGAGATGGCAAAGGGGCTGGTCCAGATCGACTTGACCATCCACCACAACACCATCACCGCCGCCACCACTGCGGTGAGCAGCGCCGCAGCGGCCATCAGGCTGACCTGATATTGATAGCCGTCGAACGTGACGACCATATCGCCGGGCCGGTCCGCCAGCCATGCAAAGCCAAGCCCGAGCAGGAAAACGACCGCCAGAAACGCCAACAGCCTGATCATGTACTAAAACTCCTCAGGCTGCCTTCATCGCCCCGGCAATCATCTGGTCAACCAGTTTTTCGACCTCGACGCGCACCTTGATCTTGTCGACCAGGCCGCCGCCGGCCGCCTGCACCGCCTCCGGCAAAGCGGCGTATTCGGCCAGCGCCTTGTCGTAGTCGCCGGCATTGACCGCTACCTCCATGCGCGCAACGCGTGCCGGCGGATCTTCACCGGGAACTTCGCCGACGGGCCGCACCTTGACCACCAACTCTGCGCTCGACAACAGGCGCTGGAAAAAGCCGGCGTTCTGGTCGACCGGCGCGGCAGCGGCGACCATGGCGTTGGCTGCATCAGGAAACGCTTTTGTTATGTCCGCGCGGGTCATTACGCCCTGATCGGCATAGGCGCGCAGCGGCTGGATTTCCGGGGCGTTGGGCGAAATCGCGGCGAATGTCTCGAGTTCGGCGGCAAACGCGGAACCACGGTCGAGCGCCGATTTGAGCGCGGCGGCGGAGATGGCCAGCGCGATCTTTGGCTGTGCACCCTGGGCGTCGACCTTGCCGGTGAGTGCCACCAGGGACTGTTCCAGCGTGGCAAGCTTGGCCGTCAACGCCGCGACTTCCTCTTGCGCGGCGCCACCGGCCGATTGTGAGAGATTGGCGATTGCTCCTTCGAGTTCCTTCACCTTGGCGTCCAGAGCGCCAACCGCAGCACCGTCGCCACCAGCGCCTGTCTGGACGGCCGATTGCAAGGCAGCGAGATCCGCCTTCACCTGGTCGAGTGACGACGTGAGACCGGCAACAGCCGCACCGCCGTCGCCGCCCGCCGAAGATTTCAAGGCAGCAATCTCGGACTTTAAGCCGCTGATTTCTGTCTGCACGCCGCTCAAATCAGGCGCTGCCACACCACCGCCCGGCGCTCCAAGAAGGCCTGCAAATTGCAGCAGACCGGCAATTGCCAGCGCAGAAACGCCGCCGATAAGCCCGGCGGCCAGGGAGGACAGACCCGACCGGGGTGGAGGAGGCTGAACAGCCTGCGATTTCGGGGGCTTGCTGCTGCCTGCTTCGCTGGCCGCGCCGCGGCCATAGGCCGTGACCGATGGCTGGACATCCCCGACATCCGGCGGCGTGGCCTCGGCTTTTGACGCATCGGACGGCTCGTCGTCTGATGCCCGCGTATCAGCGCCTTTTTCTACGCCTGGAGCCGATTGGTCTGGTCCGAGCCACGGCTCAAATCCGCCGGCAGCCGCTGGTGATTCGGCCCTTTCCAAGGCACTCGCCACTTCAGATTCTGTAGACTCGACGGCTTTCGCGGGCGTCTCGTCGGCCGCATTGGCTTCAAGATCGATCGTCACCGGCGCGCGCTGCGGCTTGTAGTGACGCGTTTTCGGGGTCTTGACCATAAACCGGCTCCGAAACCTGTCTTTCGATGGGCGTGACCCAGACCTAGCATACCGTTGATGGCGGAATATAGCCGCACCGCGACATTCTCAGCCGCCGGCCTTCAAAACGTCGAACAGAGCCTGCTGTTCCGGCCTCTCGGCAATGCGAATTCGTGAAGATTCAATGTCAAGCGCTGCCGCAACACGCGCTGAAAGGCAGCAAAACAAGGCCCCGGAAAGGCGATCGGCCACGATCGGCTTTTCGGACAACCGTGACAACGCGCTCGCCGACTCGGCTGAATAGATAAGCGCCGCATCCACACCCGCATGCCTGAAGGCTTTTTTCAGCATCGCATCGGAATAGTCGACGCGACGCGTATCATATGTCTCGACTGGAATAATTGTACGCCCGGACCCTACCACCGTGCTTTCGAACTCGGGCCGCCGCACGACGCCGCACAGATAGGCAATTCGAGCTTCGGCAGCCGTCTGGCGGAGCACCAGTTGCGCCAACGCATCGGCGTCACCTTTTGCCGACACAGTGGAACCAAATCCGGCGGCTCGCGCCTGCTCGGCGGTCTTGTCGCCCACGGCAAAGCAAGGTTTCGCGACGAGAGCTGCCAACAGCTCGGGCGATGCATAACGCAACGCATTGGAACTTGTGACCACAACGGCATCGACGCCTGTGGCCACGGTTTGGTCCGGTGTCGCACCAGTCGTCGTGAGAGGCAAAACCAATGGTTCGAAACCGAGCATTTTGAGCTGTTCGGCCGTCTTGGACGCCTCCGGCTCCGGCCGCGTCACCAGTACGCGCCGGATCATTCAGTTCCACTCCTCGAAAAACGAGGGGCCAGCCTTGGCGCGTATCGTTTCACCCGCGGCACGGCCGATATCGCCTGCGTTGTCCGCCGACCCTGCCTCCGCGATCGTATGAACCTGAGAGCCATCCGGCGTCAGGATCATGCCGGCAAAACTCAGCCGGCCGCCTTCAACCTCGGCATAACCGGCGATCGGCGTGCGGCAAGAGCCGTCCAACGCCGCGAGGAAGGCGCGCTCGCAGGCAAGCGCCAAGCCGGTGGGCCGATGATGAATCGACGCGAGCATCGCCTTCGTCTCTTCGTCGCCAATGCGGCTTTCGATGCAGATCGCGCCCTGCCCCGGAGCCGGCGGAAAGAGCGCCAGCGGCATGACATGGGTCGCCGCCGCATCGCGTTTCAGGCGCTTCAGGCCGGCCAGAGCGAGAATGGTGCCATCGACTTCACCGTAGTCAACCTTGCGTAGCCTCGTCTCGACATTGCCACGGAACATCACCACGTCGATATCCGGCCTCAGACGCTTGATTAGCGCCTGCCGCCGCAGCGACGACGAACCGATGACCGCCCCTTGCGGCAGATCTTCGAGCGTCGCGGCCGTTCGCCCGATAAAGGCGTCGCGGGGGTCTTCCCGTGGCAGGAAGGCCGACAATTCCAGTCCCTCCGGCAAGACGGTCGGCATATCCTTCGAGGAGTGAACGGCGAGGTCGATACGGCCATCGAGCAGCGCTTCCTCTATTTCCTTCGTGAAAAGCCCCTTGCCGCCGGCTTCGGACAAGGGACGGTCCTGGATGCGGTCGCCGCTGGTGGTGATCACCTCGATGGCGAAGGCTTCTTCCGGCAGGCCATGCGCCTGCATCAGCCGCGCCCGCGTCTCGGCGGCTTGGGCGAGCGCCAGTGCGCTGCCGCGCGTTCCGATCCTGAGAGGCTTTGTTGGCATGGCGGTTGTTTGTCGATAGAGGTCCGTGGTAACCCGCCGCACGGGTTTTCTAGCTCCTAGCGGCGAAAACCCGACCCCGCAATGAGGCGAATAGACACCACCTTGATCCGTGTTCTGGGCATCGAGACGAGTTGTGACGAGACTGCCGCCAGCGTTGTCGAAACCGGCGCCGACGGCCAGGCGCGCATCCTATCCAATGTCGTGCTGAGCCAGATTGAGGAACACGCGGCCTTCGGCGGCGTGGTGCCAGAGATCGCCGCGCGCGCCCATGTCGAAGCGCTGGATGGCATTGTCGAGGCAGCACTTGCCGAAGCAGGCACAACATTGGATGAAATCGATGCTGTGGCCGCGACGGCCGGTCCCGGTTTGGTCGGCGGGCTTATCGTCGGCCTGATGACGGCCAAGGCGATCGCTGCTGCGGCCGAAAAGCCACTGCTCGCAATCAACCATCTGGAAGGTCATGCCCTGACAGCACGGCTCACCGACGGTATTTCTTTTCCCTACCTCTTGCTGCTGGTTTCCGGCGGCCATACGCAGATCGTGCTGGTCAAGGGCGTAGGTGACTATGAGCGCTGGGCAACGACCATCGACGACGCGCTCGGCGAGGCGTTTGACAAGACCGCGAAGCTGCTGGGTTTGCCCTATCCCGGCGGCCCGAATGTCGAAAAAGCTGCGGCGCAGGGTGCCGCCAATCGGTTCGATTTCCCGCGTCCGATGAAGGGCGCGGCCCAGCCGGACTTTTCCTTCTCGGGCCTGAAGACAGCGGTGCGACAGGCAGCGACGGCGATCTCGCCGCTGACCGATCAGGATGTGGCCGATATCTGCGCGGCCTTTCAGGCGGCCGTGGCCGACGCCCTTTCCGATCGCGTGAAGCGCGCATTGGTCCGCTTTCGCGAGGCGTTTCCACAAGCCGACGAGCCGGTGCTCGTGGTGGCCGGCGGCGTCGCGGCCAACCGCCTGATCCGCGCATCGCTGGAAAAGCTCTGCGATCGCAACGGCTTTCGCTTCCTCGCGCCGCCCCACGCGCTATGCACCGATAACGCCGCGATGATCGCCTGGGCTGGCGCCGAGCGCCTGCGCGCCGGCCTGGGCGGCGATGACGCCATGCAGTTCGCTCCGCGCTCGCGCTGGCCACTCGACGAAACCTCCACCCCGGTGGTTGGCTCCGGTCGGCGCGGAGCCAAGGCATGAGCGCGCTTTATCGCGTCGCGGTTCTTGGCGGCGGCGCCTGGGGCACGGCGCTCGCGGCAACCATGCGCCGGGCCGGCCACGACGTGCGCCTGTGGGCCCGCGACAAGGACATGGTTGACGCCGTCAATCGCGGCGCGAACCCGAAATATCTGCCTGGAGTAACGCTGCCGGAGGGCATCGTCGCTACGACTGACGCGAAGTCGGCTCTCAGCGATGTCGATTGCGTCCTGGCGGTCATTCCGGCGCAGTCGCTGCGCGACGCCTTGCAAACGCTGGAGACCGACATTCCAGCCGAGGCGCCGGTTGTCTTGTGCGCGAAAGGCATCGAACGTTCCACCGGCGAGTTGCTGTCGTCGATCGCTCGCGAGATTTTGCCCGACAACCCCATTGCCGCTCTTTCAGGACCGAGCTTTGCCGCAGATGTCGCCAAGAGCCTGCCGACCGCCGTGGTCGTGGCCGCCGACACGGAGGACCTTGCTATCGAACTTGCCGCGCGGTTTTCGGTCGGCCATTTCCGCTGCTATTCGTCGGATGATCTGATCGGCGTCGAGATCGGCGGCGCGCTGAAGAATGTCTTCGCTATTGCCGCCGGCGCGGTCACAGGAGCAAAACTTGGCGCAAGCGCCCAGGCCGCCATGGTCACGCGCGGTTTCGTCGAATTGCGTCGCATCGGCGCCGCGCTCGGCGCAAAACCCGAAACGCTCATGGGCCTGTCCGGGCTGGGCGACCTGATGCTGACTTGCTCGACGCCGCAATCGCGCAATTTCGCCTACGGCCTGGCGGTTGGCTGCGGCGAAAGCCTCGACAACCTGCCGCTGGCAGAGGGTGTCGCGACGGCCGGCATCGCCGCGCAGCTGGCCGCCGAACGTGGCGTCGACGCGCCGATCATCTCGGCTGTCGCGCAGATTCTCGACCGTTCGATCACCATCCACGAAGCGGTCTCGGCTTTGATGTCGCGACCGCTCCGCAACGAAGCCGAATAGGGAACCAAAAAATGCTTTTTGCCCTCCTGTGCCAGGACAAGCCCGACCATCTGCAAGTGCGGCTCGACACGCGCCCCGATCATGTCGCGTTCCTCAACGATTTGAATGGCAAGGGTACGCTCAAATTCGCCGGACCCTTTCTCGGCAACGACGGCAAGCCGACCGGCAGCCTCGTCGTCATCGAGACCGAAGATAAGGCCGCGGCTGAAGCGATCGCCAACGCGGACCCCTATGCGAAGGCCGGCCTGTTCGAGCGGGTCGACATCAAGGCCTGGAACTGGGCGTTCAACAAGCCAGAATAGTTCTTGTGGTTGGCTCGCCGGATGACAAGACGTTCGCTTGATGCCGGAAAAATCGATGCCAATGTTGCCAAAATGGCAACATCCCCTATCTTGAGGGTCAAGGCTGCTTGGCTGGCTCGCAGGAATTTCTAAGGACAATGCGGAAAAAATTCATCGTGAACGCCGAGTGGGATGACGAGGCTGACGTCTGGGTTGCGACAAGCGACGACATCCCTGGTCTGGTGACGGAAGCGAGCAGTCTCGACGGTCTCGTAGATCGCATCCTGGCCGTCGCGCCTGAACTGCTTCACGACAATGCACATCTCCTCGGCGATGAGCAGTTTTCTGGCGACCTGATCGACATGTGTATCATGTCGACCCTGCCACGCGCCGGCCATCACGCGCACTGATGGTCCGTGGCTTCTATCAGCAGATATTAGAGGTCGTGAAGCAAGCTGGGTGTACTTTCAAGCGGCAGGGAAAGGGTGACCACGAAATCTGGTACAGTCCGATCACTGATCGCACCTTTTCCATCGACCGGTATTGCATGTCGCGTCATACCGCCAATGCGATCATGAAACAGGCGGGCATCGACAAGAAATTCTAAGCCCCCCTCAGCCGCCACACGCGAAACAGGATTCTTGCTTGCGATGAACTACTGGTTGTTTAAGTCCGAGCCGAACGTCTATTCCTTCGACATGCTCAAGGCCGAAGGCAAAAAGGGCACCGAATGGACCGGTATCCGCAACTACGCCGCACGCAATAATATGAAGGCCATGCAGATCGGCGATCTCGGCTTTTTCTACCATTCCAATGAAGGCCTTTGCTGCGCCGGAATCGCTGAAGTCTGTGCGCTGGCCCATCCCGACTCGACCACCGACGATCCGCGCTGGGAATGCGTCGACATCCGCGCGGTGAAGGACGTGCCGAACCCGCCGACGCTGGACGAGATCAAGGCCAACCCGAAGCTGGCCAAGATGATCCTGGTCAACAATTCGCGGCTTTCCGTGCAGCCGGTGACACCGGACGAGTGGAAGGAAGTTTGCCGCATGGGCGGTCTCAATCCAGCTCCGTGAGTGCTCTCAAGCCGGGTCAGGCCAAGGCCTTCATCCTCGCGAACACGACGCTGATTGCGCCGCCGCATGTACCTGTAATCCCTCTCCATCTGGCGGAAGAATCGCATGCGCTATGGCTGAAGACGGAGGAGGAACTGGCCGAGATCGGCCTGCCGCCGCCGTTCTGGGCCTTTGCCTGGGCGGGCGGACAGGGGCTAGCAAGGTATGTGCTCGATCATCCTGAAACCGTGCACGGCAAATCCGTTCTGGATTTCGCGACAGGATCGGGTCTGGTTGCAATTGCGGCGGCGAAGGCCGGTGCAAGCGCTGTTACCGGCTGCGACATCGACCCCTTTTGCGCGGAGGCGGTTGCGCTGAATGCCGCCGCCAACAATGTGACAGTGACGATTCGAACCGACGACCTGATTGGCGTTGACGAAGGTTGGGATGTCGTCCTGGCGGGCGACGTCTTCTACTCCAAGGATTTCGCGGATGCGCTGTTGCCCTGGTTCGGGCACCTGGCGGCGCGCGGCGCGACTGTTCTGGTTGGCGATCCCGGACGCGCCTATCTGCCCAAGGCGCGATTGGTCGAACTGGCATCGTACCAAGTGCCGGTAACGCGCGACCTGGAAGATGCCGAAGTCAAGAAGACGACGGTGTGGCGGCTGGCATAGCAGCGTCAGGCGATCGTGTTCGTCGCATGCGCCTGCTCCAGCATCCAGGCGCGGAACGCCGCTATGCGCGGATCGTCGGCATGCCTTTCCGAGTAGACCAGAAAATAGGCGAACTCCGGCCCGTAGCGGATACCCAGATCGAACGGCCGCAAGAGCCGTCCGGTCGACAGGTCGCTGGCGACCATGGCGAAATCCGCCAGCGCCACCGCGCTGCCGTCAATCGCCGCCTGAACCGCATGCGCGGAATCGTCGAAGACTACACACCGGCTGTCGTCGAAATCCTCGATGCCGGCGGCTGCCATCCACATGCCCCAAGTCGGCCAGGTCAGCCCGTGTAGCGTCCAATCGACATGGCAGAGCGTGTGGTTGAGCAGATCGCGCGGCTCCCGCAATGGCTGGTCGCCCGACAGCAGGGCAGGACTGCAAACCGGAATCACCATGTCGTCGAACAGTCGATGGCTGCACAAGCCCGGATATTTGCCCGCGCCAAACCGGACGCCAACATCGACATCGTCGAGGTCGAAATCGCGGACCAGGTCGGTGATATCGAAACGAAGCTCGATGTCCGCGTAGGTTTTCCGAAAGCTGGCCAGACGCGGCATGAGCCATTTGGACGCGAAAGTTGGTGACAATGTCAGCCTTAGAAGGGATGCGCCCCGCTCCATCTTGCGCGCCCGCGCCGCCGCGCGGGTAAGAAGGTCGAGCGCATCGACGGTCGCATCCAGCAGCACAATGCCGCCTTCGGTGAGACGGATCGTGCGGCTTGTCCGCGTGAACAACGACACGCCGAGCTGGTCTTCGATCTCCTTGATCTGATGGCTGACGGCAGCCGGCGTCAGCCCAAGCTCGTCAGCGGCACGAGTGAAGTTGAGATGCCGGGCCGCCGCCTCGAAGGTCTTCAGCGCCCGTGTGCCGGGAACGTTCAGGGTCATCGTATCTTCAAATGAAATTTGATGATTCGGTGAAAACTACTCGTTTCCTTGTTTTCTTTCAATGGCGCATTGTCTGGTCATGAAACTGATCGACAAGATGAATTGAAAGGTGAGAACAATGTCCGTTCACACGATCGAAACCCTGCACCGCACAGGTTTGGCCCATTGGCTCGACGAGATTCGAAACTGG
Organism: Rhizobiaceae bacterium; assembly: GCA_050247155.1. Classification (GTDB taxonomy): domain Bacteria; phylum Pseudomonadota; class Alphaproteobacteria; order Rhizobiales; family Rhizobiaceae; genus Mesorhizobium_G. The sequence goes on from JBFWUS010000010.1 coordinate 40,073, forward strand.
CTCCGCCACGCAAGGGCAGCACTCAACACCCGGCACCAGCCGCTTGACAACCTGTCCGACCGCGACTTGAACGACGTCGCGCTGCGCCAGACCGACATCGGCCGGTTGGTCGACCGCGACAAGAACTGGATTTTGCAAGCCAGCCTGACGCGCGCCCATAGCCGACAGTCGGATCAGTTTTGAACGCTGCGAAGCAAGAAAGATTATGTCATTCATACCCGCCATTCGGAAGCGTCACGCCCCGCAAAGGCCGATCGTTCGGCAACTGGGCATGTTGGATGCAGCGCTGCGCCACCCGATCGACCGCGACATCGCCGCCGGTCACATCGAGTTCGCAACGATGATCGAGCGTTCCCTTTCCAGGATCGGCCTCACCGAAGCCTGCGGCAACGATTGAGCGGCCACCTTATGCGGCCGCAGGCTGAGAGCCTACCGGAACTATAAACATGGCGTCGGTCTTCCTCGCTTCGGCCAAAAGCCATTGACGAAAGGCTTGCACCTGAGAGTCGACGGCGCTTCGTTCGGGGTAGACAAGGTAGAAAGCGAACTGAGGCTCCATGCGGATACCCAGGTCAAAGGGGCGGACCAGGCGGCCGGCAGCGAGATCGTCCGCGACCATGCACAGATCCGCCAACGCAACTGCGGCGCCATCGAGCGCCGCCTGAATTGTGTGAACGGAGTCAATGAAGGTGATGCAGCGGCGTTCGTCGAAATCGTCGACACCGGCCGCCGCCATCCATACTCCCCATGTCGGCCAGGTTGCGCCCTGCATAGTATCAACCACGTGGCACAACGCGTGGTTGATAAGATCGCGCGGTTCGCCAAGTGGCTTGCCTGATTCGAGGAGCGCCGGACTGCAGACCGGAACCGCCACATTGTCGAAAAGACGGTCCGATTTGAGACCGGGATATTGACCTGCACCGAATCTGACGCCGATATCGACGTCATCTACATCGAAATTGCGCAGTTCGTCGGTAACGTCGAACCGCAGGTCGAGATCGGGATGAGCCTGCCGAAACGACAGGAGTCGGGGCATCATCCAGCGTGAGGCGAATGTCGATTCGGTTGTCAGCCTGATCATCGCGGCGCCGCGCCCGATTTTGCGGCCGGCTGCGGCTGCCCTGCTCATCATATCGATCGACTCGGCCACGGCGTCGATAAACCGCGCGCCGGCTTCAGTCACACGCACATGGCGGTTGTTCCGCTGAAAGAGTGCGAAGCCCAATTGCGCTTCAAACTCCTTGATCTGGTGAGAGACGGCTGCCGGCGTGAGATTCACCTCCTCGGCGGCACGGGTGAAATTGAGATGTTTGCCGGCCGCAACCAGCGTTCTGAGGGCGCGCGTGCCTGGGATCAGGTCCATCTCAGTTTCAAATTCTCTTTGTTATTTTCGTAAAATCTATTCGTTTCTCAACGCGATTTCAATCGCTTACAATACCTCTATCTTGAACAAAAATGAACATTACAGGTGGAGGCTAACCATGGTCTTCTCGATTCTGAAAGCGTGGCTCACAGCCGCGCTGACCCGCCGCCGGTTGCTTGACGAGCTGGCGGATCTGTCGCCGGAGCAACGCCGCGACGCTGGACTGGACCGTAGTGACCTTGTCTTGCCGCGTGGAGTTGAACCAGACGGGGTGATGCTACAGCGGATAGGCTGGCGGGCGGAGCGCTCCGAGGTCGAAGTGCAACTGTGCGGAAACGCGCTTCGGATATCGCGTCCCGCGCCCCTTCGGGCCACTGTCTGCTCGCATCCTTCGCCGCGTTTCTCTGCCGCCAACGCTTTGGTGGCGCCCTGAAAGGTCTGGCTGAAACTGCTAACGCTTCACGGTCAGCACCGTCTGGCGGGACAGCAACGGCAAAAGCCGGCGCATCACAGGATGCGTCACCGCCACGCAGCCGGCCGTCGGCGTGAACCCCGGCCGCGCGAGATGGAAAAAGATCGCGCTGCCGCGACCGCGGCGGCGCGGCCTGATATTCCAGTCAAGCACGATGCAGGCATCGTAGAGGTCGTCGTCACGCAGCATGCGTTCATGGCTGGCTGCGTAAGGCATCTTGACTGGCCGGTTATAGTTGCGGTCATCAGGCACTTCGCACCAGCCGAGCGTTGGCGCGATGGTGGCGAGCGGCAGCGAAGAGCGCAGGGCAAAGCGGCCCTTGCGGATATAGCCGGACAAGAGGCGCATGCGCGCCAGCGGCGTCGCGCCGTCGCCCTCCCGTTTGTTCGATGAAATGCCGCCGCGCCCCAGGGCACATGGGAACACCGTTCTGCCGGCCAGAAGCAGGCCCTTGCGCTGGTTTCCCGGTTTCGCTCTGACGATAATTTGACTCAATCGACCGGTTTTCCCGGCTCGCTTCTCAATTTTGACCGATCTTGCCATAATAGAACCATGAATCGTGCTGGGTCAGACCTTCGGCAATTGCGTCGGGCGGTCAAGCCGGCGCGAGCCCTCTGACAGACGGAATTCTTCATGCCAGCGCGCAGCATCCTGATTGTTGATGACGACGACGATTTGCGCTCGACGCTCGTCGAGCAGCTTTCCCCTTATGAGGAATTCGATGTCGCCGAAGAGGCGACGGCCAGCAAAGGCATCAATGCCGCGCGCAACGGGGTGGTCGATCTTCTGATCATGGATGTCGGCCTGCCTGACATGGATGGCCGCGAGGCGGTGAAGATCCTGCGCAAGGGCGGCTACAAAGCGCCGATCATCATGCTGACCGGGCATGATACGGATTCGGACACGATCCTGGGTCTGGAAGCCGGCGCTAACGATTATGTTACGAAGCCCTTCCGTTTCGCCGTGCTGCTGGCGCGCATTCGCGCGCAACTGCGCCAGCACGAGCAAAGCGAGGATGCGACGTTTACCGTCGGGCCCTACACCTTCAAGCCGAGCCAGAAGCTGTTGATCGACCAGCGCGGCACCAAGATCAGGCTGACCGAGAAGGAAGCCTCGATCATCAAATATCTTTTCCGCGCCGACCAGCGCGTGGTCACCCGCGATGTACTGCTGGAAGAGGTGTGGGGCTATAATTCCGGCGTCACTACCCACACGCTGGAAACCCATGTCTATCGCCTGCGCCAGAAGATCGAGCGCGATCCATCCAAGGCGGAGATCCTGGTGACGGAGGCCGGTGGTTACAAACTCGTGCCCTGACGTATGCTTGGCCGGCGAAAATATCGTTCGGCGACAAATCGTTAACCATCGGGTCAGAGTTCTGTTAGAGGATCGTCAGGTAATCGGCTTTCACCGCGTGGATTATTGCCAATCGCGCGGGCGGCGCTTGAACCTGGGGACCCGATGGCGCTGGATGACGACATCCGCACGTTATCCGGCGTGGCTTTGTTCCAGAGCCTCGCCGACGACCATTTGCGCCTGCTTGCCTTCGGCGCCGAACGGGTAAAGCTCCCTGCCGGACAACGACTCTACCGGGAAGGCGACATCGCCGATTCGGCCTTCGTGGTGACTGACGGCAGGATCGGCCTCTATCACAACCGCGACGGCCGCCTGGAAATGGTCGGGCGTGCCGAAGTCGGCGAAATTGTCAGTGAGCTAGCCCTGATCGCCGAGACTCAACGCCTTACGGAGGCGGTTGCGTTGTCCGATTCCCAGCTTCTGCGGCTCGACCGAAAGTCCTTTAAGCGCATACTGGACGAGTATCCGGAAATCGCCGCGCCGCTTTACGATCGGATCGCGGACGATCTGCAGGCTATGGTTGCGCGGCTCGAACGCCTGTCTCCGCATTTCGAGAACTGATGACCCTCGGGGGTGCTTTTTCACCCGAAGGGCCGTGTGAGCGTGCGCCGCCAGATTTGCCTGCTCATTCGCCGAGGTCGAAACGCCCGATGACCGGCACGTGATCGGAAGGCCGCTCCCAGCCACGTGCCTCGCGCAAAATGTCGATGCCGGCGAGATTCGGCACCAGATTGGGCGAGGCCCAGATGTGGTCGAGCCTGCGGCCACGGTCCGACGCCTGCCAGTCCTGCGCGCGATAGCTCCACCATGTGTAGATCTTCTGCTCGTTCGGCACGTTGTGGCGCATCAGATCCGCCCAGCCGCCTGCCGAGCGCATCGATTCCAGATTGGTTGTCTCGACGGGTGTATGACTGACGACGTTCAGGAGCTGTTTGTGCGACCAGACGTCATGCTCCTGCGGCGCGATGTTCAAGTCGCCGACGAGGATAGAAGCGCTCTCGCCGTCGAAACCGCCTTTGATCGCGCGCATCTCGTCGACGAAACCGAGCTTATGCTTGAACTTGGGGTTGATCTCGGGATCAGGCTCGTCACCGCCTGCAGGCACATAAAAATTGTGAAGGAGATGCGTCTTGCCGCCCGCCCTGAATTTCACCGAGAGATGCCGGCTGTCCTCCACGCCGAAGAAGCGGCGTTTTTCCACGATCTCGATCGGCCGGCGCGAAAGCGTGGCTACCCCGTGATAGCCCTTCTGGCCATGGATCGCGATGTGCTCATAGCCGAGTCCGCGAAACGGCTCGAACGGGAAAAGATCGTCCGGACATTTGGTCTCCTGCAGGCAGAGAATGTCCGGCCGGTATTCCGTCAAGAATTTCTCGACCAGCGGGGCGCGCAGCCGAACAGAGTTGATATTCCAGGTGGCGACGGAGAAAGGCATGAGGCGACAGATATCCGTGGTTGGACGGACCCATGCCAGCCCCTGCCCATTGATGCAAGATTAAGCCGCAGTGGTCTCCAGCACCTTCTCTTGGACCACGGCGTTTTCCGGCCTGCGGATGACCGCAATCCAGGTAAAGCCGCGATAGAGCCGCCGCTCTTCGAACTCGCAGCCATTGGCGGCTGCGATGTCGGCGCTGGCACGGAACATCAGCGCGCGTGGCGTCACATGAAACCGCGTCAGCCAGGCATGGAGCATCGATTTGCTCCAGCCGGGCAGGCCGCGCAGGTCTCCGAAATCGACGATGTGCAATTCGCCACCGGGTGCGAGTTGCTCCACGGCTCGCTCGATCACCGCCTGCCAGGACGGGATCATCGAGACGGCGTAGGAGATGAAGACGCGATCGAACGTCTCGCGGTCGAACACGCGCTGCGGATCGAAGCTGGCCGCGTCGGCATAAGCGAGCCGTGACCGCCGCTCGATGCCCGCTTTGAACACGGCCTTGCCGGCGCTGACCAGCATTTCGCGCGAAATGTCGATGCCGAACAGTTTTGCCGTCTGATAAAGCCGGCCAGCCTTCACCAGATTGCGGCCGGTGCCGCAGCCTATCTCCAGCACCGTGCCACCTTCAGGCACGTCGAGGCCGATCAGCATCGGGTCGCGGCCGATCAGATAGAATTTGCGCGTTGCGTCGTAGAAATGGCGCTGGTGTCGATAGACCTTGTCCATCAGGCCGGCATGGTCGAGCACGGTCATGATGCCTGCTCCTTCAACAGATAGAGGTGGAAGCCGCCGTAGATGGACGAACGGTCACGCTGGTGCTGCGCGCGCGACTCGGCCTCGCGATAATCCCAGCGGGCGAGCAGCGCGTCGTCGACACGGCCAGGCAGCAGCGTCGGCTCCGCCGCAGTGCGGAAGATGACGCGGGCGCAAGGCGCAGCGGTGCGGGTGATCTGCGTCCAGAGCTCGTTGAGCTGGCGGTCGGACATCCAGTCCTGCGCGTCGAGCAGGACGAAGCGATCGATCGAGGCTTCCGGCTTTGTTGCGAGCAGGTCGGTGAAGGACTCGTTGACCACCGTCAACCGGTCCACGCGGGCGCGCACCGTCTCGTAATTGTGGCGGCCGAGATAGGGCGGCAACGGACCGGCTTCTCCATAGGACCGGCCAAAAGCCTGCCAGGCGAAATAATTGTCGGCGATCGGGAAATCGCAGGCGAGCTTTTCCAGCCGCGTCTTCAGGATCGAGGCCATGCCGCCCGTGCCGGCGCTGGCCAGAGCATCATATTGCTGTGGTGGAATGCCGAGACCGAACAGCGTCGATTTCCGCGCCGTCGCCCAGCGCACCAGCCGGCTATCAAACATGGGGGCGATGGCGGCATCGAAGAAGGCGCGCTGTTCGTCGAGATTCTTGGCCTTCAGAAGGTCGTTCGGGTCGATGCCGTAGAGTCGTGCGACACGATGCCCCGCCCCAATGAAGAGCCCGAGCAGGCCATGGCGATAGACATTGCGCGAAAAGATCGAAATGCGGCGGCGACCGAGCCATGTGCGACCGTCCCAATAGGCGCGGCTTTGCGGGTCGAGCAGCGGACGCAGCGACCGCTCATAAGCGATGACGTTCGCCTTCTCATCGCCCCTGCCGTAGAACCGGAAGAACGAATCGTAGTTCGGCAGCGCCTTCAGCGCGGCAATCTTTAGCCGGTTAAAGGCCACGTGGGCAGGGTTAAGATCGACCGCCTCGATACGCGCCGGGTCGGCGATCAAATAGGACAGTGCATTGCAGCCGCCCGAGGCGATGGTGACGATGCGATGGCCCGGTTCAATGCGTAGCGCCGCCATGTCGACATCCGGATCCTCCCAGATTTGCGGATAGACAAGGCCCTTGAAGAGGTAAGCGAAGAAGCGTTGGCCCATGCCGGCGCGCGACAGCGCCTTGTCCTGACCGACGGCGCGCACCAGCCGGCGCTTGACTTCCTTGCGACCTGCCTGATCTTCCCAGTCGGTAGCCGTCGAGACCATAGCGTTTCCCCTTTTGGGTTGAAGTGATGCTCAGGCGGCGCGGCGACGCCAGATCGGCGCCGCAAGGGCGCGTTGGCGGTTGAGCCCGCGGCTCTGCATGGTCCAGTCGATGAGTTCGAAGCGGCCGTCGAAGTGTTCGACGACGGCCGTGCAGCTTTCCACCCAGTCGCCGGTATTGATGTAGACGACGCCGTTCATCTCACGCTGGGCGGCGCTGTGGATATGGCCGCAGATCACGCCATCGACTCCATGACGGCCGGCCTCTGCGACCAGCGTCTCTTCATACTTGCCGATGAAGTTGACCGCGTGTTTGACCTTCTGCTTTGCCCAGGCCGAGAGCGACCAATAGGTGAAGCCGAGCCGGCGGCGAATGGCGTTGACATAGCCGCTGACCGCCATCGCAAGCGCATAGGCCCAGTCACCGACGAAGGCGAGCCATTTGGCGTGACGCACGACCATATCGAACACGTCGCCATGGATGACCAGATAACGCTTGCCGTCGGCGGCGACATGCAGCGCCGTCTCGCGCACCTCGATGCCACCGAAATGCGTGCCATAGAAATCACGGAAAAACTCATCGTGATTGCCGGGTACGTAGATGATCTTTGAGCCTTTGCGCGCTTTGCGTAGAAGCTTCTGCACGACATCGTTGTGCGACTGGGGCCAGTACCAAGCCTGGCGCAGCCGCCAGCCGTCGACAATATCGCCGACTAAATAAATCATATCGGCGTCGTGATGCTTGAGGAATTCGAGCAGCGCATCGACCTGCGCGGTCTTGGTGCCGAGATGCAGATCGGACAGAAACAGCGCCCGATACTTTCGCGGCTCACGATCGAGATTGGAATCGTTGTTTTCGGCCTCTTCCATGCGCCGCCTTTGCCAAATTCCCATGACAGGCGGATGACGCCGCGGTCTGTTGCGAATAGCGTCGGCTCGTTAAGAATACCGCGATCAAAGCTCCACGGGGACTTTCCATGCTGCTGACCAACCGCGATATGATCGAGCTTGTCGACTGGCGGCATGCGCTGCACAGCAAGCCGGAGATATCGGGCGAGGAGGGCGAGACGGCGGCGGCGGTGGTTCGGTTTGTCGGCGCAAGCAAGCCGGACCGCATGGTGACGCAACTCGGGGGACATGGCGTGGCGGCGGTATTCGACAGTGGCGAGCCGGGACCCACCGTGATGTTCCGCTGCGAACTTGATGCGTTGCCTATCGAGGAGCTTTCCGACGCGCCGCATCGCTCGACCGTGCCCGGCAAGGGGCATCTTTGCGGGCATGACGGGCACATGACCATTGTTGCCGCGCTAGCACGCGCGATCGGTCGAGAGCGGCCGAAACGTGGGCGCGCCATTCTGTTGTTCCAACCGGCAGAGGAGACAGGCGCGGGTGCGGCCGCGGTGATCGCCGATCAAAAATTCGAAGCGATCGCTCCCGACTATGCCTTCGCGTTGCACAACATGCCGGGCGTGCCGCTGGGCGAGGCGCGGCTGTCGGCTGGAGCGGCGAATTGCGCCTCGCGCGGCATGCGCATCGTCCTGACCGGTAAGACATCGCACGCGTCCGTACCAGAAGGCGGAATCTCGCCCATGTTGGCCGTTTCGCGCCTCATGCCTGTGCTGACGGCGCTCGGGCGTGGCGGAGCGCTGGACGCCGGCTATACGCTGGTCACCGTCACTCATGCCGCCATGGGCGAACCTGCCTTCGGCATCGCGCCCGGTCGCGCCGAGATCTGGGCGACGCTGCGTACCATCAACGACGCGGGCATGGACGCAATGGTGGCCGCTGCCGAGGAACTGGCGCAAACGGAAGCGGCGGCGGCAGGGCTTGGCGTCGAGATCGACTATCACGACGTCTTCCACCACTGCGACAACGATGCCGAAGCCGTAGGATTGTTGCGACAGGCGTTCGATGTCGAAGGAATTGTCTACGACCAGTCCGAGCCGATGCGTGGCTCGGAGGATTTCGGGCTGTTCGGCCGCAAGGCGAAATCGGCCATGTTCCTGTTCGGCTCCGGCGAGGCGTCACCACAACTGCACAATCCCGATTTCGACTTTCCAGACGTGCTGATCGAACCCGCTGCCCGCATCTTCATGCGCCTGAAGCGCAACTTGCTCGGATAGTGACCGCTGCACGTCTGATCGGCTCAACCCTATGGCGGCTGGCTTGCGCCTCAAAACCATGCGCGCCTCGGCCATTGGTCAGATAGACGCGCCCCAAAGGCGAGCATAGTGTCGGGTGTACATCTCAGTTTGGGAGGACGGCGATGGGTTCGCGCTATCACGAGGTCTATGCCGACTGGCAAAACGATCCCGAGGCCTTCTGGGCGAAGGCCGCCGAAGCCATCGACTGGATCAGGCCGTGGGATAAGGTGTTCGATCCGGACGCCGGCGTTTATGGACATTGGTTCGTCGGTGCGACCTGCAACACGTGCTGGAATTGCGTCGACCGGCATGTCGCGGTCAACCGGGCGGACCAGATCGCGCTCATCCACGACAGCGCCATCACCGGAACGCAGCAGAAATTCACCTACGCCGAGCTGAAACAGCAGGTGGTCGCGCTGGCCTCCGTGCTGAAGAACCAGGGCGTCAGCAAGGGCGACCGTGTCATCATCTATATGCCGATGGTGCCGGAGGCGGTGTTTTCGATGCTGGCCTGCGCAAGGCTGGGCGCGGTGCATTCGGTCGTGTTCGGCGGCTTTGCCGCGCGGGAACTCGCGACTCGCATCGACGACGCCAAACCGAAGCTAATCATTTCGGCTTCCTGCGGCCTCGAGCCGGGCCGGGTCGTGGCTTACAAGCCGCTGCTGGATGGCGCGATCGAGCTTGCCGCGCACAAGGTGGAACGCTGCCTGATCCTGCAGCGGCCGCAACAGCCTTGCGACCTGGTCGAAGGCCGCGATCTCGACTTTGCCGATCAGGTGGCGCGCGAGCGCGCTGCCGGCGCCAATGTCGATTGCGTGCCGGTGGCGGCAACCGACCCGCTCTATGTTCTTTACACATCCGGAACGACCGGCCAGCCAAAAGGCGTCGTTCGCGACAATGGCGGTCACATGGTGATGCTCAAATGGTCGATGCATAACGAGTTCGGCGTCAAGCCGGGCGAGACGTTCTGGGCGGCTTCGGATGTCGGCTGGGTCGTCGGCCACTCTTACATTGTGTATGCGCCGTTGCTGCATGGCTGCACGACGGTTCTGTTCGAGGGCAAGCCGGTCGGCACGCCCGACGCAGGCACCTTCTGGCGGGTGATTGCGGAGCACGGCGTCGTCGCCCTGTTCACCGCCCCGACCGCCTTCCGCGCCATCCGCAAGGAAGACTCGGATGGCGAGTTCATCCCGCAATATGACCTGTCGAAATTCCGCACCCTCTTTCTCGCCGGCGAGCGCGCCGACCCCGACACGATCAAATGGGCCGAAAAACATCTGGGCAAGCCGGTGATCGACCACTGGTGGCAAACCGAGACCGGAGCGCCGATCAGCCAGAATCCCATGGGACTTGGCATGCTGCCGGTGAAATATGGCTCGCCCTGCGTACCGATGCCGGGCTGGGACATCCAGGTGCTGGACGACGCCGGCCATCCCGTGCCGCGCGGCACGCTGGGCAATGTGGTGGCGAAGCTGCCGCTGCCTCCCGGATCGCTGCCGACGCTCTGGAACACCGACGCCCGTTTCCGGCAGGCCTATCTCGACGAGTTTCCGGGCTATTACAAAACGGCCGACGCCGGCATCATCGACGAGGACGGCTACCTCTTCATCATGGCGCGCACCGACGACATCATCAATGTCGCCGGCCATCGGCTTTCGACCGGCGCGATGGAGGAAGTGCTCGCCGAGCACCCCGACGTTGCCGAATGCGCGGTGATCGGCATCGCCGACGCGATGAAGGGCCAGTCGCCGCTCGGACTCGTCGTGCTGAACGGCAAGGCGACACGTGACTTCGACATCATCGAAAAGGAGATTGTCGGTCTGGTGCGCGACAAGATCGGCCCGGTGGCGGCGTTCAAGACGGTGATCGCGATCAAGCGCCTGCCGAAGACACGCTCGGGCAAAATCCTGCGCGCGACGATGCAGAAGATCGCCGACAAGGAAGAATGGAAGATGCCGGCGACCATCGACGATCCAGCGATCCTGGACGAGATCGCCGAGTCGATGCAAACGCGTGGAATCGGAGTGTAGTCGGCCACCATAATTCTCGCATCATCGGCTGATATCCGGGCTCCATTAGCGGAGTGTGCGCGATGGCACGCAAGATTGTGGCTGTAGCAGCGTGGCTCTTGGCGCTGACCGCGCTGGCGTCCGCCGATCCTGGCATGGACGCCTACAACGCGGAAGACTACGCCAAGGCGCTGGCGCTCTGGAAACCGCTGGCCGAACAGGGAAATGCCGAGGCGCAGTATGGCATGGCGCTGCTCTATGACGAGGGCTATGGCGTGCCGCGCGACGAGGCGCAGGCAATCCTCTGGTATCGCACAGCGGCTGCCCAAGGCTATGCCGCAGCGCAATACAATCTCGGGGTCGCCTATGATGAAGGCGAAGGTGTCCCGCAGGACAAGGTGAAGGCCGTCGAATGGTATCGGCTGGCGGCCAACCAGGGCGATGTCGATGCCCAATACAATCTGGGCGTTTCCTATGACGACGGCGAAGGCATTGCGGAAGACAATGCCGAGGCGTCGAAATGGTATCTCAAAGCGGCGGATCAGGGCGACGCCGACGCCCAGTTTGCGCTGGGCGAGCTATACCAGAAAGGCGAAGGCGTTCCGGCTGACATCGACCAGGCGAAAGAATGGTACCGGAAAGCCGCCGACCAGGGCAGCGAGGATGCAGAGGCGGCGCTTGAGGAACTGGAAGGCGGCGACTAGGCCGCCTTTGCCTTGCCGGCTTGCTTGCGGTTCCAAAAGTTGACCCTCGCGCTGGCAAACGGCACTGTCCGGGCAAGATCAAGGCGAGGCTCCATGTCACTTCGCGGCAAGACGGCAATCGTGACCGGCGGTGCGGGCGGCATCGGCTATGCTATCGCCGAGCGTTTCCTGCGCGACGGCGGCCAGGTCGTCATCGCCGACATCGACCACGCCAAAGGCGAAGACGCGGAGACGCATCTGTCGAAACTGGGCGAGGCTCGCTTCGTGAAGACCGATGTGTCCAACCGGCTCGACCTGCACAATCTCATTGCCGCGACGGTGGAAGCGTTTTCCGACATCGACATATTGGTGAACAATGCGGCTGTCGTGCACAGCGCCCCGTTCCTCGACCTGAGCGAAGCCGATTTCGACCGCGTGATCCGCGTCAATCTGAAAGGGTCTTTCCTGGCCGGCCAAGCCGTGGCCCGGTATCTGGTAGACAAGGTGAAGAAGGGCGGCCCGCCCGGCAGCATCGTCAAAATGTCGTCGATCAATGCCGAAGTCGCGATTGCGACGGAAGTGCCCTATTCGGTGTCCAAGGGCGGCGTCGGCCAGCTCACCAAGGTGATGGCGTTGGCGCTGGCGCCTTATGGCATCAGGGTGAACGCCATCGGTCCGGGCTCGATCATGACCGACATGCTGACGGCGACCAATGCCGACGACGAGGCCAAGAACAAGTTGCTGTCACGCACCCCGCTCGGCCGTATCGGCAAGCCTTCGGAGATTGCCGATATCGCGGCATTTCTGGCTTCGGATCAGGCCAGCTACATCACCGGCCAGACCGTCTTTGCCGACGGCGGCAGGCTAGCGCTGAATTACACCGTGCCCGTGGATCGGGATGCGTGAAGTCTCGAACGATCTTGGGAAGGAACATACCCCCCACCCCTAACCCCTCCCCACAAGGGGGAGGGGAACTTGGCGGCGACACTGGCGAATCCCCCTCCCCCTTGTGGGGAGGGGTTAGGGGTGGGGGTATGCTTTTCAGCGATGACTCAATCCGACACTGCCACCGGCGTCAACCCAACTCCACCCACACCGGTTTGTGATCCGAGCCGGCGGCTTTGTGGTCCACCCATAGCTTCTTCAGCCTTCCGGCGAGCGAGGCGCTGGTGAAAACATAGTCGATGCGTTTGTGGCGAGAACCGTCATCGGGCCGCTCCGGATCGACCCAGCTTGTCGCATCCTCGGCAGCTACACCCAGCCTCACGGCCGCGTCCACGGCATTGGAAGCGATCAGCTTCTTGCCGAATTCGTGATCCGCGCGACCGCAGAGTTCGTTGTATTCGGGCGAATCCGCCAGCATGTTGAAGTCGCCCATGATGACGAAATGTTCCGGATAGGGCGGTTCTGGCAGACCGACTTCGGCCAGGCCGGACAACGCGCCGCCCTCATGCGGATAATTCAGCACAAGATTTTTCAGGAAACGCATCTGCTCGACCCGCTCGTCGGGGCTGATGTGGTCGAGATGGGTCGAATAGAAGCGGATGGCGCCGAGCGGCGTTTCGATCAAGGCTTCCAGCGCGCCGCGCTGAAAATTCATCCGCTCATAGCTGCGGTTACCGGGCAGGAGCATGTTGCGCGACAGCCAGGGCGCGGTTTTGCTGAGGATCATGTTGTTCAGCTCGAAGCTGACCTTCACCGCCTTGCCGTTCTTCACATGCGAACCGAAATTCGCTTCGAAATTCTGGCCTATGGCGGGAAAATAGTCCGGCAGGGCCGCACAGATGTCGGCCACCATGTCGGCGCCGCCATTGCGCGGATTGCCGCGCGTCACCTCCTGCAAGGCGATGAGATCGGCTCCGCTTACGGCGTCGACGATCCGGCCGAGATCGTATTTGCCGTCGAGCCCGATGCCGTACTGAATGTTGTAAGTGACGCACTTCATGCTTTTGCTCGCGCTTTTGCCCATCCTGCGATAGAGGAAGCGGCAAAACCAGCCGTAACCTCGCGTAACATCACATGAAATTTCTCGATCAAGCCAAGGTGTATATCCGCTCGGGCGATGGCGGCGCGGGCGCGGTGTCGTTCCGCCGCGAAAAATTCATCGAGTTTGGTGGGCCGGACGGCGGCGATGGCGGCCGTGGCGGCGATGTCTGGCTCGAGGCCGTCAACGGCCTCAACACGCTGATCGATTACCGCTACCAGCAGCATTTCAAAGCGCAGACCGGCGTGCACGGCATGGGCCGCAACCGCACCGGCGCCAAGGGCAAGGATGTCGTGCTGAAAGTGCCGGCTGGCACGCAGGTCTTTGCCGAGGACAACGAGACGCTGATCACCGACCTGACGGAAGTAGGCCAGCGCTTCCGGCTGGCCGCTGGCGGCAATGGCGGTTTCGGCAACCAGCATTTCAAAACGTCGACCAACCAGGCGCCGCGCCGCGCCAACCCGGGCCTGCCGGGCGAGGAACTGACCATCTGGCTCAGGCTGAAGCTGATCGCCGACGCCGGGCTGGTGGGCCTGCCCAACGCCGGCAAGTCGACCTTCCTCGCCGCCGTGACGGCCGCCAAGCCGAAGATCGCCGACTATCCTTTTACGACGCTGCATCCAGGGCTTGGCGTCGCCCGCATCGACGCGCGGGAGTTCGTGCTGGCCGATATTCCCGGCCTGATCGAGGGCGCGCATGAGGGCGTCGGCATCGGCGACCGGTTCCTCGGCCATGTAGAGCGCACACGGGTGCTGTTGCACCTCGTCTCCGCGCAGGAAGAAAATGTTGGCAAGGCCTACAAGACCGTGCGCGGCGAGTTGGAGGCCTATGGCGCGGGCTTAGCTGAAAAGCCGGAAATTCTGGCTCTGTCGCAGATCGATACGCTCGATGCCGATGCGCGCAAGAAGAAGGCCGCTGCGTTGAAACGGGCGGCGGGCAAGGCGCCGATGCTGCTGTCGGCCGTATCAGGCGAGGGTGTGCAGGACGTACTGAGGGCGCTGATGCGGGAGATCGAGGGGGTGGGAGAATGAGCGCGAACCTTACTCTCCCCTTGAGGGGGAGGGTCGGCGCGACAGCGCCGGGGTGGGGTGATAGTTTTGATCCGAACACCCCACCCCGCTCACTTCGCTCGCGACCCTCCCCCTCAAGGGGAGGGTAAAAAAGAGCCCATGACCCTTTCCCTCAAAAAACACCGCCGCATCACGGTAAAAATCGGATCGGCGCTGCTAGTCGATCGCCAGTCCGGGCTGAAGCGCGAGTGGCTGGCCTCGCTGGTCGGCGACATCGCCGAACTCACCCGGCGCGGCGCGGAAGTGCTGGTCGTCTCCTCCGGCGCCATTGCGCTGGGCCGCACCATTCTCGGCCTCAAGGCAAAGTCGCTCAAGCTGGAGGAAAGCCAGGCGGCGGCGGCCGTCGGCCAGATCGCGCTATCATCAGGCTGGGCCGATGAGCTGGCCAAACACAAACTGACGTCCGGCCAGGTACTGCTGACCCTCGGCGACACCGAGGAGCGCCGGCGTTATCTCAACGCGCGCGCCACCATCTCGACGCTGCTCAAGATGAAGGCCGTGCCTGTCATCAACGAAAACGACACGGTGGCGACCTCGGAAATCCGCTACGGCGACAACGACCGGCTGGCCGCCCGCGTCGCGACGATGATGGGCGCCGATCTACTGATCCTGCTTTCCGATATTGATGGACTTTATACAGCGCCGCCGGCCAAGGACCCGAAGGCGACGTTTATCCCCTTGGTCGACCGCATCACGCCGGAGATCGACGCGATGGCAGGCGCGGCAGCGTCGGAACTGTCGCGCGGCGGCATGCGAACGAAGCTCGATGCCGGCAAGATCGCCACCGCCTCCGGCACGGCGATGATCATCACGGCAGGCACGCGGCTGTCGCCGCTGCTCGCCATCGAGCGCGGCGAACGCGCGACCTTCTTCAAGCCGGCGGAACGCCCGGTGAAAGGTTTCAAGACCTGGATCGCTGGCAATCTCGAACCGGCTGGCCGGCTGACCGTCGATGCCGGCGCAGTCGGTGCGCTGATGTCCGGTAAGTCGCTGCTGCCGGCCGGCGTTCGCAAGGTGGACGGCAATTTTGCACGCGGCGACACCGTCGCCATCTGTGATCCGAATGGACGCGAGATCGCGCGCGGGCTTGTCGCCTATGATTGGGCCGACGCCGTCAGGATCGCCGGCATGAAAACGGCGGAGATCGAGGCGGTGCTCGGCTACCAGGCTCGCGCTGCGATGATCCATCGCGACGACATGGTGGTGGGGCGCGGAGCGGTCGAAGGGGTGTAGGGCGATGGCCAGCCAGTGGGGGCGAGGCGGACTGCCGCTGCTGGAAGCGAATGCCGGCGCGCGACTTGTGTCCCGATCCTTGCGCTGCGCGCTTGCAGCGGCTGCGCTGGTCGTCATTGCTATTGCCGCTTTCATTGCATTGCGCCCGCAGGCAGCGCCGGATGCAGATGGTCTTGCCAGCATCCTCCTCGGCGTCGCCTATTTCTTGGTCGCGCCGATTTTGCTGGTGGCCGGCATCGGCTTTGGCATTGCCGGTCTTCGGCATGGCTCCGGTGGCCGCGGCCTTTTGGCGATCGGTCTGAACATCCTGCTCTTGACCGTCGGCGGGCTGGTGGCCGTCGTCTCGGTCTATCTGGCCTGAACGGCAGATGGTCGAGGCACGCGCCGGGAAACCATCCACTTTCGGCCGGGCCTTCTGGTGCGCCTTCATTGCCTTGATCGTTGCGTTCGCCACCTTGATTTTGAGGCTGACTTTTTTGGAGCAGGGTGGCTGGGCCGAAAGCGCGACATTCTATTTTGCGGCCTTCATATTCCTGGCGGGAGCGCCGGGCCTGCATGTGGCCAGCCTGTTTTATGCCATGCGAGGCATCAGCCAGGGCGGCAACCGCCTGACGGCTTTTATCTGCATCCTCCTCAATCTCGTTTTCGTGGCGATCAACTTCCTCTTCGGCGCTGCCGCTTTGTTCGGCTGAGCAGGCTTGCTGGCGCATTGCCGAGCCCGCCCCGGATGTATAGATGAAGCGGCTCTTGCTTGAGAGATATCGAGATGCTGACGAAAACCGGACGCAACGGCGAAGATACCGTGGCCCTGATGGCAGAGATTGGCCGCAAGGCGCGCGCCGCCGCGCGACCGCTGGCTGTGGCCTCGACAAAGCAAAAGTATGAAGCTCTGGTTGCCATGGCCGATGCAATCTTGCGGCAGGGGCAGGCGATCCTCGACGCCAATGCGATCGACGTGGCCAATGGCGAGGAAGCAAAACTTTCGCCGGCGATGATGGACAGGCTGAAGCTGACGCCGGAGCGCATCCGCGCCATGGCCGATGGCGTGCGCGCCATTGCGGAGCTGAAAGACCCCGTTGGAGAGGTGACCGCCGCCTGGGACAGGCCCAACGGCCTGCACATCGAGCGCGTGCGCACGCCGCTGGGCGTCATCGGCGTGATCTATGAAAGCCGGCCGAATGTGACCGCCGATGCTGGCGCGCTGTGCCTGAAATCCGGTAACGCTGTCATCCTGCGCGGCGGCTCGGATTCGCTAAACTCTTCGCAGGCGATCCATGCTTGCATGGCGGAAGGATTGCGCATGGCAGGGCTGCCGGAGGACGCCATCCAGCTTGTGCCGACAACCGACCGCGCAGCGGTCGGCGAAATGCTGAAGGGCCTCGGCGGCAATCTCGACGTCATCATTCCGCGTGGCGGCAAGAGCCTGGTCGAGCGTGTTCAGACCGAGGCGCGCGTGCCCGTCTTCGCGCATCTCGAAGGCATCGTTCACGTCTATATCGACAAGTCGGCTGACCTCGAAAAGGCCGTGCCGGTGGTGGTGAACGCCAAGATGCGTCGTACCGGCATTTGCGGCGCGGCGGAAACCTTGTTGGTCGATCGCGCGGTGGCGGGGACGCATCTCGTCCCGATCCTTGCGGCGCTGGAAAAGGCCGGCTGCGAGATTCGCGCGACGGACGAGGTGCGCAAGGATTTCTCCGCAGCCACACCCGCCAGCGATGTCGACTGGACGACGGAATATCTGGACTCGATCATTTCAGTAAAACTGGTCGACGGCATTTCCGATGCGATCGAACACATCGAGACACACTCCTCGCATCACACCGAGGCGATCATCGCCGAGGATGCGGCAGCGGTCGAAAAATTCTTCAACGAGATCGACTCGGCGATCCTGCTGCACAACGCCTCGACCCAATTTGCCGATGGCGGCGAGTTCGGCATGGGCGCCGAAATCGGCATCGCCACCGGCCGCATGCATGCGCGCGGCCCGGTTGGGGTGGAGCAACTGACCTCGTTCAAATACCGCGTGCGCGGTGATGGGCAGGTGCGGGCCTGATTGCCTTTTGCCGACATCGTGTTACATTGTGCACATGAGCACACAATCCGAAACCGTCACTGTCCGTCTTAATCCGGCGACAAAGTTGCGCCTTGAAGAATTGGCCCAGCAGACCCGGCGCACCAAATCGTTCTTGGCCGGTGAGGCCATCGCCGACTATGTCGAACGCGAATTAGCGATCGTCCAAGCCATTCAGCGCGGTATCGAT
Source organism: Rhizobiaceae bacterium (assembly GCA_050247155.1). Classification (GTDB taxonomy): domain Bacteria; phylum Pseudomonadota; class Alphaproteobacteria; order Rhizobiales; family Rhizobiaceae; genus Mesorhizobium_G. Next base: position 58,095 of record JBFWUS010000010.1, read on the forward strand.
GACATCGAGGCAGGACGGACGGTGCCGCATGAAGAAGTAAAACGTCGTATCGCAAACATACTAGATCGCGCTAAGAACCAGAAATGATACGGCGCATTGAGTGGTCTGACGAGGCGGCTCAGGACTTCCAGGAAGCGATCGAATACATTGCGCTCGACAGCGAATCTGCGGGCCGTTTGGTCGCTCAGCGGATTTTGGATGCGATTGACAAACTAGGCGAATTGCCTACGGGCCATCCTGGCCGCGTCAAAGGCATCTATGAGAAATTGGTCCAGAAGACACCCTACATCGTCGCCTATAGAATCTCCGATAACCGAATTTATGTCGCCCGCATAATCCACGGTGCTCGGTTCTGGCCCGAAGGCGAGTGGCCAGCCGAATGAATGCCGAAGGTGTTCCATCCCACTACCTCCGCATGCCCTTCGCGACCAAGGGCATGCAGGTCGGGCTGTTCGGCGGATCGTTCAATCCGCCGCATGCCGGCCATGCGTTGGTGGCGGAAATCGCCTTGCGCCGGCTCGCGCTCGACCAGCTCTGGTGGATCGTCACACCCGGCAATCCGCTGAAAAGCACACGCGAGCTGGCTCCTTTGCCGGAACGCTTGGCCCTTTCGGAAAAGATCGCCGAAGACCCGCGCATCAAGGTCACGGCCTTCGAGGCGGCCTACAAGACCCGTTATACGGCGGACACGCTGTCCCTGATCAAGCGCCGCAATCCCGGCGTCGATTTCGTCTGGATCATGGGCGCGGACAATCTGCGGGATTTCCATCGCTGGCAGCGCTGGCGGCAAATCGCCATGACTTTCCCGATCGCTGTCATCGACCGGCCCGGGGCGACGCTGTCATTCCTGTCGTCGGTGATGGCAAAGACATTCGACTACGCGCGTATCGATGAAGCCGACGCGCCGACGTTAGCGCATCATCAGGCGCCGGCGTGGACATTTATCCACGGCCCGCGCTCGCTGCTGTCATCGACAGCGATCCGCCAGGGCAAAATGCCAGCCTGACCGTCATGCCGGGTGGCGTCGGCCGACCTGTCCAGCCAGGGGCTTTGAAAGCCGAGCTTTGCCAATCCAGTTTGCGCTTGTCGCGACTGCATAAAAAGCCGCCACAGCAGCCCCGTGCGGTGGTTCTCGATCATCGCGACGATCGGGCCTTGGTCGATGGCGAGGTAGGTGCGCGCATACCAGTTGCGTTCGTCCGAAAAGGCGTCGACGAAGCCATAGCGGCCCCAGATCTTGTGCGCCGGACGCTTCAGGAAGCCACGCAGCGCGCACATTGCCTCACGAGGCACATAAGGAAAGCTCGACAACGCGGCGCTCGGCGTGATGACGCCAATATCGTGCAACGGGCTGTGTGCGCCATAGCGGCGAGGCCCATGGCTTGCGGTCAGCCCCCAGCAGTCCGGTCCGTAGCCTTTGAAGCCGTGCGGATTGGCGACGCAATGGGCGTGGTTGATACGTGCGTGCCGCAGATTCTGCTCCCAATAGTCGGCGTGACGGTCCCGCAGGCCGCGCGGATCGAGCCCGCAGAAGGAGTAATGCGCGAAGAAAAGCGGCCCGCCAAAATCGATGCCTAGCGGTAACTCGACCCCGTGGAACAGCTTGCCGTTTCGGAACGAGGGCGAGGCGACGAAGCCGTCATGGTAGATGTCAGGATCGATCGGATATGTTTCGGATGCCGCAGCCAGGACATAGGCGATCAGGCATTCGTTCCAGCCTGCGATGCGCAGATTGAGGTCCCAACCATAATTGGGGCTCCAGTGCCAGGTGAGGTGGCGCTCGCCGCGCGTGAACCACGCCCAGTTCACCTGGCCCCACAGCCGCTCGATGCGGTCGCGTAACGGCGCTTCGTTGGCCTGGCCGAAATGGGCCTGCGCGCAGATCAGGCCCTGGAACAGCAATGCCGTTTCGACGAGATCGACGCCGTCGTCCTGCCGCGAGAACGGGATGGCCGCGCCGGTCTGCCCGTTCAGGAAATGCGGATAGGCGCCGTGGTGGCGCTCCGCCCTCTCAAGAAAAGACAATATCTGGTCGATCCGCTCAAGGGCCTGTGCCCGGGAAATCCATCCGCGCTGGACGGCGACGACAATCGCCATGATGCCGAAGCCGGTTCCGCCAACGGCGATGATGTCGTTGACGGGATCGCCTGTGGTCTTTTGCCGGTCGCGGGCGCAACCGCTCGCCGGATGCGCCCCGTCCCAGAAATAGCGAAATGTCTGGCGCGTTACTGCTTCCAGAAGCCGGTCGTCTTCCCAGGCCGCATCCGGTATCTGCCGCAACGACGATTTGGATTTGACGATCATTGTCCCTGCGCCGGAGCGCATTCTGTCGAAAATAGTGTTGGCAGCTCGGCACCTGATGCCGCCGCGCCGCACTATGCGCACGAATCGGGCCTCGGTCGGGCGACACGTCTTGAAACTGTTAAGGAACTGCGCCTATCTTTCGTTTGTTATCACCTTGCAGGTGATTTGGTTGTTCTTGAACGGAAAGGAAAGAACCTGAGAACAGCATTGCGACGGAAGGCCGACATCGCGCCTTCTTCGGCCGGGATCAGCGGCTTTGACGCTTCCTCCCGCGCCCTCGACACGGTCCTTGCCAGTTTGGAAGACTCCAAGGCCGAAGATATCGTCTCCATCGACATCCACAAGAAGTCCAGCCTCGGCGACCATATGGTCATCGCCTCGGGCCGGTCGAACCGTCATGTTGCGGCGGTGTCTGACCACCTGATCAAGGCGCTGAAAGACGCCGGTTTGGGCAATGCCCGCGTCGAAGGTCTGCCGGCCGCCGACTGGGTGCTGGTCGATGCCGGCGATGTGATCGTGCATGTCTTCCGCCCCGAGATTCGCGAGTTCTACAACATCGAAAAGATGTGGCAGGCGCCGGACCTCGAGGAAGAGACGATTCACTAGCCACGAGGCAAAGGCTGTGCGTATCGGTGTGTATGCCGTGGGCCGAATGAAATCGGGCCCGGAACGGGAACTTGCCGATCGCTATTTCGATCGTTTCGCCAAGCTCGGCGCCGGACTTGGCCTAGATTTCGCCGGTGTCGATGAGCTCCCGGAAAGCCGGCATGCCTCGGCTGATTTGCGAAAGCGTGACGAGGCCGAGCGGCTGCTTGCGCGCATGCCCGCGGGCGCGGCATTGATCATCCTCGACGAGCGCGGCAGGAACCTTTCCTCCGACAATTTTTCCGCGCGGCTGGCGTCATTGCGCGACAGCGGGACCCGCGATGCTGCGCTCATCATCGGTGGCCCCGACGGCCACGATTCGACCATACGCGATCGAGCCGCTCTTGTTCTATCCTTCGGCGCACAAACCTGGCCGCATCAGATGGTGCGCTTCATGCTGGCCGAGCAGCTTTATCGAGCCGCGACGATTTTGGCCGGCCATCCGTATCATCGGGAGTAGTCCCTTCGGATAGTGCTTTTTGTGAAAACTGTCGGCACGGCGCACCGCCGGATCATGGTTGATACTTCCTTAAGAAAGCCGTCGCTAATGTCGGACTTCGGACTTGGACGATCATGCTTCGACGGATGTGGGCACATAGCGGATGGCGGACGGCACTGCGCTGCGTGATCGCGGCCGCGACGCTGTGCCTGACACTGCCTGCGATCGCACAACAAACAAGCGCCATTCCCGATCCACGAGAAACCAGCCGCGCCGAATTCGAGCAGATCAGCCGCGAACTGGTGTTGTCCGATGAAAAGGTTGCGAAACTCGCAGCCGATATCGCCACTTTGCGCAAGGATCACGCGACCATCACCGCCGCGCTGATCCAGTCGGCAAAGACGGAGAAGAAGCTCAACGAGGATATCGAGGTCATCGGCGAGCGCCTGGCGCGGCAGAAAGGCCAGGAGGACGCGATCCGAAAGTCACTCTGGGCCCGTCGTGACGTGCTGGCCGAGGTGCTTGGTGGTCTGGAGCGCATGGGCCTCAATCCCCCGCCGGCCATTCTGGTGACACCGCAGGATGCGCTTTCGTCGGTCCGCAGCGCCATCCTGCTGGGCGCGGTCGTGCCGGAGCTGCGGCAGGAGACCGACGCCATCATGGCCGATCTTACTGAATTGTCCCGCCTTTCGGCCTCCATTCAGGCCGAACGCGACAGGCTGTCCGGCGCGGCGGCAGATCTTCTGGCCGAGAAGAAGAAGCTCACCTTCCTGTTGAATGAGAAGGAACGCTTGCGCGGCGAAAACGAGACCGAACTTGAGGCTGAGCGCGATCGGGCAGCTGAATTGGCCCGCAAATCGAAAAATCTCAAAGATTTGATCGCCTCCCTGGAAGTGGAGGCGGAGAAAAAGCGCAAGGCCGAGGAAGCCGAACGCCAGGCCGATGCGGAACAGGCGCGCCGGGAAGACCAACTGGCGGCGATGCCGGTGCCGGAAGACAATCGCCTGGTCGGCGCGATCGACTTCGACGCCTTGCGCGGCCAGCTTTCCTTGCCGGTTTCAGGCCGCAGAAGCAAGCGTTTCGGTGACAAGGATGGTCTTGGCGGGGTCATGCATGGCGACATGGTTGCGACACAATCCGCCGCCATTGTCACCGCGCCGGTCGATGCGAGCGTGCTCTATGCGGGGCCGTTCCGGTCCTACGGGCAACTCTTGATCCTCAATGCCGGCGATGGCTATCATGTCGTTCTGGCTGGTATGGGCAGAATCACGGTAACGCAGGGCCAGGCGGTGCTGGCTGGAGAGCCTGTCGGGGCGATGGGCGAGGCCAGAATAGCAAGCGCTGCGGCGCGGGACGTTGGAAGTGGTGTGCCGGAGCTCTATGTAGAGTTCCGGAAGGACGGCAAACCCGTTGACCCAGATCGCTGGTGGATGGACCGGTAGGCTTGGGTGGGAGCTCTGGAAGGACTGTTGATGATGCGCAAATTGTCCCTGCTGGTGGCCGGAGCGCTGATGGGCGCTTCCGCGATGAGCCTCGTCTATGGCGGCGTCGGCTCGCCAGCCAATGCGGCAGGTTCCGACACTTACCGGCAACTCGCCGTCTTCGGCGATATTTTCGAGCGCGTGCGCGCCCAATATGTCACGCCTCCGGATGATAAGTCGCTGGTTGAGAACGCCATCAACGGGATGCTGACCTCGCTTGACCCGCATTCCTCCTATCTCAATCCGGACGCCGCGAAGGACATGCGCGTCCAGACTAAGGGCGAATTCGGCGGCCTCGGCATCGAGGTCACCATGGAAAACGAGCTGGTGAAGGTGATCACGCCGATCGACGATACGCCAGCCGCCAAGGCTGGGGTGCTGGCCGGCGATTTTATCGCCAAGATCGACGGTGACGAGGTTCGCGGTCTGACGCTGAACGATGCCGTCGAGAAGATGCGCGGTCCAGTCAACACGCCGATCAAGCTGACCATCCTGCGGCAAGGCGCAGACAAGCCGATCGAGCTGACGGTCGTGCGCGACATCATCAAGGTGAAGGCCGTGAAATACCGCGTCGAGAACGACGTCGGCTACATGAAGATCACGTCTTTCACCGAAAAAACCTTCGACGATCTCGACAAGGCGATCGAGGCTATTCAAAAGGACGTGCCTGCCGACAAGCTGAAGGGTTACGTGCTCGACCTGCGCTTGAACCCTGGCGGCCTGCTCGACCAGGCGGTCAGCGTTTCCGATACCTTCCTAGATCGCGGCGAGATCGTCTCGACGCGCGGTCGCGATCCGAAGGATGTTTCGCGCTTCGATTCCCGTCCGGGTGATATGATCGATGGCAAGCCGCTGATCGTGCTGATCAATGGCGGGTCGGCCTCGGCCTCGGAAATCGTCGCCGGCGCGCTGCAGGATCATCGCCGCGCCACGGTCGTCGGCACGCAGTCCTTCGGCAAGGGCTCGGTGCAGACGATCATTCCGCTCGCCGAAAATGGCGCGCTGCGGCTGACGACGGCGCTCTATTACACGCCGTCAGGCAAATCGATCCAGGGCAAGGGCATCACGCCCGACATCAAGATTGAGCAGCCTCTGCCTGATGAACTGAGAGGCCGCGATCTGACGCGGGGCGAGTCTGACCTCAAAGGTCACATCAAGGGCCAGGAGGAAAGCGACGAGGGTTCGGGGTCTGCCGCTTATGTCCCGCCGGAAGCCAAGGACGATATCCAGCTCAACTACGCGCTCGACTTGCTGCGCGGGGTCAAGACCGATCCAGCCTTCCCGCCGAACCCTGACAAGGCGGCAATGAAGAACTGAGTTTTGAGGGCGGCCCCAAAACGCCGCCCTTCTTCTGTAACTTGTATCCAGTGTAGTCGGGTGTTGATGTGGCATCCGGCTTTATTGGTGATTCGCCACAGGCGCAGAGGGAGATAAACGCAGTGCCAGATCGTTCCGCATCCGACGGACTCGCTGCGAGGTCCACCATGCGGGGACGTTGCGCATGACCGTGTTGCCATCGACGTCCGACCGATCTGAAGGCAAACCGTTGTGAGGGAAATCGACCGACCGCTGGGCCAAACCCTGCGTCAGCAAAAGAAGCCGCGGCGGCAAATCGGCATCCGCAGAAGCGCCATCATAGCGGCCGCCAGCGTGGGGGGCATTTTGGCGGTGTCGACCCTTATCGCCTTGCGCGAGGATGGGCTGGAGAGGCCGGCGCCCGTCGTAGTCGCCGTGGCCAAGCCGGAGCCGCCTGCACCGGCCAAAGCGGTCGAGCCCGCCAAGCCGGTTCAACCGCCTCCGCCGGTCGAAGCCTTGTCGGCTGAAGGGGCCAAGATCATCAAGGTGCCGCGCGAGCAGCTTCCAGCACCGGCCGCTACTGGCACAATCACGGTATCGGATCCTTCCGCCGCGAATTTCAATCCGCGTACTGCGCATATGCCCGATCGCGCACTGATCGAGGAGTCGCCGGAGGGGCCTCTCCCAAAACGGGGCGCCGATGGCCGCCGGCCGGCTGATGCCTATGCGCGCCCCTGGTCCGGTACGCGCGGCGCGCGTGTGGCTATCGTCATAGGCGGCTTGGCGGTCTCACAGACAGGCACGCAGTCGGCGATCGGCAGATTGCCGCCGGAAGTGACTTTGGCTTTTGCGTCCCAAGGCAACAGCATCCAACGCTGGATGCAATCTGCCAGGCAGCGCGGCCATGAGATCTTGATGCAAGTGCCGCTGGAGCCCTTCGACTATCCGACAGTCAATCCCGGCCGGGCGACACTGACCGTCGATGCGGCGCCGCAGGAGAATATCGACAATCTGCACTGGGCGTTGGCGCGCACGACAAATTATACCGGTGTGATGAACTATATGGGCGGGCGTTTCGTCGCCGACGCGCGAGCAACCGGTTCGATGATGGCGGAGCTGGGAAAACGCGGATTGCTCTATCTGGATGACGGCACGACTGCGCGCAGCACCGCGCCCGACCAAGCGGTCAAGAACGGCGTTCCTGTGGCCACCAGCGACTTAATTATCGATGGTGTGCGCGAACGTGGCGCGATCCTGAAGAAGCTCGACCAGCTCGAAAACACCGCCCGGGCCAAAGGCTTTGCCATCGGAACAGGTTCCGCCTTCGACCAGACGGTGGATGCGGTGACGACGTGGGTGAACGAGGCCAAAAAACGCGGCATAGAGATCGTGCCGATCTCGGCGGTGACGAGAGATCCCGAAAAGAGCTGAACAATGACAAAGAAGTCGAAAAGGCCCGTCGATCCGGCGGACTTGCCCTATCGCCCATGTGTCGGCGTGATGATCCTCAATGCCGATGGGCTCGTCTGGGTCGGCCATCGCAAGCACAAGAGCGATGACGAGGTCGGCCAGCGCACGCAGCTCTGGCAAATGCCGCAAGGCGGCATCGACAGGGGCGAGGATCCCGTCGAGGCGGCGCATCGCGAGGTTTTCGAAGAGACCGGCATGAAAAGCATCAAGCTGATCGCCGAGGCGCCGAACTGGATCAACTACGACCTGCCAACCGACCGCATCGGCATCACCTGGGGCGGCAAATATCGCGGCCAGACGCAGAAATGGTTCGCCTTCCGCTTCCATGGCGACGAGCGGGAAATCCGCATCGACCCACCGCCCGGCGGGCACGAGGCGGAATTCGACCAATGGTCATGGCGGGAGATGGGTGATTTGACTGGATTGATCGTGCCGTTCAAGCGCAAGGTTTATGAGGAAGTGGTGTCGGTCTTTGCACATCTGGCGGGGAGCAAGGAATAGCCGAAGATCACCATTCGCCCCTACGTCTGGCCAATCTGGTGAACGAATTTCGCCAGCGGTTGGACATGCAATAATCAATAGGTGCTGACCCAGTTCCATCCGCCAGAAAAGCGGGCTAGGCTTCGTTTTGAAATCAAGGGGATGGGTTCAAAAATGGCGGGCGGCACATCGAGTTTGTCCAGGCAGCCCGCCGCTACTGAAACATCGACTGGTCCCACCGTCACGGTCGCTGGCGCGATCCTCACCATTGATCTTGCCGCCGTGCGTGAAAACTACCGACGGCTGAAGGCGCGGCTCGGCGGGAAACCGTGTGCCGCCGTCGTCAAAGCCGATGGTTACGGCCTCGGCGCGGTGGAGGTCGCCAAGGCGCTGATGCCGGAGGGCTGCGATACATTCTTCGTCGCGCATCTTTCCGAAGGCCTAAACCTCCGCGCCGCCATCGGAAACGCGCCAACGATCTATGTGCTGAACGGTCTCGCACCCGACAGCGAGGCCGATGCTGTTGCCGCTGGCTTGCGCCCTGTCCTAAATAGCCTCGACCAGCTCTCGACATGGCGCGACGCCGCCAAGGTGGCAGGCCGAACGTTGCCAGCCGCGGTGCAAGTCGACAGCGGCATGTCGCGTCTCGGCATGGCGCCTTCCGAAGTCGACGAAATCGCCGGCAGCAGCGACGCCTTCGCTGGGATCGACGTGACGTTGGTGATGAGCCATCTCGCCTGCGCCGACGAGCCCGAGCATCCGGCCAACGAGATGCAACGGATCAATTTCGAGGCTTTGCGGCGCAAATTGCCGCCCGCGCCTGCCTCTTTCGCAAACTCATCCGGCATTTTCCTCGGCAAGCCCTTCCACTTCGACCTCGGCCGGCCGGGAGTGGCGCTTTACGGGGTCAATCCGACGCCGGGCGAGCCGAATCCGATGGTCCCGGTCGTGCGGCTCGATGTGAAGGTCGTGCAGACGCGCGAGATAGGCGATGGCGTCGGCATCGGCTATGGCTACGCCTCACGCGCCCGGCTCGCCATGCGGCTGGCAACGATCGCGCTGGGATACGCAGACGGCTGGCATCGTCGCGCCGCCGGCGCGGCGTGGTTCGAGGGCGAGCGCTTGCCCTTTGCGGGACGTGTCTCCATGGATTCCATCATTCTGGACATCACCAGCCTACCGCCGGGCCAGCTGAAGGCAGGCGATCTGGTCGAACTGATTGGACCAAAGCAAACTGTCGACGATGTCGCTGACTATGCCGGCACGATCGGCTACGAGATTTTGACCGGCTTGGGCAGCCGGTTTCATCGCGTCTACCAAGGCTAATTCGAGGGGGCCATGGCAAAAATTCTGATCCTGGGCAGCGGCGTCATCGGCACGACGGCAGCTTATTATCTCAACCAGGCTGGACATGAGGTCGAAGTGGTCGACCGGCAGTCGGGCCCGGCACTGGAAACCAGTTTCGCCAATGCCGGTGAGGTCTCGCCGGGCTATTCCTCGCCATGGGCAGGCCCCGGCGTGCCGGTGAAGGCGGTCAAGTGGCTGCTGATGCATTTTGGGCCGCTGGTGATCCGACCCAAGGTAGACCCGGCGATGATCGTCTGGTGCCTGCAGATGCTGCGCAACTGCACCGAGGCGCGTTATGCGGTGAACAAGAAGCGCATGGTGCCGATCGCCGAATATAGCCGCGACTGCTTGAAGCAACTGCGCGCCGATATCGGCATCCAGTATGACGAGCGGCAGCAGGGCACCTTGCAACTTTTCCGCACCCAGGCGCAGGTCGACCACACCGGCGGCGATATCGAAGTGCTCAAGCAATTCGGCGTGCCCTATGAGGTGCTCGATCAGGACGGCTGCATCCGCGCCGAGCCGGCACTGGCCAGCGTGCGTGACAAGTTCAAGGGCGGTCTGCGCCTGCCCGGCGACGAGACCGGCGACTGCAAGATGTTTACCGAAAGGCTGGCCAAGATCGCGGCGGACAACGGTGTAAGATTCCGCTTCAACACCGCAATCAAAGGCATTGCCATCGAGAGCGGAAAGATCGCCGGCGTCGACACCAGTATGGGCATCCTGAAGGCCGACATCTATGTCGCCGCCCTTGGCAGCTACACGCCGATCATCGTCAAGCCGCTCGGGCTGACGGTGCCGGTCTATCCGATCAAGGGCTATTCGATCACCGTGCCAATCACCGATGCGTCGGGCGCACCGGAATCGACTGTCATGGACGAGACCTACAAGGTGGCGATCACGCGTCTTGGCGACCGCATCCGCGTCGGCGGCACGGCCGAGATTTCGGGCTATGACCTCAACTTGCACGCCAGCCGACGGGCAACGCTGGAACACTCCGTGGGCGATCTTTTCCCACGCGGGGGCGATCTGTCGAAGGCCACGTTCTGGTGTGGCTTGCGGCCAATGACGCCGGACGGCCCCCCGGTCATCGGCAAGACGAAATACGACAATCTCTATTTGTCGACTGGCCACGGCACGCTGGGCTGGACCATGGCTTGCGGGTCCGGTCGAGTGCTCGCCGATACGATCTCCGGCAAGAAGCCGGAGATCGATATCAGCGAGCTCAATCTTAGCCGCTATGGCTGACGCTGCCTATTTTTTTGGAACGGCCTTGCCCGGCATCGAGAGATCTCCCGACGCCACATCGTAAACGCTGGTGACGCAGAGCAGCGGGGCTTTACCCTCACCGTTGACGGTGAGTTTCGCGGTTACGCCGTCAAAGCTGATCTCCGGCGATTTGACCGGCACGGTGATCTTGGCCGTCTTGCCCGAAAGGGTCGGGCTCATGCCGGGACTATCGAGCGCCAGCGGCAAACCGGGTGCGGTCGCCGGCAGCACATCCGTGCCCGGCGAGACGTCATTCACCTTCAGTCCGCCGGCGCAAGCCGCATCCTTGCCAAGCACGACCCAATGCGAGTGCCATGATTTGCCGTCATTGGCGGGATCGCCGTCGTTGTTCTCGTCGAACAAGGGTGTATCGTCGAAATCCGGATGCGCGGTGATGGCCAGCGCCAGTATGCCGCTCTTTTCGGCAAAACCTGCTGCGGAAGGGTCAAGAGCGGTCGGCCAGACATAAGAGGCGACCTCCGAGCCCGGCAGTTTGCCAATAGCCGTGGGCACGACCGAGCCAGCTTCGCCGGCGAGCTCCATCGCGAACGTCGCCAAGCGTCCATCGGTTGTCGCCGAAGCCGAGACGATGTCGAAGGCGGCCGGCTTTGACGCGTCCACCTCACTTTTGATCTCATGCGCGGACGCTGGCGCCGCGAGCAGTCCGGCGAGAACGAGATTTTTGAAAAGACGGGACATTCGAATTCCTCCAATAGTAGCGACTCGCTACCAGTAAGCGAGTTTTGAGCGCCTTGCAATAGTGGTATCGAGACGCTACTAAAGGGGATGAAAACAGCTGACGACACAACGGCGTCGATCGAGCGTCTGGCGCGCATGCTGTTGGCCGACGGCCATTCGGCCGGTTTGAAGCCGGCGCAATGGGAAGCCTTGCGTTACCTCGCCAGAGCAAACCGCTTCTCCCGCACGCCGGGCGCGCTCGCCAGTTACCTCGGTTCGACCAAAGGCACCGTGTCACAAACCCTGATGGCGCTCGAGAGGGTCGGACTTGTCACCAAGGGGGCGAATCCGGGCGACGGCCGCTCTGTTCGGGTCGATTTGACGCGCGAAGCGTTGGATCGCCTGGCCCACGATCCGGCCGAGTTGCTGCGCCAGGCCGTCGAAGCCTTACCGGCGACCACCCGCGACGGGCTCGATCATGGTGTCAGAGCATTGATTGCCAAACGCCTTGCGCTGTCCGGCGGCAAGCCGTTTGGCATCTGTCGGTCCTGCAGGTATTTTGCGGCGAACCAGAACGGCAGCAGCCGGCATCATTGCCGGCTGCTGGATGAGATTTTGTCGGAAGCTGACGCGGGTCTGATCTGTCATGAACAGGCTCCCGCGGCCTGAAGCCGGTATATGGCTGCGTCAGAACGACAATGTCGCCGCGCCCTGCTTGATCTCGGCGTGCATCGCGCTGGCGCCGATGATGGTCACGCCGTCCAGCAGGTCGGCCTGCTCGTAGCCCCGCGATTTTACACAAGGCGGGCACGCCCAGATCGTGCCGCCGCGCTTCTGGAAGTCTTCGATCAGCGCGCCGAGCGGTTCGAGCGGCGCGACATGCGTCATTGCCTGGCCGCGCTTGCGCACCAGATCGATCGCCGTGCTGGTGAGAAACATGTAAACCTTCAGCCCGGCGGTCAGACCACCATTGGCGATGGTAAAAGCGACGGACGACAGTTCGGAATCGATGCCTTTGGTCACGAGCACGACCAGTTTGTCGGTAGCGGTTGTCATGATGTATTCTCCTTTGATCGAGAGCCTAGAAATACAAGCCCCGACTGGTGATCGTCTTTGGCCGCACCGCCGAATGTCTTGATTGAAAATCCGCCCGCCGATGCGGAAGATGTTTTGTCGAACGTCCTCCGCACCGTGCGCCTTGCCGGCTCGCTGCAATTCTGTTTCGCGCCATCGGGCAACTGGCAGACCGACGGCAAACCTCGCTTGGCCGCCTTGGGCAAAAGCAGCTCGACGGTTCCGTTCCACATCGTCGTTGAGGGCGCGTGCTGGCTGAGGATGGGGGCGATCGAAACGGAACTGTGCGCCGGCGATGTCGTTGCCTTTCCTTTCGGCACCGGGCACCAGCTTGGGGCCGGCGATACCGGCATCCTCGTCACACCTGTCGCCGATCTGCCACCTAAACCGTGGCGCGAACTGCCGATCATGCGCTATGGCGACGGCAGCCGGCAGGTGCGGCTGCTCTGCGGCTACTTGCAGTGCGATGCGCTGAATTTCAGTCCGCTGAGGCAAGCCATGCCGGAACTACTGCACGCCCGGACAACGGAGGCGGAAGGATCGGCCTGGCTGCGTGCCACCATCGCCCAGATCGTTGCCGAGGCTGACCGCCCGCGCAGCGGCGGCTTGTCGATGTTGGAGCGATTGACCGAAATCATCTTCATCGAGCTGTTGCGGCATTACATGAGCGAGATGCGCAGCGGCCAAGGTGGTTGGTTGGCGGCGCTGGCGGACCCCGCGCTTTCCCGCTGTCTGGCCGTGATTCACCAAGACTCAAGCCGTGATTGGTCGGTCGCCGATTTGTCGGCCACAAGCGGGCTATCGCGTACCGCACTCACCGATCGGTTTGAGACCGTGCTTGGGACGTCGCCGATGCGTTACGTCCGCGACTGGCGGCTTTATCTCGCCAGTGCTGAACTCATGGCGACCACAAAGCCGATAGCAGCAATCGCCGATGAAGCAGGCTACGGCACGGAAGCCGCTTTCAACCGCGCCTTCTCTCGCGCTTATGGCGCCCCGCCGGCGGCCTGGCGGCAGAATGCGCGGCGCCGCTGAGGCTTCGCCAAGTTCAATTGCCGGGCATCGAAAACACTGGTATAGCGCCGGCCATGGAGAAGCTTTTCTCGGATCCGCACTACAAGGGGTTCGTGCTGCAGGACAAGAAGCGCCTGCCGGCACGGTTCTTTGCGCGCGTGTCCGGCGCGACGACCAGCCGACTCTGGCTGTAAGCAAGCTGACGAGCCTTCCCGGCAAAAATTGCCGGACTTCTCCAAAACTCTCTATCGACGGATTTTTCGCTATGAGCGCACCGCGCACCCTTTACGACAAGATTTTCGACGACCATGTCGTCGACCGCCAGGACGACGGCACCTGCCTGCTCTATATCGACCGCCACCTCGTGCATGAGGTCACCAGCCCGCAGGCCTTCGAAGGCCTGCGCATGGCAAACCGTCCGGTTCGCCATCCGGAAAAGACGCTCGCCGTGGTCGATCACAACGTGCCGACCTCGCCGGACCGCGTGAACGGCATCAAGAATGAGGAGAGCCGCATCCAGGTCGAGGCGCTGGCCAAGAATGCCGCCGACTTTGGCGTGGAATACTATTCCGAGAAAGATCGCCGGCAGGGTATTGTCCACATCATCGGGCCGGAGCAGGGCTTTACGCTGCCCGGCATGACGATCGTCTGCGGCGACAGCCACACCTCGACGCATGGCGCGTTCGGCGCGCTGGCGCATGGCATCGGGACATCCGAAGTCGAGCATGTGCTCGCCACCCAGACGTTGATCCAGCAGAAGGCGAAGAACATGCTGGTGCGCGTCGATGGCCAGTTGCCGGAAGGCGTCACCGCCAAGGACATCATCCTCGCCATCATCGGCGAGATCGGAACCGCCGGCGGCACCGGCTACGTCATCGAATATGCCGGCGAGGCGATCCGCGCGCTGTCGATGGAAGGCCGCATGACGATCTGCAACATGTCGATCGAGGGTGGCGCAAGGGCCGGCCTGATCGCCCCTGACGAGACGACTTTCGCCTACGTGAAGGACAAGCCGCGCGCGCCGAAGGGCAAGGCGTGGGATATGGCGCTGGACTATTGGAAGACGCTGAAGTCGGACGAAGGCGCGCACTACGACAAGATCGTTGTGCTCGACGCGGCAAAACTGCCGCCGATCGTCACCTGGGGCTCTTCACCTGAGGATGTCGCGGCGGTCACCGGCATCGTGCCGAACCCGGACGAGATCGAGGACGAGAACAAGCGCAATTCCAAGAAGCGCGCGCTCGAATATATGGGCCTCGAGGCCGGCACCAGGATGACCGACATCAAGATCGACCGCGTCTTCATCGGTTCCTGCACCAATGGCCGCATCGAGGATCTGCGCGCGGTCGCCGCCGTCGCCAAGGGCAAGAAGGTCGCGCCGACGGTTAATGCGATGATCGTGCCCGGATCGGGTCTGGTGAAGGAACAGGCCGAGGCGGAAGGTCTGGACAAGATCTTCGTCGAGGCCGGCTTCGACTGGCGGGAGCCGGGCTGCTCGATGTGTCTGGCCATGAACGATGATCGCCTTAGGCCGCATGAGCGCTGCGCCTCGACCTCGAACCGCAATTTCGAGGGCCGGCAAGGCTTCAAGGGCCGCACCCATCTTGTATCGCCGGCCATGGCGGCCGCGGCGGCGATCGCAGGCCATTTCGTCGACATTCGCGATTGGAAATAGCTGCACAGTTGACCGGCTCCGCGCATTGGCTGTGCGCGGCTGCCCGATTGTGGTGAAATCGCGTTGCAACTTAACCGCTTGTTTGCGCATGCAGCATAAGTTTCCCCTAAAGCATTCGGGGGGTGACAGCAGCCGTGGACAGCAGCACCATTCTTGCCTTGCTGAATCCGGCGATATCGCTATCGCTTGCCGGCGCGTTTTTCGCTTTCTGGTTTCACCAGCGCCACAGAGCCTATCTGCATGGCCTGGGCGTCGGTTACGCCTGTGTGGCCTTGGGCTTTCTCCTCCAGCTTTTTATTCTGCCGATCGGCCTCGAGCTGACGAAATGTCTTTCCAGCGTCTTTTTCATCATAGGCGGCTGGACATTGTCGGCTGCCGTTGTCGCGCGCTACGACCGAAACATCCCGGTCGCCGTTCTGGCGCTGTTCGGGCTCGGTGGCTTTTCGGCCTTTCTCTGGTTCATGTTCCTCGTGCCCAGCTTGCCGGCGCGCATTCTCTCCATCAACTTCGCCATCTGCGGCATGGCGGCGATGGTTGCGCTCAAGCTCTACCCGATCCGCAACCAGGGGCCGATCGAGAAGGCGCTCTTTGTCCTGGCGGTCCTGTCCGCGGCAAATTTGACCGTTCGCCCGTTGCTCGTGATGTGGCTCGGTGGCATGCAGCTTACCTACGACCAGCTCTACCAGTCGCTCTATTGGACGACGGCCTTGCTGTCGCATGCGCTGCTTTCATTGCTGACCGCTTTGTGTCTGTTCGCCTCCGCCGCGATGGACATGATGAATGTGCTCAAGAACCACTCGGAAACGGATACGTTGTCGGGGTTGCTCAATCGTCGCGGCTTCGATCTGGCTGCACGCAAACTGCTCGATCAGCGGGTCCAGCAGGGTCTGCCTGTCGCCGTTATCCTCGCCGACCTCGACCATTTCAAATCGATCAACGACCGCTTTGGTCACGACGTGGGCGACAGCATCATCGCCGAGTTCGGCGCGTCGATAAGCTCGATGGCGCCACAAGGCGCCGTCACAAGTCGCCTCGGCGGCGAGGAGTTTGCCATCATGCTGCCGATTGCCGACGTCGCTACGGCGAGGCTGTTCGCGGAGGGTCTACGCACGGCATTCGCGGCGAATGCGCCGGCTACGGCCAGTTTCGGCATCGCAATTCAAGACGGAGAACGGGAGATGCGGCCCTTGCTCCGTCGCGCCGACCAGGCCCTCTACGCCGCCAAAAATTCGGGCCGCAACCGTGTCTGCGTCTTCATGGATCGCCGACAGGAAGCGGCTCTGGCCCCGCTTCTGGCCGCGGTCTGACCAGGCGTCAATTCAACCGCCCGCTCAACTCGCCTTACTTGGTCGACCCGGCCCGTGACTCAAGGGCCGATGCATCAGTGCGCGGCCTGGACACACCCGTCGCCAGGCGATAGCTGCCCAGTTCTTTCTCCGAGAAATAATAAAGCGCCTGCGGCGGCGTATCGAGCGCATGCAGCCAGATTGCCGGGTCGACGCCCATCTCGCCCAAATGGCGGCTGATGCGGGCCGTCGTCATCTGCGCATCGGACAACGCCTGCGCCGGATCGGCCGGCGCAGGAGCTTCCTTGCTGGTCGTGGCGAAGAACTGGTGCACGCCGATCGCCGCTTCCGGTCCTGCCAGCCGCTTGACGCCGCCGGCAAAGATCAGCGGGCAGGAAGAGGCGCATAGCGCTCCATCGGCCACCTCGGTATTCAGCTTGTGCTCGCGGATAAGCTTCGCCATCGCGACGGCGTCCTGCAACGCGCCGCCGGGCGAATTGAGCGAGACGGTCCGGACATATTCGCCGCGCGTTTCGAGCTCTTTTGCCAAACGTTCGGCAGAACCCTGGTCGATTGCCCCTTCAGCCTGCAAAACACCGCCGCTGCCAAGCGAAAACCGCATCGGCAGACGCAACGCTTCCGAATCGCCGGTGACAAAACGACGTGGATCAGCAGGTGTTTCGCCGTCTGGCTCGGCAGCCGGCGGCAATACCGGCGTTGCGGTCTCCGTCGGGGTCTCGATGGCGGCGGCTGCGTTGTGCTCGTAAAGCTCCTTCGCATCCTGTGCGAGCACGACAATCGTGCCGACCAGGACACCGCGAAAGACCCAGCGGATCAGCTCGCCATCATCGAAACGGGCAAGATAGCGCCCAACCGGCGCTAAGAGTGACGACGTTTCCTTCGCCGCCGCCTTGATCGGTTCCGCACCGTTGAGGGTCGGGGCGACGGGCGCGCTCACGTGTCGATCCTCTTCCGGTCGGAGAGTGGCGTCACGTTTTCAGGCACGGCTCGCGCCGTTGTCTGATGTTGCGCGCGGGCCTCCACAACCAACTCTTCCAATGCCTTCGGGTCAGCCGCTTCGCCATCTTGCTCGCGCCGCTTCGCCTGGATCGCGGCGTTCAGCTCCAAGGCGCGGAAAATATCGGCCGCGGTCACGCGATCGGCTTCCGCCAGCTCTTCCTCATCGCGCCGCGCTGCACTATGTGCCACGGCCATCACACCGACCAGCACTGCCGGCAGGAGGTCGATAGCAATTGCGCCGGCCCAGCTTGGGATGAAATCAGACGCATAACGCAGCACCGCATCGGCGGCGGACAGCGGCACAAAGCGCCGTTCGGCAACCTTGGGCTGCGCCAGGATTTCGGCGGCCGCATCCGTCAACGCCTTGGACTGCGCTTCGACAGACGTCTTGATCGTCGCCATCACGGCATCCTGCCGTCCTGCCAGATCGGGCGAGGCCCCATCGGCTACCGGCGCGATGAAGCCGACGGAAAGATCGGCGGCGGCGCGACTGACCGACGGCGCGATCGACGTCTGTTCAAGCGATGCGATAACGCCCGAAAGCGCAACGGACTCAGCGGCGAATTGGTCGGAACGTAGTTCGATGGGGCCGGGCGCGGAGACGAGTTCACGCATCTTGGCCAGATGAAGTTGACCCTGCCTGAAGTCGGTCTGCACGGTTTCGCGGGACGATTCCATCGTCGTCTCCAGCCCCTTCATCTGCGCCGACATCTGGCTGAGCAATTGCACCACGCTGCCGGAACCCGACGTGCCAGTCAGCGCACCGGAGGTCTGTTCTTGCTCGGCCAGCCGCGCGAAGCGCTCGCCCGCGCGCTGGATATCCGGCAGCAGCGACAGCGCGCCGAGCGCATTGCTGTGCGCCTGGTCGAGGTCGGCGGTGTAATCTTCCAGGGTGATCGCAAGATGCTGTTCGACTGCGGCGGAACCCGCGAGCGCTGCGGCGTTGAGCCAGGACGCCATCGCCACGATCATGGCCGAACCGACCGCCATGATGCCCAGCATCGCCATGCGCGAGCCGCCGTCCCGCATCTCCGGGAAGAAGCGGATCATGTAGGTCCAGAAACCGTAGATGGCGACCGACACGGATACGGCGTAGATCACCGAGGCGAAGAATACCGCCGTCGCCGAGCCGTCGAGCAGGCTGCGCACGCCGAGATAGGTGTAGACGCCGCTGCCCAGCGCCAGAGTGGCAAGCACGAAACGCGTCATCGTTTCCAATGACGCGATATGCTGCTTCAGCCGTCGTGCCTGTGTGCCTTGGGCCATGGACCTCTTACCGTTCGTGCGGCCAGACTGGCCGGACAATCATGACCAAATCAGGGCTCTGTTAACCATTTCGCCTGCAGGCGTTGGCGCTGCGGCTCAGTTGCGAAAGACGCCCTGATTGTTGAAAACGCCGCGATTGTTGAAGACCCGATAGTCGTCTTCATCGAGATAATTGTCGTAGCGCGTGTCGATATTTTCGTCTTCATATTCGACGACCGGCGGCTGGCCCTGGTTCAGATAGTTCGACAGTTCCTTGATCTGACTGCCTTGGCCGACGATAATCCGCTTGTAGCCGGCGGCGCTATCGACCACGAGGTTGCCATAGGAATCGGCATAAACATGATCACGGCGCTGGCCTGCCTGCGCGGAAGAGACCGCGACGGACAGCGTTGCTGCGACAGCCGCCGCCATGATGGTTTGGATCGCACGCATGCAGGATACTCCCTGAACAGAGACAAAGCCTCCTGAGTCGGGAAGTTAACCTTTTCTTAACCAAAATTAACAGGCGGCGGTGCGATCCTCACGGATCATTCGGCTGTTATGGTTAATTTGGCGGCCGCAAGCATGACCGCGCTTCCAGGAAAAGGCCCCAAAGCCCATTGATCGGACAAGCCTGGCCCGCTAGCTTGCCGCGCCATGCAAATCGCCTACAAACGAATTTTCGTTCTCGCAGCGCTGGCTGCATCGGCTTTGTCCGCAGCCTGCGTCGCCGATCAGGGCGCCGGCACGACGTCTGGCCTCAGCCCGACCACTTCTGCCCAGACGGAGGCAAGCGCCACGGTCGAGGAGGGCTCGGCCACAGATGCCGGTGATGCTTCGGAAGGCGGTTCGCCAGGCACAGAAGCTGCAGCTTCTGTGCAGGTTGCCGCTGCAGCGACGCTTGCCCCTCCACCCAGATCCGGCAGCCCAGTCTATCGCTGCGACGGAGGGCGCACCCTGACCATCGAGAACCGACGCAGCGCGGTCACCCTGCTCGATCCAGACGGCGAGACGATGGTTTTGCCCGCCTCGCCTGTTGGCCAGCAGAACAGATATGGCAAGAAACCTTATGCGCTGGTGATCGAGGGCGGTGAAGTGCTCTATGTCAAACCGCGCCAGCCGCCTTTCACCTGCCGACGCTGATTCGCACACAAATCGTTTGAAGCGGCGGTCGTGGTTGCGCTGCGGCGACGGCCCACGGCGTTTCAACCGATTTTCTCGCATAAGCTGATTTTTTCAAACGATTTTCCGGCTTTGACGCGGTGCAAAAAACCATTAGAAGCGGACAGTCCCAGGCGCTGAACGCATGTCGCATTCCGGCTGTTGTTCGCCGCCTCGAGGCGCGATCGGGGAAGCCATGAGCAAATCGACAGCCACCCAGGGTCCGAGGCATGCGCGGCCGCTTTCGCCGCACCTGACGGTCTATAAGCCGACGCCGACGATGACGATGTCGATCATCCATCGCATCACTGGCGGGGCGCTTTATGTCGGCACGCTATTGGTGGCCTGGTGGCTGATCGCCACTTCGATCAGTCCTGATTATTTCGACTATGTGAGTTGGCTCTTCGGCACCTGGATCGGTCGGCTGGTCCTGTTTGGCTACACCTGGGCGCTGATGCAGCACATGCTGGGCGGCATCCGCCACTTCATCTGGGACACCGGTATGGGCCTTGAAAAACATACCGCCACCAAACTTGCCTGGGCGACGCTGGCCGGCTCCATCGTCCTGACGATCCTGATCTGGATCGCCGGCTACGCCGCGCGGGGGATGTGACCATGAGCAGATCATCCAATGATATGCGCACGCCGCTCGGAAAAGTCCGTGGGCTCGGCTCGGCGCGCGAAGGTACGCTGCACTTCTGGCGCCAGCGCCTGACAGCGATCGCCAACGTGCCGCTGGTGCTGTTTTTCGTCGGTCTGCTGATCGCACTGAACGGCGCGGATTACGAGACGACGCGCGCCGTGCTGGCCAATCCGCTGGTCGCCCTGGTGCTGGCGCTGATGCTGATTTCGGCGCTTTTCCACATGCGCTTGGGCATGCAGGTGATTATCGAGGACTATGTCCATGGGGAGGGCGCAAAACTCGCCTGCCTCATCCTCAATACGTTTTTCACGGTCGCCGTCGGTGTGATGGCGATCTTCGCCCTGCTCAAGCTCGCAGTCGGAGGCTGACCCTTGGCGACCGATAAGAAGACGGCCAGCGCCAACGCGGCCTACACCTATGTCGATCACAAATTCGACGTCGTCATTGTCGGCGCCGGCGGCGCGGGGCTCCGCGCCACGCTCGGCATGGCCGAACAGGGCCTGAAGACGGCTTGTATCACCAAGGTATTTCCGACCCGCTCCCACACCGTCGCCGCGCAAGGTGGCATCGCCGCCTCGCTCCAGAATATGGGCCCGGACTCCTGGCAGTGGCACATGTACGATACGGTCAAGGGGTCGGACTGGCTGGGCGACGTCGACGCGATGGAATATCTGGCGCGGGAAGCGCCCGCTGCCGTCTATGAGTTGGAACATTACGGCGTGCCCTTCTCACGCACCGAGGACGGCAAGATCTATCAGCGGCCGTTTGGCGGCCACATGCAGAACTTTGGCGACGGCCCGCCGGTGCAGCGCACCTGCGCGGCCGCTGACCGGACCGGCCATGCCATCCTGCACACGCTCTACGGCCAGTCGCTGAAGAACCACGCGCAGTTCTTCGTCGAATATTTCGCGCTCGACCTGATCATGGAGCCGGACGGTACCTGCACCGGCGTCGTTGCCTGGAACCTCGATGACGGCACGATCCACCGCTTCTCGGCGAAGATGGTGGTGCTGGCGACCGGCGGCTATGGCCGCGCCTATTTCACCGCGACCTCGGCTCACACCTGCACAGGCGACGGCGGCGGCATGGCGGCGAGAGCCGGGCTGCCTTTGCAGGATATGGAGTTCGTGCAGTTCCATCCGACCGGCATCTACGGCGCCGGTTGCCTCATCACCGAAGGCGCGCGCGGCGAGGGCGGCTATCTGGTCAATTCCGAAGGCGAGCGCTTCATGGAGCGCTATGCGCCGTCAGCAAAGGACCTCGCGTCGCGCGATGTCGTCTCGCGATGCATGACGCTGGAGGTGCGCGAGGGCCGTGGCGTCGGCAAAAATAAGGACCACATCTTCCTGCATCTCGACCATCTTGACCCGGCGATCCTGCATGAGCGGCTGCCGGGCATTTCCGAGAGTGCCAAGATTTTTGCGGGCGTCGACCTGACCAAGGAACCGATCCCGGTGTCGCCGACGGTGCACTACAATATGGGCGGCGTGCCGACGAATTTCTGGGGCGAGGTTCTCGATCCGACGGCGAAGAGCCCCGACCGCGTCTCGCCCGGCCTGATGGCTGTCGGCGAGGCCGGCTGCGCTTCAGTGCATGGCGCGAACCGCCTCGGCTCCAACTCACTGATCGACCTCGTCGTGTTCGGCCGCGCCGCCGCCATCCGCGCCGGGCAGGTGATCGACCGCAAGTCGGAGATCCCGTCGCTCAACATGGCGTCGGTCGAAAAGATCATGGACCGTTTTGATCGGCTGCGGCATGCGAACGGTACGGTCCCGACCGCTGACCTGCGCGAAAAGATGCAGCGCGCCATGCAGGACGACGCCGCCGTCTTCCGTACGCAGGAATCGCTGGAGAACGGCTGCAAGCGACTGACCGCGATCTGGGGTGAGCTGAAGGACCTCAAAGTCACCGACCGTTCAATGATCTGGAATTCCGATCTGGTGGAAACGCTGGAACTGGAAAACCTGATGGCCAACGCCATCACCACAGTCTATTCGGCCGAGGCGCGCAAGGAGAGCCGCGGCGCGCATGCCCGCGAGGATTTTTCCGCCCGCGACGACAAGGAATGGCGCAAGCATACGCTGGCCTGGGTGAATGATGCCGGCAAGGTGACGCTGGCCTATCGCCCGGTTCATACGGAGACGACGCTGCCGGTGGATCAGGGCGGCATCGACCCGGCCAAGATCGCGCCCAAGGCGCGAGTGTATTGAAGACATGCTAGATTGGCGAATGAAAGGACCTTCGCCATGAATATGATGATTGGGCATAATCGGCCCAGGACTGGACGAATGTACGCGATCACCTTCGACCTTGACACGCAAACGCTTGAGGCAAGTTATGGCAATGCGTCTTGGCGGAATGCTTATACCGATATCCGTAATGCATTGCGCAAGCATGGATTCGATTGGCAACAAGGCAGCGTCTACTTCGGCGACGATACAGTGAACGCCATTACCTGTGTGCTTGCCGCACAGGATCTAACGCGCAAGTTCCCGTGGTTCCGCGCTTCTGTGCGGGATATGCGCATGCTGCGCATCGAAGAGAACAATGATCTCGGACCGGCGATTGACCTCGCCGCGCAAGGTTAGGCATCATGGTCGAACTTACCCTCCCCAAGAACTCCCGCATGCACGAAGGCAAGACCTGGCCGAAGTCGGAGGGCGCCAAGAACCTGCGCGAATACCGCATCTATCGCTGGAACCCTGATGACGGCGAAAACCCGCGCATCGACACCTATTTCGTCGATCTCGATGATTGCGGGCCGATGGTTCTCGACCACCTGCTCTGGATCAAGAACAAGGTCGACCCGACGCTGACGCTGCGCCGCTCCTGCCGCGAGGGCATTTGCGGCTCCTGCGCCATGAACATCGACGGCGCCAATACGCTGGCCTGCACCAAAGGCGCGGACGACATCAAGGGCGCGGTCAAGGTATATCCTCTACCACATATGCAGGTGATCAAGGACCTGGTGCCCGACCTGACCAATTTCTATGCGCAGCATGCGTCGATCGAGCCGTGGCTGCAGACCGTATCGCCTGAGCCGGCTAAGGAATGGCTGCAAAGCCACGAAGACCGCCAGAAATTGGATGGTCTCTACGAGTGCATCCTGTGTGCCTGCTGCTCGACTTCCTGCCCCAGCTATTGGTGGAACGGCGACCGCTATCTTGGCCCGGCCGTGTTGTTGCAGGCCTACCGCTGGCTGATCGATTCCAGAGACGAAGCCACCGGCGAGCGCCTCGACAATCTGGAAGACCCGTTCCGGCTCTACCGCTGCCACACCATCATGAACTGCGCGCAGACCTGCCCGAAGGGTCTGAACCCTGCAAAAGCGATCGCCGAAATCAAGAAGATGATGGTGGAGAGAAGGGTCTGACGGATATCGTCATTCCGGGGCCGCAAAGCGGAACCCGGAATCCAGAGCGCCGACATTGCCGAGGGATGCCGGGCGTTTCGTCTGGCCTTTGGTCCTCTGGATTCCGGGTCCGCTTTGCGGCCCGGAATGACGACCGACGAGCTTAAGCGACCCGTCCAAACAATATTGGCCCGTTCGGGTTGAACCGCCGCCAGGCTAAAAATCCCGTCGCCAGGAAGAACAGCAGCACCGCGCCTTGCGTCGCCGCGAAGGGCGGCTCGTTGCCGTTCGGGGCCAGCGCGTTGAGCGACGGCACTTTCAGGAACAACTGAACCACCAGCACGAAGACGTTGAGGTAGAGCGAGATCACCGCCGTGATGACATAGACGCCGCGCCAGCGTCCGGCCATGCGCTGGCCATAGCGGGCATAGAAGCAGGCGAGCATCACGATGGTCGAGATAATGCCGACCCCGATTGCCGGCGTGAAAACGGTGATCGGAAACAGGAAGCCGGTCAACGTGGTGACGAGCGTGGTGATTAGGAAGATCGCGGTCATCAGGCTCATCTTCTGCGAGCCGATCAGCCCGTAGAGCACGATCAATCCCGTCGCGATCCCGATGAAGCTTATCAGCACATGAAAGCTTTGAAGCGTCGATACCCCGAAGAACATTGCATCCCTCCTGCGACTCTCGAACGTAAGACATACCTAATTCAACCGCCTGTCCAGCGGCTTTGACGCAATTGCTTGTCGGGGAGCGTCAGTATCGTGTAGGCCTTCTCCATGAGCGATATTTCCGACTTCCCAGTCCTTTCGGCTGTCGAAACCCGCGTTCTCGGCTGCCTCATGGAGAAGCAGCTTCTGACGCCGGATGTCTACCCGCTCTCTTTGAATTCGCTACAGGCTGCCGCCAACCAGCAGACATCGCGCGAGCCGATGATGTCGCTCGATCCGGCTGACATCAATCGCACGCTGAAGTCGCTCGAAGAAAGAGGCCTGGCGCGTCGCGTCATGGGTTCGCGCGTCGACCGCTACGAACAACTGGCTTCGCGCAAATTCAGCCTGACGACACCGCAATGCGCGCTGGTCGCCATGCTGATGCTGCGCGGCCCGCAGACGCTGAACGAGCTGCAGACCCGCACGGACCGGATGGCGAATTTTGCCTCGGCGGACGCCGTGCGCGAGGAACTTGATATGCTGATTGGTCGCCGTCCGCCGCTGGTGAAAGAAATCGGCCGCGCGCCCGGCCAGCGCGAAGACCGTTTTGCTCATCTGTTGGCCGGCGATATCGATGTGTCTGCGATCGCCGCAATCAGCACGGCTCGCGCCAGCGCATCGTCGGCATCCGCAGTGTCGGAGCTGGAGGCCCGAGTGGCAAAGCTGGAAGAGCAGGTCGCCGAGTTGCAGGAACAACTCAGGATTTTGGTGGGATAGTCCCCAAAAGCAAAGGCCGCTTCCTTTCGGAAGCGGCCCGTGTTTCGTCCGCAGTCGTAGCCGTCAGTCTCGAACCCGAGGCAATTCACCTCAGGATGGACCGCACGTCATGCGGTCAACGAAGGAGCTGTCCCTCGTTGAGGCAATCCGCTGAGGCCACGCTTGGGAAAACGAAATCACTCGACATCGGATCACCTCCTTTCATTTGTTGAACACGCAGGCAATGTGGGGTGCTTTTGGCCTTCGCGCAAGCCCTTCTCTGATCAATGCGCATAGGCCCGGCTCTTCACCCAGGGCAGCAGCGCCAGGCCGATCATGAACAGCACCACGATCGGCGTGACGCCGATGCGTTGTGCATCCTCGGCCGAGAACCCGGCTTGGCTGGCGAAGAAAGAGGTTGCGACCGCGATCGCCAGTGGCGCGATGAAGCTGGTCGCGCGGCCAGACAGCGCATAGAGGCCGAAGGCCTCCGTTACTTTCTCAGGCTCCACCTGGTCGACCAGCAGCGTGCGCGAGGCGGCCTGGATCGCGCCGCCGGCAGCGCCAATCAGCGCACCGGCAATATAGAACGCGATGTTGGAGACGCCGCCGGCAGCGCCGCCTTCGCCCGCGCCCATCTCCATGAACAGCACGTGCGTCTTGGTCGTCGAAATGATGACCAAGCAGCATAGCGTCAAAATGACGATCGACCAGCTCACCACGGTCTTCGGCCCGAATTTCTGGTCCGCAATGCCGCCGAGCCAAGCGCCGATGGCGCCCGTCAAATTTGCCAAGATGCCAAAAATGCCGATCTGCACGATGGTCCAGCCAAGCACGCCGGCGGCATAGATGCCACCGAAGGAATAGAGCGCGTTCAGCGCGTCGCGATAAATCATCGACGACATCAGGAAGGAAAAATAGCTCTTTTGTTTCGGCAGCGTGACGAGCGTTTCCTTGAGTTCCGAAAGACCGCGCGACACGGCTCCGGCGGCCGACGCCTTGCGCTTCACGTCTGGCGTCCACAAAAACATCGGGATCACGAAAATGGCGAACCACACCGCCGTCAGCGGCCCGGACATACGGTCGCCTTCGCGCGCGGTTGGATCGAGACCGAACAGCGGGTCGATGCCGAACAAGGTCTTGCCGGTGCCCGGCTGGCCTGCCAGCAGGCCGAGCACGATGATCAACGACACCAGACCGCCGAGATAGCCCAGCCCCCACGCCGTGCCGGACAGCCGGCCGAGCTCGGCGCGCGGCACCAACGTCGGCATCATGGCGTTGTTGAAGACCGCGGCGAATTCCATGCCGACCAGGCCGATGACGATGGCGAACATGACAAAGGCGAAACCTTGCATGCCTGGAACCGCGTACCACAGCATCCAGCAACCAATCGCGCCGAGCACCGAGAAGGCGAAGACCCATGGCTTGCGCGGCCCGGTTGCATCGGCGATGGCGCCGAAAACCGGCGACGTAAGCGCGATGATCAACCCGCCGATGCCCGACGCGTAGCCCCACAGCGACTGGCCGGTGGCCGGGTCAGGCGCGACGGCGGCGGCGAAATAGGGCGCGAAGACGAAGGTGATGATCAGCGTGTGGTAGGGCTGCTGCGCCCAGTCGAACAGCATCCAGCCCCAAATGCCCTTCTTCGGCGCGCGCTCTGCTGCTTCACCCGTCATCACCTGATTCCCCGCCAACTGAGGCAGTCATAGCAGGGTGGCGGGGAGAAGCAATTTTGGCGGACCCACTCGACTCGCGACGCGTCTCGGGGGCATGCTGGACGCGACGGCCAAGCAATGGAGATGGTCATGCGGATTGCTTTCATCCTGGCTTTCGTGACGGCCCAGACGGCCGCCGGCATGGCGCTGGCGCAAACGGCGGCCGAGCAGGCGGCATGCCAGGCCAATTTCCAAGAGTTCTGCAAGGGTGTGAAACCGGGCGACGGCCGCATCATCCAGTGCCTCAACGAGCATTTCGACAAGTTGACGCCGGAGTGCCAGAAGATCGTGAAGGCAAACACGCCAGGGTAAGCGCGGCGGCTTTACCCTTCCCCTTGCGGGGAGGGTCGGCGAGCGATCGTTTTGCGCAGCAAGCGATCGTGAGACGGGGTGGAGGTGTGACGATCTTAGACGTCCCGGAACTCCCTCCACCCCCACCCCGATCCTTCGCAAGCTCAGGATCGACTGCCCCGGGGCGAGCCACTCGTCTCGCCCGTCCTTCGGCCGCCCTCAAGGGGAGGGAACTCACCGCTCACTCCGCGTCCGATGCGCCGGCATCGATCCACGCGCCGAAACGGTCCTGGTTTTCACCGACCGGCTTCCAGTAGCTCGCGCATGAGCGCGGCCCGAAAAACAGTGGCGACGCAAAGCGCGGGTCGAGCCGCAAGAGCATCAGCATCATGCCTTGCGCCGGCCTTTCACGCGTCGGCGTGGTTTTCACCATGCGGCCCTCGCCGCCGCGTTTTTAGTTGCGGCAGGCGCGCGAGGCGCAGTCCTTGTAGGCGCATTCCAGCGAGGCGGCGAGCGTATTGGCCTGGGCGATGCAGCCTTCGAAGGCGGCCTGGAAGCGCTCGTTGTAGAGGGGAAATTTCGGTTTGGTGTTGCTGTAGCGGGGCATCGGATTTCTTCGAAGACATGGGAAGGCGTTCCCCCGCCATTCGCGGCCGGGGTTGAGAAAGATGGGAAGCGGCGCCTG
Organism: Rhizobiaceae bacterium; assembly: GCA_050247155.1. Taxonomy (GTDB): domain Bacteria; phylum Pseudomonadota; class Alphaproteobacteria; order Rhizobiales; family Rhizobiaceae; genus Mesorhizobium_G. The sequence goes on from JBFWUS010000010.1 coordinate 86,076, forward strand.
GCATTGCGTCTGTTCAGTTTTTTTATTGACGCTCTGCCAAGCGCCGCCGGCCTGCTTCTCCTACCGGACCGGCCCAGCAGGCTTTCGCCTGCCCTGTGAGCTCACGGTTCCTCGGTCAGGGGCCGGGTCCTTGGGGTCATCCCCAGGTTCCGCCGACCGGCGGAACTACCCGGAGCCACACTTGCCTGGATGCTGGTCGATCACCCCCGTTCCCACGGCAAACTGCCGCCGAGGATGATAAGAGGGGTGGCGAGGGGTGTGGATGAAAAAAGCGAAAACGACGCTGACAGATGGTGACAGAGTAGAGACGCTGGAGCGGATGCGTTATCCGTTTTCAAAAAAATGTTCTCTGACAGCGAACAACTGTTGTGTTCTAGCGAACAGTATGGCATTTCTTGTCTGCGACCGGGAAGGCACCACGCAACTGCGGCGTCTGTGACGCTTGGAGACGTAGGTCTCTTCCTCTTGTTGGCGCAGAGTCGGCTCTCCCGGCACTGTCCGATAAGGATCGCCCAGCGTGAGCGGGCGATCACGGGTAGCATGGAGGTGCCTTGGCCTGAGCCTTTCTCAGAGAGCGTGACACCAGACAATTCCGTCTGGTGCTCTGGGATGAAAGGACTCAGAAATGTCTACGTCAGACGATGATCCCCCGGTCGCCGGGCCAAGCTCTCTTGAAAGGCCTACGTCGCGCTCTAAGTGGAGCCGTCGAGGGAGCAGATTGCGGCGCATTCTGCTTTTTGTCTGCAAGACTGTTGCGCTTGTCGTCGCAGTATTGCGGTTCATCCGCTGGTTGGTCGAGAGCCTCTAAGCTACCAATGTGCAGGTACTATTATGTTAAATGAAGCATTGAGATTGATTAGGGTGTATCACGACATGAGCAAGGCAGAACTTGCTCGTGAGCTTGGGTTCTCTCGTTCATTTGTAACGGAACTCGAGGCCGGCACTAAAAAGGTAACAATCGAAACATTAGAAAAATACTCACAATTCTTTGATATGCCAGTATCTTCACTGATGTTATTTGCCGAGCGGACCGACGAATCCGATTTTTCTGAACGGGCCCGCCTGTTCGTCGCTGATAAGGCTCTTAAGATGCTCGATTGGGCAGCCACAATTTCACGAAGTGAGCGCAGCTGACGAGGATCTCTGTGCGACGCCATCCACTCAAGCAATCAAGATTATTTCGGATAACTTCCGTCCGAGATTTAGCAAGACGTTTTGATGCGGTGGCATCCGATCTTGAAGAGCTCGTTCTCCGTCACGACAACTACAAGCTTTTCCAGGTCGGCAAGGAAAAGAAGCGGAACGTTCAGGAACCAAAGGACCGTTTGAAACGGTTACACGTAAAAGTTGGGCGGTGGTTGGCTAGGATCGAGACGCCCGACTACCTGCATTCAGCCATTCGTGGGCGATCCTACATCTCCAATGCGGCTGCGCACCGTTTTGACGTCAATCTCGTTAAGGTCGATATTCGTTCATTTTTTCAGAACGTTACGACCCACTCTGTCTACCTCTTTTTCAAAGAAGCTATGGAATGCCGCGCTGACGTTGCGATGCTTTTGGCGAAGCTATTGACGGTCGACGGTCATCTGGCAACAGGGAGTTCAGTTAGTCCAATACTCTCATACTATGCCCACAAAGGTATGTTCGATGAAATTTCCACACTGGCGAGCGCAAACGGTCTACGATTTACAGTGTACATCGATGACATGTGCCTCAGCGGATCCAACGCGACGAAGTTGATGCTGTTTCGCGTCCGCGGCATCATCGCCAAGCATGGCTTAGAATCACACAAGTGCCGCTTCTTCCCTGCTGGAGTTCCTCGGGTCGTAACCGGCAACGCCATAACCAAGGGCGGAATCAGACTGCCAAACAGTCGACATTTGAAGATTAAGAGGAGTTTTGATGCCTTGGAAAAAATAACGGATGAGGCACAACTGAACAAGGCATTGAATGCCCTGCGCAGCAGGCTCTTTGAGGCTGCTCAGTTGGAGCCAGCTTGGGGTGACCGTGCTCGCAACCTCAAAGTGTCGCGGCATACCCCGTAATCGCCCCTCACCGCCTCGCTGCGCTCGGCACTTCTCCCCATTGGGGCGAGGAACCCAAGCTGTAGAAACTACACCAAATCCGCCATCAGCCCGGCAGCCACACTCAGCCGTGACACGGTGATGTCGCCGCCTTCGGTGAGCGCTTGCAGCCTATCGCGCAG